>NZ_JAAVBE010000026.1 GCF_014803725.1 Desulfovibrio sp.
CCTCGGCCTGGCGCAAAATCCCGATGATCTGCTCTTCGCTGAATCGACTCCGTTTCATGCAGTGCTCCTATGCCAGGAACACTAACTTTTCAATGGACCTGTTTTTGGGGGAGGGGTCAGCTTCTGGCAGAGACTGTGCCGCACAGATACCTTGATGACGATAATCGCGAACGGACAAATGCCATCGTTGACACCTTGCGCGAAGGACTCGGGTTGAATGGGCTGTTTCCCGACGCGTGCCCGGCCTAGCACCGTTGCGGAGAGACCATTGATCACGAAATGCGGATGACGGCGCTTTCGACGACATCACCCAAGAGCGCGCGCAAGAGCGCATTGCGGCACTGAATCGTTTGCGGAAAAAAAGCGGCGGCTCACCACCGGGAACCGCCGCTCTTTCATTGCTGTTGAAGCTTTTACCGTGCGGGCACAGCCCTACTTCTTCTCCACCACCTTGACGGTAGCCTCGGCGATCTCCAGCTCCTCATCCGTGGGGATGACCAAGACGCGGATGCGGCTCTCCGGCGCGGAGATGGTGCGGGCGCCGGGCTTGCGGGTGTCGTTCTCTTTCGCGTCCAGCTTGATGCCCACGCTCTCGAGGTTTTCGCACACCTTTTCGCGCACGATGGGGTCATTCTCGCCGATGCCGGCCGTGAACACAATGGCGTCCGGCTTGCCGTCAAGCAGGAAGATATAGGCGCCGAGCATCTTGCGGATGCTGCGCACGAGCATTTCCAGCGCAAGTTTCGCGCGCTCGTTGCCCTTCTCGATTTCCGCGTGCACGTCGCGCATGTCCGTGAAGCCGCAGATGCCGAGCAAGCCCGACTTCTTGTTCATGATGGTGTCCACTTCCGGCGCGGTGAAGCCCTTTTTCTCCTGCAGGAAGGGCACGATGGCCGGGTCGATACTGCCGCAGCGCGTGCCCATGATGAGGCCTTCCAGGGGCGTCAGTCCCATGCTCGTGTCATAACACTTGCCGTGCTTCACGCAGGTCATGGACGAGCCATTGCCGAGGTGCATGGTGACGGAATTGAGCTCGTCCAGCGGTTTGCCGAGGTATTCTGCCGTCTTGCGCGCGATGTACTTGTGCGAGGTGCCGTGGAAGCCGTAGCGGCGGAGCTGGAGCTCTTCATAATATTCATAGGGCAGCGCGTACATGTAGGCGTCCGGCGGCATGCCCATGCCGAAGGCCGTGTCGAACACCGCCACATTGGGCACGCCCGGGAAGAGCTTTTCCGCCACCTCGATGCCCATGAGGTTGGCCGGGTTGTGCAGGGGCCCGAGCAGGAAGCACTCCTTGATGACATCCTTGACATGCCGGTCCACGAGCACCGGCTGGGTGATGGCCTCGCCGCCGTGGAGCACGCGGTGGCCGATGGCGTGGATCTCGCTCTTGTCCTTGATGACGCCCACTTCCGGGTCGGTGAGGAGCGCGATGACGAGCTCCATGGCCTCCACATGGGTGGGAAAGTCCTCGTCGCGGATGATCTTTTTCTCGTGGTCGGTGCCCGGCGCGATCTTGTGCGTCAGGCGGCCGTTCTGCTGGCCGATGCGCTCGGCGATGCCGGAGCAGAGCACGGTCTTGGTGTCCATTTCCAGGAGCTGGTACTTGCACGAGGAAGAACCAGCATTGATGACCAGAACTTTCATCCCTCACTCCCTTTGACGTGTGCGCGAGAAGCGCGGCCCCGGCCGAACCCCATGCCCGGCCGGGGAGGTGTATGCGCGTGTTTGCTATTTCTTGGCGTTCTTCTTGTCCGCGGCGGCCTGCACGGCCGTGATGGCGACCGTGTTCACGATGTCGGGCACGGTGCAGCCGCGCGAGAGGTCGTTGACCGGCTTGTTGAGGCCCTGGAGCACCGGGCCGATGGCGATGGCCTGCGCGGCCCGCTGCACGGCCTTGTAGGTGTTGTTGCCGGTGTTGAGATCCGGGAAGATGAACACCGTGGCCCGGCCGGCCACCTGGCTGTCGGGCATCTTGGTCCTGGCCACGATGGGGTCGATGGCCGCGTCATACTGGAGTGGGCCTTCCAGCGCGAGATCCGGGGCCATTTCCTTGGCGATCTTGGTGGCTTCCACCACCACGTCCACGTCCGCGCCCTTGCCGGAGGTGCCCGTGGAATAGGAGAGCATGGCCACGCGCGGGTCGATGCCGAACACCTTGGCCGTATGCGCCGAGGCGATGGCGATCTCGGCGAGCTGCTGCGCCGTGGGGTTGGGGTTCACCGCGCAGTCGCCGAACACGAGCACGCGGTCCTTGAGGCACATGAGGAACACGGACGAGACCACCGAGAAGCCGGGCCTGGTCTTGATGAACTCGAAGGCCGGCCGGATGGTGTGCGCCGTGGTGTTCACCGCGCCGGAGACCATGCCGTCCGCGTCGTCGAGCTTGACCATCATGGTGGCGTAATAGGTGGCGTCGCTCATTATGTCGCGCGCCTGCTCGGGCGTGATGCCCTTGGCCTTGCGCAGCTCGTAGTAGGTTTCGGCGTACTTGTCGAAATCGGCGGCCTTCACCGGGTCGATGAGGCGCGCCCCGGCCACGTCGAGGCCCAGGGCCCGCGCCTTGGCGTGGATGGCGTCGATGTCGCCCAGAAGGGTGATGTCGGCCACTTCGCGGCGCAGCAGAATGTCCGTGGCGCGCAGGATGCGCTCGTCCAGCCCCTCGGCGAGCACGATGCGCATCTTGTCGCTCTTGGCGCGCTCGATGAGCTCGAACTCGAACATCATGGGCGTCATGCGGCCGCTGCGCTGGCCGGAGAGCAGACGGTTGGCGATTTCCTTGCCGTTGACATGGTGCTCGTAGAGGCCGAGCACGGTGTTGATCTTGCGCGTGTCGTCCGGCTCGATGAGGCCGTAGATCTCCTGCAGGGCCGTAATGGTGCGGTAGGTGTGCGCCTTGGTGAGCAGGATGGGCAGCGGCGCGCCGCTCCAGCCCTCGATGAGCTTGCGCACCGAGGCAGGGGGCTCGAGCCCGCCCGTGAGCAGCACGCCCGCGATGTCCGGCGTGGCGGAGGAGAGGCGCGAGGCGATGGCCGCGAGCAGGATGTCCGTGCGGTCGCCGGGGGTGATGATGAGCTGGTCTTTCTCGATATAGTTGAGGAAATTGTCGATGTGCATGGCCGCCACGAGGTAGTCGCCCACGAGGGCGTCCAGGCGGTTGCCGCCGAAGAGCACCTCAGCGTCCAGGCCCTTCTTCACGTCGTTCATGGTGGCGCGGCCGAGCGAGGGGTCGTTGGGCACGGCATAGACCAGGGCGGGCTTGTCGTCCTTGCCGAGGCTCTTGCGCAGCTCGTCCAGCTCGGTCTGGGAAAGGCTCGAGCGGTTGATGATCGTGGCGATGATGTCGATGGCGTAGGGCTCCAGCGCCTCGAGGGTGAGGTGCAGGGAGTCGCTGATGTCCCTGGCCGTCACATTGTCGCCGCTTGTCACGAGCATCACCGGCGCGCCCAGGTTGGCCGCGATCTCGGCGTTGAGCTCGAACTCGAAGACCGGGTCTTTCCCGAGGAAGTCCGTGCCGATGCAGAGCACGAAATCGTGCAATTCCAGAATTTTCTTGAACTTCTGGATGATGTTCTCCAGAAGCAGGTTGCGCGAGCCCTGGTTGATGATGTCGCGGGCCTCGGCGTGGGTGTAGGCGAAGGTGTCCTGATAGTCCATGTCCAGCTTGAAGTGCTGGAGCATGAGGTTGATGTCCGGGTCGCGGTCGTCCAGTTGCGGCTCGTTGATGATGGGGCGGAAGATGGCCACGTTGCGCATGGTGCGCGTGAGCATCTGCATGGCGCCCAGGGCGATGGCGCTCTTGCCCGTGGTGGGTCCGGTGGCGGTGACATACAGGGCGTTGTGTTTCATGGAACCTCCTTGCGGACGGGGCGCGCCGGGAGCGTGAAGAGCCCGGAACCGCCTGCCGCCCGGCCCGCCAGGGTCTCACCCTGCCGGGGCAAAAGCGCGAAAACCGGCTGCGCGGGGCTTCGCGCGCCCGTGCCCGGTTTTCGGAGTGCTGTGCCGGCGTCCCCGGAGGGGCGCGGTACTCGCCGCGCTCCTCCGGGGCATTGCCCGCCCGGGGCGCCGCACTGTGGCCGCGGCGCCCCGGTAACGGGGACAGGAGTTTGCGCCTTATGCCTCTTCCTTGCCGGGCCAGGTGCCGGGGAAGGGCAGGTCGGCCAGCTGCTTGTAGAGCGCGTAGCGCTGGGCATAGGCCTCGGCGAGATCCTGCTTGAGCTCCTTGGAGATCTCGGGCCGGGTCTTGTCCAGCGAGGCGTAGCGGTTTTCGCCTTCCAGGAAGGCCGTGAAGTCGCCCGTGGGCGCCTTGCTGTCCAGCTGGAAGGGATTTTTCTTTTCCGCGGCCAGGTCGGGATTGTAGCGGTAGAGCGGCCAGTAGCCGATCTGCACGGCCGTCTTGGCTTCGAGCATGCTCATGCCCATGCCCTTCTTGAGGCCCTGGTTGATGCAGGGGGCATAGGCGATGATGAGCGAGGGGCCCTTGTAGGCTTCGGCCTCGCGGAAGGCCTTGAGGGTCTGCTGCATGTCGGCGCCCATGGCGATGGAGGCCACATATACATAGCCGTAGGTCATGGCCATGCGGCCGAGGTCCTTCTTGCCGGTGCGCTTGCCCGCGGCCGCGAACTGCGCCACCGCGCCGAGAGGCGTGGCCTTGGAGGACTGGCCGCCGGTGTTGGAATACACCTCGGTGTCCATGAGCAGCACGTTGATGTCCGCGCCGCTGGCGAGCACATGGTCGAGGCCGCCGTAGCCGATGTCATAGCCCCAGCCGTCGCCGCCGAAGATCCAGACGCTCTTCTTGGTGTAGAGGTCGTCCATGTCCCAGAGGTCCGCGGCCAGNGGGCTCGCGAAGCCGTCGAGGCGGCCCATGATCATCTCGCCGTACTTGCGGGAGCCCTCGGCGTCGTCCNTGTTGTCGAGCCAGCCCTGCAGGGCTTCCTTGAGCTCGGGCGANGCGGCCTTGTCCTCAAGGGCGGCCTTGACGATGGAGGCGAGGCGGTTGCGGCGCGAGAGGTAGGCCTCCTCGATGCCGTAGCCGTATTCGGCCGCGTCCTCAAAGAGNGAGTTGCCCCAGGCCGGGCCGAAGCCGTCCTTGCGGTTGGCGCAGTACGGCGTGGTCGGCGAGGAGGCGCCCCAGATGGAGGAGCAGCCCGTGGCGTTGGCGACGAGCATCCGCTCGCCAAAGAGCTGGGTGAGCACCTTGACATAGGGCGTCTCGCCGCAGCCGCCGCAGGCGCCCGAGAACTCGTGCAGGGGCTGCTGGAGCTGCGAGCCCTTGACCGTGTCGCGCGGCAGGATGTCGTCCTTGATGGAGATGTGCTCTTCCGCAAACTCCAGGTTGGCCTTCTGCACGGCGAGCTGGGTGGCCAGCGGCTCCATGACGAGGGCCTTCTCCTTGGCCGGGCACACATTGGCGCAGGAGCCGCAGCCGAGGCAGTCCTCGGGATAGACCTGGATGCGCAGCTTGAGGCCCTTGAGGTCCTTGCCGATGGCGTCCTTGGTCACAAAGCCCNCGGGCGCGCCNNNGAGCTCCTCCTCGGTGGCGAGCACCGGGCGGATGGCCGCATGCGGGCACACGAAGGAGCACTGGAAGCACTGGATGCAGTTGCCCACCTGCCATTCGGGGATCTTGATGGCCACGCCGCGCTTTTCGCAGGCCGCCGTGCCCACGGGCATGAAGCCCGCCGGGTCCATGGCGGAGACGGGCAGCTTGTCGCCCTGCTGGGCCAGGATGGGCCGCACGATGTCGCGGACGTATTCGTCGTCATGCGGATGCGTGACCACCGCGCCCTCGGTGGTGTCGGCCCAGGAGGCGGGATACTTGATCTCCTCGAGGGCCGCGGCGCTCTTCTCCACGGCCGCGATGTTCATGTTNACGACCTTGTCGCCCTTGAGGCCGTAGGTCTTCTTGATGGAGGCCTTGAGCAGGTCCACGGCCTGCTCGAAGGGGATGACGTTGGCGAGCTTGAAGAAGACCGTCTGCATGATCATGTTGATCCTGCCGCCGAGGCCCACTTCCTGCGCCACCTTCACCGCGTCGATGTTGTAGAACTTGAGCTTCTTGCGCGCGATCTTGCGCTTCATGGCCGCGGGCAGGTGCTTTTCCATGTCCTCGAGGGTCCAGTTGGAGTTGAGGACAAAGGTNGCGCCGTCCTTGATGCCCTCGAGCAGGTCNTACTCGGTGACATAGGCCTGCTTGTGGCAGGCGATGTAGTCGGCCTGGGTGATGAGGTAGGCGGCGGTGATGGGCTTCTTGCCGAAGCGCAGGTGCGAGACCGTGAGGCCGCCGGACTTCTTGGAGTCATAGGCGAAATAGGCCTGGGCATAGAGGTCCGTGTTGTCGCCGATGATCTTCACGGCCTGCTTGTTGGCGCCCACNGTGCCGTCGGAGCCGAAGCCGAAGAACTTGCACTGCACNGTNCCGGCGGGCACGGTGTCGANNTCCCCGTCCACCTCNAGGGAGAGGTTGGTCACGTCGTCGGTGATGCCCACGGTGAAGTGGTTCTTGGGCTGGAGCGACTTCATGTTGTCGAACACGGCCTTGGCCATGCCGGGCGTGAAGTCCTTGGAGCCCANGCCGTAGCGGCCGCCCACGATGGTCGGGGCCTCGCCCTTTTCGAGGAAGGCGGTGCACACGTCCTGATAGAGCGGCTCGCCCTGNGCGCCGCGCTCCTTGGTGCGGTCGAGCACGGTGAGGCAGGTGACGCTGGCCGGGATGGCGCGGAGCAGNTGCTCGGCCGAGAAGGGCCGGAACAGGCGCACCTTNACGAGGCCCACGCGCTCGCCGAGCTTCTCGTTGAGGTAGNTGACGGTCTCCTCGATGACCTCACAGGACGAGCCCATGCTGATGATCACGCGGTCGGCCTCGGGATGGCCCACATAGTCGAAGAGGTGGTAGCGGCGCCCGGTGATGGACTCCACCTTCTTCATGTTCTCGGCCACGATGGCGGGCACGGCGTCATAATAGAGGTTGCAGGCCTCGCAGTTCTGGAAATAGATGTCCGGGTTCTGGGCCGTGCCGCGGATGCTCGGGTGCTCGGGGTTCATGGCCGCGGCGCGGAACTCGGCCACCTTGTCCCAGTTCACGAGGCCNGGGATGTCCTTGTAGTCGATGACCTCGATCTTCTGCACTTCGTGCGAGGTGCGGAAGCCGTCAAAGAAGTGGCAGAAGGGCAGGCTCGNGTCGATGGCCGAAAGATGGGCCACGAGGGCGAGGTCCATGCANTCCTGCACCGAGGCGGAGCAGAGGAAGTTGAAGCCGGTCTGGCGGCAGGCCATGACGTCCTGGTGGTCGCCGAAGATGGAGAGCGCGTGGCTCGCCAGCGCGCGCGCCGACACATGGAAGACGCCGGGGAGAAGCTCGCCNGCGATCTTGTACATGTTCGGGATCATGAGCAAAAGGCCCTGCGAGGCCGTGTAGGTGGAGGTCAGGCTGCCGCCGGCGAGCATGCCGTGCACNGCGCCGGCCGCGCCNGCCTCGGACTGCATCTCGCGCACCGTGACCTTCTCGCCGAGGACGTTGACCTGCCCGTGGGCGGCCAGCTCGTCCATGACCTCGCCCATGACCGAGGAAGGCGTGATGGGATAGATGGCCGCCGTTTCCGACAGCGCGTAGGCAATATGCGCGGTGGCGTTATTGCCGTCCATGGTTTTCATTTTCGCCATCTTGAGTCCTCCTTGGCGCTCNCGCGCCGCTGGTTTGCCGAAACCTTCCCCGGGCGCCCCACTGCGGAGCGCGCGGCAATTTCCTTCGCCTGCCGCCGTGACGGCCGGTTGTGCCCGAAATTTTGCCAAAGCATAGCCCATTTGCCCCCTAGCGTCCAGCTAAAGGCCGTCCGGCGCGGACGCGCCGGCCNCTGGGNAGCGCNCCGGGGAATGGGCCANGGGAATGAGGAGGGCACTAGCACAAAATTGATTGATTGAACAGTCAAATTTGCGCGTCAAAAGGCCCGGGGCGCAAATTTTTTTCGCCGGNCNTGCCCGGGCGTCTTCAATCCCCGGGCTTGCCCGGATAGCGCCGCCAGAACCAGACGAGCACNCCGGCGCACACAAGCGCCATGGGCACGCCGAGCAGCGCCGGGGNGAGCGAGNCCNNANCCGTGGCGGATGANCNNGCCNCCGAGATAGGCNGAGCAGGCGTTNGACATGTTGAAGGCGATCTGGATGCCCGCGCCGCCCANTATCTCGCCGCCGCGCGAATAGCGGACGATGAGGTACTGCATGGGGCCGCCNAGNCCGAANAGCGCNGCNGTGCCCGAGAAAGACCAGNGNCANNGNNACNGGNGNNNAGGCGCTGNANAAGTAGATGCCGAGCANAATGGGCACGATGCTCATGGCCGTGCAGGCCGAGACCAGCGCCGGCCGGAAGCGGTCGGCGAGGCGCCCGCAGAGGAGGCCGCCCGTGAACATGCCGAGGCCCGCGAGCACCATCACCCACTTCATGTCGTCGGCCGGGATGCGGGTCACCTGTTGCAGGATGGGCTCCATGTAGCTGTACCAGCAATAGACGCTGCCCTGCCCGAGAAAGGTGGCCGCGAAGATGAGCCACGGCGCGGGCCACTTGAGAAAGCGCACCTGCCGCCTCAGGCTCTGCTCCCTGGGCGCCGGGGCCACGGGCACGCAGCCGAGGATGCCCGCAAAGGCGATGGCCCCCCACAGGGCCGCGAGCACGAAGGTGAGCCGCCAGGAAAAGACATTGGTGAGCCAGGTGACGGTGGGCACGCCGAGCACGTTGGCCACGGTCATGCCCGTCACCATGATGGCCACGGCCGTGGCCTTGTAGCCCGGCGGCACGAGCTGCACGGCCACGATGGCGCCGACGCCGAAATAGGCGCCGTGGGGCAGCCCGGCGAGAAAGCGCGCGCAGATGAGGCTCACATAGCCGGGTGCCAGGGCGGCGAGGCCGTTGCCGAGCACGATGAGGCAGCACAGGCCGAGCAGGATGTGCTTGAGCGGATGCCTGCGGAAAAAGAGCGGCAACGGCGCGCCGAGGCTCACGCCGAGGGCGTAGGCGGAAATGAAGTCCCCGGCCTGGGGGATGGTGACATCCATGTCATGGGCCAGCGGCGAGAGGATGCCCATCATGGAAAATTCGGCGACGCCCAGGGCAAAGGTGCCGCAGGCGAGCGCGAGAAGCCCGGAACTCTTCATGGCGCCATCCCCCTCGTGCATGCGCGATGGGGCAGGCTAACCCGGCGGGAGGAAAAAGAAAAGGGCGCCCTTTTGGAGGCGCCCGGGGATTCAGTTGAGCTTCGCCGGCAAATCGAGCTGCGCGGCGTAGTGGTGCTTCATGCGGCGCACCTTGGCCACATAGGCGCGGGTCTCGCGCACGGGCAGCCGCCGCGTGAGGTCTTCGTAAAGCTCGTCCGAGCTCATGGCGTTGATGCGCGCCACGGCCTCCTCGCTCGTCGCGCCATAGAGGCGCAGGAAGCGGTTGGGCCCCATGTTGTAGGCGGCGACAGTGCAGTATTCGCGCGAGAGCGGGTCGGTCACGTTCTGGAAATAGCGGGTGAGCAGGATGTGGAGATAGGCCGTTCCGTAGCGGATGTTGATCTCGGGCACGCGCAGGTCGTCGAAGCCGATGTCGCCGCGCCGGCCGTAGAGGAAGCGGTGCACCTCGCCGCTGGCCGTGCTCGGCAGAAGCTGCATGAGCCCCATGGCCGACTTGCCGCTCACGAGCGTGGGCGAAAAGTCGCTCTCGCTGTGGATGATGGCGTAGATGAGCGCGGTGTTGAGGTTGTAGCGGCGCGCGAAGTTCTCCACCAGTTCCTGATAGCGGTGCGCCTTGGCCGGGGCCTCGCCGGAGGCGAAGGCGCGGGGCGTGGGCGCCGCGGGTGCGGGCAGCACGGAGGGTGCGGCGGGCGCCGTCACGCGCGCGGATGCCGGCGGGAGCGGCCGGTAGGCGGCCATGAGGCCGCCGGTGTCCTGCCAGCGCAGGGGGCGGCCGTCCATGTCGAGGGCGTCGCTGGCGCGGAAGGGCTCCACGGCGAGGAGCTGCGGCGCCGAGGCGCCGTCAAGGGCCACCAGCGGCGCGAGGCCGGCCTCGGCTGCGGGCCGGGGCGCCTCACCCTCGAAGCCGAAAAGCGGCGCGGCCCCTGCCATGCTCAGGCGGATGCCCTCGGGCTCGAAGCTGATGAATTCCCCGTTGCGGCGCTGCGCGAGCATGCCGCACACCGCCCGCGCGGCGGCGAGCGTGGCCTCGCCGGGCCCGGACTCCTCGGCCCGCACCGGCCGGCGCACGGCCCACACATGCGTGCCGTCGCCCGCCTGGAAGATGGGCGCGGGCAGATCCTGCGCCTGCAGGCTCACCACCTGGGCGCTGGCCCGGCGCCGGATCTCAAAGCCCTCGCCCCGCGGCGCGAAGCCCGACAAAAGGCCGAGGAGCAGGGCGCTTCCCGCGCCCGCGAGGCAGAGCGAACTGAGGAAAAGGGTCTTGCGGCGTTGCATGGTGCCTTCCTTTTATCACAGGTTGCGGTGAAACGTCACCGCCGATATCGGGCCTCCGGGGCCCCGGAGCCGGATGCACCGGGGTGCAGCAAAATTCCTGCCATCCTGAAAAATATCAATAATGCAAATAGGTTGTTGTCTAGTGCTGACGAAGTTCCCCTGCCGGTCAAAAAACGGACGCCCGGGAAGCCGGGGGGCAAAAAAGCCGTGGCGTCCTGCCCCCGCCGCTGCTATGCTCGGGCCGGCCATGCGTAAACGCTTTTTTTTGCCCGCCGCCCCGGCCGGCGCCGCCTCGCCGCTCCCTTTCGCGGCCGACGCCCCGTGGCTCGCGCCGCTCGCCGGCTACAGCGACCTTCCCTTCCGGCTCCTCTGCCGCCATTACGGCGCGGCCGTCTGCGTGACCGAGATGGTCAGCGCCAAGGGCCTTATCTACAAAAGCCCGGGCACCGGCGAACTGCTCATGAGCCTGCCCGAGGACCAGCCCCTCGTGGTTCAGCTCTTCGGGGCCGAGCCGGAAGTGCTGGCCGAGGCCGTGCTTACCCTGCGCAGGGCCGGTTATGCCTGGTTCGACTGCAACATGGGCTGCTCGGTGCCCAAGGTCATGCGCCAGGGCTCGGGCGCGGCCCTTCTGGGCGACCCGGAACGGGCGCTCGCCTGCGCCCAGGCCATGATCGGGGCCGCCCCGGGCCGCGTGGGCTTCAAGCTGCGCCTCGGGCTCGACCGCGACCGCCTCGTGCTCCCCGACCTCGCCCTGCGCCTTGAGGACGCTGGCGCCGCGTGGCTCACCCTGCACCCGCGCACGGCCCGGCAGGGCTTTGGCGGCAGCGCCGACTGGGAGGCCATCGCCCGCCTCGCGCAGCGCCTCTCCATCCCACTGCTGGCGAGCGGCGACCTCTTCAGCGCCGAGGACGGCGTCCGCTGCCTCGCCGAGACCGGGGCCACGGGCCTCATGTACGCCCGCGGCGCCCTGCATGACCCGGCCGTCTTCGCGGCGCATCGCGCCCTCCTGCGCGGGGAGGAGCCGGCACAGCCCGAGGCGGCGTCCCTGCGCGCCATGATCAGCCTGCATGTGCGGCTCGCGCGCGAGCACGGGTGGGGTGACGGCGCGCTCTGGAAGATGCGCTCCCTTGTGCCGCGCTATGTGCGGTTTTTGCCCGGGGTGCGGGTCTTGCGCCAACGCCTGTGCCGCTGTACTGATTGGCAGGATCTGGAAACGGCGCTGGACGAATTTCTCGACGGCGAGGGCCTTTCCTGACCATCCCCGCCACCCGAGCCCGGAGCCCCGCATGGACGTTCTTCGCGCAAAAACCGCCGGCTTCTGCATGGGCGTGAGCCTTGCCCTGCAAAACCTCGAAAACGCGCTGACAAGGCAGGGCGAGGACGCGCCCCGGCGCATCTGCACCTTGGGGCCCATCATCCATAATCCGCAGGTGCTCGAGCATTTCGCGGGCCGCGGCGTGGCCTGCGTGGCGGGCGCGGACGAGCTCGGGCCCGGCGACCATGTGCTCATCCGCGCCCACGGCCTTCCCCGGGAGGAGGAAGCGCGCGTGCGCGCGAGCGGCGCCAGCGTGGAGGACGCCACCTGCCCGCGCGTCAAGGGCGCGCAGCTTGCCATCGCGCGCGCCACGCGGGACGGGGCGCAGCTCCTGCTCTTCGGCGAAGCCGAGCACCCCGAGGTGCGCGGGCTGCTCTCCTACGCCGCCGGCGAGGCGCGGGTCTTCGGCAGCCTCGACGAACTCATGGCGCTGCCCCTGGCGGCCGGCGAGCCGCATGTGCTCGCCTCGCAGACCACGCAGGACCGCGACGCCTTCGCGGCCATCGAGGCCTGGCTTCACGCCCGCCTGCCCGGGCTCACGGTGCTGAACACCATCTGCGGCGCCACGCGCGAGCGCCAGGAAGAGGCGCGCGAGATCGCGGGCCAGGTGGACGTAATGGTGGTGGTGGGCGGCCGCGAGAGCGGTAATACCCGGCGGCTTGCCGCGCTGGCGGCGCAGGCCGGGGTGGAAACCTTCCATGTGGAGCACGCCGGGGAGCTTTCTGCCAAAAGATTTGCGACAAAATCCCGCGCAGGTCTAACGGCTGGCGCATCCACGCCGAAAAGCCTTATTGACGCGGCCGAGGAATGGCTGGCGTCGCTCTAGCCTTTTAGCGGGCGCCCCGGGAGCACGGGACGGAGGCAGCATGGCCGAGATCACCAATATTCTGCTGGAATCCGGCACCAATGAGCTGGAAATGGTGGAATTTTACCTGGACGAGACGCTTGAGCCGGGCGACGCCCTGCTGGAGGGCCTCACGGCGCAGGCCGTGGGCGCGGACCAGGCCGCCAGCTATCGCGGCTATTACGGCGTGAACGTGGCCAAGGTGCTGGAGATCATCCGCATGCCCAAGGTCACGGAACTCCCCGAGGTGCAGCACGAGAGCGTGCTCGGCGCCTTCAACCTGCGCTCGCGCATCATCCCGCTGGTCGACCTCACCCTCTGGCTCGGCAAGACGCCGGCCGCGCGCACCGAAGAGCCCAAGACCATCGTCACCGAGTTCAACAACGTGACCACGGCCTTCATGGTCTCGGGCGTGAACCGCATCCACCGCATCAGCTGGGAGCAGGTGGACCAGCCCAACCCCTACATGGCCGCGGTGTCGAGCAACACCATCGTGGGCGTGGTCAAGCTCGAGGGGCGTATCATCTTTTTGCTCGACCTTGAGAAGGTCGTCGCCAACCTCAACCCCAAGCTCAGCCTCCGGCTCGACGACCTCGGCGACGACTGGGACGGCACCACGGGCTACCGCGCCCTGGTGGCCGACGACTCCGCGCTGGTGCGCGAGATGCAGCGCGACCTGCTCGAGCGCGCGGGCTTTAAGGTCATCGTCACCACCAACGGCCGCGAGGCCTGGGACTGCCTCACCAGTTTCCGCCGCCGCGTGGAGGAGGAGGGCCGGCCCCTGAGCGACTTCGTGCAGGTGGTGGTCTCGGACATCGAGATGCCCATGATGGACGGCCTCAACCTGACGAGCCGCATCAAGAACGATTCCATCCTCAAGCAGCTGCCCGTGCTGCTCTTCTCCTCGCTCATCACCGAAAAACTGCGCCACAAGGGCGTCAGCGTGGGCGCGGACGGCCAGATCTCCAAGCCGGAGGTGGGCACGCTCGCCAAGCGCGCGGCCGCCCTCATCCGCGAGCGCGGCCTTGCCGGCGACCATGCGCCCGCCGAGGGGGGCGCCCGGTAGGCAAGGCCCCGGGCCCGGGCTCCTGCCGCTAGCTCCCGTAGCGTCTGTCCAGCACGCGCTTCGACTTGCTGAAGGTGCGCGGCAGGCTGGCATAATCAGCCACTTTCACGTCCATGCGCGCGAGGATGCGCGCCCGCAGGCGCGCGGCCACGGCCTCGGCCAGCGCCGCGTCGCCGCCGGCCGTTGCGTCGGCCGCCCGCTCCACGGTGAGCGCGAGGTGGTCGATGCCGCGTTCGTCGCGCGTGAGCTCGATCTGGTACTCGCCGCCGAGTTCGGGGAATTCCCCGATGACATCCATGATCTGCCCGGGGTAGATGTTCACCCCGCGGTAGATGATCATGTCGTCCGAGCGGCCGAGGATGCGGTCATGCCTCGGCATGGAAAGCCCGCAGGCGCATTCGCCGGGGATGAGCCGCGTCAGGTCGTGCGTGCGGTAGCGGATGAGCGGCACGGCCTCCTTGCGAAGGCTCGTCACCACCATTTCCCCCACCTCGCCATCGGGCACGGGCTCGAGGGTCTGCGGGTCGAGCACTTCGATGATGAAGAGGTCGGCCCAGTAGTGCAGCCCGTCATGCGCGTCGCAGTCGATGGCCGTGCCCGGGCCGTACATTTCCGTCATCCCCGCGATGTCATAGCTCCCCTCGAGGCCCAGCTTTTCCTCGATGGCAAGGCGCATCTTCTCGCTGCGCGTCTCGGCGCCGCAGATGACCTTGCGCAGGCGGAGCTTTTCCGTGAGGCCCGCGCGCTCGGCCTCCTCGGCGAGCAAAAGCGCCATGGACGCCGTTGCCCCGAAGCAGGTGGCGCCCATGTCGGCGAGGAGCTGGAGGTGCATCTCGAGGTTCCCCGGCCCCACCGGCACGGTGAGCATGCCGAAGAGCTCGCTCCCGAGCTGGAAGCCCGCGCCCGCCGTCCAGAGGCCGTAGCCCACGGCCACCTGCATGCGGTCGGCCGGGGTGAGGCCGGCGAGCTCGTAGCAGCGCGCCATCTGGAGGCTGAAGGTCTCGGTGTCGGCCTTCGTGTAAGCGAGGATCTTGCGCTTGCCCGTGGTGCCGCTGGAGGCGTGGATGCGCGCGATCTGTTCCTCGGGCACGCAGACGAGCGGCAGGGGATAGCCGCGCCGCAGGTCTTCCACGTCGGTGAGCGGCAGACGGCGGAGGTCGTCGAGGCTCCTGATGTCGAGCGGGCCCACGCCGCAGCCGTCAAGGAGCGCGCGGTATTGCGGCGATTTTTGCGCCTGGGCCAGTGTCCAGCGCAGGCCGTGGAGCTGGATCTCGCGCAGGCGTTCCGGGGAGTGGTCGGGGATGAAGCGGGAGCTTTTGGCGTCGGGCATGGGGGGCTTCCGTGGTGTTGCGGGGCGGAGCAGGCGCGGGAAAGCGCAGGCTATCCCGCTTTGGCGCCAAGGGCAAGGCGCGGCGCCAGAGGAAGCGCGGGGCCGAGGTCGATGCCGGCCGGCGTCACCACCGCGCGGAAGGGATACATCTCCACGCCCGCGGCCAGCGCCTTGGCGAAAAGCGCCGCATAGTCCGGGTCGATGAAGTCCGCCGGGGCGAAGCAGCGGCCGTCCGGCCGCTGCACGAGGTAAAACATGGCCGCGCGTTCCCCTTGGGCCACGATGTCCATGAGCTCGCGCAAATGCTTGCGGCCGCGCTCGCTCGCCGCATCGGGGAAGCAGGCGGCGTCGTCCTCCACCATGGTCACGTTTTTGCACTCCACCCACAGCGGCGCAAGGCCCGGGCCGGTGAAAAGGCCGTCAAGGCGGCTCTGGCCGCGTTTGGCCTCGCGCCTGAGCTCGCTATACCCGGCCGCAAAGGGGAGGCGCCCGGCGCGGAAGGCCGCTTCCAGCATCCTGTTGGGGCTTGAGGTGTTGACGCCCACCCAGAAGCCGCGCCCGGTGGGGAGCGCCCCGGCGCGCGCGGCGGCTTCCACGGCGCAAGCGTCCACCGCGCCCGGCGCGGCGCGTTCGGCGAGCCAGACCGCCTCCTGCGTATACGGGAGCTTGCGGCCCGCCGCTGCCGCCGGGGAAACGAGCACAGGCGCCCCGGGCCGCGTGAGCCCGAGCATGGAGCCGGAATTGTTGCTGTGCGCCCAGAGCGGGCCGGCGCCGGTTGCGAGCTCCACGCTGAAGCGCTTGACGCGGCGCACGAAGGCCCCCACCCGGCACGAGGCCGCAAGCGGCAGGAGCGGCGCCGTCTGCCCGCGGCTTGCGCGTGCGTCCTCCCGCATTTACACCCCCCGGTGAAGCTGCTAAAAATACCGGCATCCGCGCGGCCGTAGCCGCCCATCCCCACAGGAGCCCGCCATGCAGATCGCCGAACGCCTGAGCCAGATCCAGCCATCCCTGACCCTTGCCATCAACACCCGGGCGCAGGAGCTCAGGGCGCAGGGCGTGGCGGTGACGAGCCTCGCCGTGGGCGAGCCGGACTTCCCCACGCCCGAGCACATCAAAGAAGCGGCCAAGGCCGCCATTGACGCCAATTTCACCCGCTACACGGCCGTGGCCGGCATCCCGGAGCTCAGGCGCGCGGCCGGCCGCTATTTCGAGCGCCACTACGCGACACCCGTGGCGCCGGAATCCATCATCATCGGCGCGGGCGGCAAGCAATGCCTCTACACCCTCATCCAGACCACCATCAACCCCGGCGACGAGGTGCTCATCCCGTCGCCCTACTGGGTGAGCTATCCCGACATGGTGCGGCTGGCGGGCGGCGTGCCCGTGACCGTGCATGCCGGCGCGGCCCAGGGCTTCAAGGTGACGCCGCTCATGCTCGAGAACGCGGTCACGGACAAGACGCGCATGCTCATCCTGAACACGCCGAGCAATCCCACGGGCGCGGTCTATGCCGACCGGGAATTCATGCAGATCATGCGCTGGGCGCTGGCGCGCAATATCTTCGTCCTCTCGGACGAGATCTATGACCAGCTTGTCTATCCGCCCGCGCAGATGACGAGCGCCATCACCTGGTTCGCCCACTGCCCCGAGCTCGTGGCCGTGGCCAACGGCCTCGCCAAGAGCTACGCCATGACCGGCTGGCGCGTGGGCTTCCTGGCAGCGCACCCGGAAATCATCAAAAAGATGACCTCGCTTCAGGGGCACAGCCTCTCCAATGTCTGCTCCGTGGCGCAAAAGGCCGCGCTGGCCGCGCTGGAAGGGCCGGATGACTGCGTCATTGAGATGCGCGAGGCCTTCCGCCGCCGCCGGGACCTCGCCATGGACATCGTGGCCGGCTGGCCCAAGGCCGTCTGCCCCAGGCCCGACGGCGCCTTCTACCTCTTTGTGGATGTGAGCGCGCTCTACGGCGGGGCGGTCAACGACTCCACGGCCCTCTGTTCCTACCTGCTGGACGAGGCGCATGTGGCGCTCGTGCCCGGCGCGGCCTTCGGTGACGACAATTGCGTGCGCCTCTCCTATGCCGTGGCCGACGACACGCTCGCCGTCGCCCTCAGCCGCGTGGGCGACGCGCTCGCGAAGCTGGCGGGGTAGGGGCGCCCCTCAGACCCCCGGCGCCTCCGCATAGAGGATGGTGTCCGTGAAGCCGCAGGAGGCGTGCGCCACCTCGAGTCGGTAGCCCGGCACCAGGCTCTTCACATAGAGCGGCAGGGTCACGAGGTCTTCCGGCTTGTGGTAGAGGCAGATGATGAGCCTCGGCCGGAAGCGGCGGATGGTCTCCTCGGCGCCGCGCAGGGCGTCGAGCTCCGCGCCCTCCACGTCCAGCTTGATGCAGTCCACGCGGGAAAGTCCCTCCTCGCGCACCACCTCGTCGATGCTTGTGAGCTCGCAGCGCACCGTGCCCTCGCCGCCGGCTCCATCGTCCGCCCCCTGATTCGCCCCTTGATTCGCACAGATGTGCGAGGAGTCGCGCAGCGAGGCGAAGACCGCCTGCCCCCGCTTTTCCGCCAGCCCGGCCGTGTGCAGCGTATACCACGGCCATTTCGCCAGTGCGTCGGCCGCCTTGTCCGCCATCCAGGGAATGGGCTCGAAGCCGTGCACCCGGCCTTCGGGGCCAACGGCCTCGGCAAAGGCCACCTGCGCGCCCACCATGTCGGACACGCCGCCGTCGATCATGATGTCGCCGGCCTTGGGGCGGATGCGCGGGTGCTCGTATTCGCCGTGCGTGGTGACGGGCAGGTAGCCCGCGTCTCCGGTGAGGATGGCCTTGACGCGCGCGGCGTAGGTGATGCGGCTCGCCTCGTCGGCCAGCATGGCGCAGACCTGCTCGAGCTGCGCCGCGTGGCGGGCGAAAAAGTCCGGCAGGGGCTTGCGCAGCCCGAAGGGGGGCTCGCGGAAGCCCTCCAGATAGAGCATGCCGCCGCCGTAGACGGCCATGAGCCGGCACACCGCGGCCAGCATCACCGGGTCGGGCACCAGAAAGACTTTCGGCCACTGGGGCGTCGTGCCGAGGCGTTCCACCCCGCGCAAGGGTATTTCCCGGGCCTTGGGGCCGGGCAGCGTGAGCCGGCGCGGCGCGCCCTCGGGAAGATCAGGCACCACGATGAGCGGGATGTCCAGGCCCGGGTACGCGGCGCAGAACTGCGCCACCAACCCGAGATGCTCGTGGCAGACGATGCAGCAGGCCTCCCGCACGGAGCGCGGCAGGCCCCAGGGCCTGAGCAGGGGCGCGGCATTGAGCCTTTCCAGCAGCGGCAGTGCGTTGGCTGTCATTTTCCTCCCCCGTTTCCGTCCGCGCTCACCCAGTCGGCGAGGCGCGCCCGCCGGGCCAGCGCGTAGGGGCTCGGCCCCCCGGCTTCGGCCGGCTGCACGAGCTCGGCGAAGCCGCCTTCAAGGCGGTAGACGCGCCAGTCGCCAGCCGGGAGGCGCCCGGAATCCTGTTCGGCCGCAAGGGCTTTTGCGGCGGTTTCGGGCGCGCAAAAGAGCGGAAATTCCCGCACCGAGGGATCGAGCACCACGGCCGCGCCCCCGGCCAGGTCAACGATATAATTGCCCGGCGCCACGACATAGAGCGCGGGGCAGTCCTCCGGGGGCACGGGCGCCTGCAGGGGCAATACCTGATGGCCCCCGCCGCAGGCCGCGAGCGCGAAGGCCAGCGCAAGCGGCGCGGCCAGTTTGGCGCAGCGCAGCGGCCTAGCCATGCTCGGCCATGACGCGCAGGCGCTCGATGCGTTCCTCAAGCGGCGGGTGGGTGCTGAAGAGCTTGGCCACGCCGCCGTCGCGCCCGAAGAGCGGCGCCACGATGAACATCTCGGCCGTGCTCGGGTTGCCGGAGCGCATGGGGATGCTGCCGCTCGCCTGGCCGAGCTTGTAGAGCGCGCCGGCCAGCGCCAGGGGCTGCCCGCAGAGGCGGGCGCCGGTCTCGTCCGCGAGGAATTCGCGCGAGCGCGAGATGGCCATCTGGATGAGGCCGGCGGCCATGGGCGCCAGCAGGGCCAGCACCAGCGCGCCGATGGGGTTGCCGCCGCCTTCGCCGTCGCGGTGGCCGCCGAAAATGGCCGTGAACTGGAAGATATTGGCGAGGGTCACGATGGCCGAGGCCATGACCCCGGCCACCGTCTGGATGAGGATGTCGCGGTTGACCACATGGCCCATTTCGTGGGCCACCACGCCGCGCAGCTCTGTGGGCGAGAGCAGGCGCAATATGCCCTCGGTGACGGCGATGACCGCATGCTCGGGGTCGCGCCCGGTGGCGAAGGCGTTGGGCGCCTCCTCGGGGATGACGCAGACGCGCGGCTTGGGAACGCCGGCATTGCGCGCGAGCTCGCCCACGATGTCGTGCAAATAGGGCGCCTCCTCGGGCGTCAATTCCCGCGCGTGGTACATGGAGAGCACGATCTTGTCCGAATACCAGTAACTGCCGACATTCATCACGATGGCGAGCCCGAAGGCGAGGATGACGCCGCTGCGGCCGCCGAGCAGGCCGCCGAGCACGATGATGATGCCGGAAAGCAGGGCCAGCAGGAGCATGGTCTTGAGCTGGCTGGTCATGCGAACCTCCTTGCGGGGGTGGATGGACTGCGGCGCCGGGCCTGTTGGGAAACGCGCCGCGAGTTTGGGCTGGTGGTGCGGTGTTGCGTTCTTAATGCCGAAATTATCCGTCAAAAACAGCCCTTTCGGCGCTGGCTGCGTCAGAGAAAAATTTTCTCGGTCGAGTACTTAAGTACACTCCCGTCGAAAATTTTTATCTTCCTTGCCAGCGCCGAAAAATCTTATTTTTTAGGATTCTTCCGGCACCAGCACCCGTCTTCCGCTTCGCTCCAGACGGATTTAAGGAATGAGCAACTGCGGCCTCAGTGAATATAAGGTGCCGTAGCCTACAGACAAGGTTTCCCCGCGCCTCAGAACTCCGCCGGGTTGGCCCGAAGCCAGAGCTCGAGCACCACGAGCGTCCACAGGGGCTTGCGCAGGTCGGCGCGGCCCGAGCAGTGGGCCTCCACGAGGCGGCGCACGGCCAGCGGGTCGAAAAGGCCCTGCTCTTTCAGGGCGCGCTCGCCGAGCAGTTCGTCCAAGAGCGGCCTGAGCTTGCCGCGCAACCACTCGGCCACCGGGATCTGGAAGCCGCGCTTGTTGCGGTGCAGGATCTCCGGCGGCAACAGCCCGGCAAAGGCCTTCTTGAGCAGGTACTTGCGCTTGAAACCGTGCAGGCGCAGGCTCACGGGGAGCCTCGCGGCAAATTCGGCCACCTCACGGTCGAGGAAGGGCGCGCGCACCTCCAGCGAGTGCAGCATGGAGCAGCGGTCCACCTTGACGAGGATGTCGTCGAGCATGAACTGGCGCACATACACATGGAACGCGCGGGCCAAGGGCGCGGCCGCGCCTTCGGGCAGCCAGTGCCCGTACTGGGCGCGCGTGGGCGCGAAGAGCGTTTCCGGCGCAAGCGCCGCCTTGCCGCCGTGGGCCGCGAGCCACGCCGGCGAGAGCACCTCGCGCTGCATGTCGGGCCCGAGCGCGGTGAGCATGGTCTGCACGCGCAGCCAGTCCGGAGCGGCCGCGCCGCGCAGGAAGGTCTCGCAGGCGAGGCGCGGATTGATATAGCCCGAGGATTCGGGCAAATGCCGCACGATGGGCTCGATGACCCGGCGCCTGAGCCATGCCGGGAGCGCGTTGTAGCGCTGCGCGATGCGGTAGCCGATGTAGTGCTCGTAGCCGGCCCAGAGCTCGTCCGCGCCGTCCCCGCCGAGAGCCACGGTGACGCGCTCGCGCGCCACGCCCGAGAGCAGCCAGGTGGGCGCGCAGGAGGCGTCGGCCATGGGCACGTCCATGCGGCTCACGATGCCGGGCAGCTCGTCGGCGCACTCCGCTGCCGAAAGGATGCGCTCATGATGCTCGGTGCCGAAAGCCGTGGCCGCGATGCGCGCATAGCGCGACTCGTCGTAGCTCGCCTCGGTGAAGCCGATGGAAAAGCTCATCACGGGCGTGGACGACTCGCGCGCCATGAGCCCGGCCACGATGGAGGAGTCGATGCCACCCGACAGGAAGACCCCGAGCGGCACGTCGCTCACGAGGCGCCGGCGCACGGCCTGGGCCATGAGCCGTTCGAGCTCAAGGCAGAGTTCGGGCTCGTCAGCGGGGGGCGCGGCCGCGGGCATGGGCAGGTCCCAGTAGCGCACGGGCGCGGGCTCCGCGTGCTTTCCCGTCTCCACCATACAATAATGCGCGGGCTCGAGGCTTTTGACCTCCCGGTACATGGTGCCGGGTGTGGGCACGTATTCATACGCGAGGTAGCGCATGAGCGCCGTGGCGTCGAGATGGAAGCGGAAGGGCAGAAAGTCCGGCGGCGCGGTCCCCTCGGGCACGCCTGCCGGCGCGGGGGCGTTTGCGGGCAGGGGGCGGCCGAGCAGCGAGAGCGCGGAAAGCTCGGAAGCGAAGCAGAACACGCCGTTCTGGAGGGTGTAGAAAAAGGGCTTCTTGCCGAAGCGGTCGCGCGCGCAGAAGAGGCGCCGGCGGGGGCCATCCCACACGGCAAAGGCGAACATGCCCTCGAGGCGCGAAAGGCACTCCTCGCCCCATGCGGCATAGGCCTCGAGCACCACTTCCGTGTCCGAATCGGTGCGGAAGCGGGCGCCCCGGGCCTCAAGCTCGCGCCGAAGCTCCCGGAAATTGTAGATCTCGCCGTTGTGCACCACGCAGAAGCGGCCGTCCGCGCTCTGCATGGGCTGGCTGCCGCCCGCGAGGTCGATGATGGAGAGGCGCCGGTGCCCGAGCGCGGCCGGGCCCTCGCGCCAGAAGCCCTCGCCGTCCGGCCCGCGCGAGATCATGCTGTCGGTCATGGCCTTGAGCGCCCTGAGCGCGCCCGGCGCAAGCGCGCTCCCGTCAAGGCGCACCACGCCCGCTATGCCGCACATGTGTCCGCTCCTTTGCGTCCGGCGCTCTTTCCCTGTTCTCGCCGCCAGTCTTCCCAGGCCGCACGGAAGAGTTCCGCCAGCCGGTCCGCGTTGGCCTCCGCGTCGAACATTTCCTTCGCCAGGCGCGCGCCGGCGCGGCCCATGGCCCGGGCGCGGGCAGGATCCTCCGCAAGCTCGAGCACGGCGCGGGCAAGCGCCTCGGCATCGTCCGGGGGCACGGCAAGGCCGGTCTCGCCGTGGCGGATGACCTCGGGGAGCGCGTTGACCGTGGTCCCCACCACCGGTAGGCCGTAGGCCATGGCCTCGATGACCGTGTTGGGGATGCCGTCGCGCCGGCCCGAGGCGTGCACCACGCAGGGCGCGAGAAAGATGTCATGCCCGGCGAGCAGGCCCGGGAGCTCGTTGTGCGAGATGAGGCCCGGCATGTCCACATCCTGCGTGAGGCCGAGCTCGGTGCGCAGCCGGCGGAGCTGGTCTTCCATGTTGCCGAGGCCCATGACCTTGCCGCCGCCACCGGCGAGGGTGAGGCGGAAGTCGAGCCCGCGCTGCTTGAGCAGGGCGCAGGCGCGCAGGAGCACGTCAAAGCCCTTGGTCACGTCGAAGCGGCCCACGGCCAGCAGGCGCAGCGGCCCGGGGAGGAAGCGGGCAGAACCGTCCGTCACCTCGGACCCGGGCGCGGGCAGCGTGAGGCCGTTATACACAAGGGCGGTCTTGCCCCCGGCCTCGCCGGCGCCGAAGGCCTCGATGCGGGCCTTGTCCGCGGCGTTGTTGGCCCGCACGAGCACGGCGGCCGCGAACTTGTCGGCGAGATCCGGGTCGGCCGGGGCGAGATTGTCGCCGCGCGCGGCCGTGGCAAAGGGAAGATTTGCCACGCTCGCGGCCACCCAGGCCGCTGTGGCCGCGCCGCGCGGCCACGGCGCGTACACAAGGTCGATGCCGCCCTCGCGGAACTCGCGCCCCAGCGAAAGGCCGGCGAGAAAGGCCCAGAGATTTTCGCCCAGCACTTCCCAGCTCTGCCAGCGGCGGCAGCAACTGCGGCGGAACAGGCGCCAGAGCCGCACGGGATGGGTGCACAGCTGGCGCAGAAGCTCAAGGCAATAGCGAGGCAGCGCCCGGATGCCGCCCGGCCGCGCGTGGGCGCCCCGCGCCTGCATCTCGTCGGAACAGTGGCGCAGATTGCGGCCGTAGAGCGTGTAGACCGTGAGCGGCAATCGCTCGCGCAGGGCTTCCACCTCGCGGAAAATAAAGGGCTGCGTGAAGAGCGGATACCAGAGCAGCACATAGGCCACATGCGGCAGGCCGGGCGGCAGGGGGGGCTGCTCCGGGTCAGCGCAGGCGCAGACCGGCGCTGGCCTCGTAAGGCGCGGGAAGAGGCTCATGGCCGGCCCTCCCTGGCGGGGCGCTCCCACGGGCCGCCCGCGCGCTCCGTGGCCGGCCGCGCGCTGGCAGCGGCGGGTTTTTCGTCCCCTGCGGGTGCCGTCCAGTCGCCAGTGCCGGCGGGGGCCTCCTGTGCGTGGAGTTCCCCGGCCTCGGCGTCGCGGCGCAGTTCTTCGAGCGTGCGGAAGCGCAGGTCAAAGCTTTCGGCGAGCCAGTCCACATAGGCGCACATCTTGTCGAGGAAGCGCGTGACCGTGGCCTCGTCCGGCACATGCGGGGCGCCGCCCGGGAAGAGCTCGGACGAATGCCAGGTGAGCGAGAGCACCCGGCCCCCGCGGCTAGCATGGAGCAGGGTGGTGAGCTTGAGGAGCGCAAGCGGATGCTCCACCGGCAGGAGCGCCAGCGCCCCCCAGTGCCTGAGGCCCGCCTGCATGGCCGCGCCGGCGCCCGCGGGAAGCGCCCCGGAAAGCCCGGGCAGCCAGGAGAAGAGCGGCGTCACTGTGAGCGGCATCTCGAGGATGCGCGTGGCCCGGGCGTCCACCCAGTAAGGGTCGGCGGGGGCGTCGAAATGGTCGGGGCCGGCCATGCTGTCCCTGCCGCGGTGGAGCGGGCGCACCGAAGCGTCACAGCGCACGCCGAATTCCCCGAGGAGCGGCCAGAGCGGCGCATGCAGATCCCAGCGGCCCATGCGGAAGGAGCGCACGGGCGCGCCCTGGAAGGTTTCGGCCGCCTGGAAGAGCGTGGCCAGCTTGGCGGCCATGCCCTCCTGCGGCACGGCGGCCGCCGGCACGCGCGTGAGCATGCAGCCGGGCGCGGCGGCCGCTTCGGGCGTGAGCGGAGGCGTGTTCCAGTGGTGGAGATGGGCGCCGATCTCCGCGCCGTGGTCGTCGCGTAAGCGGGCGAGCACCCGGCAGGAGGGAGCATCGGTGAGGACACTGTGCGCGCAGAACAAGGTAGGCTTTATCCCGCGCTCGAGCAGCGGGGCGAGCCGCAGGAGCGCCCCCGTATTGCGCACGCCGGGCGCGCGGCAGGCGTAGGTGCCGCCGAAAAGCCCTTCCTCCTCCACATCGAGGCTCAGGACGAGCGTCAGGGGGCGCTTCGTCCCGGGCTCGGGGAGGCCGTTGGGTCGGGGGGCCGGGGCCGTCATGGCGCCGCCTCCGGGGCCGCGGCCTCCGCATAGAGGTCGCGCAGGGCCGCGATATTGCGGCCGCGGTCGAACATGGCCTCCACGAGGTCGCGGCCGGCCAGCGCCATGGCCCGGGCGCGTTCGCGGTCGGCCAGCATGCGGCGCACGGCGCAGGCCAGGGCCGCGGGGTCGCGCTCAGGCACGAGCAGGCCGGTCTCGCCGTCGCGGATGACCTCGGCGATGCCGCAGACATCGGTGGCCACCACTGGCAGGCCCATGGAGAGCGCCTCCATGATGACATTGGGGATGCCGTCGCGGTCGCCGTTGCTGTGGACCACGCTCGGCACCACGAGCATGTCGTGGGTCTGCATGTAGCGGCGCAATTCGTCATGGGGCACGAAGCCCGGCAGGTCGATGCAGCCCGCAAGGCCGAGCCGGCGGATCTGGCGCACGAGGCGGCCGCGCCACGCGCCGTCGCCCACGAGGGTGAGGCGCACGGGCACGCGCTCGCGCCGGAGCCGGGCGAGGGCGGTGATGAGCTCGGGGAAGCCCTTGGTGCGCGCGAAGCGCCCCACGGCGAGCAGCCGGTAGGGCGGCTGCATGGGGAGCGCACCGGGCTCGCGCTCGGTGAAGGTCAGGCTGTTGTAAACAAGGCGCACCTTGCCCTCGGCGCCGGGCGGGCAGAAGCGCGCAAGCCAGGCCACATTGGCCGCATTGTTGGTGCGGATGAAGAGCGCGTCGCGCGATTTCTCGCGCAAGAGGCCGTCCTCGGGATAGATGTCGCCGGCGCGGCCCGTGAAGGCGAAGGGGATGCCGGTGAGGCGCGAGGCCACCCAGGCCGCCGTAGCCGGGCCATTGGCCCAGGAGGAGTGGATGAGCGTCACGCCGTCGCGGGTGCAGTCCTCGGCGAGGAGGAAGCCGGCCATGAAGCACCAGAGGTTTTCGCCCAGCGCCTCCGCATTGCGCATGCGGCGGAAAAAGCCCTCGCGCAGAAGCTGCCAGACAAGGTGCGGGTTTTTGCCAAGTGCGCGGAAAAAGGCTGCGAAGATGCGGAAAAACGCGGCCACGCCCATGCGCGTCACCGGGCCCGGGTACTCGCGCATCTCGCGCGAGCAGCCCCTGAGCGCCGCGCCGTACATGGTGTAGACGCGGATATCGAGCCCGAGCTCGCGCAGCTGGACGACCTCGCGGAAGATGAAGGTCTCGGAGGAAAGGGGGAACCAGAGCAGCACATAGCCGATGACCGGCGCGACCGCGGAAGCAGTCAGGGGCGCCGCGTCAGGGGGGCAGCCGCTGGGGGCGCGGCCGTCGGGAGCGTTCGGAGAGCCGGGCGCGGCGGCACCGGCAGGGGAGACGTGGGGGGCGGGCATGCCGGCCTTCAGCTCGCGGCCCCCTGCGCCGCCTGGTATTCGGCCACCAGCGCCTTGGCCCGGGGCAGCTCTTCGGCCACGGCGTCCACGGCGGCGCGCACGTGCTCCTCGGTGTGCGAGGCGGAGATGAAGAAGCGCAGGCGGGCCGTGCCCTCCTTCACCGCCGGGAAGGAGATGGGCATGACATAGATGCCGCGCTTGAAGAGCGCCTGCGAGAGGAAGCCCGAGACGAGCGAGTCGCCCACGATCACCGGCAGCACCGCATAGCCCTGGGCCGCGCCGGTATCGAGCCCCTTGCTCTGGGCGTAGTGGAGGAAATACTGGCTGATGTTCTGGAGGCGGTGCACGCGCTCCGGCTCGCGCAGCATGATCTCCAGCGCCTTGTGGCAGGCCGTGGCGATGACCGGCGGCATGCCCACGCTGAAGACGAAGCCCGGCGAGCCGTATTTAAGGAAGCGCACAAGGTCCGCGCGGCCGGCGATGAAGCCGCCGCAGCCGCACATGGACTTGGAGAGCGTGCTCATCCACATGTCCACGTCCGTGGGGTCGATGCCGAAATACTCGCGCACGCCGCGGCCGGTCTTGCCGAGCACGCCGAGGGAATGGGCCTCGTCCACGAGGAGCATGCAGTCGTACTTTTTCTTGAGCTCGATGATGCGCGGCAGGTCCGGGATATTGCCGTCCATGCTGAACAGGCCCTCGGTGACGATGACCGCGTAGCGGTGCTCCGCGCGGTGGGCCTTGAGCATCTCCTCAAGGGCGTCGCAGTCGTTGTGCTCGTAGGAATAGCGGGTGGCGCCCGAAAGGCGCGCGCCCTGCACGAGGGAATTGTGCGCGAGGCCGTCGTGGAAGATGGCGTCGCGCGAGCCGAACATGAAGCCCAGGGTGGAGACATTGGTGGCGTGGCCGCTCACATAGACGATGGCGTCCTCAACGTCGTAGAGGTCGGCGAAGGCGCGCTCAAGCTCGCGGTGCGGGGGCCTCTCGCCGCCCACGAGGCGGCTCGCGCCGGCCGAGGTGCCGAAGCGCGCCGCGGTTTCGGCCACGGCGGCCGTGATTTCGGGATGGGCATTGATGTCGAGATAGTCATAGGTGGAAAAATTGATATATTCCTTGCCGTCGATCAGGGTGGTGGCCTTGGCCGCCTGGTCGTGGCAGGCGAAGAGCGGATTTTCGAGGCCCATGCTTTCGGCGAGGTCCACCATGCGCTCGAAGGAGAGCTTGGAGCGCATGCGGTTGAAACCGCCCTTGGCGTCTTGCTGCCCGGCCGCTTGCGCGGCGGAGTGCTCGTTCTTCATGCCTTTTCCCTTAAAATGACTATGTGCAGCACGGGGCGCCCCGCGCACGATTTTGTCGGGGAGCGCAGCGGGAAATACCCACGGCGATAGACGCTTTATCTCTAGCGCAAGCACTCCCGCAAGGCAAGCCCGTTGTGCCCGGAACGGCATCGGCGCACGCATGCCGGGCCTTTCCGGGACGCCGGCCGCGCGCCCGGGCTGGACATGCGCCCGGATACGGCCTACCATTTTCCGCCGCGATTTTTCACCGCCCGGAAAATTTTGTGCAGGACCCCGCCCATGCCCAGGGACGAACAGCCCATCCCGCCTGAAGCCGCCCCCGGCCCCAGCCCCAATGCCAGCGCTGGGCCGGCTGCCGCTGGCGCCGTACAGGACGTGGCGCTCGACGGCGTGCGCTACGCGCGCCTCACCCAGGGGGGCGCCTTCTGGCGCCTTGCGAGCCTGTCCCCCCTCTGGCGCGAGGAGGTGGCGGGGCTTGCGCCGGAGCCGGATGCAGAAGCGCTCAAGGCTCTTTCCTCCCGTGGCATCTGGCTCGCGCCGGAGACCGGCGCCCAGCCGCTCGCCGTCATGTGCTGCGGCCTGGGCTCCTTCTGGCCCGGCATGGGCCGTGAGCTCTATGACAACTTCCCGGCGGCGCGCGAAGGCATGGACCGCGTGGCCGCTCTCGCCGACTGGGACATCCTCGGGCTCATGGACGAGACCGACGTGGAGGCCATCAGCCACACCCGGCGCCAGATCCCGTATCTCTTCCTCCTCGAATACGCCCAGTGGTGCCAGTTCGCCTCTTTGGGGCTTGAGCCCGCGCTCTTCTGCGGCCACAGCCTTGGGGAGCTCATCGCGCTCTCGCTCGCCGGCATCTACGGCCTTTCCGAGGCCTGGTACATCCTCGAGACCCGCGCCGAGCACATGGCCGAGCTCGAAGCCAAGGCCACGCGCGACACGGGCATGATGGCCGTGCATGCCGAGGCGGCCGTCATCGACGAGACCCTTGCGGCCTGGCCCGACCTGTATGTCTCCAACCGCAACACGCCGCGCCAGTTCATCCTGAGCGGCCCGCGCGAAGCCCTCAAGGAGGCGCGCGCCGCCTTGCGCAAGCGCCGGGTGCCCTCCATGGTGCTCAACGTGAGCCTCGCCTTCCACCATCCGGGCATGCGCATCCTGCGCGACCTCTCGCAGCGAAGGCTCGGGGCGCTCGAGATGCACCCGGCCCGGGTGCCCATGCTGAGTGGCATCACCGCGGGCTATTATCCCGACGACCAGCCCTCCATCTGCCGCTACATCACCGATTTGGACGAGAACACCGTCGCCTGGACCGACTGTGTGGACGCCATGTGGCGGCGCGACGGCATCCGGCAATTCCTGGAGCTCGGCCCGCAGGACACGCTCTGCGGGCTCGTGGCCGACTGCGAGCCCCGGGCGCTCTGCTTCTCCGCGGGCCGCAAGGGCGCCGAGGTCGCGGCCATGCGCGAGGCCTGCGCACGGCTCTACGCGCTCGGGCATCTGCGGCTTTCGGCCATCCGCAAGGTGCGCGGAGAGCGCCGGCCCACCGAGGCCCCGACGCCCGCAGAGACGGGCGCCGAGACTGGCCCCGAACCGGCCACCGCGGCCCTCACTCCTGCGGCGGGGGCGCCGAAAACCGCGCCCGTCGAGCTCTTCTTCGGGGAGGATGCGGAGAAGGCCCGGCAGGTGCTGGAGCTGCTGGCCGAGGCCTGCGGCCGTCCCGCGGACGAGCTCAGGCCCGAGCACGATTTGCGCTATGACCTCGCCCTGCGCTCGAGCCGCTTTCCGCTCCTCCTGCAGGAGGCGGAGCGCCGCCTCGGTGTGCACGCGGAATTTGAAGCCCTGCTCCGGGTGAGCACCGTGGGCGACCTTGTGCGCGTGCTCCTCGGACGCGGCAGCAAAGACGCCGCTGCCGTGCCGGCAGGGGGCGCCCCGAGGCCGCGCCGGCGCGGCCCCTTCGCGCCGCTGCTGCGCCTGGCGCCGCCCGCGGGCGACGGCGCCCGGCTCCTGCCGCTGGACCCTGCCGGCTTCGGCCCGGGCGTGGAAGCGGGCCGGGTCTATGCGCTCTGCGTGCAGGACGGGGAGCTTTTGCCGGCGCTCTGGAGCGGCCTCGCCGCGTTCGGGGCCACGCTCGCCGTGCCGCAGGGCCTTGCGCAGGCCTGCGCGCCGCTGGCAAAGGCCGGGAGCCGTATCCTGCCGCTGCCGGATGACGCTCTGGAAAGCCCCGGGGCGCTGGGCGCGGCCCTCGACGCCCTGCTGGCCGCGGAAGGCCGGCTGGACGGCATCGTTTTGGTGCCACCTGCCGGAACTTTGGGCGATGGAGGCGGGGCGCCGGATGCGGCCCTCGCACTGGCCCTGGGCGCATGGTGCGCCGGGCATGCGCGCCCCTGGTTCGTCTGCCTGCGGCGCTTTCGCGCCACAAGGGAGCAGGCGGAGGCCGTTCGTATCGGCGAAGCGGGCGCGCCTCTCGCTGGCTGGATGCAGGCCATGGCCGGCGCCGGCGCCGCGCCCGTGGTGGCGCTGCTTGACGACGGCCGGCCGCTCGGGCGCGACGCCCTGGGCGACCGCTGCGCCGCCGAGCTTTTCCGCGGCAAGGGCCAGACCGTCCTCTGGAGCCTTGCCGAAGAGGGCTTTCGCCCGGCAAAGGCGCCCCTTCTGGACAGGCCCGAGGTCTCCGCGCCGGTCTACCCCGAGCCTTGGGCCGGCGCGCAGCCGCCGCTTCAGGCGGAAAGCGGCCTCTTTCAGGGCGGCTGCCAGTTTTCCGCCTTTGCGGACCCGGCCCTGCTTCAGCATGGCGGCTGCGGTGAGGGCGCTCCCGGGCCATGGCTGCCCTTTTCGCGCGCTTTGCTTGCCCTCCTGCAGGGGGCGCGCCTGCTCCTGCCGTGGCTCACGGTGACGGGCTTTTCCGACGTGCGCTTTTTTGCGCCGGCCGCCCTTGCGCCGGGCATCACCCGCGAGGGCCGCGTGACCGCGCGCGGCCGCCCGTGGATCATGCACGACGGGGCCATGACGCGCATGTGCCGCACGGCCCTCGACATCCGGGAACTCACGGCCAATGGCCGGCACACGGACACCTTTGCGCCGCTCGCCGACGCCATGGCCCTGCTGGCCCCGGGGCCGCGGGCCGCGCCGCCGCTCGCGCCGTTGCCCGCTCCGCCAGGACAGCCCGGCGCCCCCCTGCCGCTCCCGGGCCTCTATGGCCGCCTCGGCCTCGGGCCCGACTGGCGCCTCATCTCCGAGCTTGCGCCGCTGTCCTTCACGGCGGACGGCGATGTGCTCGCCGTCCATGCGGGATTGCTCGCGCCGGGCAGGGCCGCGGCCTTTCCCATTGCTCCGCGGGCGGATTGGGGCTATGCTTTCGCATTGCAGCTCACGGCCGCCGTCATGCAGGGTGCCCTTCTGGTGCTCCTGGCGGAAGCTCCTGACGCGGCGGCTCCGGCCTGGCGTTGCGAGGGCGTGGGCTATATCCGCTTCGGGCTTCTGGCGCCAGGAGAAGAGGCCGGCCCAGCCGCAGGCGCCCGCACGCTGGAGGTGCGGCGCACCTGGGATGACGGCGCCCGCGTGCGCTTTGACGCCCAGGTGTCCGGCCCCGGAGGGGAGACCCTGCTGACCGTGCACCATCTGGAGTTCGAGCGGCCGGCCACGCCCCGGCCCGATACACCCCGGCAGGATGGCACCGCCTGAAGCGTGCGCGAGCGGGTGCCCCCGCCGCGCCAAGGCAGGCTGCGCTGAACCATGGCCGCCCTCATGCGGCCCCAAGGATGTCCATGAAGCACATTTTTCCCGTATCCCGCGCCAAGGGCCGTGCGGCCGCCGGCAGCCTGCGCCGTGCGGCGCCCCTGCTGCTGGTCCTCCTCCTCGCGCTGTTCGCCGTGGCCTGTTCCTCCAGCAAGGCGAGCATGAAGTCGCCTGAGCTGCCGCCGAGGCACTGGCTCGACGAAGCCCCGGGCGTGCCCGTGGAGAACAAGGACAAGCTGGAGGCTGTCGTCCCCAACCTCTATGACCCCGACAAGCAGTTCAGCTTCGAGGAACTGGTCTTCCTCACCATCCAGCAGTCGCCCCTGCTGGTGAACAGCGCGGTGGACCTGGAGATCAACCGTCTCGCGCGCACCAACGCGGGCTGGAAATACCTGCCCGAGCCCCGCATGGTGCTCACGGTCTCCAACAATATCACCCGCTACAACATGAACGTGCGCAATACGCCGTCCGACTACGGGCGCCCCAGGCTGCGCGCCTCCTTTTACGCGCCCTTCCCCAACCCGGTGGCCACCTATTTCGAGAACAAGGTGCAGCAGGGGCTCGTCAACGTGGCCATTTCCACGCACCGCAAGGCCGTGGGCGACGTCATCTACGAAATGGCCCAGAGCTACCTCAAGCTGGAGGCTCGCCGCAGGATACTGGCGGCGCAGAAGGGGATACTGCCCCTCGGCACGAACCTCGTGCAGTACTGGCAGCAGGTGGAGGCCGTGGACGGCCGCCAGGGCACGTCCCTTGACATGGCGCGCCAGAGCCAGCGCGAGCGCGAGCTCAACGTGGAGAAGTCCACCCAGGAGGAAACCATCGACCGCACGCGCATCAAGCTCATCGCCGGGGTGGAGCCGGAGCAGCGCCTCAGGGTGGACCCCGGGAGCGCGGACGACATCCTCGAGGGCTTCGACGGCCACACCCTCAAGTGGGAGGACCGCTGGGCCATGACCGAGGACGAGCTCCTGCTGCGGGCCCAGCTCAAGCTCAGCGACTACAACATCATGCTGGCCTGGGCCCAGTATGTGCCCAACATCTCGTTCTACGTCAACGATTCGCCGCCCGCGGGCCAATACCAGCCGCCCAACGGCAAGGACGACTACTTCCTGCATGTGAACTTCGACTTCCCGCTCATCGACTGGGGGCGGCGCTACCGGGACGTGCAGACCGCGCGCATGAAGAAGGCCCAGGCCTTCCACGACATCGCGCGCAGGCGCACGGAGTATTCCTACAACTGGCTCCAGGCCGAGCAAAGGGTGACCCTGGCGGAGACCGACCTCAAGGTGCAGAAGATCCGGCTCGAAACCGCGGAAATGAAGTACAAGGAGGCGCGCATCGCCTTTGACGAAGGCACGGTCGAGCTGCCCCAGGTGGTGGAGGGCGAGGAAGCGGCCGCCAATGCGCGCATCGCCTATATCAGGGCCGAACTGGAATACAATCTCGCCCGGCTTGAATGGATGTATATCGCAAACCTCCTCCAGGAGCGCTTTCTCGGGCCGCCCGCCAAGGAGATCATCTGATGTTCCGTGCAACGATCCTTCCTCGCGGCGCCCTGTGGGCGCTTGCCGCGCTTGCCTGCGCGGTCTCGCTCGGCCTTGCCCGGGCGGCCGTCGCCGCTGAGGCCATCATCCTCACGGGCAAGGTGGTGACCACGGTCACGCGCGCCGTGCCCGTGCCCTTCAATTCCGTGGTGGACGAGGTCCTGGTCAGGCCGGGCGACGCCGTGGAGGACGGCTCGCCGCTTTTGCGCTATCATCTCCAGGACGAGGCCGAACGCATCCTTCAGCGCGAAGTGACGAGCGGCGCCGGCACCGAGGGCCTCAAGGGCCAGGTACTGGACATGGAACGCCAGCTCGCCCAGCTCGTGGCGGAGCGCAACAAGTCGCGCCAGCTCGTGGCCTCGGGCCTCGGGTCCAAGCAGGCGCTCTCGCGACAGGAAAGCAGCGTCTCGGCGTTGCGCGACCGCATCGAGCTGACGCAATCCACCATCCGCAAGACCGAGAGCAATTTTGCGGCGCGCCTCAGGGAGCTTTCGGGCTACTTCGGGCAACCCATCAGGGAAGGGGAGGAACTGCCGCGCACCCTGGTGCTCACCTCGCCCATCAGGGGCTATGTGCTGTCGCTCGCCTCCAACCTCAACCCGGGCAACCTCATGGCCGCCAATTCCGCGCCCGTGCAGGTGGGCCAGCTCAATCCGGTGCTCATCCAGGTGCCGGTCTATGAGGCGGACGTGAACACCATCAAGGTGGGCGACAAGGCCCAGGTGGAGATCCCCTCCCTGGGCGACCGCAAGTTCACCGGCCTTGTCAGCGAGATCTCCTGGCTCTCCACGGACATGAACGTGGCGAACCCCTCCTATTACACGGTGGAACTCACCGTGGCCAACCCCGACCTTGTGCTCAAGCCGGGCTTCAAGGCGGTGGTGCGCTTCGACGGTGGCGGCCAAGCGGCCGGCAAATGAAGCTGAAGAGCATACCGCGGCGCCTGGGCTACATCCTGGGCGCCCAGTGGACGCGCGACCTCGCCTGGACCGCGTTCACCATCCTGCTCGCCCGCCGCAGCCCGGACATCCTCGGCCAGATCGTCCTTGCGCTGACCTTCGGCTACCTCGTCAAGACCGTGGCCGATGTGGGCCTCAACGACTTTCTCCTCTCCACCTTCGCCCGGCGCGAGGCGCGCCCGCGGGCACTGCTCGGCGAGGTGAGCTGGCTCAAGCTCGCCGTGCTCGTTGCGGCGCTTGCCGTCACCTGGCTCATCACCGGCTGGCAGGGCTACATGGCTGAACTCAGGCTCGTGGTGCTCGCCATCGCCGCGGGCCTCGGGCTCGACGCCGTGGCCGATTCCTTTTTCAATCTCTGCCAGGCGCGCGGGCGGCAGGACGTGGAGATGCGCATCCGCGTGCCCTCGGCGCTCGTTGGCCTGGGCTACGGCATCGTGTGCGTGCTCGCGGGCGCGCCGCCGCTCGCCATCGCGCTTTTCAAGCCGCTGGAGGCCCTGCTCGCCATCGGCTTTTCGCTCGCCGCGCTCGGCCGCAACCCGCTGAGGGGCGTGGGCCTCGCCGGCATGGGCCACCTCGCGCATGAGATGCGGCATGGCCTCATCTTCACCGGCATGGCGGCCTGCGCCATGTTCTACAACAAGATCAACGTCATCTTTCTGAAACACTACGGCGGCAATGCGGATGTGGGCGGTTACGGCGTGGCCTGGGAGACCGTGGAGGGGCTTTCGGTGCTCGTCTCGAGCGCCCTGCTCGGCAAGGTGATCTTTCCGCTGCTGGCGAAGCTCTGGCAGGAGAGCCGCGCGGCCTTCCGGCGCCTCGCCGGCCAGACGGCGCGCTCGCTCTGGGCCGCCTCGCTGCCCATCATCTTTCTCATCTGCGTGGAGAGCGACCGCTTCCTCCCCTTTATCTACGGGCCCGACTACGCGAGCGCCGTGACCGCGCAGCAACTGCTCACGCCCTGCCTCGCCACGGCCTTCCTGCACAATCTCGCGGCCTATGCCATGATCGGCATGCGCAAGCACAAGCTGCTCTTCGGTTTTTATCTGAGCGGGCTTGTGGTCAACCTCATCTGCTGCGCCACGCTCATCCCGGCGAGCCCGCTCACGGGTGCCGCGCTTTCGCTCACCATCACCAAGGTCTGGGTGGCGATACTCACGGTGAGCTATTTCCAGTGGGCCGCCAGACCCATGACCGCCGGCCAGTGGCTGCTCATGGGCGCGTGCGCGGCCTTGAGCGTTGGCCTGTGGTGGGGCGCGGGCCTTGTGCTCCCGCGCGAAGCGGCCGAGCTTGCGGGCCTCGTGCCCCTGCTGGCGCTCTTCTGGCGCTGGCGGCCGCCGCCGCCCTTTGAGACGGCCCGGGAACTCAAGGAAGATACGGGCGCCGGGCCCGGCATTGACGCTGAAGGCCCCACCGGCTAGGCTCGAAGCATGGAAAGCCCCTTCCAGCCCCTGCGCCGCCGTTTTCTTCAGGGCGCCGCCGCCCTCGCGGTGGGCGCGCTGGCGCCGCCAGCCCCGGCCCGCGCAGCTGCGGGGCCGGCCACCATGACCACGGTCATCGACGTGGACGCCTGCAACGGCTGCGGGGCCTGCGTCAGCGCCTGCCGGGCGCGCAATCTCGCCCGGGTGCCGCTGCCCGTGCATCCCATCCCGCAGCCGTATCCGCCCTCGGTGCGCATCCAGGACTGGTCAGACCGACGCGATGTCACCGATTGCCTGACACCCTACAACTGGCTCTATATCCAGTCCTGCACCATCCGCACGGGCGGCGCCACGCGCCGGGTCTTCCTGCCGCGGCGCTGCATGCAGTGCGTGAACCCGCCCTGCGTCAACCTCTGCCCGGCCGGCGCCGCGCGCCAGCGGGCCACGGGCGCGGTCTATGTGGATGAAAATTTCTGCATCGGCGACGGCCGCTGCATCCGCTTCTGCCCGTGGATGATCCCGCGCCGGCAGTCGGGCGTGGGCATCTATCTCGACCTTGCGCCGCGCTATCTCGGCAATGGCCAGGTCTTCAGGTGCGACTATTGCCAGGATCTGCTGGCCGAGGGCCTGCCCCCGGCCTGCGTGAGCGCCTGCCCGCGCAAGGCGCAGCACTTCGGCCCCAGGGCCGAGATGTTCGCCCTCGCCGAAAGGCTCGCGGCCGAGCGCAACGGCGACATCTATGGCCGCACCATCAATGGCGGCACCAATACCCTCTATGTGTCGGAACTCACCTTTCGCGACATTGAGGTGGAATTGCTCCGGCAGGACCAGATAGGCGTGGGCCGCCCGAGCCTCAGGCCCCCCGGCGCCACCATGGCGAAGGAGAACGACCTGCTCGGCTGGGTGCTCGCCGCGCCGCTGGCAGGGGCCGGCCTCGCGTGCCTGCGCCTCTGGCGCGACCGCCAGAAAGGACGGCGCCCATGAAAGACCGCGGCCCGCTCTTTTCCTCCTTCATCCTCTTTCTCTGGAACGCGGCCGTGCTCACGGCCCTTGTGAGCGGCTTCGCGCACCTGCCCGTGGCCTACCGCTACGGCCTCATCGACACCTGGAACACCTCACCCACGGTCATCCATTACTGGGCCGCGGCCGCGCTGCTCCTGCTGGCGGCCTATGCCGGGGTCATCTGGTTCGGGGAGAGCGCGGGCCGCTTCCGCCTGAGCCGCTGGGGGCGCCTGCGCTGCCTGCTCGTGACCGTGCTCGGCCTAAGCGGCCTCATCCTCATCCTGCACAATCTTGAGGATGTTTCCATCTACGGCGGCGCTTACGCCGGCTTCAAGCTCTGCCACCTCTTCTGCGCCGTGCTGTTCGCCGTCTTCCTGCTCATCCGCGGCTGCCTGCGCCTTTTGGGGCGCGGCCGTTGCGTCCTGCCGCTTGCCGGGGGCCGGCGCCGCTGAATCCCGGCCGGCCGCCTTTTGAAAGAAAAAGGCCATTGATTGCACGTTTTGCCCCTTGCGGGGCTGCGGGAAGATGCTGATATATCCGGCTTGTTGGCCTGCCATCGGGAGGAAGTATGAAGCTTTTTTGCGCCTCGCTTGCCTGTCTCGCCGTGCTCGCGCTGAGCGGCCCCGCCCGCGCGGCCGACGCCTTCAGCTACGAAGGCCGCGCGGCAACGCCCGCGCCCATCCCGCTCTCCGAGCAGGGCCTGCAAAGCGTGGAGGCCACGCCGCTCAAGGTGGTGAACAGCGAGCGCCACATCCTTGAGGGCGCGGTGTTCGACCGCGAGGGCAATCTCTATTTCTGCGATGTCACCGGCGGCAAGGTGCAGAAGCTCACGCCGGAAAACGAGCTCTCCGACCATGTGGTGCTGGACGGGCTTTCCCCGTCCGGGCTGGCCTTCGGGCCGGACGGCCGGCTCTACATGGCGGTGAAAAATCCCGAAGGCACGGCGGGCTCCATCCTCGCCGTGGCCGTGGCCGGGGGCCGGCCCGAGGTCATCGTGGGCGCGGAAAAGGGCTATCTGCCCAATGACCTTGTCTTTGACAGCAAGGGCGGCCTCTATTTCAGCGACTGCAAGGGCTCGAGCACCGTCACCGGCGGCGGCATCGTCTACCGCGCGCCGGACGGCACCCTCACCCTGGTCATCCCGGACATGGCGCAGGCCAACGGCGTGGCCCTGAGCCCCGATGATGCCGTCATCTGGGCCACGGAATACGCCCGCGAGCAGCTGCACAAGACCACGGTGAAGGACGCCACAAAGGTCGTGCCCTTCCGCTCGCACATCCCCTACAGGTTCACGGGCCGCGGGCCGGACTCCATGCGCGTGGACGCGGACGGCAATGTCTACGTGGCCATGATGTCGCAGGGGCGCGTGCTCATCTTCAACCCCAACGGCTTCCCCATCGGGCAGATCCTGTTGCCCGGGCGTGACGAGGGCCAAAACCTGCTCTCCACGAGCCTCGCCATCCACCCGGAGAAAAAGGAAGTGCGCATCGTCACGAGCAACCCGGCGGAAAGCGCCAGCGCGGACGCCGTGATCTTCACCGCGCCGGCCTTCGCCCCGGGGCTGAAGCCCGGAAAGTAAGTGGATTTTTCGCACGGTTTTTTGCGAGGTTACGTTAGACAAAGCAGTTAAGAGATCTTCCTTAATTCCGTCTGGAGCGAAGCGGAAGACGGGTGCTAGTGCCGGAAGAATCCTAAAAAATAAGATTTTTCGGCGCTGGCAAGGAAGATAAAAATTTCCGAAGGGAGTGTACTTAAGTACTCGACCGAGGAAATTTTTC
>NZ_JAAVBE010000027.1 GCF_014803725.1 Desulfovibrio sp.
CGGCCGTGCTGCCCTCGGTGGCGAAGAGGTCGAACTGCGTGGTGTCGTTGCCGCCGCCCATGGCCCAGCGCACATAGTCGCGCGTAATGAGCTCGGTATAGGGCAGGATGCGGTCCGGCGTGGGATAGTGGTCGCCCGTGATGCCGTCCACGAGCTCCCAGGCGAAGTCGTCTTCGTCCACGCTGTAGGTGTTCACCATGTAGCTGAAGAACTCCACCAGCACGCGCGCGCCCACGTCGTCTTTATGGGCGGTGAGGAACTGGTGCAGCCGCTCGCCGCAGCCTTTCTTGACCGGCGAGGCCGCGATGCCGATGGCCGTGTCGTAAGAGATGCGCTCGCACTCGTCCATGGCGAACTGGCCGAGCAAAAAGAAGGCGCGGCGCGGCCACGAGAGCAGCCAGTTGGGATTGCCGCGTCCGGCGTTGAGGAAGGTCTGGCTCGAAACCTTGGCCTCCTCTTCGGCCATGTCGATGAGCGTGTTCTTGATCTCGAAGGGGCTCATCTTGTCCAGTTCCTGCTCGAACTTGCGCGTTTGCTGGGGGGTCTTTGCGTTCATTGTCTGCTCCTGCGCCATGTGCGCGGGTATATGGTTGTGAAGGAAGTTTGGCCGTCCTTCCGCACGATCAAAGGAAGAGGAGCACCATGGCCACGCCCATGAGGATGAGCACCGTGTTGCCCACCGCATAGGTGACGGTATAGCCGAGCGCCGGGATGGAGCTGTCAAGGGCGGAAGTGATGGCGCCGAGCGCCGCCGTGGTGGTGCGGCCGCCGGCGCAGCAGCCGAGGTTGATGGCCGGGTGGAACTTGAACACCTTGTCGCCGAGCCACATGCCGATGAGCAGAGGCACCGACGTGGAGATCATGCCCATGAAGAAGAGCATGATGCCCACCTTTTCGATGCCGGGGATGAACACCGGGCCGCACTGGATGCCGATGACGGCGATGAACATGTTGAGCCCGAGATTGTTCATGAACCAGATCACGGCATTGGGGATATAGCCCACGGAAGGCCGCTTGGTGCGCCACCAGCCGAAGAAGATGCCGGCGATGAGCGCGCCGCCCGCCGTGGACAGGCTGATGGGCACGTCCTTGATGGTCAGGGTCATGGCGCCCACGAGCGCGCCCAGGAAGATGCACAGCGCGAGGAAGACCACGTCCGTCTGGTCACTGGGCTTTTCCTCATAGCCGATCTCGGGGCAGGCCGCCTGCACTTCCTGCGGCAGGCCCTCGATGGTGAGCATGTCGCCCTCCATGAGCTTGGTCTGCGCGAGCACCGGGATCTCGATGCCGCCCGAGCGGTCGATGGCACCGATCATGATGCCGTACATCCACGGCTTGGCGCGCAGCTCGTCCACCGTGAGGCCCGCGGCCTTCTTGGAGACCATGACGCGCGTCTTTTCCACGGCGAAGGTCATGAGCTTGGCGTCGTCGATTTCCGGCCCGATCCAGCTCTCGTCCTGGATGATGTATTCATGCCGGCCGCTCAGGACCACCTCGTCGCCCAGCTTGACCACCATGTCCGGCGTACTTTCCTGGATCTTGCCGTTGGTGTCGCGCACGCGCTCCACGAAGATGCGGCGCCCGAGCGTCTGGAAGTGGGCCTGGATCTGCGTGACTGTCTGCGGGATGGAGAAATGCTCCGCCGTGACCTTGTAAGCGCGGAAGACGATGGGCTGGTTGCCGTCCACAAAGGCAGGGTCATTGGGCAGGCTGGAGTGGTCGAGCTGCTGTTCGAGCTCCTTGGCCTGGGCGCGCACCTTGTCGAGCCCGCCGAGCAGCATGGGGCCGAGGTTGCCCAAGATCCACGCCGAGCCGATGGTGCCGAACACATAGGTAACGGCGTAGCACACGGGCATCATCTCGTCCCAGCTCTTGGCCTCCTCGGGAGTGATGGAGCCCGCGTTGAGCACGGACTGGATGGTGTCCGCGCCGATGCCGATGACCGCCGAGATGGTCTGCGCGCCGGAGAAGAGCCCTGTGGCGATGCCGGCATTATAGCCCATGACCTTGGCGCAGGCCCAGGTCACGACCAGGCACAGGCCGCAGAGCACCACGGCGAAGATGACCTGCTTGATGCCCTGGCCGCGGATGGCGCTCACGAACTGGGGGCCGCAACGATAGCCGATGGCGAAAAGGAAGAGGAGGAAGAAGAGGGACTTGAGCGGCGCGCCGATGGGCACATGGAAGACCGCGCCGACAACCACGCCGATGAGCAGCACGGACGTGACCACGCCGAGGCTCAGGGACTTGTAGCGGAACTTGCCGAACCAGAAGCCCAGGCCGAGGGTAAGAAAAATGGGGATCGAGGGATATTCCCTGAAGGTCGCCTGTATCCACTCCCAGAGCCAGTCCATATATTACCTCGTTGACCTGTAGGATTTTTCAGCAGGGCGCCGCCCGGGAGAGATGCAGAAGTGGGTTGACGGCGCCGGCATTTGCCGTTATGGAAGTTCCAGAAAAATTCGTCCTCCTCATTGGGGCGCCCTTTCTCGGGCTTGCCGGGCGGCAAGCCGGGCCGGGGCCGGGTCTTTCGGGCCGCTCTGCCGCAATTCCTGCGGGTCTTCTCTTGCGGCCAAATCCAGTCTGCGCTTTTTCGTCAGCGAATGCAAGGTTTCAATGCCCGGGCTTTGCGGCCGAAGGCTCTTTCGCGCGCTGCCCTGCGCCGGAGAAGCCGCGCCCCGCAAGGGAGGGAAGGGGCTTGGGCCGCACAAAAATTTCTTTTGAGAAGTTGAGGGGAAACGATCTGACCGGGGCGTCGGGGATGCGAAGGTTGTAGCCAGTGCCACTGGTGCCGGGGAAAGCGACCACCAGCAGGCGCCGGGGAAAAGGGCCGCATTCTTCCGCAGTGATTTTTATAGTTCCCGATAGTAAAAAGATTTGCGAGACAGAGCGCGCTGCGAGCCTGATGCGCAAAACCGCAGTTCAGGGAAGCTGAAACGAAGTTCCGCTGAAGTTTATGGACTGGCGTGAAAAATCCCGGGTTGGCGGTCTTGGCCTGAAAGATTCCGGGCGGTTCCGGGCTCTCCTGTGTGCGCGCACATAGCCACCCCGGCGCGGACGCGCATCAGCTTCCGTCCCGGCGCGCCCCGCGCCGTCCGTATTCCTCGTGCCGGGGAGGGGCGAAGCGCAGCCCCCTCCCGCGCAGCTCTCCATATTCAGGAGCCTTCCCGCACGGGCGTCCTCTCCCGCTTCGCCCAGAGGGCATAAACACCTCTCACAACGCCACGGCCGACATGGCCTCGGTTTTCATCCCTCCGGCCTCTCCATGGCCGCCACAGCCTTGCCCCAGTAGCCCACCTGCATGATGACCGGCACGGCCGTCTCGCCCGCCGGTGTCAGGGAATATTCCACGCGCGGCGGGATGACCGGGAAGATCTCGCGGGCGACAAGACCCTCCTTTTCGAGGGCGCGCGCCGTCTGCGTGAACATCTTGCCGGAGATGCTGCGCATCCGGCGCTGAAGCTCGGACGAGCGGAGAGCGCCGTTGCGCAGGTGATAGAGGAGCATCATCTTCCACTTGCTGCCGATAAGTTCCAGCGCGAGCTCAAGGGCGCAGAAATAGGTGCGCCCGCCAAAGACAACGCCGGTCTTGAGCTCCCTAAACTGTTCTTTCTCCATAAAAATTCCCTTTTGGTATCTATCTCACACTGAAGTCTCTAGCGCACATTTCCGTCAATACTTGTGAGCGTAGTGAAAAGAGTAATAGGAGGCAAGTAGAATCCTCTCCGAATCGGCTCCACTGTGACCTCATGCCTGTGGCGGAAGAGGTCCGCTGCATTGGAGTGTGCCTTGGTGGTTAGGGGCAGGCGCCCGGGCGGGCATGGGGGCCCGGCGTCCTTTTTCCGTTCGGCGGCAGAAGAAATCTCACTCTTTCAGGAGCTACCACCGTGAAAGAACTTTTCCAGCCCTTCGAGGCCCGCAACCTGAAAGCAAAAAACCGCCTCGTGCGCCTGCGTGTTTACCCCAACCCCGAAATGGCTATGCGAAAACTGATCAAGGTGCAGACACGTCGCGGCGTCCAGCTCGACGGCGTGCTCTTCAGCAACGGCGGGGAGCAAGGCGTGGTCATCGTCATCACCGGCATCCACGGCAACTTTTACTCCAATCCTATGTACTACAATATCGGCGACACGCTCTCCGACAACGGTATCGCCTTCGTCTACGCCCAGACCAACGATGCCTTCAATAAAATGGAGACCTTCAACACCAAAACCGGCGGCACGGAGATCATCGGCTCCTACAACGAGTGTTTCGATGACATCTGCGATGATATTTCCGCCTATGTGGGCGCCGCGAAAAAGGCGGGCTACGCGCACATCCTCCTCGCCGGGCATTCGCTCGGGGCCAACAAGGTGATCCTCTATCTCGCCAATGCCAAGGAAACACCTGTGGAGCACTATATCCTGGTGAGCCCGGCGAACATGAAATACATGCTCGCCAACGTGCCCAAGGAGGAGCGCGCCATCATCCGCGCCTATGTGGAGGCCGGCCGCGCGGGCGAGATGCTGCCCTTTCCCTTCATGGGCTGGGCGCCCATGGTGGCCGGGACGGCGTGGCAGTGGCTCTTCAAAAACCCGCTGGACAATGTTCACTCCGACCCGGAAGGCGATTTTTCGGAGGTGGCGCGCATCCGGCAGAGCGGCGCCCTCATCATCGGCACCTATGACCGCTTTTCTTACGGCGAGCCGCGGGCCTTCATCGAGCTCATCAACGCCCACACACAAGCCCCGGAAAAAACGCGGTCATCTTCGTGGAAGGCACGGGCCATGTCTACTCGCAGCGCGAACAGGTGCTGGCCGACATCGTGCTCCGCCTCGCGCGGAAATGGCAGGCAGAAGAAGACCTCGGGCACGGATAAAAGGCGACTGGAATGCCACATGGCCAGCCGCGCTGCGTATCCGCGCAAGAATGAGTGGCAGCCGCACAGCCCCACAAGGCATGTTGTCCTGGCGGGGCTTTCTTCTGCCTGCGAATGGGGGAGCAGGGAGGCTGTGCCGGGCCCGAATTTTACCCGGCACAATGGGAGCTGGCCAGAGCCATCAGCCACGGACCATCTGCTGCATCACCTTGCTCCTCGCTGCTCGCCACATGATGCGCGCGGCCGTGATGTTACGGCCGCACTCCTCGGGCCCATATACCGGCCCTTCAAGTGAAGAGCGCCGGATGTCATCAGCGTCGCATACGCAGTTTTTGGAGGGATGATAATACCCCTTATTTCTTGACTTCGCAGCATTTGGGAGTTTATGTATTAATGTATATTTATGTTCATTTTCGACTTCCCTTCAATGGGTTTAAAAAAGGGGAGAGGCATGAAAAAAATTTCAGGAAAGTTGCAAAAATGGGCTGAAATATGCTATCATCTTGCTGCTGCATTTGCGCTTATATATGGTGCTTATGCTGTGAATAGCCTTGTGACAAAAGATAAACAAGTGGATATTGCCCAAAAGATACGTTTGGATAGAATAGAATTGTACAAGGAAGCATCGAATTTGGTGACAAGGCGTATGTACGATCAGCAGCGTCTTGTGTGGAAAATTCAAGACGCAAGTAATGCGGTTGAAAATACTTCTAAAAAGGATGAACTTGACAGAATGTTCAATAGTTATATGGAATCTGTACGTGAATATAATATCAATGTAAGGATAGTTCTCAACCAAATCAAGCATATTTTTAATGGGGATCTTTCGAAGATATTTTGTAATGATGATCCCAAGGATACTTCAAATATTACCGCTTCATTTCTCCAAATTCATAGAAAAATACTCAAATTGAGGGAAAACTCCTGGAGCAAGCTCGACAAAAATTTTGTAAATGCAACGGTAAACGAGAGTGATAAGTTATTCAAAAAAATCGATCTCTATCTCAAAGAGATGGCGGAGATCACCTTTTCAAAAGATAAGGATCTGGAAAAGCATGCGATATAGGAGGAGCGAGCCCCTCATGTCCCTGAGCTGCCCGCGGGGAGCGTGTCGTTCCTTTACTTCCCGAACCCCGTAAACCGTTTTGTGGGCCGTACCGCCCACTCCGTGTTCCACTTGTTTCGTTCCGTTGGCGCGCGAACCTGTCCGCTATCGGCGGGAAGAAGGGCAGGGAGAGCGCCTGACCGCTATTGCCGGGCTGAAGCGCGGCCAGAAAGGGGGAGGATCGGGGCCGCATCATGGCGGTCATAAGGGGACTTTCTTTTGCAATACCTGTTTTCTCCTCCACTTCTGGAAGAATGCGAGTATGCCCGTCAGTAGGTGTGCCCAAAAGCCATCGATAGAGGGGGTGGGGGCGCAGGCTTTGAAAAAATACATTTGGCAAAGGACCTCGTTCTTTTGACAGTTGAGAACAGCAGGAAGCGTCTTCGATTGGAGCCGTCGGTTCTGCGCGGACGGGCGAGGGCGGCACCGGGAACAAAATCTGTCTCACAAATGGAGCTAAACGAATGCCACCGGAACCCTATTCTCTTACGCGGATATTCCATCCCATTGGTCAGGGAGCTTTTTATTCGGAAACACATCGTATCGGGGATGGACCCAAGATCACTGTCGTCTATGATTGTGGGTCAAAAACATGTAAACCGAAGATTAAAGAATCCATTGATGAATATCTCCAGGATAACAGAGTCACCATCCTTTTTATCTCTCATTTTCATTCTGATCACTGTAATGGTATTGATTTTTTGAATCCAAAATATATTGTACTGCCCATGCTAAGTGAATATGAAAAAGTACTCTTATGGATTGAAAATACTCTGAATGAGTCCGAATTAGATATGAATTATGAAAGAACCCTAAGGGATAGATTTCCAGAATCAAGATTTATATTTGTCAGGAAAATAAACGATGAGGATGAGGGAGAGAGTGAGCCCCTAAACCTTGAGAATTTCCCGGGTGAAAACATAGCAAGTGGTACTCCACTGCGCATAGGGCATACTTCGTCATGGGACTATATTCCAGTCAATCCAAAACTTGATCCAGCATTAATTAAAGAGTTCAAACAGCGTTTGGCGGGTAAAAATATCGACTATGCGAAGTTGTGCGCCTTTGACTATGCCTATTTTAACACCTGCAAGGAAGAACTTCAAAAAATATATAGAGAAATACGAAGCCCAAACGAATATTACATGGCTGTGTACTCGGGGCCTGGCATACCGTATCATGACTTCTGGGAAAGAACTTTGCGATATTGGAACGAAAGTTGTTTTAGTTTCACTCATATTGGGTGGTATCCTCAACGAGGGGATGGTCCGTTTTGCGGATGCCTCTATCTTGGAGACCTGAATCTTAAAGAGAAAGGCAATGCTAAATCAAAGATACTAAAGAAAATATATAGTTTACTTCCAGCCACAGTTTTTGACTGTTTATCCACCATTCAGGTTCCGCATCATGGTTCCTTTAAGAATTTTAACAATGCCCTGCTTTCATGGTATGATAAGAGCAGAGACAGTTGGAATCCTTGGTATGCACCCATGCTGTACGTCATTTCCGCGGGAGATCCTAGCCCATATCACCACCCATCCCCGAGAGTACTGGAAAAGCTGGTTCATCACCGTATTGTCACCCAACAGCCGGAATCACGATTAGTAGAAAGTTTTAGATTTTTTTGAGTGTTCAATACTTGACTGGAATGGGCTTTTTCTCTCGTGAGACCGCCCGGATTCGGCGGTTGCTGACACTAAACCCTGACTTTGGGCCCAAGCACGGGAGGCAACCCCGTGTTTCACGCATGGAACGCCAGCCCTCCAAAAGCCGGAGGCGCCTCTCGTTGTTTTTGCACAGCTGTCATGCGCCACGGCACGAACCCTGGGGAGCTGCGCTTGTCCCGCTTATTCAAGGTTGAAAACTCTTTTTCGCAACCGATTGAGCAGAGGTGCTCCAACAGTTTATCCAACAAAAAGCGGGCTCTCCCGGCGCCCACCCGAGTCCTCACAGGACGCTCGATGTCCCCAAAAGCGAAGCCCCGCAAGGCTTTTTTACCTTGCGGGGCTTCGCGGGATATTTGGCTGGTGCCGAGGGACAGAATTGAACTGCCGACACGGGGATTTTCAGTCCCCTGCTCTACCAACTGAGCTACCTCGGCCCGCGTGAGGGCATTCATATGCCTCCGCCGTGAAATTGGCAAGCACTTTTTCGCGCCGCCACGGGGACCGCGCGCGGGCGCCCCCTATTCCTGCGTGAAGCGGTAGAGGCGCACGGCGAGCGGCTGGGAATTCTCGCTTTCCATGGCCGAGACCACATAGGCGTAATCGAGGGCCTTGGTGCCGGGCGGGCAGGGGCCGCGATAGTGGCGGGTGAGCGCGCCTTCGGGGATGACGCCTGTGCCGTCTTCCACCCAGGTGCCCCCGCCGAAGAAGCGTTCTTCCTCGGTGCCGTATTCGATGAGCCTGATGTCGTAGAATTTCGTGCCTTTGGGCGCATAGGCCACCGTGATCTCCGGCGAGACGCGCGAGCAGCGGTGGATCTCGCTCAGGTCGACAGTGATGGTCATGCCTTCCTCGGGCGGCGTAGTTTCGTCCCTGGCCGCGCAGGCCGCCAGGAGGAGCGTGGCGAAGAGGAGCGGCAGGAGCAGGGTCGGGGCGTGGTGCGCGAGCTTCATCATATCCTCCAAAACAGAACTGCCGGCGCGTCTGTACGGCCGCGGGGCGGGCGCGGGGCTGTGATTGCAATCCGGCCCTTTTCGGGACTATACTGCGTTTCTCCATCAAAGACAATCATCTGGAGTTTCCCATGTCTGTCCTTGCGAAGAATGTGGCCGCCGACCTCGCCAACGCCTCCTGGGTGCGCCGGATGTTCGAGGCCGGCATCCAGCTCAAGGCCAAGTACGGCCCGGAAAACGTCTATGACTTCAGCCTCGGCAATCCCGACCTGCCCGCGCCCCCGACCGTGCAGCAGGGCCTGCGCGACTTCGCCGAGCACGCCGGCGAGCCCTTCGCCTTCGGCTACATGCCGAATGGCGGCTTCCCCTGGCTGCGCGAGAAGCTGGCCGTCCAGCTTTCGGGCGAGCAGGGCGTGAAGCTGGGCGCCGAGGATGTGATCCTCACCTGCGGCGCGGCGGGCGGGCTCAACGCCTTTTTGCGCGCCGTGCTCGAGCCGGGCGAAAAGGTGCTCACCTTCGCGCCCTATTTTGTGGAATACGGCTTCTATGTGTCCAACCACGGCGGCACGCTCGAGGCCGTGCCGAGCAAGCCCCAGGACTTCGCGCCCGACCTCGCCGCGCTGGAGCGCGCCATTGACGAAAAAACGCGCGTGGTGCTCATCAATTCGCCGCACAATCCCACCGGCGCCATCTACAGCCGCGCCGACCTTACGGCGCTGGCGGCGCTGCTCGAAAACAAGAGCCAGCAATACGGCGGGCCCATCTGGCTCGTGGCGGACGAGCCCTACCGTTTTCTCGCCTATGACGGCGCCGAGGTGCCCTCGGTGCTGCCGCTCTATCCCTACGCCGTGGCGGTGAGCTCGCTTTCCAAGAACCTGTCGCTGCCCGGGGAGCGCGTGGGCTATGTGGTGCTCGCGCCGCAGATGCCGGAAAAGGGCGAGCTCATGGCCGCGCTCACCTTCACCAACCGCATCCTCGGCTTCGTGAACCCGCCGGTGGTGGGCCAGCACATCATGGCCGCCGCCCTCGGCAGCGCCGTGGAGCGCGAGGTCTATGCGGCCCGGCGCACGGCCATGGCCGAAGTGCTGAGCGAAGCGGGCTATGAGTTCTTCATGCCGCGCGGAGCGTTCTACTTCTTCCCCAAGGCGCCCGGCGGCGACGACGTGGCCTTTGTGGGCCGGCTCATGGAAGAGCGCGTGCTGGCCGTGCCGGGCTCGGGCTTCGGCTGGCCCGGGCATTTCCGCCTCGCCTTTTGCGTGGATGAAAAGGTCATCCGCGACGCGGCGCCCGGTTTTGCCAAGGCCGCCCAGGCCGTGCGCGAAGGGAAGGACGAGGGGGCGAAGGCATGACGGGCTTGCGCAGATGTGGGCGGCCGGCGCCGCTCTTCGTTCTGGCTTTGGCCGTGCTCGCGCTTGCCCTGTGGGGCCCCGCCCCCGCCTGCGCGCGCGACGCGGCCCCCATGGCCGCGGATCCCGCGGCCATCAAGTGCCTGCCCGCCCCGGGCGACATCAGCGTGGGGCAGGCGAAGGATCTGCTCGCCGCTCCTCCGGCCGGCCTTGTCATCCTCGATGTGCGCACCCCGCAGGAGTTCCGCCAGGGGCATCTCCCCGGGGCGCGCAACATGGATTTTTTCGGCGGCAGTTTTGAGCGCCAGACCGAGGCGCTTCCCAAGGACGCGCCGGTGCTCCTCTATTGCCGCACCGGCAAGCGCTCGGCCGCTGCCGCCGAGACCCTGGGCGAGGCGGGCGTAAAACACATCTACCATATGCACCAGGGCATCGAGGCCTGGCAGCAGGCCGGTCTGCCGCTGGAGAAATAGGAAGCGGGGGCGGGCGCCCGCCAACGACCCGGAACAGCCCGACTGCCCGGATACGCTGGCACGAATGCTGCTTTATATGCGGCGGTGAGGAAAAATTTTCCCCGCCGCCGCATTTTTTCCCGGAGGCAGCAGCGTGAACTCGTCGCTCTATATCGGCGCCACCGGCATGAAGGGCCTGGCCCAGGGCATGCAGGTAACGACCAACAACCTCGCCAATGTCAGCACCATCGGCTACAAGCAGCAGGGCATCCTCTTTTCGGACATGCTCTCGCAGGGCCAGGCCTGCATGGGCAACTGGTGGAACGCCCAGGAGGACTCGCGCGTTGCGCTCGGGCAGGTGGGCATGGGGCTCCAGGTGGAGTCCATCCGCACCATGTTCCAGCAGGGCGGCCTCGAGTCGAGCAATACCGTCACGGACATGGCCATCAACGGCAAGGGCTTCTTCCAGGTGACGGACGACAAGGGCGGCACGTTCTACACGCGCGCGGGCGACTTCAGGCCCGACAACGAGGGTGTCTGGCGCACGCCCACGGGGCTTGCGCTCATGGGCTACCAGATTGGCGCGGACGGCAGCCGCGGCGAGCTTTCCGCCGTGCAGGTGGACAGCTTCGCCACCATCCCGGCCAAGACCACCAGCAAGGTGGAGCTGACCCTCAACCTCAATTCCAAGGCGGACAAGAGCACAGGCGGCGAAAATCCGTATTTCTCCCTGCTCGACCAGTATGACGGCCGGGGCAGCAAGGTGCTCGCCAACGATGCCTACACCTACAGCCAGCCCATGACCGTCTATGACGCTGAGGGCAATGCCCGCACGGTCACGGCCTATTTTGACGGCGCGCCTTCCGATTCGCCCAACCGCTACATGGAATTCATCATCGCGGCCGACACCGAGCTCCAGTACGACGCGGACGGCAACGCCATCATGCCCAAGCCGGGCGACGGGCTGCTCATGAGCGGCGTGCTCCAGTTCGATTCGGCGGGCAATCTCAAGAGCATGGCCGCCTTCACCCCCACCACCGAGGGCAGCAAGGATCTCAAGGACTGGGTGCCGGCCAGTCTTTCCGGGGGCCTGCCGCAATTCACGCTCGACGGTGCGCCCATGACCCTCGACCTCGGCATCCGCGCATCCGGCGGCTGGCAGAACGCGCCGGCCACCGCGGCGGATGTGGGGAGGGACATGCACCTTCTGCCCACCATGGGCGAAAGCGCCATTTTGTCCCAGTATCCCACCACGGCCTTCGCGAGCAGCGGGCCCACCAGCACCTACACGCAGGACGGCTACAGCGAGGGCTTTTTGAGCAATGTGAGCATCCGCAACGACGGCACGGTGGTGGGGCTCTTCTCCAACAGCCAGAGCATCGATCTGTGGCAGATACCCATCGCCCGCTTCACCAGCGAGGACGGCCTGCGCCGCGAGGGCAGCAACCTCTTTTCCGCCACGCCCGAGTCGGGGCAGATGGAGCTCGGCATGGCCGGCACCGAGAATTACGGCACCGTCCAGGCCTACAATATCGAGCTCTCCAACGTGGACATGGCCACCGAGATGGTCAACATGATCGTCACGCAGCGCGGCTTCCAGTCCAACAGCAAGGTCGTGACCACGGCGGACCAGATGCTGCAGAAGGCCATGGAGCTCAAGCGGCAGTAGGGCGCCCGCCTGAAACGCGGCGCCGGCGCTTTTGCCCGGGGAGAAAAATTTTCCTCCCCAGGGGCGCGTGGTGCGTGCCGCGCTTTCGCGCGGGCCGCGCATGTTTGCCTCGCCTGCGGGCGCCCTTTCCCCCGGGCGTGCTCGCGGGCTGCAAAATCTTCCCTTTCGCCTTTCCCCATCCCCTTTTTTCCCCCTTCGGCGGCGCCGCGGGCGCCCTTTGGCGTGCCCTGGGGATTTCCCGGAGCCGATTGACGCATTGCCTTGCCCGTGCTAGAGTGCGCGGGAAAGGCACACATGCGGACGGCCTTGTGCCGGGCTTTTCCGGGCGCACCTCCGCCATGCCGGGAGCGCGGGTGTCCTTCAGGGATATTTTGGGCCAGCAGCGGGACGGCATGCGCGCCATGGCCACCACGGGCGTCATGGGGCTGCACCTCGTGAGCGGGCCGCTGGTGGGCTTCGCCATCGGCTACGGGCTGGATGCCTGGCTCGGCACGAGCCCCTGGTGCAAGATCATTTTTCTGCTGGTGGGCATTGGCGCGGGCTTTCTCAATGTCTACCGCGACACGCAGGAGCTCTTGCGCAAGCTCGAGAAGGAAAGCCGCCGCGGGCGCCCGGGGGCGCCGTTGGCGGCTCCGGGAGGCGATCCCGCCGGAGCCCGGGCCGCGCCCAAAGGCGCGCATGAGGCCCCGGCGAAGGCCGGGTCCAAGGGCACGGACGGAGGGAAATGAGCCGCACCAAGTTCCAGCCCCTCGCAGCCCTCCATGCGGCGCTGGACGCGTGGCTCTGGCGCCGGGGCATCCGCCAGCCGGCCATCCGCGGCCTGTTGTGCTTCGAGGCCGCTGCCTGCGCCCTCGCGCTGGCGGCCGGGGCAGCGCTTCTGGTGGTGACGCCGCTGCTCTTGTGGTTCGGCGCGGGGCTGGCCGGCATGGCCTGGGTGTTTTGGGGCTGGGCGCGCTTTTTCTCTCGCGGCGCCGGGAGCGTGCAGCCCGGGGCGCTCATGGGCGCGCTGTTGCGCTGGGGCTGCCGGATGCTGGTGTTCGCCCTGGCCCTGTACGGGGCGCTGCGCCTGGGCGCTTCGCCCATCGCTCTCGCGGCGGGCGTGGCCTTCGGGGTGGCGGTCGGCTTTGCCGGCTATGCGCTCCTTACGCGCAGCCCCGGGGCTCGCGGCAGCGGGGCAGGCGGCACGGGGGCCTGAGAACCCCGGCGCACAGATTTTTCAGGCATGGTCACGGGCGCGGGCGCTTCCGCGCTGTTCCAGGAATGGCCGCACAGGCCGACGAGGAGGCTCATCATGGCAGGCAGTTTGCCGGAACCGGTATTGCTCTCCACCTTTCTCGGGATGGATGAAATCACCATCGGCGGCCAGCTCGTACCCTTCAAGCACGTCTTTTATTCCTGGCTGTGCATGGCCGTGCTCTTCGGCGTGGCCCTCATCCTGCGCCGGCGCCTGACCCTGGTGCCCGGGGGCCTGCAAAACTTCTTCGAGGCGGTCATCGACACCACGGAGCGATTTATCTGCTCCTCCATGGGCGAGGTGGGCAAGAAATATGTGCCCCTGCTCGCCGGCATGCTCATCTACATCTTCGGCATGAACATCCTGGGGCTCATCCCGGGCTGCGACGCGCCCACCGCCAACCTGAACACCACGGCGTGCATGGCGATCTTCGTCTTCTTCTACTACAACTGGGTGGGCCTCGCGCGCTGGAAGGCGCACTATATCAACCAGTTCCTCGGGCCCTCCAAGTTCCTCATCCCGCTCATGTTCCCGCTCGAGATCGTCTCGCACCTCTCGCGGCCGGTGTCGCTTTCCCTGCGACTTTTCGGCAACATCCGCGGCGAGGAGATCGTCATCATCCTGTTCTTCATCATGGCGCCGCTGCTCGGCACCCTGCCCATCTACGGGCTCTTCCTGCTCGGCAAGTGCATGCAGGCCTTCGTGTTCTTCATGCTGACCATGTTCTACATCGCAAGCGCCCTTGAAGGGCCCGAGCACTAGGCCGCACCAGCGCAATATCGGGGGAATGGTCGCACGCGACCCAACAATACAACGTGGAAGGAGTGTTCCATGCGCAAGATTCTGCTGATTGCCCTCAACACCGTCGCCCTGCTCGGCATGGCCGGCATGGCCTTCGCCGCCGAAACGCTCAATTCCGACTCGCTCGGCTTCACCTGCCTTGCGGCGGCGCTGGGCATCGGTATCGCGGCCTGCGGCTGCGGCATCGGCATGGGCTTGGGCCTCAAGGGCGCCAGCGAGGGCGTGGCCCGCAATCCTGAGGTGAGCGGCAAGATCACGGGTACCATGATCCTGGCCTTCGCCTTCATCGAATCGCTGGCCATTTACGCGCTTGTCATCAGCTTCATCCTGCTCTACGCCAACCCCTACGCGTAGCCGTTTCCGCCGCCATGCGGGGCCGGGCCATCCGGCCTCGCGGCGGCATGGGGGCCGTGGCCCGCGTACGCGCACGCCCGGCCGCTTCCCGCCTTGGGCCGGGGCGCGCCTCCCCGCGGGCTCCGGGTAGAGATTGCCCCCCATGCGGAGGCGCAATGCCTGAATTTTCCCTCCTCATCGCCCTGCTTGCCCTGTGGCTCGCGGCTGCCTGTGCGGCGGCCGGGGCCATCAACTTCTTTTGGGAGACGGGCTTCCGCCGCGCCTTCGGCTACGGCGCCTTCATTTCCGGCGTGTTCCTGCTGTTCTGGGCGAGCGGCCTGTGGGAGGGCGCCTCGCGCCATTCGTGGGGCGTGCTCGGGCCGGCCTTTTTGCTCATGCTGGTGCTGGCGTGGCTCGCCATACAGGTGGGCTTGCGCCTCTGGCGCTGGCGGGAGCGTCGGCGGAGCCCTCGGGAGTGAAAGCCCGGGCGTCCGCTGCAGCGTTCACGTGCAAACCCGGTGCAAAAGGATGTTTTGTAAAAGGCATCTTTGGAAGAATGCCCTTCTGGCCGGGTATTGCCCGGGAAAGTTAATGAAAATCCCCGTTTTCAGCATATCATAGAAAATCAGGACAGTATAAATATTCGTGAACCACTGGCGCTTATCTTAGAAATCTGCCATGCAGCCGGAAGTGTTCCTCCAGGGGCTGATGCTTGGCCTGGCGTATGCGGCCCCCATCGGAATCCAGAATATGTTTGTCATCAACGCTGCGATGACCATGCAGCGGCGCAGGGCATTCGTATGCAGCCTGATAGTTGCATTCTTCGATTGCACGTTGGCTTTGGCATGTTTTTTCGGCGTTGGAACTTTCATTGACATATACCCGGCCGTAAAAACCTCAATAATGATCGTCGGGGGAATAGTACTGGTTTACATGGGCGGCAAAATGCTGTTCACAGCACATGTGCACGGCAGTACAACAGAGATTTTTGCCCCAAAGTTTATAACCCTGATATGGACCGCATTTGTGTTGACCTGGTTCAATCCGCAGGCGGTCATCGACGGAACAATGATGTTGGGCGCAATGTATGCAAGCTTTGCGGCAAATCAGCGTTTTCCATTTATTATCGGGATGTGTGCCGCGTCCTTGTTGTGGTTTGCAGTGCTCGTAACAATAATATCGATATTTAAATCTCATATTTCCGGGAAGGTTCTTCGGTATATTAATGTCCTCTGCGGCGGTATTATCCTGCTTTTTGGGGCAAGATTGATTTTCAGGGCAATATGACCCGCCCATGGCGGGGCATCGGGCGTGAAAGGCGCCGGCTATGGTTTTTCCGGCGCCAGCGGTGATTTTGTCAGGCGCGCTCCAAAGCCTCGCACTTACATCTGGTACAGGAAGGCCGGCGCGAGGCCCCGTTCCACCAGATGCGCGGCGCCCGCAAGCTCCAGCGCATCCGAAAGGCCCAGGGCTTCCGTTGCGGCGCCGAGCAGGCGCCTGAGCAGCGAGGCCGGGGCCTGATCCTTCTTGCGCAGCAGAGGCCGCGTGGCCGGGACGCCAGTTTTCTCCGCCAGCCAGTCGAGGGCCGCGTCCTGGCCGCCCATGGCGTCCACAAGGCCCAGCGTTTTCGCCTCCTGCCCGGTGAAGATCTTGCCGTCCGCGAGCTTCAGGGCCTGTTCGCGCTCCATGTGCCGCCCCTTGGCCACGATGGCCACGAACTGCTCGTGCATGTCCATGAGCACATGCTCGAGATAGGCACGGTCCTTGGGCGTGAGCGGATGCAGGTAGGAGGCCGCGTCCTTGTAGGGCGCCGTCACCAGGGTTTCCTGCCCCACGCCCACCTTGTCCATGAGGCCCTGAAGTTGCGGGATGTCCATGCGCACGCCGATGGAGCCCGTGACCGTGGACGGGTTGGCGTAGATGCGCGCCCCGGCCATGCTGACCATGAGGCCGCCCGAGGCCGCGGTGGCGCCCATGCTCACAACAACGGGGACCTTGCGGGCAAGGCGCTCCAGCGCGGCGTAGATTTCCTGCGAGGCCGCGGCCCCACCGCCGGGCGAGTCCACGCGCAAGAGCACGCCCTTCACCCGCTCGTCCTGCTCCAGCTGGCGCACCCAGGCGAGAGTGGGCGCCGGGTCGAGGATGGGGCCGCGCACGGTGACGAGGGCCAGGCGTTCGCCCGGTGCGGGCAGCGCGGCAAGCCGCCCGACGGCGGCGGCAACCACCAGCGCGAGCACCAGAAGGCCCCAGAAGAGCACGGGATGCCGCTTGCGAAAGGGCGGCCGCAGGAAGGCGCGCCATACGGATGCCGGGATGCGGCTAAGCGGGCAGCCGCCACAACCACTGTCAGCCTCACGCCGGGGGCCGGCGGCTTCGAGGGTGAAGTCAGGCGAGCCGCCGGGCGCGCCACTGGTCTGGCCGCCGGGCGTTGGGGCAGCGTCGTGAGGTGCGGTATCAGCCATCCTGGCCTCCCGGTGATGTTTCGGCGTTGGTGGCCGCTTTGGGGGCGCCCTTTGCAGAGTCCGGCGCTTCCGGCGGCGCCTCGGGCCAGCGCTTGGCCGCCTCCTCGCGCAAGAGGTATTTCTGGATCTTGCCGCTGGCCGTGAGCGGGAATTTCTCCACCACGGCCACATGGCGGGGGATCTTGTGCCAGGCGATCTTCCCGCGGCACCACTGGCGCACGGCCTTGGCGTCCGGCGCCGCGCCGGGCCTGGGGAGGATGAAGGCCGCCACTTCCTCGCCGTATTTGCGGCTGGGCACGCCCACCACCTGCACGTCCATGACCCCGGGCATGCCGAGGAGGAATTCCTCTATCTCGCGCGGATAGATGTTTTCGCCGCCGCGGATGATCATGTCCTTGATGCGGCCGGTGATGGTGAGGTAGCCGGCCTCATCCATAACCCCGAGGTCGCCCGAGCGCAGCCAGCCCTCGGGCGTCACGGCCCGCGCCGTCTCCTCGGGCATTTTGTAATAACCCTGCATCACATTGTAGCCCCGGCACAGGATCTCGCCGGGCGTGCCGCGCGTAAGCTCCTCCACACCGTCCGGCGCGGCCACGCGCACCTCGATGCCCGGGAGCGCCCGGCCCACGGTCGTGCAGCGGGAGGGGAGCGGGTCATGGATGTCGGACTGGGTCATCACCGGCGAGGCCTCGGTGAGGCCGTAGCAGATGGTGATCTCGCGCATGTGCATGTCCTCCACCACGCGGCGCATGAGCGGTTCCGGGCAGACGGAGCCCGCCATGATGCCCGTGCGCAGGGAGGAGAGGTCGAACTGGTGAAAGCGCTTGTGCTCCAGCTCGGCGATGAACATGGTGGGCACGCCGTAGAGGGCCGTGCATTTTTCGCGCTCCACGGCCTCGAGCACATGCAGGGGGTTGAAGCTCTCGAGCATCACCATGGCCGCGCCGTGGTTGACGCAGGCCATGACCCCGAGCACGCAGCCGAAACAGTGGAAGAGCGGCACGGGCAGGCACACGCGGTCGCGCTCGGTGAAGCGCTGGCGCCGGCCGATCCAGTAGCCGTTGAGGCCCACGCCCAGATGCGTGAGCATGACCCCGCGCGGGAAGCCCGTGGTGCCCGAGGTGTACTGCATGTTGATGGCGTCCTGCGGGGAAAGCTCGGCCTGGCGCGCCCTGTAGGCGCCTTCGTCGGTCATGGCCGAGAGCGCCAGGATCTCGGGCATGGAGAACATGCCGCGGTGCTTTTCCGCGCCGAGAAAGCCCACGCGCCGCAAGTGGGGCAGCGCCTTGCTGCGCAGGCCGCCGGCGCGGGGCTGGGCGCGCAGCTCCGGCGCGATGGCGTAGAGGGTGTCGAGAAAGCTGTGGTCGCGCAGGCTGTCGATAAGGAAGATGTTTTCGCATTCCGACTGGCCGAGCAGGTAGGTAAGCTCGAGCTCGCGGTAATTGGTGTTCACCGTGAGCAGCACGGCGCCGATGCGCGCCGTGGCGAACTGGAGCGCCACCCACCATGGCACGTTGGTGGCCCACACGGCCACTTTTTCGCCCTTTTTGATGCCGAGCGCCATGAGGCCCCGGGCGAGGCGGTCCACCAGGGCGCCGAACTCGCGCCAGGTGAGGCGAAAGCCGCGGTCGGGATACACCAGGGCGTCGTTGTCCGGGAAGCGGGCGACGGTTTCATCCAAAATCTGCCCGAGCGTGCGCTCGCGCAGCTCAAAGGTCTCGTCATCGGGGAGAGGGGTGGCGCGGCTCATGGATTGTAGGCCACCCCGAGGATGCGCACCGGCTCCCCGTCCAGCGCGGTGAGCGCGTGGGGGACGATGGAATTGTAATAGACGGTCTCGCCGGGGGAGAGCTCGTAGCTTTCGCGGCCGTAGCGCAGCCTGAGGCGGCCGGCCAGCACGAGGATGAATTCCTCGCCCTGATGCGAGGAGAGGTGCGGCTCCTCGCCTTCCGCCGGCGGGAAGAATTCCACGCAAAAAGGCTCCATGTTGCGGTCGCTCTTGCCCTTGCCCAGCACCTGATAGATGTAGCCGGGCCGGCGCATGTCCGCGGCCGGTTCCGCGCTGCCGTCAGCGTGCGGGGCGCTCGCGGCTTCCTGCGGCGCCGCCATGTGGCGCCCGTCGGGAAAACCCTCGATGCGGGCTCTGACAGGATCGGCCGATTCCTCGCCGTCGAGAAAGGTGCCGAGGCGCACGTCAAGGGCGCGGGCCACCTTTTGCAGGGTGCCGATGGGCGGATACACGGCGCCGTTTTCGAGGCCTTCCAGAAAGGCCGGGGAGAGGTTGGTGGTCTCGGCGAGGGCGGAAAGATCCATGCCGCGCGCTTCCCTGAAGGCGCGGACGCGGCCGCCGACGGCATTGTCCCGCCTGGGCGGGGGGGCTGTGCCGGGCATTCGGTCTCCTTGGAAAAAGGGGAAAAGCGGGAACCGGCTTCGTGCCCGAAACCGGAGTATCGGGCACTATAGCGGCAAGCGCGCGGCGAGGCAAGCGCGGGCGGGGGAGGGCGCCCGGACCACGGGGAGCCCCCGGGCGCACATCCCGGCCATTTCCGGCGGGCGCCCCTTGCCATCCACGCAAGACAATGCCACTCTCTGCGGAGCGGGCGCACGCCCCGCATCCCCACGCCCCGCACCGCCATGCAAAAACCAACGCCCACGCTGGCGCGCCGTTACGGCTTCAAACTTTTGGCCAACATGGCCTCCGTTCCGGTCTACCTCGCCATGGAGGCCATCCTGCCGCGCGCCCTCGGGCCGCAGATGTACGGCAACTACAGCTTTGCCACCAATCTTTTCCAGCAGCTCTCGGGCTTTCTCGACATGGGCACCTCCACCTGTTTTTACAATGCCCTGTCGCGCCGCCGGGACGAGACGGCACTGGCCGGCTTTTACCTGCGCGTGAGCCTCGCCGTGGCCGTGGTGAGCGGCCTCTGCGCCCTGCTCATGCTCTGGCCGCCCGTGGGGGGCCTGCTCATGCCCGGGGTGCCGCTCTGGCTCGCGCCGCTGGCCGCGCTCTGGGCTTTTCTGACATGGTGGGGGCGCGTTTTGCGCTCCATGAACGACGCCCTCGGCGCCACCATCCCGTCGGAGCTCGCGCGCACCGTTATCTCGCTCCTCGCCGTGGGCCTGCTCGGCGTGCTCTTCTGGGGCAACTGGCTCACCATCGGGAGCCTCTTCGCGCAGCAATACCTCATGCTCGGCGCCACGGCTCTGGCCTTCTGGCTGGTGAGCCGCCGCCACTGGGAGGAGCGCGGCGTGCCCCTGCGCCTCAGGCCCGACAAGGCCCAGATGCGCGCCTATGGCCGCGAATTTTTCGATTACAGCCACCCGCTCTTCGTGCAGGCCCTGCTCTCCTTTTTCATGCTCACGGCCGAGCGCTGGCTGCTCCAGTGGTTCGACGGCAGCGCCCAGCAGGGCTTTTTTGCGCTGTCGCAAAAGGTGAGCATGGCCTGCTTCCTCTTTGTCTCGGCCATGACGCCGCTCGTCATGCGCGAGCTCTCCATCGCCTGGGGCGAGAAGGATGTCAGGGCCATGGGGCGCCTGCTTACGCGCTTCGCGCCGCTGCTCTATGCAGTGGCCGCCTATTTCTCCTGCTTTACCCTCGCCGAGGGCGCGGCGCTGGTGGATTTTTTTGGGGGCGCGGAATTTGCGGCCGCGCTCTTGCCGGTGCAGATCATGGCGCTCTATCCGCTGCACCAGGCCTATGGCCAGCTTGCGGGCTCGGTGTTCCACGCCACGGGGCGCACGCGCGTTTTGCGCAACATGGCGGCGCTGGAGTGCGTCTACGGCTTCGCGACCGCGTGGTTCCTGCTGGCCCCGTCGCATCTCGGCGGCCTCAACCTCGGGGCCACGGGCCTCGCCGTCAAGACCGTGGCCGTGCAGTGCGTGACCGTGAATGTCTATCTCTGGCTGGCCTCGCGCTTCATCCCCTTTGATTTCTGGCGCAACGCCGCCCATCAGGTGCTGTGCGTGGCCGCCCTGCTGGCGCTGGCCTTCGGCGCGCGCGAGGCCACGTCTTCGCTGGCGGCGCTGCTCGGTGGCACCGGGAGCGGCCCGCTGGACGGCATCGCCCGCTTCGTCCTCTCCGGGGTGGTCTATACCTTTCTCACCGGCGGGCTCTGCCTCTTGGCGCCCGGCCTGCTCGGCCTCACGCGGCGCGAGCTCGCCGAGCTCGTGGTGCGCTTCCGCATAGCCGTGCTCAGGCGTTGAGGCCGGCCTTTCCGGGATGCCGGCCGCTTGCAATCCCCCCTGCCAAGGCTTAGGATGCGGGTTCGGGCAGCGCTTGCGGCGTGGCCCCGGAACCCGGGAGACAGCATGGAACTCATCATCAACGGCACGGCCGAAAAAGGGGACTTTTCCACCGTGCTCGCCCTGCTCGAGGCGCGCGGCCACGCCCCCAAGGCCGTGGTCGTGGAGCTCAACGGCGAGATCGTCCCCGCGGCGGAGTTCGCCGGCCGCGCCCTCGCCGACGGCGATACGGTCGAGATCGTCCAGTTCGTGGGCGGCGGCTAGGTTCGCGCCCCGGCCCCCGCGCGGGCCGCTTTCCCCTCTGGCATCCGGCTCCTTTTCTTCCCTCCCCCAACGCACACTCTGGAGGCGCCGCCTCGGGCGGCGGAGGCACTATGCGGGACGATCCCCTGGTCATCGGCGGCGTGACCCTGAAAAGCCGCCTGTTCATCGGCACCGGCAAATACGGTGACGACGCCCTCATCCCCGCCGTGGCCGAGGCCAGCGGCGCGGAGGTCATCACCGTGGCCATGCGCCGCGTGGAGCCGGGCCAGAAGGGCGTCATGGGGCACATCCCGCCGCACATGCGCCTTCTGCCCAACACCTCGGGCGCCCGCACCGCGGAAGAGGCCGTGCGCCTCGCGCGCCTCGCCCGGGCCGCGGGCTGCGGCGACTGGATCAAGATCGAGGTCATCTCGGACACGCGCCACCTGCTCCCCGACGGCTACGGCACGGCCAAGGCCACGGAACTGCTCGTCGCCGAGGGCTTCACGGTGCTGCCCTACATCAACCCGGACCTCTATGTGGCCCGGGCCTGCGTGGACGCCGGCGCCGCGGCCGTCATGCCGCTCGGCGCACCCATCGGCACCAACCGGGGCCTCCAGACCCGGGAGATGATCGCCATCCTCATCGAGGAGCTGGACATCCCCATCGTGGTGGATGCGGGCATCGGCCTGCCCTCCCAGGCCTGCGAGGCCATGGAGATGGGCGCGGCCGCGTGCCTTGTGAACACGGCCATCGCCTCCTCGGGCGACCCGGTGCGCATGGCGCGGGCCTTTGGCGCGGCTGTGGCGGCAGGGCGCGACGCGTGGCTGGCCGGCCCGGGCGCGGTGAAGAAGCGCGGCGAGGGCGCCGAAGCCTCGTCCCCGCTCACCGGCTTTTTGCGCTGAGTTTTTCAGGCCCCGGCGAGAAGCCGGGGCGACCTTTTTTCCAGTCCAGGTGCATGATGGAAACGTTTCAGGAATTTTTGCAGAACTGGCCGGCCGGCCGGCGCAGCGAAACGGCCGCCCGCGCCACCTCGGCGGATGTCACGGCCGTGCTCGACAAGCTCGCGCGGCACTGGCTCTCGCCTGAGGACTTCCTCGTCCTCCTCTCGTCGGCGGCGGCCAAACACCTCGAGGCCATGGCGCAAAAGGCGCACGAGCTCACCCTGCGCTATTTCGGGCGCGCGGTGAGCATCTTCACGCCGCTCTATATTTCGGATGTCTGCACCAACCAGTGCCGTTACTGCGGCTTCAACGCGAAGAACAAGCAGCCCCGCCGGCACCTCAGCGTGGACGAGGCCGCGGCCGAGGCCTTCGCCATCGCCGATTCGGGCTTCCAGCACATCCTCCTGCTCACGGGGGACGCGCCGAAAATTTCCTCCCCGGAATATATCGCCGACGTGGTGCGCCGCATCAAGCCTCGCTTCGCCTCGGTGGGCATCGAGGTCTATTCCCAGACCGAGGAAGAGTACCGCATGCTGGTGAAAGCGGGCGTGGACTCCATGACCATGTTCCAGGAGACGTACAACCCGGAGCTTTATGCCTGGCTGCACCCGGCGGGCCCCAAGCGCGACTACGCCTTCCGGCTGGCCGCGCCGGAGCGGGCCGCGCGCGCGGGCATGCGCTCGCTCGGCGTGGGCGCGCTGCTCGGGCTGGACGCCTTCGAGCAGGACGCCTTCGCCACCGGCCTCCACGCCTGGTGGCTCCAGCGGCACTTCCCCGGGGTGGAGGTGAGCGTGTCCATCCCGCGCATCTGCCCGCACGAGGGAGAATTCGAGGTCACGCACGGCGTCACCGACCGGGAGCTCGCCCAGTATGTGACGGCCCTGCGCTGCTTTTTGCCGCGCGCGGGCATCATCTGCTCGAGCCGCGAGAGCGCCTTCATGCGCGACCACCTGGTGCCGCTCGGCGTCACGCGCGTCTCGGCGGGCGTGTCCACGGCCGTGGGCGGCCGCGCCACCGAGGACCTGCACAATCCCGGCCAGTTCGAGATCACCGACCACCGCAGCCTCGAGCAGATGATGGCCGACCTCGCGGCCCACGGCTACCAGCCCGTGCTCAAGGACTGGGAAGACCCGGCGGCATGAGCGGAGGCGAGGCGCGGGCACCTGCGGCGGCCAATCCCGACACCCTGCGCGAAGGGCTTGCCCGCTATTTCACTGCGGACGAGCTCGCCCGGCTCCGCGCCGCGCGCGTGGGCATCGCCGGCGCCGGGGGCCTCGGCTCCAACGTGGCGCTCATGCTCGCGCGCTCGGGCGTGGAGGACATGCTCATCATCGACCACGACGTGGTGGACGCCTCCAACCTCAACCGCCAGCAGTTCTGGCCGCGCCATGTGGGCCGGCCCAAGGTGGAGGCCCTTGGCGAACTCCTGCGCGAGCTGAATCCGCACATCCGCCTCGAGCTTGTCAACGCGCGCCTGGACGAGACCAACCTGCCGGCGCTTTTGCCCGCGTGTCCCCTCTGGGTGGAGGCGCTGGACGCTGCGGACACCAAGACCCTGCTCGTGGAGCAGGCCCTGCTCGCCGGGCGGCGCATCGCCTCGGCCTCGGGCGTGGCCGGCGTGGGCGGGGCGCCCATGCGGCGCCGGCGCCTCGGTGATCTCGTCCTGGTGGGAGATTTTGCAACGGATGTGGCCGACGCGCCGCCGCTGGCCCCGCGCGTTACCCAGGCCGCGTCACTTTTGGCCGACGCCGTGCTGGAGTGGATCCTTAACTGAGCGGGGGCGCAACGGCCGCTGCGGTGCCCTCCGGCTTCTGCAATTCCCGCACAATATCCGCATCCGCCGGAAGGAAGGCCATGGTGGCGGCTTCTTCGGGAGTCACCCAGGCGAGCGCCTGCCCCTCGCGGGCCACGGGCTCGCCGTCAAATTCCGTCACATGGAAGAAGTGGAGCCGCACGCGCATGCCCCGCGCAGGATAAGCGTGCTCCGCCACGCGCCAGAACGTGGCCTCGCGCACCGTGACGCCCAGCTCTTCGGCAAGCTCGCGGGTAAGCGCCGCTTCCGCGCTTTCCCCGGCTTCGAGTTTGCCGCCGGGCAGTTCCCAGAAGCCCGCCAGCGGCTTGCCCTCGGGCCTTTGCGCGGCGAGCAGGCGCCCCCCGCGCCAGAGGATGCCCGCGGCCACGTCAATGAGCGGCAGGTCGTCGCACGCGGACTTGACGCCCCCGCTCATGCGTCCTTCTCCGCGGCCGCGGCGCCGTGACGGGCGCGGACCTCATCCAGCTTTGCCTCCAGCTCGGCCATTTCTTCCACCAGGGTCTCGCCGCGGCTGCGGCACTCCTCGAAGCGCTTGAGCAGTTCGCCGGAGCGGGCGTGGTCGGCATAGACCTCGGGGTCGGCGAGCTGGGCTTCCGCCGCGCCCTGCTCCTCGAGCACGCGGGCGAGCTCGGCCTCCAGCTTTTCGTATTTCTCCTGCAGGGGCTTGAGCGCCTTGTGCAGGGCGTTGCGCTGGGCCGCCTCCTCGCGCTTGCGTTTTTTCTGGTCCTCACGGGAGAGGGCCGCCATGCGCGGCGCAGGCTGCGCGGCTTCCGCCGGGGCGTCACCGCCGTCGAGGGTGAGCAGGGCGCTCGCCGAAACCCCGGCCAGCCGGGCCTTGCGCGCCGCGTCATAGGCCGCGAAATCGGGGTAGACCGTGATGCCCCGGCTGTCCAGCTCCCACGCCTCGGCGCCCACCTGCGAGAGCAGCCAGCGGTCATGCGCCACCATGAGCAGGGTGCCGTCGAACTTTTGCAGCGCCCGCGCCAGGGCCTCGCGGCTTTCAAGGTCGAGGTGGTTGGTGGGTTCGTCCAGGAGGAGGAAATTGCAGCGCTTCAAGAAGAGGCTCGCCAGCACGAGGCGGCTTTTTTCGCCGCCGGAGAGCGCGCTCACCTGCCTGTCGAAATACTGCTGCCCCAGGAGGAAGAGCCCGAGCACGCTCATGAGCTCCTCCTCGGTGGTGCGCGGGTCGGCAAGGCGCCGGAGCTCGGCCAGCACCGTGGTGTCGGGCCTGAGCGTCTCCATCTGGTGCTGCGTGTAGTAGCCGAGGCGCGTGAGCGAGCCCGTGACCAGCGAGCCTCCCGTGCGCTCGAGGCTGCCGGCCAGGAGCTTGAGCAAGGTGGACTTGCCGCAGCCGTTGTGGCCCACGAGCGCGATGCGCGCCCCCCGGTACAGGGTGAAGGTGAGCGGCGGCCACATCGTCTTGCCGTCCGGGAAGTGGAAGGCCAGCTCCGCCGCCGAGAGGACGACCTTTTCCGAATGCGGGGCCTCGGGCCAGACGAAGTTGAGCTCGCGGCGCTTGGGCTCCGGGCGGTAATCCTCCAGCTCTTTTTCCAGCTTTTTCGCCATCTTCTGCCGCGATCCGGCCTGCCGGGCCTTGGTGGCCTTGGCGCGGAAGCGCTCCACAAAGGCCATCTTGCGGTCGAGCTCGTCCTGCAGGGCCTTGGCCTCGCGCTCGCGCTGGGCGTTGTATTCCTCCTGGAGGCGCAAAAACTGGCTGTAGGTGGCCTTGCGGTAGACAGGCCTGGAAAGCCCCAGATAGAGGACATGCGTGCCCACATTGTCCATGAACACGCGGTCATGGGCCACAAAGACGAGGGCGCCCGAGAAGTCGCGCAAAAAGCCCTCCAGCCACTCCACGGCCTCCATGTCGAGGTGGTTGGTGGGCTCGTCGAGCAGGAGCACGTCCGCCCCGGCCACGAGCACGCGCGCGAGCTTGGCGCGCTCGCGCCAGCCGCCGGAAAGCTCGCGCAGGGTGCGGCCCCACTTGGCCTCGGAAAAGCCGAGGCCCGAGAGCACGGCCTTGGCGCGGTGCTCCGGGTTGTAGCCGTAGACGGCCTCGAGCTCGGCCTGGCGCTCCATGAGGCGGCCGAGGCGCGCCTCGTCGCCGGCCTTGGCGGCTTCCTCCCACTGGGCCCAAAAGTCGTTCCAGTCGTGGAGCACGTCGAGCACATAGGTGAGCAAGGGCGTATCCAGCGCCTCGTCGGAAAGCTCCTGCTCCACATAGCCCAGGCGGCAGCCTTTGGGCAAAAGCACGCGGCCGCCGTCCGGCGCCTCCACGCCCGCGAGCAGCCGCAACAGGGTGGACTTGCCCGTGCCGTTGGGCCCGCAGACGCAGAGCCGCACGCCGGAATCCACCTCCAGCGAGAAATTGTTGAAGATGTCCCGGCCGCCAAAGGCCTTGGAGAGTTCCTGAACGGCGATCTTCACAGCCAGCCCTCGCGGCGGTAGCCGGCCACGGCCTCGGCCATGCCGGCCTCAAGGTCCATGCGCGGCGCGAAACCGAGCTCGTCGCGGATGCGCCGGGCGTCGCAGAGCCAGCCGGGCGCCCGCGCCTCGCGGTATTTGTCGAAGTTCCAGTTGGGGGCGCGCCGGGGCGCCCCGACGCCGCAAAGGCGCGCAAGGCGCGCGATGGCCGCCCCTGCGAGGCTTGCGAGGGCCGCGGTCACGGCCATGAGCGGCAGGGGGAGGTGCAGGATATGCACGCGCTCCCGCCCGAGGGCCTTGCCCATGGCCCGGCAGAAGGAGGCCATGTCGTGGCTTGCGCCGTCATCGAGATAATAGGTGCCCCGCGCCGCCGGGTCGCAGGCGAGGAGGATGGCCTGCGCCGCGTCGTCTGCATGGATGACGGAAACGGGAAAGCTGCGGAAGAGTCCCGGGCTTACGGCCACGCCCCGGGCGACACCCTTGAACACCGGCAAAAGGCCCTTGTCGCCAGAACCGTAGATGATGGGCGGCCGGAGCACCACCAGGCGCCCGCCGAGGGCGCGGCCGAGGATCTCCTCGCTCAGGAGCTTGGACCAGCCATAGGCCGAGACCGGGCGGCAGGGGATGTCCGGGGAGCCGGGGCTGCCCGGGGCTTTCGCCGGGTCAGCCGCCGGGCCGGCCGCGGCAAGGCTGGAGACGAGCACGAAGCGCCGAAGCGCGGGGGAATCTTGCGCGGCCCGGGCCAGTTGGGCGGCCGCGCGGCCATTGGCGCGCAGGTAGTCCTGCCAGCCGAGCCCAAAGAGCAGGGCGGCCATGTGGATGCAGATTTCCTGCCCGGCCATGGCTTCCGCAAGTCCCTCGCCAGTGCCGCAGTCTCCCCGGGCCACGGCCACGCCGGCGGGCAGGCGGCTCACGTCCGAACCGTGCCGCGCGAGGCAGGTCACCTCGGCGCCGGTCGCGAGGAGCTGCGGCAAAAGGTGGCCGCCCAGAAAGCCGGTGCCGCCGGTGAGGAGCACGCGCTTGCCCGCGAGCTGCGCGGGGGCGTGATGGGGGGAGGGTGCCGCGGCGTCCGTCATGGCTCGTTGATCTCCCGGCGGTAGATGCGGTAGCGCTTGACGATGCGGCCGGAAAAATCCTCGATGAGGTCGTCGATGGCCACATTGTCCTCCAGCACCCAGGAGCCCTCCACCCACTGGAAGTCGGGGCGCCGGCGCGCCGTCTCGAGCATGGCGTCGAGCAGCAGCAGCGGCAGCCCGAGCAGGCGGTATTCGGGCCGGATGCCGAAGAGCATGATGCGGTAGCCGCCGCGGATCTCCGCGCGGGCGCGCCACCAGTGCCACGGCGCCGAGAGGCCGATCTTGCCGTTCAGGCGCTTCAAGAGCGGGTTCATGTCCGGCAGGGCCACCATGCCCGCGGCCGGCTCGCCCTTGTGGAAGAAAAGCAGGAAGAAATCCGGGTCGAGGATGGTCTTGAGCTCCTTCACGTGGCGCTCGGCCTCGCCGGGCGAGAGCGGCGAAAAGCCCCAGTTGTCCGCCCAGGACTCGCGGTAGATCTCGAGCATGGCGCGGATGTCCTCCGCCATGGTGGCCTTGCTCGAGGTGCGCGCCGTGAAGCGGCCTTCGGCCTTGAGCCGCGCCACCTCTTCGGTGAGCCAGTCGGGCAGCACGAGGCTCTTGCGCTCGATGAGGTAGGCGAAGAGGTCTTCCTCCTTGCGCAAGTGCCAGCTTTCCAGAAGGCGGGTGTACCACGGCGGGTTCCACGGCATCATGATGGCCGGCGGCCGGTCGAAGCCGTCCACCAGGAGGCCGCAGGTGTAGTTGGTGGAGGGGTTGAGCGGCCCGCGAAGGTAGGTCATGCCCTCTCCGCCAAGCCAGTCCCGCGCGGCGGCGAGCAGGCCGTGCGCGGCCTCGGGGTCGTCCTCGCAGTCGAAAAAGCCGAAGGCCCCGCAGGTCTGGCCGGCATAGGCATTGTATTTCTCGTCCACGATGGCGGCGATACGGCCCACGGGGCGCCCGTCGCGCCATGCGAGGAAAAGCTCGCGCCGCGCGGTCTCCCAGAAGGGGTGCTTGCCGGGGGTGAGCAGGGCGCGGTCCTCGCTTTTCAGCGGTGGCACCCAGAGCGGGAAGCCGCCGAGGATGCGCCACGGCAGGTCGATGAAGGCGGAGAATTCCTCGCTCGTGCTGACGGGCCGGATGCGCGGGGCCATGCTAGTCCGTCACCAGCGCGCCCGTGAGCTCGCGCGGGGAAGCGGCGCCCGCGCGCTCGCAGGCGGCGGGAAGCTCCGCCACGAGGGCGAAGGCCGCGTCGGGACGAAGGAAGTTGGCCGTACCCACCTGGATGGCGCTCGCGCCCACGAGGAGGAACTCCAGCGCGTCGTCGGCCGTGATGATTCCGCCGAGCCCCACCACGGGGATGCTGACGGCCCGCGCCACCTGCCACACGCAGCGCAATGCCACGGGCTTGATGGCAGGCCCGGAGAGCCCGCCCACGATATTGGCGAGCGCCGGGCGGCGCCTTGTGAGGTCCACGGCCATGCCGAGCAGGGTGTTGATGCACGAGACGCTGTCCGCCCCGGCGTCCTCCACGCTCTTCGCCATGAGGGCGATGTCCGTCACGTTGGGCGAGAGCTTGACCATCACGTGCTTGTCCGGGGCGCCCTCGCGCACGGCGCGGGTGACGGCGTGGGCGAGTTTCGGGTCCTGCCCGAAGAGGGCGCCGCCCGCGGCCACATTGGGGCAGGAGACATTGACCTCGAGGGCGGCGATGCCCGGCTCTCCATTGAGGCGGCTCGCGAGCTCGCGGAATTCCTCCGGGCTGGTGGCGTAGAGGTTGGCGACGATGGCCGTCTCGCGCCAGGGCAGGTGCGGGAGCTTGAAGTTGAGGAAGGCCTCCACCCCGTCGTTCTGCAGGCCCACGGCGTTGAGCATGCCGGCCGTGGTCTCCACGATGCGCGGCTGCGGGTTGCCCTGGCGCGGCTTGAGTGAGAGCCCCTTGACCACGATGCCGCCGAGGGAGGCGAGGTCGCCGTAGGGCGCGAATTCAAGGCCGCTCCCGAAGGTGCCCGAGGCCGTGAGCACGGGGTTTTTCAGCGTGAGGTCGCGGCATTGCCCCTTGAGGGTGACGGAAAGGTCCATATCAGAGCTCTACCTGGTTGGCCCAGAACACCGGCCCCTGGGTGCAGACCTGCACGGGCGTTTCGCGTGTGGCGGCCACGGGCCACGCGGCCGTGGTGCGCGTCACGCAGCCGAGGCAGGCGCCCACGCCGCAGGCCATGCGGTTTTCGAGCGAGAGTTGGGCGCGCGCGCCGAATCTGGCGGCCAGCTGCTGCACGGTCAGGAGAAAGGGCCGCGGCCCGCAGGCGAGCACGAGGCCGTGCTGCTCCGCATTGTCGCGGATGCGCTCCTGCAGGGAAAAGAGGAAATCGTCGAGGTCGCCGGATTCGGGCTCGCGCAGGGTGTCCACGGGGATGCGCTCGTTGATGCTGTCCACGGGGTAGCAGCCCAGGGGCTCGCGGTGGCCGAAGAGCATGGTGAGGTTCCACGGCTGCGGGTGCCGGTTCACATAGCCCACGAAAGGCACGATACCCATGCCGCCGGCGAGCAGCAGGGTGGGGGTGTCCTCCTCCATGGCGAAGCCGTTGCCGAGCGGGCCCCAGACGCGCACTTCGTCGCCGGGGACGAGCTTGGCCATGCGCTGCGTGCCGCGGCCGTGGACCTGGAAAAAGCAGATGAGGTGCCGGGCCGTCATGTGGCAGATGCCGAAGGGCCTGGCCCACGGGATCTCAAGGCCGAAGGAGAGCGGCCGCACCATGACGAACTGGCCGGGGCGCCAGCGGTTCCAGTCGGGCCAGTCGGGGCGGGAAAGGCGCAGGGCGAAGAAGCGGTGCTCCGGCCCGGTCTGGCCGAAGGGCACCAGATCGAGGACCGTGAGCAGGCTCGAGGATGGAGTGGACATGGCGTTGCTATACTCCGGGAGGGGCGGCACGGTCAACCGAGGGCCGGCCGGGGCCTGCGGGCCGGGGCTTTCCCCCGGGGGCTTTGCGCGCTAGCATGCGCAAGCAGAGGAGGGGAACATGGAAACACTGGCAGGCGAGGAAAGGGAGAACGGCATCACGCCCGAGGCGCGCGCGAACTACGCGGCCCGGCGCGACAGGCTGCGCGGCCTCATGGCCGAACGCGGGCTGGACGCCCTTCTGGTGAGCCGGGCGCCCAACCGCTTCTATCTCTCCGGCTTCGAGCTGCATGACCCGCAATGCAACGAGAGCGCGGGCTCGCTCGTCATCACGGCCGACGGGCGCGACTGGCTGGCCACGGACGCGCGCTACACCGACGCGGCCGCGCGCCTCTGGGATGAGGACCGCATCTTCCGCTACGGCGGCGACGCCGCGCGCGACCTCGTGGGCCTTTTGCGGCGCTCGGGGGCGCGCGCGGGCTTCGAGGCCAAGGGTGTGAGCTTTGCCTTCGGGCGGGAGCTCATGGCCCATGCCGGGCGCTTCCCCGCGCTTGAGGGGGCCGACGGCCTGGTGGAGCGGCTTCGTCGCTGCAAGGAGCCGGCCGAGATCGCGGCCATGGAAAAGAGTTTCGCCCTCAACCACAGGCTCATGCGCCATGTGGAGGAGGGCCTTGCCCGCGGCGAGTGGCGCGGGCGCGAAGAACGGGAACTGGCGTGGGAGATCGAGCGCTTCTTCCGCGAGAACGGGGCCGAAGGCCTCGCCTTTGCGAGCATCGTGGCAGCGGGGCCCAACGGGGCGCTCCCGCACGCCATCCCCGGGAGGACGCGCATCCCGGCCGAGGGGCCGGTATTGGTGGATGTGGGCTGCCGGGTGGACAGCTACTGTTCTGACCAGACGCGCACGTTCTGGGCCGGGGACGCGCCGGGCAAGGAATTTTCGCGCACGCTTTCGCTGGTGCGCGAGGCGCAGTCCGCGGCCATGGCCGTCATGAAGCCGGGTGCGGCCTTCGCCGAGGTCTATGCGGCGGCCGCGGCCGTGTTCGCCGCCGCCGGGGTGGAAAAGCGCTTCACCCACGGCCTCGGGCACGGCGTGGGCCTCGAGACGCACGAGGCGCCGAGCCTGTCGCCGCGCGCCACGGGCGCGCTCTTGCCCGGCATGACCGTCACCGTGGAGCCGGGCCTCTACTACCCCGAGTGGGGCGGCGTGCGCTGGGAGCACACGGTGCTCGTCACCGAAGACGGCATCCGGCCTTTCTGAGGCCGCAACCCTCCCAACCCGGTCCCGGGGACGGCCCTACTGTTTCAGGCAGTGCACGGAGGCCGGGGGCAGCGGCAGCACGGGCGAGCGCAGATCCTCGCGGAATTCGCGCCAGCTGCGGCTCACGTTGAGCGCGTCTTCGGCCACGTCGCGCAGGGCCACATAACTTTCCGCCAGGGTGAGGCGGTCGGTGTCGATAACGGCGTCGGCGCGCAGCGGTTCGTCAAAGGCGTCGGCCACGCCGGTGAGGCGCTCGAGCTCGCCGCGGGCGGCGCGGGCGTAGAGGCCCTTGGTGTCGCGGTCGACGAGGGTCTTGAGGGCGCAACGCACCCAGATTTCGCGGTAAAGCGGGATCTGCTCGCGGTTTTTGCGGCGCATGCACTCATAGGGCGTGATGGCGGTCACGATGCAGACCTTGCCCTGGGCGTGCAGCTGGAGCGCATGCTCGCGCATGGCGTCGATATTGCGGATGCGGTCGGCGGGCGTGAAGCCGGTGAAGCCGAACTGCCGCCTGAAGGCGTCGCCGTCCACATGAGCCACATTGTGGCCCTGGCTTTCAAGATGCAGCCGAAGCAGGGAGCCGAGCGTGGTCTTGCCGCTGCCGGAGAGTCCAAGCAACCAGATAACGGGCATGATGCGAACCTCGTTTGCCGTCGGCGGCGGGGCCGCCGGGCCATGGCTTTGCGCCGTTGATGTTTGCCCGGACATCTGCAAGAAGCCGGCCAACCCTTGCGGCACAAGGCTTTTGCGCGCCCCGCGTGAGCTTTTTGACGCCGGCGCCCCGGCGCCGGGCGCTGTACAGGCGCGTCAAAGCGGGATAGGCTCGCCTTCCGCCCTCAGCCTGGGGGCGCGAGTGAAGGCCGGGAGGGACGATGCTCGCCATTGTGGATTACGGAGCCGGAAATCTGACCAGCGTGCGCCGCGCGCTCGAGCATTGCGGTATCCCCAGTGTCGTGACCGCGAACCCGGATGAATTGCTCGCGGCGGAGGGCGTCATCTTCCCCGGGGTGGGCGCGGCCGGGCAGGCCATGAAAGCCCTGGCGGACGCAGGCCTCGAGGCGCCGCTGCGCGAGATCGTTGCGGCCGGGCGCCCCTTTCTCGGCATCTGCCTCGGCTGCCAGATATTGCTTGAAAAAAGCGAGGAGGGCGATGTCACGACGCTCGGCCTCGCGCCCGGCGTGTGCCGCCGCTTCCCGCCCGCCATGCTGGAGGAGGACGGCACGCCCGCCCCGGTGCCGCACATGGGCTGGAACCGCCTCGAGGTGGTGCGGCCCACGCGCCTTTTGGCGGGCATAGCCCCGGAGGCGGAATTTTATTTCGTCCACAGCTATTATGTGGATACCGAGCCGGCCCTCGAGATCGCGCGCACGCGCTACGGCCGCGAGTTTTGCTCGGTCTACGGGCGCGACGGCTTCTGGGCCGTGCAATTCCACCCCGAAAAGAGCGGCCGGCCGGGGCTTCGGCTGCTGGAAAATTTTTACGCCTATTGCCGGGAGGCCGCATGCTCTCGAAACGGGTCATAGTCTGCCTCGACGTGCGCGACGGGCGCCTCACCAAGGGCGTGCGCTTCACCGGCAACGAGGACATCGGCGACCCCGTGGAAAGCGCGCGCCGCTATTATGAGGAAGGCGCGGACGAGATCGTCTTTTACGACATTACGGCCTCGGCCGAGCGGCGCGGCATCTTTCTTGATGTTGTGAGGCGCGTGGCGCGCGAGATCTTCATTCCCTTTTCCGTGGGCGGGGGCGTGGCCAGTGTGGCCGACATGCGCGCGGTGCTGCTGGCCGGGGCGGAGAAAGTCTCGGTCAATTCCGCGGCTGTGCGCGACCCGGAACTGGTGGCGCGCGGGGCGGACGCCTTCGGCTCGCAGGCCATGGTGGTCGGGATGGACGTGCTTGCCGTGCCGCCCAGCGAGGCGATCCCTTCCGGCTATGAGATCGTGGTCCATGGCGGCCGCAAGCGCACCGGCCTCGACGCGCTGGCCTGGGCGCGCCGCTGCGAGGGCCTGGGCGCGGGCGAACTTTGCGTCAATTCCATCGACGCCGACGGCACGCGCGACGGCTACGAGCTCAGGCTCACCCGCGCCATCGCCGACGCCGTGAACATCCCGGTCATCGCCTCGGGCGGCGCCGGCGAGCCCCGGCACCTCTTGGAGGCCGTCACCGAGGGGCGGGCCTCGGCGGCGCTCGTGGCGTCCATCGTGCATTTCGGGCAGTACAGCATCCGCGCGTGCAAGGAATGTCTCGCCGAGGGCGGCGTGCGCACACGGCTCACATGGTAGGGGCTCACCTGACAGGGACTCGCATGGCAGGGGCTCGCGTGGCAGGGGGGCTCGAGGCGAAGGCCGCGCGCCTGCGCGAAGTGCTTTCCGGCATCCCGCGCATGGCCGTGGCGTTTTCCGGCGGGCTGGACAGCCGCTTTCTCTGCCACGCGGCGCAAGGGGCCGGTTGCGACCTCCTGCTCATCCATGGCGCGGGCCCGCATGTGCCGCCGGAGGAAAGCGCCGAAGCCGAAGCCTGGGCGCGCGCCCGCGACATCCCCATCGCCGTGGAGCGGCATGACCCCTTGCTGCTCCCCGAGGTGGCGGCCAACAGCCGCGAGCGCTGCTATGCCTGCAAGCGGGCGCTCATCGCCAGCGTGCGCGCGGCGCTCGAGTCCTGCGAGGAGGAGAATCTCGTCCTCTGCGATGGTGGAAATCTTGACGACCTCAAGGCTTTCCGCCCGGGGCTCAGGGCCGTGGCCGAGGCCGGCGTGCGCTCGCCGCTGGCCGAGGCCGGCCTTGCCAAGGCGGATATCCGCGCGCTTGCGGCCGCCACGGGCCTTGACCGCCCCGACCAGCCGGCGCGGCCCTGCCTGCTCACGCGGCTCGCCTACGGCATGGAACCCACGGCGGGGCTTTTGGCGCGCGTGGCCCGTGCCGAGGCCGCCCTCGCCGCGCTGGACGCCGCCGACAGGGAGGCCCAGGGGCAGGACGGCGGTTTCGGGGATTTTCGCCTGCGTCTCAAGCCAGCGCCGGTCTTTCAGTGCAGCCGCCTGCCCGCGCGGCTCACGGCAGCCCTTGAGGAAATCATGGCCGCGCACGGCTTCGCGCCGTTCACCTTGGTCACGGGCGAGAAGGTGAGCGGCTTTTTTGACGCGGGAACACGCTGATATGCGGCCTCGCGGGCTGGACTTTCCCGCGGGGATGTCCTATTCATAAGCACTTCTGCTGCGACCGCACCGCGGGCGGCACAGAAGACCATTTCTGGAGGAGAAAAGACCCATGGCCCACAAGAAGATCGAGCGCAAGAAAGAGCTGGACCGCCGCCGCAAACGCCGCGCCGAGCGCATGAAGCTCCGTTTCCGCGAAGCGCGCAGCGGCCTCAAGGCCTGAGTGCGTCCGCGCCGGCTGCGGGTGAGCCCGGGGCAGGCGCGGCACGGGTTTTCCGCCGTGGAGGGCGGCGGTTTAGCGTCAGTGGTCGAGAAGGACGGCCGGCGCGCGCTTTTGCGTGCCCGGCGTTCTGTGCGTTTTTCAGGCCGCGGGCCGAGAGCGTGGCCGGCGGCATAACCTCAAGGGAGACGGCTTCGGCGTGCCGCCGGGCCGCAGTTCTTCGCCATGCCGATTTACGAATATCAATGCCCCAAGTGCGGCAACATCTTTGAGGAATGGGCCAAGGCTTCCGAATCGCACAAGGAGGAGCCCTGCCCCCAGTGCGGCACGCCCTCGCCGCGCATCATCTCGCGCACGTCCTTCGTGCTCAAGGGCGACGGCTGGTATGTGAGCGATTACGGCTACCGCAAGGGCATCACCGAGGACGGCGGCGGGGGCGCGGCGGTGCCGGCCCCGAGCACGCCCACCACGCCGGCCAAGCAGGGCGAGAAGGCCCTTGCCACGACGGACGCCAAGCCCGCCAAGGCCGAAGCCCCCGCGCCCAAGGCCGAAAAGGCCGCCAAGCCCGCCAAGGCCAAGGCCGCGGCCAAGCCCGCCAAGAAGGCGTGACCCGCCCCGCGAGGAAGGCATGATCGAACGCTATACCCGGCCGGAAATGGGCCGTATCTGGACTCTGGAAAACCGCTACCGGGCATGGCTCGCCGTGGAGCTCGCCGTGTGCGAGGCCTGGGCCGAGCTTGGCCGCGTGCCGGCCGAGGCCGTGGCCGTCATCCGCGAAAAGGCGGATATCGACGTTGACCGCATCCTCGCCATCGAGGAAGTGACGCGCCACGATGTCATCGCCTTTTTGACCTCGCTGGAAGAAAAAGTCGGCCCGGAGGCGCGCTTCATCCACCTTGGCTGCACCTCGTCCGACATTGTGGACACGGCCAATGCCCTGCTCCTCCAGCAGGCCGGGGCGCTCATCCTCGAGGACATCGACGCCCTGCTCGCCACGCTGAAGGACCTCGCCGGGCGGCACAAGGGCGTGCTCTGCATGGGCCGCACCCACGGCATCCACGCCGAGCCCACGAGCTTCGGGCTCAAGATGGCCGGCTTTTACGCCGAATTTTCCCGCCATCGCCGCCGCGTGCGCGAGGCGCTCGAAAATGTGCGCGTGGGCAAGCTCTCCGGCGCCGTGGGCACCTACGCCTTCGTGACCCCCGAGGTGGAAAGGCTGGCCCTCGAGCGCCTGGGCCTGCGCGTGGACCCGCATTCCACCCAGATCGTCCAGCGCGACCGCTATTCGCAGTTTTTCTGCGCGCTCGCCATCCTCGGGGGCGGCATTGAGCGCCTTGCCGTGGAGCTCAGGCACCTCCAGCGCACCGAGGTGCTGGAAGCGGAAGAGGGCTTCGGCAAGGGGCAGAAAGGCTCTTCGGCCATGCCGCACAAGAAGAACCCCATCTCGGCCGAAAACCTCTGCGGCCTCTCGCGCCTTCTGCGCGGCAACGCCCTCGCCGCCCTGGAGGACCAGGCCCTGTGGCACGAGCGCGACATCAGCCATTCCTCGGTGGAGCGTGTCATCATGCCCGATTCCACCATCATGGCCGACTACGCGCTGGCGCGCCTCAACCGGGTGCTTACGGGCCTCGTGACGCACCCGGAGCGCATGCGGGAAAATATGGACCGCTCCTTCGGGCTCTATTTCTCGCAGCGGGTGCTCACCGCGCTCATCGCCACAGGCATGCCCCGGCAGGAGGCGTACGAGGCCGTGCAGCGCCTCGCCATGGAAAGCTGGCAGAGCCGCCGCCCCTTCCCGGAACTGGTAAAGGCGGACGCGGCCATCGGCGGGCGCCTCGGCGCGGAACTCGACGGCCTTTTCGACCCAGCCTATTACCTGCGCCACGAAGACGCCATTTTCGCCCGCGTCTTCGGCCCGGACGCGGAAAACTAGCGGAGGCCCCATGCAGCAGGAGCAAAAGCGCCGCCTCGCCCGCATCCTCAAGGAAAAATCCTACCGCGAGGGGGATTTCGTCCTCGCCTCGGGCCGCAGGAGCGACTATTACTTCGATTGCCGCGTCACCGCGCTCTCGGCCGAGGGCTCGTGGCTCATCGGTTCGCTCTTCAACGACCTTCTTGCCGACCTCGCCATCCGCGGCGTGGGCGGCATGACCCTGGGCGCCGACCCCTTGGTCACGGCCACCACGGTCATCTCGTGGGAGCGCGGCCGGCCGCTGCACGGGCTCATCGTGCGCAAGGAGGCCAAGGGCCACGGCACGGGCCAGTTCGTGGAGGGGCTCGGCAATTTCGCGCCCGGCGACGCCGTGGCCATGCTCGAGGACGTGGTGACGACAGGCGGCTCCCTGCTCAAGGCCTGCGAGCGCGTGCGCGACGCGGGCCTCGAGATCGCGGCGGTCTGCGCCATCCTCGACCGGGAGGAGGGCGGCCGCGAGGCCATCGCCGAGGCCGGCTACAACCTGCTCTCGCTCTTCACCCGCAAGGAGCTTGTGGACCTTGCCCGCTGAACGCGCCAGAGGGCCGCGTGCGCGCATGCTCATGGCGTGCGCCCTGGCGGCGTGCCTCCTTTTCGGGGGCGCCCTGACTGCGCCGCCCGTGCTGGCCGACAACTGGCAGGCCACCCTGCGCAACGAGGGCCTGCCCGGGAAGCTCGTGGGCGTGGACAAGAAGCACAAGACTTTCCATTATTTTGAAAAAAAGAGCCCGCTCAAGCTGCGCTATTCCTACCCTTGCGTGACGGGCCAGCTTGACGGCGACAAGCAGCAGGTGAACGACCTGAAGACGCCCGAGGGCGTGTACTTTGTGGAATACAAGATCGCGGGCGGCCTGGACTTTCGCGAATACGGCGGTATCGCCTATACCCTCAACTACCCGAACCCGGTGGACCGCCTGCGCGGCAAGACCGGCCACGGCATCTGGATCCACAGCAAGGGCTTCGACCTCGTGCCCACCAAGGGCTGCGTGGCCATCGGCCTCAAGGACATCGCCGAAGTGGGCCCCCTGCTCACGCCGGGTACGGCCGTGGTGCTCGCCGAGGAATTCGACGCCGCCCGCCAGCCCGCGCCGGACGACGGCACCGCGGCGGAGCTGCGCGGCCTCATGCGCGACTGGAGCGACGCCTGGGCCGCGCGCTCCGACGCGCTCTTCGATTTTTACGACGCCCCGGCCTATTCCCGCGCCACCGAGGACTTCGGGGCCTTCCGCCGCAACAAGGAACGGCTCTTCAAGATTCTGAGCTTCATCAAGATCTACAACCGCGAGATCCATGCCCTCGAAGGCCCCGGCTACTGGGTCACGTGGTCGGAGCAGTTCTACACGGCCTCCAACCTCTCCACCGAGGGCATCCGGCGCCTCTACTGGCAAAAGGGCGACGACGGGAAGTTCCGCATCGTAGGCATGGAGTGGACGCCGCGCGACGTGGGCATGCAGGCGGATTTCAAGCAGGGCCGGCTCGTGGCCGAGGCGCCGCGCAATGTGCGCACGGACGCCGGCGGCGCGGACCCGGAAATGCCGGTGGCCCCCAGGCTCGACATGCCCGAGGCCCCGGCCGTCGGCGCCGTGGCCGCTTCGGCAAAACCCGTTGCGGCGGCCTCGGAACAGCAGCCCAAGGCCGGCCCGGCCATCGCGGCGGCTGCGGGCGAACAGCTCGTCGCCATCAGCGACCCGCTCGTGCCGCGCAAGACGCCCGTGGCGCCGCCGGCGGAGATCACCTGGGGCAGCGGCAGGAGCATGGACGCGCGCCAGGGCGCGCCCGGCGCGGAGAATGCGGCCCCGGCCGTTCCGGCGCCCCCCGCGCCTGCCGAGACGCCCGCGACCCCGCCGCAGGAGCCGGCACCCGCTGCCGCAACCCCGCAGGCCCTGACACCGGCCCCGCAAGCCGCCCCGGTACAGGAAGCGCCCCCCGCGCAGGAAGCGGCGCCCGAAGCCTTCACCGCCGAGGACAAGGCCGCGCTCGCCCGGGATGTGCGCGCCTGGAACAAGGCCTTTGCCGAGCGCTCGGCCGACATCGCCGATTTTTATGACCGCAAGGAATATAACCGCCTGCCGCATGCGCTGGGCGTGCCGCGCGGGCCATCCTATGACAGCACCATGCGCGCCCTCCAGCGGGAGTTCCGACAGCCGTGGATGCGGGTGGTGGAGCGCGAGCCCGTGCTCGAATACCACTACCCGGTAGCAGTGAGCCGCTGCGAGCAGATGGTCGTGGGGCCCGAGGGCGCGGTGCAGGGCCTGCGCACGCTCTGGTGGTGCAAAGATGCCGACGGTGAGTTCCGCATCGTGGGCTCGGAGTTCAAGCACGGCGAATACGGGCTCGCTGCCGATTATCTGGAGCTCGTGAGCGGCGAGGTGAGCCGGGCCGTCGAGGCCTGGCGCAAGGCCTGGGAAGGCGCCCGCGTGGACGACTACATGGCCTATTACACGCCGGACGCCGTGCAGGGAGGCCGCGCGGGCAGCCGCACCATCCGCAGCCAGAAGGAAGGCCTGTGGAGCCGGGTCAAGCCGACCATGGTCAACCTTTCGGGCCTGCGTCTCGCCATGGACAGGCGCGGCATCCGCGCGGACATGACCCAGGCCTATGCGGACAGCGCCGGCCGCAGCGACCGCGGCGTGAAGACGCTGCTTCTGCGCTATGACGGCCAGGGCTGGCGCATCCAGCGCGAGGACTGGGCCCCCGAGGCTCCGGCGAGGTAGGCCGTGCGCTACCGCGAACAGCTCGGCATCATCCTCATGCGCGACAATGGGCCGCGCCGCAGCTTCCGCTTGAGGCGGAGCCACTTTTTCGCGCTCGTCATTTTTTTCGGCTGCATGCCCGTGGTGTGCGCCGTGCTCGCGTGGCAGTGCTGGCAGCTCTGGCAGGAAAACGCCAGCCTGCGCGCCAACATGCAGCGTTTCGAGATGGACTGCCAGACCGCTCAGGCCACGGCCGAGCGCTTGCAGAATTTTGAGGAACTCTTGCGCGAGGAGGGCGTGCAGGGCCGGGAGCTCCTGCTCCGGCGCCTCGCGCGCACGGGCGGGGACGCCCAGGCGCAGGAGGGGGCGGCGAGCGCCGAATCCTCCCAGGCTGCGGCCGCGTCATCACCGCTGGGCGACGGCCCAGGTCACGAAGACTTCCCCGAAGTGGACACGGGCCGCGTGAAGGTGGCCAATGTGCAGGCGCGGGCGCTCAGGGGCAATGGCCTGCGTATCGGCCTCGACCTGCGCAACACGGAGACGCAGAAGCTCCTCGCGGGCACGGTTTCCGCCACGCTCGTGACGGCCTCCGGGCAGAAGTGCCCGCTTTCCTTCGACCCCGAAGACGTGGGCAATTTCCGCATCAGCCGCTTCAAGCGCGCGGTCATGGTGGCCCGCGTGCCCGACCAGTACAGCCTCGTCAACGCCCAGGTCATCCTCGAGGTGACGGAGCAGGACTCGGGCCTCATCTACCGCAATATCTTCGCCGTGGAACGGTAAAGGAAACACGCGCATGAACCTTTTAGCGAAACCCCAAGCGAACTCATTATCCGTGTCCCATTCCTCGCTCACGTTCATTCTGCCTGCGTTAGCTATTCTTGTCCCTTCAATTCTTACAGCTTTCAAACAAGCACAATTTATTCATTCTGATATTATCCTTTTTCAAATCATGTCATTACATAATCCTACGTTATTTTACTGGGGCCAGAATAGGCTTCTTAATGTAATTCCATTTCTTTTGCAATTTATTACTTCGCCTAAATTAAATATGTTTTTCGTAGCCTTCTCATGCGCAGCATCTTTTTTTGTTCTTCTCTGGGTTATAAGTTGTGTTTCACAACGTATTATTTCAGGTGGATCTAATAAAATGATAACTTTTATTATATATACATTTAATTTTTTGATATGTATCTGTTTATTTGTTCGAGGTTGCTGGAATGAGACGACACTATCTCATCCTGAATATAGTCTTGCCCTAAATTTTGGAATTTTGGCTGTCTATTTCTTTTACTATTTTCCACATAAATATAGCATTTTCGCTCTTGTATGCGGATTCATTGCAATTGGCATCAACCCAAGTGTTATTCTTCTCTTTGCTTTTTTTATGTTTTTCAAGTGTCTCTATATGCATAAAATTTCAAGAGGTGATGCGTTTCTTTCAATTTTAATGACGATTTTTTTTCTTGTATGGCTTGCTATAAGCATGCAATATGGGATTGTTGAGACTTACTATGATTTAGATTTTTCCATGATATTGCAAGGTATTAAATCATTTTTTACACAATTTATAATGAGGTATTTTTTTAGTTATTCTCTATGCTTCATTGGGATACTTTTTTTTATATTCATGATTGTAGTCATCACATCTACAAAATTAACAACGGCTCAAAGAAAAAAAATAATATATATCTCTCTGACGACACTCGTTTCAATTTTTATATACGCGTTAATAATTTCAAGCGTACCACATTTTCATGCTAATCTCTGTGCTTCGAGATATTTTATATTTGTAGTATTTATGATTATATTTATTATGTCTATTAATTTTACCGCCTATATTGCCTATTTTATTAATATTCCAAATAAGCTATTCATGCTCTTCCTGTTTATTTTTTGTTGCGTTCTGCCATTTCGTTTTCCAAATGATTTTAATATTCGTCATGCTAATGTGTACAAAAGCTGCGATGAGATCATTCCTTCCGGGACGCATGTCTATGCCGGAGATTATTGGAAAATCTGGTCGTGTATGAGCCGGGACTTGATTGACGGTTATGATTCTCGTTCGTTGGGTTTCAGGTCGATCTCCGATAAGCAAAATATCCAGAAAAAGCTGCGCTCCTCCTCACACTCGGGTGTTCTTGACATCTCATGTCTTAATGCGGAAATAGAAATGTGCAAAAGTCAAATAGGTGACTTTTATTCAAAATATAATATCAAAGAAATTCAACAAATTAATCCCCAACATATCAATCTGGTAATAGACGATCTGGTGGAAAATTTGTGAATGGCATCTTTATAGAAAGCCAGGAACAAGTATTTCCGAGCGGAACCAAGGATACCAAGCGTGGCGATGCCTGCACAGGTGATAACGGCTGCTATGAGCGAGTTCCCAGTCCTTGCCCGCGGCGTCACCCTTGGGCTAGTCCAATATGGACTTCACTAAAGTGGGCAACGGCGCCTCAGGAGGGCCAGCGCACTGGCCTGGCGTTAAGAGAAAATGGCGTTGCCCATCGACCTAACCTAAGCGATGTGGCTCCCCAGACGCTGCTTTCCGACGTGGTTTACGCCACTCTCAGGGCAGCCACTGACCAGAAGTTCCAGCTCACCTTTGTGTCCAAGAGTGAGCAATTTCCGTATCGGCTGTTTCAAGCGTCCGGTCATGGTGGCCCATTTCCCGACCGGTACGACCTGGTCAACGGCCCTGCATCATGGGGTTCACTGCACAGGTTTCGGGACACATCTGCCATATTATCTTCATTACTTAGAGACAGGAGAGACACGACATGCGCGATTTGACGATCTCCCAAAGCAAACCGTTTGTGGCATGCCTCACTTCCATCGCGCTCCCCACATTGGCTATCCTCTTTCCTGCGACACTGGCCGCCTTTAAACTGGCGGAATTTCTCCACTCAGATGGGATTCTTTTTCAAATAATGTCTTTGCATAACGCAACATTATTTTACTGGTGGCAAAATAGGCTTCTTAATGTAATTCCATTTATTCTGCAACCAGCAACATCACCTCTTTTAAACATTTTTCTCGTCATTTTTTCTTGTTCATTATCCTTTTTCTTGCTTCTATGGCTTATCAGTTGTATGGCTCAACGTATCATCATAAATACAAAAAATTCATTATTTACTTTTATTGTTTATACATTTAATGTGGTCATTTGTATTTTTTTTCTTACGGAGCGCGGATGGGTATCAATGGCTTTATCACATCCTGAATATAGCCTAGCCTTTGCATTAGGAATTTTAACCATTTTTTTATTTTATCTTTCTCCATATAAATTTAGTGTGCCAGCTCTTATCGTTGGCTTCCTTTCGCTTGGGATTAATCCTGCAGTGATTCTTATTTTTGGTTTTTTTATTTTTTTTAAATGGTCTATATTTCATAAAATTTCTCGAAAGGATATTATTTTCTCTGCATCATTGATATCTTTTTTTCTTATATGGATTTTTATAAGTATGCAGTATGGATCTGTTGATAATTACTATCATTTGAATTTATATAAAATACTACCTGGTTTTAAAAAGTTTATTATAAGATTTACAGAAAGTTTTATTTCTTCTCACCCGCTCTATATCGTTGGAATCTATATTTTATTATTCTTAATAGCTATTCTTTCTTCAAAAAGATTGCCGAATGTGCAGCGAAGCGAAATAGTTTATGTATCCATAGCCGGAATTTTATCCATCTTCATTTATTCTTTAATAATTTCATGTGTACCTCATTATAACGAAGGTGGTTTTTATCCAGATTACTTTATATTTGATTGGTTTATATTTCTCTTTGTTTTATCTTTTAATTTTGCGGTTTTTATCAACCATTCATCCACTAAAATTAATAAAATTTTTATACTTTGCTCTTTAATTTTTTGTTGTTCTTTGATATTTTTCTATCCTAAAGATTTTAACATACGTAATGCCAATGTATACAAAAATTGCGATGAGATCATCACATCTGGGACACATTTCTATGCTGGAGATTATTGGAAAATCTGGGCGTGCATGAGCCGGGACATGATTGACGGTTATGATTCTCGATCACTGGGCTTCAGGTCACTCGCTGATAAACAAAATATCCAGAAATAGCTGCGGTCCGCCTCTAATTCCGGAGTTCTTGATATCTCATGTCTTGATGCCGAAATGGAAATGTGTAAAAGCCAGATTGGGGACTATTATTCGAATTATCATGTCAAAGTAATTAAAAGAATTAATCCACATTACATTAAGCTTGAGATTGATGACTTAGTTGAAAAATTCTGAATTGAGCATTTTGGGTGTGACGGGAGCTGACAGTGGTGTCATCGGGCTGCCCATGCCTCCCGGCAAAGGGCCACATCCCTTGATTCCTTGCTTATGAAGGGCTATACTTCCGGCTAAGGAGAGACTGTGAGGAGATGGCATTGTCCGGCAATGTGCGCGCCTCCGCAGGACAGGCCTGTCAATCCTTTGGTAGCGCCAGCCCAAGACGACTATGGAATTCCTTTCAGTGGTTCACTAGGAAAGCCGACTCCGCCGTTGCGGGGCTGTGAGGCAGGGGCGCATTCGTTGTAGATGTGTGTACTTACGTACGTGGTTTCAGGAGACGGCGAGTATGAGAATATGCGTCACCGGGGGTGCCGGCTACATCGGTAGCCATGCCTGCAAGGCCCTGGCGGAAGCCGGGCATGAGGTGATAGTCTATGACAATCTCTCCACAGGGCACAGGCGTTTTGTGCGGTGGGGGCCCTTTTGTCATGGCGACATCAGGGATACTGTGCGTTTTCGCGCCTGTCTGCGCGAATTTCGCCCCGACGGCATCATCCATTTCGCCGCCAGCGCCTATGTTGGCGAATCTGTCATGGATCCTGGAAAATATTTCTCCAACAATGTGGGCGGCACGCTGAGCATTCTCGAGGCCATGCGCGATGAAGGCTGCCCGGCCATCGTCGTTTCTGGCACATGCGCCGTCTACGGGCAGCCGGGAGCAGTGCCCATCGCCGAGACTTGTCCGCCAAATCCCATCAATCCTTATGGCGCGTCCAAGCTCTTCATGGAGCGCATGCTGGCGGATTTCGCCACGGCGCACAGCTTGCGCTGGATGAGCCTGCGCTACTTCAACGCAGCAGGCAGCTCGGCGCAGGGCGAAATCGGCGAGCTGCATGAGCCGGAGACCCACCTTATCCCGCGAGTCATGTTCGCCGCGTTGGGGATCATCGACGCAATCGACATCTTCGGCACCGATTACCCCACCCCGGACGGCACCTGCGTCCGCGACTACATTCATGTGGAGGATCTGGCGCGGGCTCACATCCGGGCGCTGGAGCGCCTGCTTGCAGGCGGGGAGAACATGGCGCTCAACCTGGGTACGGAGCGGGGAGCGTCCGTGCGCGAGATCATCCAGGGCGTGGCGGAAATTGCCGGGCGCATGGTGCCCTGTCGCGACAGGGAGCGGCGTTCCGGCGACCCCGCCATCTTGGTCGCAGACGCCGCCCGCGCGCGAGAGGTGCTGGACTGGAGCGCGCAAAAGAATCTCTCATCCATGTTGCAGGACGCGTGGAGCTTTTTTGCGGCTCAAAAAGGTGCATAAGCCGTTCCGGATATTTTTGCACCAGTTTTGCCCTCCGCGCAGATATCCCGGCGATTTATTAACATCACGTGAGTTAGCGCGAAGGCTGGGCTCTCATGTTCAAGATATTTCTGTACTTACTTGCGAGCGGGGCAGCTGCGCTCGTCAACTTCGGCTCACGGTTCATGTACAATCTTTTCATGGATTTCTGGGTTTCCGTCATCGCCGCTTACTTTACCGGTATGCTGGTGAACTATGTGCTCTCGCGAAAATATGTCTTTTCCTCCTATGCTGGGGCAACCACAGCGAAAACACTGTCAAAATTCGCCATTATTGCGTTCTTGGGGCTCGGCGTCACCACAGTGGTGTCGCTTCTTGCGCTTGATCTGTTTCAGGAGCGCTTCGCAGTCGGCGAATCAATGGCCAAGCCCCTGGCGCATTGCCTGGGCATCGGCACGGCCTTTGTGGCGAGCTTTCTGGGGCATAACTTTCTGACGTTTCGGGCGACCGGGTTTTCCCGATTGTTGAAAAGGGGCTGAGTATGAAAGTGGGTATTATCGGGGCTGGCCCGGCGGGTCTTGCCTGCGCGCTGGCGCTTACGCGGGATCATGTGGATGTCACTCTGTTTGAAGCCGGGACCGGCCCCGGCGGCTTGTGCCGCAGCTTCGAGCTGTGGGGCATGGAAGTTGACCTGGGGCCGCATCGCTTTTTCAGCATGGATGCGGGGGTAACGGATTTCTGGCGCGGCCCATTGGGCGACGACTTTGTGCTCGTGGACCGGCTGACACGCATCTTCTACAAGAAGAAATTTTTTGCCTACCCCATCAAGCCCCTGGACGCCTTGACCAAGCTCGGATTTGCCGAATCAGTGCATTGCGCCGCCAGCTATCTCGCGGCGCAACTGCTCCCGGCCGGCGTCGAAGAAAAGACCTTCGCCCAATGGGTATCGCGTCGCTTTGGCAAGCGGCTGTTCGAGATTTTCTTCAAGTCCTATTCCGAAAAACTCTGGGGCATCTCCTGCGACGAACTGGACAGTTCCTTCGCCGCGCAGCGCATCAAGGGGCTGAGCCTCTATGAGGCGGTCAAGAATGCGCTCTTCACGGGCAAGACGAAGCACAAGACCCTGGTGGAGCAGTTCGCCTATCCCACTCTAGGTGCCGGGCTCCCCTATGAAAGGATGGCGGAAGAAATTACGCGCGGAGGAGGGCGGATTTTCTACAACTCAAAAGTGTTATCCGTTGAACCCGTGGATGGGGGGCATGCGGTGGAGGTGCGTACCAGCACGGGGACGGAAAGATTCGATCATGTGGTCTCGACGATGCCCCTTACGGACGTGGTGGAAGGCTGTTCCGCCTTCGGCGAAAACGTGAAAAAGGCAGCGCGAAAACTCCACTATCGCAATACGATCATCGTCTATTTGCTCATCAATCGGGAAGCCATCTTTCAGGATAACTGGATCTATGTGCACGCCCCGTTCCTTCAGACAGGCCGCATCACCAATTTCCGCAATTGGTCGAAGCACATGCTGCATGGTTCGAAGAAAACGATCCTCGCCATGGAATACTGGGCCAATGATGATGACGCGCTGTGGAAGAGTTCAGATGCAGAACTGGAAGAGCTGGCGACGCGCGAAATCGTGGAGACCGGGCTGGTCGAACCCGAAATGGTGGAGGGAGCCCGCGTTGTCCGGCTCCACCGTTCCTATCCCGTCTATGCCAACGGCTATGCAACGCATTTGCAGAAAATCCAGAATGCAGTGGACGAACTCCCCTGGCTGACCTGCATCGGCCGCAATGGCGCCTTTAAATACAACAATCAAGACCACAGCATCCTCATGGGCATGCTGGCGGCAGAGAATATTGCTAAAAACAAGCGGCACCCGCTGTGGAAAATCAATACGGATTATGACTACCATGAGGGCGAAGGCACCCTCCCCGGACAGGAATCCGTGGCCTAGCGTCTGCGTCCTGGGGTCAGGGACGCGCTCTCGGCCGCCTCAGCGCGCGGACTCGATGACCTCCACGCCGTCCATGTAGGGCACGAGCACCTTGGGCAGCACCACGCTGCCGTCCTTCTGCTGGCCGTTTTCCAGGATGGCGGCCATGGTGCGCCCGGTGGGCAGCCCGGAGCCGTTGAGCGTGTGCACCCAGGCCGCCTTGCCTCCCTTGGGTTTGAAGCGGATATTGGCGCGCCGCGCCTGGAAATCCGTGCAGTTGGAGCAGGAGGAGATCTCGCGGTAGGTGTTCTGCGAGGGCAGCCAGACCTCCACGTCATAGGTCTTGGCGGCGCTGAAGCCGAGGTCGCCCGTGCACAGGGTGATGACGCGGTACGGCAGTTCCAAAAGCTCCAGCAGGTGCCGCGCGTGGCCGGTCATGAGCTCGAGCTGGGCCATGCTGTCGTCGGGATGGGCGAAGCGCACCATCTCCACCTTGGTGAACTGGTGCATGCGGATGATGCCGCGCGTGTCCTTGCCGGCGCTGCCCGCCTCGGAGCGGAAGCAGGGCGTGGCCGCGCAGTAGGCCAGCGGCAGCTCGGCCTCGTCCAGCGTCTCGCCGGCGTGCAGGTTGGTGAGCGGCACTTCGGCGGTGGGGATGAGGTAATAGTCCCAGTCGCGCACCTTGAAGAGGTCTTCCTCGAACTTGGGGAGCTGCCCGGTGCCGGTCATGGTCACGCGGTTGACCATGTAGGGCGGCGAGATCTCGATATAGCCCTCGTGTTTCGTATGCTGGTCGAGGAAGAAGTTGGCCAGCGCCCGGTCGAGTCGGGCGGCCCAGGCGCGCTCCACCACGAAGCGGCTGCCCGTGAGCTTCGCCGCCCGGGCGAAGTCGAGACCGCCGAGGCGCGTGCCGAGCTCGCCGTGCTCCTCGGGGGTGAAGTCAAAGCTGCGCGGCGTGCCCCACCGCGCGACTTCCACATTTTCCTTTTCATCCGCGCCCTGCGGCACCGAGGCGTCCGGCAAATTGGGCACGGAGAGCAGCCAGGCCTCCTCCTCGGCCTTGACCCCGGCCACTTCGGCGTCAAGCTTTTTGATGCGCTCGGAAAGCTCGCCGAGCTCGGCGAAGCGGCCGCTGGCGTCGCCGCCGGCGCGCTTGATGGCGGCCACTTCGTCCGAGGCCGTGTTGCGCTGACCCTTCAGGCCCTCCACCTCGGCGAGGAGGGCGCGGCGCTGCTCGTCAAGGGCGCGAAATTCCCGCATATCGAGTTTGGAATGGCGCTCCCTGAGCGCTTTTTCCACCACTTCCGGCTGCTTTTGCGCCAGCTTGAGATCGATCATCGCCTGCTCCCCATGTGTGCCGGGATCTGTTCGCCGCCCGCACGCCGGGCGCCGCCCCGTAGGTAGCACGGGCGCCAGTGCCTTGCAAGATGCGGCCGTTGCGTGTATCTCTAAACAGATTCTAGAATCAACTCCACATCCCGTGAGGCAGCCATGCAACACCGCCGCTCAATGCCCGTCGTCCTGCTTGCCCTCCTTGGGGCGGTTCTCCTGCTTTCGGCCTGCGGGCCCAGCAATACCGTGCGCCTGCTGCCGCCCCCGCCGCTGGACGCCTCGGTCTTGCCCGCGCCCAACGCGCCCAGCGTGAGCGTGGTGAATTTTGAGGACAAGCGCGTGGACACCGCGTCCATTGGCGTGCGCCGCGACGGCAGCGCCTTCACCACCAGCGGCGACGTGGCCGAGTGGATCAGCCGCGCGCTGGCCGACGAGCTCGCGCGCAGCGGCTTCCAGGTGACGTTCGCCGCCAACGTGAACCAGGCCCGCAGCGGCAACCCCGACTATCTCGTCACCGGCCAGGTGGACGAGGTCTGGCTCAAGGAGAATTCCTCCATGGAGATCTCCTCCCAGATGCGGGTCAAGTGCGCGCTCGCCAACCGCAAGGGTCGCCTCTGGAGCGAGTCCACCAACGCGAGCCAGAGCCGCAGCGGCCTGCCCTCGGGGTCCACGGCGGACAACCTTTTGCTCGACACCCTGCGCGACCTCGTGAAGCCCATGGCCCAGAAGATCGTGCAGACCATCGACGCCAAAAAGAACTAGGCCGTGGGGCTCACGCCCGCAAGCGCGGCGCCCGCGCCGTGGCGCTTCTGGGCCCTGTGCGGGGCGCTCTTCTGTCTCCTCGGGGCGGCGTGCCCAGCGCTTGCGGGGGCAGCTCTCTCGGGCGCATCCCCGCCGCCCGGCGCCGTGACCGAGGTGATGGAGCGGCCCTTCCCGCTCCTCGTGCCGCTGTCCTACCGCTGGGCCAGGGGCGCGGCGTGGATGAGCGCCCTCATCACGGGCGCCCCCGCGCTTGAGGCCGGGGCGCGCCGGGGCCTCGCGGACGCGGGCCTCGCCGACCGCGGCGGCCTGCTCGCGCTCAGCGCGCGGCTGCACAGCATCGGCCACCTCACGCCCGATGATTCGCCGGAGCTCGCGGTTGCGGTGCGCCTTGCGCCCGCGCCCGACATGCCGCAGGCCCTGGCCGGCGCCCTGCGCGAGGCCGAACTGCTCGCGCTGCTCAGGGCGCTCCTGCTCGACATGGAATCGACACTCCTCGCCGTGCGGCGGTCGTGGCCTGCCACCCTCGCCGAAGCGCGCAAACACGCACCTGAGCTCGACGCGGCCTCCCAGCGCCTGGAGGCGCTCTGGCGCGGCGCCATGGCCGCGCGGGAGGCCCCCGGCGGCTGGATGTGCGCGCCCGAGGCGCTCCCCGCGCTGGAGCGTGCCGTCCGGGGCGCGCCGGACAATGCGGCCTTGTGGCTCCTGCTGGCCGAGGCGCGCCTGCAAGGCGACCTGCCGCAGGGGGCGGTGACCGCCGCCGGTGAAGCCCTGGGCCTGCTCGCCGGGGCTGCCCACCCTGCGGACGCGCGGCTGGAGGCCCGGGCGCGCTATGTGCGCGGGCTCGGGCACTGGCGCCTCGGGCAGCCGGCGCTCGCCGAGGCTGACTTGGACGCCGCCCTGCGCGACGCCCCGCCCGAGAGTGCCCCGCAGGGTGCGGAACTGACGCGCCGCCTGCGCGCGCGGGGGGCCGTGCGTCTGTTGCGGCGCAATGCGGCCGGCATGTGTGAAGATTTTGCCGCGGCCTGCGCCCTGGGCGACTGCGAGGGCCTTGCCGCCGCCCGGGCGCGCGGGCATTGCCGCGGCGGCGCCGATGGCGTGGACGGCACGGGGACCATGCCATGAGCCAGCCCGTGTTGCTCAAGGTCTACGGCAATCTTTTCCCGGCGGACGAGGCCGACCGCGAGGCAGTGGCCCAGGCCTGCGCGGGGCGCGTGCCAGCCGGGGACGGCGAGGCCGTGCTGCGCGAGGGTGACCTTGTGCGCATCTCCTTCGAGGGCCTGTACTTCCCGGTGGAGGACGTGCTGGAGACCATCGCGGCGCGGCTTCGGCCGGGCCAGCAGGGGAAGCTCGACGTGCTCGACCTCGAGGCCTGGCGGCTCACGCGCCACCTCTTCGCCGAGGGGCGCATCACGTCCCGCGCGGCGCCGCTCAACAATGTGCTGGACTTTTCCGGGCATTAAGCATTTCTTTTGCTGACGGCCGCAGGTGCCCCGCGGGCGGAAAATCTTTCACCTTCTTTAGCACGGACAGGACATCCTCATGGCGGCAACTCCCGGAAAAGGCGGCGTGGGCAACTTTCTCCTCGGCAACGGCTGCATCCTCCTGGCGACCATCTTCTGGGGCATCAACGTGCCCGCCACCAAGGTGCTCATCCCGGAATGGATGACGGCCGACGGCGTTTCGGCCGTGCGCCTCGTGGGCGGCTGCATCCTCTTCTGGCTGGCTTCGATCTTCTTCAAGTGCGAGCCCATCCAGAAGGGCGACTGGCTCAAGATCATCCTCGGCGGCGCCGTGGGCCTGTTCCTCTTCATCTTCCTCTTCGTGACCTCGCTCAAGTACGGCAACGCCATCGACATCTCCATCATCATGACCCTGCCGCCCATGTTCGTGGTGCTCATGGAAGTGATCTTCATGCACCAGCGGCCTTCGCTCGCCGAGTACCTGGGCCTTGTCATCTCCTTTGCGGGCGCGGTCATCGTCATCGTGACCGGCGCGAGCCACACCCAGTCCGGCTCCAATATCCTGCTCGGCAACGCCATCGCCGTGCTCTCCACCATCTGCTACGCCTTCTACCTCGTCATCCTGGAGAAGCCCACCCACACCTACCGGCCGCTCTCGCTCCTGCGCTGGGTCTTCCTGTTCGCGGCCATCCCGGGGCTGTGCCTTGTGCCCGGCATGCAGGACATGCCCATCGTCCACGCCGAGACCGCGCGGCCCTGGATCTGGATCGGCTTCATCCTCTTCTGCCCCACCTTCATCGCCTATTTCCTCGTGCAGCCGGCCATCAAGAAGATCGGCTCCGAGCTCGTCTCGCTGTATCAGTACCTCCTGCCTGTGTGCGCGGCCATCGCCTGCGTCGCCATCGGCATCGAGGAGCTGCACTGGACGCAGTGCGCGGCCATGGTGGTCATCGTCATCGGCATGGCCGTGACCAATCTCGGCAAGCGCAAGCGCGTGAAGAAGGCCCACGAGGCCGCCAAGGCCGCGTAACAGGAGAGAGCAATGCCACGCATCCTGCCCGGCGAGACCGACATCTACGCCCTGACGGACAGCCGCCTCTCCCTCGGGCGCCCGGTGGCCGAGGTGGCCCGCGCCCTGCTCGACGCGGGCGTGCGCCTCATCCAGTACCGGGAAAAGCGGCTCCCGGCCGGCGCCATGCTGGAGGAATGCCGCGCGCTTCGGCGCATGACCCGCGAGGCCGGGGCCTGCTTCATCGTCAACGACCATGTGGACATCGCCATGCTCGTGGACGCGGACGGGGTGCACGTGGGCCAGGACGACCTGCCCGTGCCCGAGGTGCGGCGCCTGGTGGGGCCGGAGAGGATCATCGGCCTCTCCACCCACTCGCCGGAGCAGGCGCGGGCCGCGCTTGCGGCCGGAGCGGATTATATCGGCGTGGGGCCCATCTTCGCCACGCAGACCAAGGAGGACGTGGTGGCGCCCGTGGGCTTTGCCTATCTGGACTGGGTGGGCGAACACATGCGCCTGCCCTTTGTGGCCATCGGCGGCATCAAGGCGTGGAATGCCGCCGATGTGGCGGCCCATGGCGCGGATTGCTGCGCCCTCGTGTCCGCTCTCGTGGGCGCGGAAGACATCGGCGCGGCCGTGGCCGAGGTGCGAGAGGCCATCCGGGCCGGGAAGGCCGCCCGGGGCTGCTGAGGGAAAAATCACCCACGCGAAAAACGCCCGCCATCCTCACGGATGACGGGCGTTCTGCTTCCCTCGCGGTCAAACTTGGGGGCTCATTGCAGGGCATAGCCCACCGACTGATGGTAGCCCCGCATCCGGCGCTGCTCCTGTCGGGAATGGTTCAGACTGCGGCGCACTTCGTCGCGCGCGCGGCCGGCCATGCCGGTGAGCTCTTCCTGGAGCCGGGCCTGCTCGGCGAGACGGCTGCGGTACTCCTCCGCCGAGGCCTCGTCGAGCATGCTCCAGGCCATGTCCGTGAGCTCGCCACGCCGCCCGGCGAGCTCGATGGCTTCCTCATAGTTGGCATTCTCCAGCGCGGCGCGCTCCTGACGGGCGAGCACCAGCGCCTCGTCGAGCAAGGCAATGCCCTGGCACATACAAACCTCCCGGGGCCTACTGCTGCCGAAGCCCGGCAAGCTGGCGGTGGATGGTCTCGCCGGCCACGCGCCATTCCTCGCAGAGGGGCGCGAATTCAAATTCCAGAAGGTCGGCCAGCAGCACCCAGTCCTCGCTCTCCATGACTTCGCTCATCTCGGAGATGAGGCTGGAGAGTTTTTCGGTGCGGGCCAGGAACTCCTCGTCCACGCCGCCGAGATAGCGGTCGCGCAGGTGCGTCACCATGCCCATGAAGTCGCGGGTCACGTCCAGCTCGTCCTGGAGCAGTTCCAGGGCGTCGGCGTCCTGCGCCTCGCGGAACAGGCGCGCCACGTTGCGCGCGCCGCTCTCGAGCATGCGCGCCACCTTGCCGAGCTCGCCGGCCATCTCCACCGCGAGCTCCGCGGCGGGCTGCGAGCGCACCTCCACCGAGGTGATGGAGTCGCAGCTCATGTCCTCGGCCTGGTGCGGATAGATTTCAGAAAAGCTCTCGTTGTTGACGAAAACGTCGGTCACGATGCGGCCGTCCATTTTTTCGTCGTCCATCACATTGGCGAGCACTTCCTCGAGATTGGCAAAATTGGAAATGTGCTGTTCACTGCGGCAGCCGTCAACGATGATCATATGTCCCTCCTCGTCCCCACAGGGAAGTATTTGCTTGCGCCCTACGGCGTGTCCTGAAAAATGCAATAGCCATGCCAGAAAGATGGCTCACGCGGCCGCCTCGCCGAGCCTCGCCGCGAAGCCGCGCATGTGCCGCCCGAGGATGGCGAGCGAAGGCAAAAGCTCGTCCATGCCGCCGCCGCGCGTCTCACGCAGCTCGCGCCAGAAAGCCCCGAGGGAGGCCAGCGGCGCGCAGCCGTCCAGGATCTGCTGGAGGCGTTCGCAGTTGCGGAGAAATAGTTGCCCGGCCTGCGGGCTCTTGCCGGCGAGGGCGCCGGCGGCCGCGAGGGCGTCCAGCAGGGCCGCGCCCTGCGTCAATGCGGCGGCGGCCTGCGGCGCGCCGGCCAGAGCAGCCGCGGGAAGCGGCATCGCGGCAGGAGCCGCGCCCTCAACGCCGCCGAGATCGTCAAGAAGCTGACGCCAGAAGCCGCGCAATTCATACAGCCACACGCTGCGGGCCTCCTCCCCGTGGCCGGAAAGAGAACGCACGGTTGCGAAACCGTCCGCGTCAAAGCCCGTCTGCCAGACGCGCACCTGGGCGCAAAGCTCCGGCGAAAGGCCGGCCTCCCACCTGCCCGCAGTGAGATAGCCAAGGGCGAGCCGCGCCACCGGGCCGGCCTCGGGGAGGCGCCGGCAGCGCTCGCCCTCCGTGCAGGCGCGGCCGAAGGCGCAGGGGTGGCAGGCCAGCGCCGGCTCGAGGCAGCAGCAGCCCTCAAGATACGGCCCGGTGTCCCAGGGCTGGGCCGTGGCGAAAAAGAAGGCCAGGGAGCGCACGCCGAGGCCCGCGGCAAGGTGCATGGTGCCCGTGTCATTGGTGACGAGCAAGCGCGAGCGGCGGAGCAGCGCGGCCAGTTTCGGGATGTCCGTGGCGCCCACGGCATTGGCGAAAGGGTGCTTCGCCGCGCGGGCATAGGCCTCGGCCAGCGGCGCCTCGGCGGCCGAGCCCAAAAGCAGGGGCCGGATGCCGGCCTCGCGCCAGAGGATGTCGCCAAGGGCCGCGAAGTGCTCCGCCGGCCACTGGCGCCGCGCCTCGCTGGCGCCGAGCTGGAAGGCCACATGGCCCCCGGGCGGCGTGTCGCCCGCAGCTGTAAGAAAGCTGTCGGCCCAGGCCAGGGCCTTTTGCGCGGGCTCGCGCAGGGAAAAAGGGCTTGCGGCATGTGCGCCGCCCCCCAGGAGGGGCTGGCCGGTCATGCGGAACATGTCCACCACATTAAAAGGAGCATTGAGCCGCTGGCGCGTGGCGACGCCGAGAAAGGTGGCCCAGAGGCCGTGGTTCACGCCGAAGCCCTCGGCGTCCAGCCCGAAGCCCAGCGTGTCGTCCGGGCGTGCTGCGAGGAGGCGCGTCAAAAGGCGCGCGGGCAGCGTGGGCGTGAGGTTGAGCACGCGGGGGCAGCCGGACTCCTCGCGCACCTTGCGCGCGAAACCGATGAGGTCGGCGGCGGCGCCCTGCCAGGAGCGGTCGAGGCTGGCCATGAGCCGCGCGCCCGGCAAGGTCCACACGGCGTCCACATCCCTGAGCAGCGGCGTGGCGGCCGCGAAATTTTCCAGGCACAGCAGGCCGACCCGGTGGCCGGCCGCATGAAGGGCGCTCATGAGGGGCTGGCTCTGCAGAAGATCCCCAAAGCGCGTCAGGTTGCAGACGAGAACGTCAACGCCCATGCGTCAAACCCGCTGGCCGCGCTCAGGCGAGGCTGGCGCGTTCCGAGCCGCCGTCGAGCATGTTCAGGGCGAGCTCACGCTCCTGGCGGAAGCGGTTGCGCACGGCCTGCTGCACCTGCGCGGTGGAGGAGCCGAACTGCCCGGCGCGGATCTTGTAGACATTGCTGATGAGCTTGCGCTCGTAGCCGGCCTCCTCGGGCTTGCCGCTCACGTCGTCGGCGCGGTCGAAGATGCGCGCGGCGCCCGCGGGCCCGTGCTGCACGGCCGTGCTCCAGATGACTTCGCGCATGGCGGGCGAGAGGCTGTCGGCCTCAAGGCCGGTGCGCTTGACGATGGCCTCGAGGGCCGGCCGGTAGTGGCTTTCGCGGATGAAGGATTCCTGCAATTCCTCAAAGCGCTCGGGCTGCTCGGCGGCAATGGCGCGCCAGGCGTCGGGCATGCCGCCCTTGCGGCTCCCGGTGTCGGCCGGGCCGGCCTTGCGCAGGCGCTGGGCGATGTCCGGCGCCTCGCCGTCGAGGAAGTTGAGAAAGCTCTTCATGCTGCCCACGCGCGAGGCGATCTGGTACTTGCCGTAGGAGGTGCCCCCCGTGCGGTCGTAGCCGATGGCCGCGATGCCGTCCCCGCCGGATTCAAAGCGCGCCGAGAGGCGCCCCATGCCGGTCTCGGCGGCGGCCGCGCTCTTGCGGCTGCGCTTCACGCCCTGCGCCCCGGCCGCGCCATCGGGGCGCGACACGTTGCGGGTGTGGATGAAGTCGGCCGAGGTGAGCGCGAAACCACGGCCATTGTTGGCCGCCGCGCGGGTGAGCGAGCGCAGCTGCCGGGCCGCGCCCATGTTGCGGGCCGCGTCCAGCGCGCTTCCGCCGGAAAGCCCCTGCATGAGGCCGTCCATGGCGCGCGTCTGGGCGATGTCCGCCTGGGCCTTGGTGAAATTCTGCGAGCGCAAGAGGTCGCTCGGGCTGCGCCCGGCGAGCACGGTGTTGCGCAGGGGGAGGGTGGTGTTGTCCTCGGGCAGGCGCGCCACCTGCGGCTGGAATTGCGCGGAACGCGCGGCCTTGCCGGCGGTATTCTGGGCAGCGGCGCTCTGGGCCGCGCCAGTCTTGCCGGCAGCATTCTGGCCCGCGGCCTGTGCGGCTTCGGCGCCCTTTTCCCCGGCCATAAGCGCGGCAAAGCGGGCCTTGTCGGGGCTCGCCTGGGCCTTCTTGCCGGCTACGGTGCCGCTTGCCGGGACCTGCGTCTTTTGTTCTGCGGGGGGCCGGATGAGCCATGCGGAATGTGACATCTTTCTCCTCCTGGCGGCACAGTGCCTGCCATGCGCGGAGGAATAAGCAAGGAAGATGCCAAGCGTGAAAAGGCGGCGGCGGCGCGCTCTTGCGGGCGCCGGCGAAGGGGCTGGCGCCCCTGCGCCAAAATGCCGACAGGGCGGTCTACTGGCGCCCCAGGGCCTCGTCGAGCTCGTGGGCGAGGGTACGGGCAAAGGAGGAGGGCAGCGCATTGTGCCTCGCCTCCTCATGCGGCACGAGCAGCCCGAGCCGCATCTGGCTCGAGCCCACGGCGTTGCGGCTCGTGATGTTCTTGAGCCTGGCGCGGCTCGGCCGGGCGTGGCTCGGCACCTTGCGCTGCACGAGCAGCACATCGGCGAGCAGGCCGTGCGCCCCGCGGCCCGTGAAGCGCGCCGGCGCGCCGTAGCCCGCGTTGACCATCTCCTCCAGCGCCTCCGGGCTCACCGTGCCCTCGTCGAGCAGGGAGACCTGGAGGATATAGCCGGCCTCGCTCGGGTTTTCCACAAGGGTGACGCGCGTGCGCTCGAGATTGCGGCCGGCGTTGGCGGGCAGGCGCAGGGCGCGGCCGGTCATGTCGCGCACGTCCACATACATCTTGTCGGGCACGTCGCCGTTTTCCACGGGCGCGAGCTCGCCCGAGCGGAGCACGCGGATCTCGGCGCTTTCGGCCTCGCGCTGGCGGATGCAGGAGCAGGAGAGGGCGATCGTGAGCAGGATGAGGCAGAGGAGGGGCAGTCGCGCGTGCATGGCAGTCTCCGTGAAAGGGGGCCGTCGCCGGCGCGGACGCCGCGAAACGGGATGGCCGCCCGCAAGGCGGCCGTGCGAGAGGGCCGGGGCCCGTCGCGTACTTCCTCCATAGCCCGGAAACGGCCCCGCTGTCCACCTGCCCGCATTTCCGGCCCGCGCACTTGACGCGGCGGGCGTTTGACGTATCTTGCCCCTGCGTGAGATGAGGAAACCGCAACCGCAAAGGGCAGCAGCATGGCCAGGCAACTGATCATCGTGGAGTCTCCCGCCAAGGTGAAGACCATCAAGAAGTTCCTCGGGCCGAGCTATTCGGTGCAGGCGAGCGTGGGGCACGTGCGCGACCTGCCGGCCAGTTCGCTCGGCGTGGACGAGGCCCACGATTTCGCGCCGCAATACGAGATCATCGACAAAAAAAAGGACGTGGTCAGCGCCCTGCGCGCCGCGGCCGCCAAGGCGGATACCGTCTATCTCGCGCCCGACCCGGACCGCGAGGGCGAGGCCATCGCCTGGCATGTGGCCGAGCTCATCCGCGACAAGGCCAAGGACATCAAGCGCATCCAGTTCAACGAGATCACCGAGCGCGCCGTGCGCGAGGCCCTGGCGCACCCGCGCGAGCTCAATTCGCAGCTCGTGGACGCCCAGCAGGCCCGCCGCGTGCTCGACCGGCTGGTGGGCTACAAGATTTCGCCCCTGCTCTGGAAGACCATCAAGCGCGGCATTTCGGCGGGCCGGGTGCAGTCCGTGGCCCTGCGCCTCATCGTGGAGCGCGAGGCCGAGCGCGAGGCCTTCGTGCCCGAGGAATACTGGCCCTTCCACGCGCTGCTCGCCGCGGACGAGCCGCCGCTCTTCCGCGCGGAGCTCACGAAAATTTCCGGCAAGAAGGCGCTGGTGCGCAACGCCGCCGAGGCCGAGGCCCTTGAGGCCTCCATCAAGGGCAAGCCCTTCGTGGTGGAAAAGGTGGAAGAAAAGGAGCGCGAGCGCGCGCCCCAGCCGCCCTTCATCACCTCCACCCTCCAGCAGGCCGCCAACCAGCGCCTTTCCTACGGCGCCAAGCGCACCATGAGCATCGCCCAGCGCCTCTATGAAGGCGTGGAACTGGGCGACCGCGGCCTCACCGCGCTCATCACCTACATGCGCACCGACTCCACGCGTATCGCCGACGAGGCCAGGGCCGCGGCCAAAGAGTTCATTGCAAGCACTTTCGGCAAGGACTATCTGCCGCCACGCGCCCGCATTTACCGGGCCAGAGGCGGCGCGCAGGACGCGCACGAGGCCATCCGGCCCGTGGACGTGAGCCTCACGCCCGAGATGGTGCGCGGCGAGCTGCCGCCGGAGCAATATAACCTTTACAGCCTCATCTGGTCGCGCTTCGTGGCCTCGCAGATGGCCTCGGCGCGCTTCCACGACACCACGGCCACCGTGGCCTGCGGCCACACGCACTGGCAGGCGAAGGGCGAGCGCCTGCTCTTCCCCGGCTATCTCGCGGCCTGGCCGCGCGGCAAGGAGGAGGGCGCGGCGCTTTTGCCGCCGCTCGCCAAGGGCCAGACCCTGCGCCTCGAAAAGCTGGAAAAGGAGCAGAAATTCACCCAGCCCCCGGCGCGCTACAGCGAGGCCACCCTCGTCAAGGAGCTGGAAGACCGCGGCATCGGCCGCCCCTCCACCTATGCGGCCATCATCTCCACCCTGCAGGACAGGGACTATGTGCGCCTTGAGGCGCGCCGCTTCGTCCCCACCGACCTCGGCCGCGTGGTCTGCAAGCAGCTGGTGGAGCATTTCGGCAAGCTCATGGACGTGGGCTTCACCGCGCATATGGAGGAAGGACTCGACAAGGTGGCCGAGGGCGGCGTGGACTGGGTGGACCTGTTGCGCGCCTTCGCCGCGGACTTCAACCCCACCCTGGACGCGGCCGCCAGGAACATGCGCAGCGTCAAGGGCGGGCTCCCCACCGATGTGCCCTGCCCGGAATGCGGCAAGCCGCTGGTCATCAAGTTCGGCAAGGCCGGGGCCTTCCTCGCCTGCACGGGCTACCCGGAATGCCGGTATACCAGCAATTTCGCGCGCAACGAGGACGGCAAGGTGGAAGCCGTGACACCGGAAAAGCCGCAGTATGAAAAGGTGGGCCAATGCCCGCGCTGCGGCCGCGACCTCGTCATCAAGACCTCGCGCACCGGGAGCCGCTTCATCGCCTGCACGGGCTACCCGGAATGCGACCACGCGGCGCCCTTTTCCACGGGGGTGGCGTGCCCCAAGTGCGGCAAGGGCACCCTGGTGGAAAAGAGTACGCGGCGCGGCAAGGTCTTTTATTCCTGCGACCAGTATCCCCAGTGCGATTTCGCCCTCTGGGACAGGCCGGTGCCCGGCCCCTGCCCGCGCTGCGGCTCGTCCTACCTCGTGGAGAAAAAGCGCCGCGACGGCGTGAAAGTGCTCTGCCCGGTGAAAGGTTGCGGTTATGTGCGCGATGATGATGACGAAACGGCGGATGCGGGAGGCGCGCATGGACTCCGCTGAAAAGCATTCGCTCCTGGGCGAAGCCCCGCTCACGCTCACGCCCGCCGTCGGGGATGGTGCCACGCCTGACGGCGCGGACATGCCCGTCCTGCTCCTCCTGGGCGACGGCCCCGAGGCCCGCGCCCTGGCCCGGCTTGCCGCGGAATGCGGCTTTGCGGTGGACATGGCCGTGTGGGGAGCCGGCGTGCCGCAGGGGGCGACAGACGGCGGAGAACCAGGGGAAGCCGATGCCGCGGCGCCGGACATCCCTGGCCTGCGCCGCCATATCCGGCTTTTGCCTGGCGAGAGCCCGGTGGAACGCTGCGCCGTGGGGCGGCGGCACTATGTCTGCATCTTCCCGCCGGATGAAGAAACGGCTGAGAGTGCACTGGAAGACGTACTCTCGAGCCACGCCTTCTATGTGGGCCTGTGGGCCACGCGCGCCGAGCGCGAGCTCGTGTGGGGCGCGCTCAGGGCGGCCGGCGTGCCCGATGCCGAACTTGCGGCCGTGCGCTGCCCCCTGGGCCTCGGCGACCTCGCCGACATGGGGGGCCCCATGGCCTCGGCGGTGCCCGTGCTGGCGGAACTGCTGGCCGCGCGGGCCGGCAGCCGGCAGCGCTTTCGCCTTGAGGATTGACGGCGCGGCCCTGCCGGTTTAGTGGATAGAAAATGGCCGGAGGGGCATGCGCCCTGATCTTTCCCGGCCCGGCGAGGTACGGATGGAGTACGCGCTCGGCGCCATATGCGTCATCTTTCTGATTTTTCTGCTCATGGAGTCCAAGCGCAAGGCCGCGCGCATCGTCCAGGCCGTTGCCGAGGAAAAGAGCAAGATCGCCGACGATTCCGGCATGACCGCGAGCCTCGGCGTCTTCACGCCCGACACGCAGACCACGGTCATCATCGGCGCCTCGGAAGAGCTCGGCGTCTTTTATTACCGCATGCTGCGCCAGAGCAAGGTCATCATCCGAAGCCGCATCAACCTCGCCAACCTCGCCCGCGTGGAACTGCTCGTCAACAGCCAGCCCGTCGCCATCGCCACGGGTTCGGAACAACCCACCACCTCGCTGCGCGCCACGGAGATCGCCGACAGGACCATCTCGCTCTTTTCCACCGACGCCATCCGCAACATGCAGCGCGCGGGCCTGCGCGTGGTCTTTTTTGACGAGAGCGGCACGGAAAAGAGCCTCGAGATCACCTCCCTGCGCGCCGAGGACGAGCGTCACAAGTTCGAGCGCGTGCAGCTCCTCAAGACGACCGTCTGGTGGGTGGCCTTCCTCCAGATGGCGAGCCGCCAGGCCCGGCAGGTGCGGGCGCGCCTTGCGCCTGACACGCCGGCGTAGGAGGCCGCGTCCCGGCATGCCCCGGCCCGTACGGACGCAGCCGGCGGGAAAAATTTTGTTCAGTTATTCCATAAGGTTATGTGCGGAGAATAGTGGTACGTATCCTGCTGGAATTATTTACTATTTATAAAGTTCGCTTCCGTCATCCCGCGCTTGCCTTTCCTTGCATTTTCGCCGTCGATGTGCTTAGAAAGGGGCGTTCCTTTTCAGCGCATGCCATGGAGAGCCGCCGACGGCTCCGTTGTCCTTGCTCCCCAGGGTTTTTCAGCGCGCGCAGCGCGATTTCGGAGTGACGCATGACTCGACCCCTTCCTCTTCGCACAGCCTTTCCTGCCAGCCTTGTGCTCCTGCTCGCGCTTGCGCTTGCCGGCTGTGATGACGCCAAAAAAGCCGGCCAGATGCCGCTCGTCCCTGTGGCCGTGTATGAGGTGAAAGTGGCCGACGCGCCCTGGCCCGCGGAATACCAGGCGCAGGCATCGGGCTCGCGCGCCGTTGAGGTGCGCTCGCGCGTGGAGGCCATCATCGAGAAGCGCCTTTACGATGAAGGGGACTACGTCAAGGAGGGGCAGCTGCTCTTCCAGCTCGAGCGCGACCAGTATGAGGCGCGTATGCAGCAGGCCCAGGCGCAGTACATCAATGCCGAGCGCGAGTGGCAGCGCGTGCGCCCGCTCTACCAGAAGAACGCCGTCTCCCAGAAGGAGCGCGACGCCGCCCGCGCGGCCTACGAGACCGCCAAGGCGGAACTGAGGCAGGCGCAGATCAACCTCGATTACTGCCAGGTCACGGCGCCTGTCTCCGGCTACAGCAGCAAGGAGAACTACACTCCGGGCAACCTCGTCAGCAACAACTCGCTTTTGACCTATGTGAACCAGACTGACCCCATGTATATCGACTTTTCCATCGCCGCGCCCGAGCGCATGCTGCGCCAGCAGCTCGCCGCGGCGGGGAAGCTCGAGTTCCCGCCCGACGGCCATTATACGGCGAAATTGCGCCTCCTCGACGGGCGCATGTATGACGGCGAGGGCGAAGTGACCTTCATCGACAGCCAGGTGCAGCCCACCACCGGCGTCATCCAGGCGCGCGCGGTGTTCACCAATGCGGACCGCTCCATCATGCCCGGCCAGTACGTGCGCATCTACATGTCGGGCGACGTGCTGAAGAACGCCATCCTCGTGCCGCAAAAGTGCGTCATGATCACCCAGAAGGGTGCCACGGTCATGGCGCTGGACAAGGACGACGTGGTCCAGGCGCGCCCGGTGACCATTGGCGTCACCGTGGGCGACCGCTACCTCATCGATTCCGGCCTTGAGGCCGGCGACCGCATCATCAGCGAGGGTCAGGTGAAGGCCAGGCCCGGCACCAAGGTGCGCGTGATGCCCGCCGAGGAAGTGCTCCACGCCCAACAGCAGGCGAAGCAGGCCGACGGCCAGGAACAGGCCAAGCAATAAACGGCGGACGCGCCGCCCGCCGGACATAGGTACGCGCAATGGCAGTATCAGCCAAACCGAATCTCTTTCTCCGCCGTCCCATCCTTTCTTCGGTCATTTCTATCGTCATCACGCTGGTGGGCCTGCTCGCCATGATGGCGCTGCCCATCGCGCAGTATCCTGACCTCGTGCCGCCCACGGTCAACGTGAGCGCGAGCTATCCGGGCGCCTCGGCGGCGACCATCGCCTCCACGGTGCTCGCGCCGCTGGAAGTGAACATTAACGGCGTGGAAAACATGCTCTACATGACGTCCACGGCGGCCTCGGGCTCGGGCTCCGGCACCATCAACGTGTATTTTTCGCTGGATACCGACCCGGACATGGCGCTCGTCAACGTCAACAACAAGGTCAACCTCGCCCAGACGACCCTGCCCGAGGAGGTGCGCCGCCAGGGCGTCACCGTGGTCAAGCGCTCGCCCGCCGCGCTCATGTTCTTTTCGTTCTTCTCGCCCGACGGCCGCTATGACGAGGTCTACCTGCACAACTGGATGCAGATCAACGTGGTGGACGAGCTCAAGCGCGTGTCCGGCGTGGGCGACTGCTCGGTGTTCGGCAACCGCAACTATTCCATGCGCATCTGGCTTTCGCCGGATAAGCTCGCCAAGTACGGCATTTCCACGCAGGAGGTGGCCGCCGCCATCCAGGAGCAGAACTCCCAGTTCGCGCCCGGGCGCCTCGGCGAAATGCCCGCGCCCAAGGACACGCAGCTCACCTGGCAGATCGACACCCTGGGGCGCCTCGTCACGCCCGAGCAGTTCGGCGAGATCATCGTCCGCACCGGGCCGGACAGCGCCATGCTGCGCCTGAAGGACGTGGCGGACATCAAGCTCGGCGGCCTCGACTACAGCGTGTCCTCGCGCTTTGACGGCATGCCCGCCTGCATGGGCGGCGTCTACCTGCTCCCGGGGGCCAACGCCATCGCCACGGGCGACCGCGTGTCCGCGCGCCTCGCCGAGATCGCCCAGACCATGCCCGACGGCATGGAATTCAAGCTCGTGGTGGACACCAACGACTTTGTTCTCGAATCCATCCACGAGGTCATCAGCACCCTGCTCGAGGCCATGATCCTCGTGTTCATCGTGGTCTTTGTCTTTCTCCAGAACTGGCGGGCCACGCTCATCCCCTGCATCGCCGTGCCCGTGTCCATCATCGGCACCTTCGCCGGCCTCTATGCGCTCGGCTTTTCCATCAACACGCTCACGCTCTTCGCCATGGTGCTCGCCATCGGCCTGGTGGTGGACGACGCCATCGTGGTGCTCGAAAACGTGGAGCGCATCATGAGCACCGAGCACTTGCCGCCCAAGGAAGCCACGGCCAAGAGCATGAACGAGATCACGGCGCCGGTCATCGCCATCGTGCTCGTGCTCTGCTCGGTGTTCATCCCGGTGGCCTTCATGGGCGGCCTCGCGGGCCAGATGTACAAGCAGTTCGCCATCACCATCGCTGTTTCGGTGACGCTCTCGGGCATCGTGGCGCTCACGCTCACGCCCTCGCTCTGCGCGCTTCTGCTCAAGCCGCACGCGGCCGACTACAAGCCGCCCAAGGCCTTTGTCTGGTTCGACTACACCTTCGGGCGCGTGACCCACGCCTATTTGCGCGGCGTGCGCTACCTGAAGGATCACGGCGCCAAGGCCCTCATCCTCACGGCCCTCATGTTCGTCGGCATCATCTGGCTCTTCAAGGTCATCCCCGGCGGCCTCGTGCCCAACGAGGACCAGGGCTATACCCTCGGCATGGCCATCCTCGACGACGGCGCCTCGCTGAAGCGCACGGAGACCGTGGGCGACGTGATCAACGACTACGGCCTCAAGATCCCCGGGGTGAAGCACCTCGCCAACATCAACGGCATCGACATCACCACGGTCTCGGTGAAGAGCAACTATTCCACCTTCTTCACCACCCTGGATCCGTGGAGCAAGCGCAAGAAAAAGTCGGAATCGGCCGAGGCCATTTCCGACAGGATGAAGGCCGTGACCATGATGCAGCCCGAGGCCGTGGTGCTCGGCTTCTTGCCGCCGCCCATCAGCGGCATGAGCACCACCGGCGGCTTCGAGGGCTATATCCAGATGCGCGGCGACGGCACGCTCAACGACCTCGAGAAGCAGGCCAACGCCTTCGTGGCCGAGGCCCTGAGCAGGAACGCCGACGGCACGCCCAAGTACCCAGCCATCGGCAGCGTGCAGAACCTCTTTTCCACGGGCTCGCCGCAGCTCTACGCCAACCTTGACCGCGACCGCTGCAAGGACATGGGCGTCAACATCAGTGACGTGTTCACCACCATGAGCGCCACGTTCGGCGGCATGTACGTCAACGACTTCAACTACATGGGCCGCACTTTCCAGGTGCGCCTCCAGTCCGAGTCGCAGTTCCGCCAGCTCCCCGAAGACCTCTCGGATGTCTATGTGCCCAACAACAAGGGCGAGATGATCCCGTTGACCGCGCTCATGACGCTGGAGCGGCGCACGGCCCCGCAGGTGGTGGAGCGCTACAACGTCTTCCCGGCGGCGCATGTCATGGGCAACCCTGCGGACGGCTATTCCTCGGGCCAGGCGCTCGCGGCCATGGAGGCCGTGGCCAAGACGCTGCCCAACGACTATTCACTCGGCTGGGTGGGCTCGGCCCTGCAGGAAAAGCTCGCGAGCTCGGACACCACCATGATTTTCGTGCTGGCGCTCGTCATGGTGTTCCTCATCCTGGCGGCGCAGTACGAATCGTGGTCGCTGCCGCTCTCGGTGCTCACGGCCGTGCCTTTCGGCGTGTTCGGCGCCCTGGTGGCGACGTATTTCCGCGGCCTCGAGAACGACGTGTACTTTCAGGTGGCGCTCGTGACCATCATCGGCCTCGCCGCCAAGAATGCCATCCTCATCGTGGAATTCGCGGTGGACGCCTGGCACGACGGCCGCAGCCTGGATGTCGCCGCCATGCAGGCCGCGCGCCTGCGCTTCCGGCCTATTGTCATGACCTCGCTGGCCTTCATCCTCGGCGTGGTGCCGCTCGCCATCAGCACGGGCGCGGGCGCCAACAGCCGCCACTCCATCGGCACGGCGGTCATCGGCGGCATGCTGGGCGCCACCTGCATCGCCACGGTGTTCCTGCCGTATTTCTTCAAGCTCATCATGCAGATCTCGCTCAAGCTGCGCGGCAAGACAGACCCCAATGCCGGCAAGGGCAGCCTGGACGGGGAGGTGGACGACCTATGAGTTTCAGCGCAGCCACGCCACGCACAGGGGGCCATGCCCTGAAACACCTTGCCGCAGGCATCCTTTGCTCATGCCTCGCCTGCGCCCTCGCCGCCTGCTCCTTTGCGCCGCGCTATGAAAGGCCCGAGCAGGACCTGCCCAAGGAGTGGCGCTCGGTGGACCTGGGTTCGGCCCCGCTGGACACGGACTGGTGGACGCGGTTCAACGATCCCGTGCTCACGGCCCTCATCGACGATGCGCTGACCTATAACCAGGATCTCGCCCAGTCGCTGGCGCGCATCGACTCCGCCGCCGCCCAGGTGGGCGTGGCCACCGCGGCCCTCTTCCCGCAGGTGAGCGGTACGGGCGCGGCCACGGCGCAAAGCTCCTCGGAAAAGGCGCCCAATGCCGTGCCCTTCGCGCAGAGCGGCATGTCGCGCGCGACCACGCAGTACCAGGGCGCGCTTTCCGCCGGCTGGGAGCTGGACCTCTGGGGGAAGGCCCGCAACCGGCGCACCATGCTGAGCGACGTGCTCATGAACAGCGTCATCGGCCACGAAGCCCTGCGCCTCTCCGTGGCGGCGCAGACGGCCCAGGGCTATTTCGCGCTGCTCGCGCTCGACATGCAGCTCGAAACGGCCCGGCGCACCCTCAAGAGCCGCGAGGAATCCTTCGGCATCTACACGAGCCGCTACGAGCAGGGCGACATCACCGAGCTCGACTGGCAGCGCGCCCGCGCCGAGGTGGAGATCGCCCGCGCCCAGGTGCATACGAGCACCGTGGCCGTGGACCAGGCCGAGGCCGCGCTCGCCGTGCTCATCGGCCGCTCGCCGCGCGACATCATCAACCGCGCCATGCCGCGCGGCCATGACATCGGCATCCTGCCCGCGCCGCCGGTGCTGCCCACCGGGCTCCCCTCGGAGCTGCTCATGCGCCGGCCTGACATCCGCGCGGCGGAATACCTGATTATGGCCTATAACGCCAATATCGGCGTGGCCCGTGCCCAGTTCTTCCCCTCCATCTCGCTCACGGGAGCGCTCGGCACCCTGAGCGCCGCGGTGGGCAACCTGTTCACCAACCCCGCCGGCACATGGAGCTACGGGGCCAGCGGCTCCATCCCGATTCTGGATTTCGGCAACAACTGGTACAACCTCAAGGACGCCGAGGCCCAGAAGCGCGCGGCCGAAGCCGCCTACCGCAAGACCGTGCAGACGGCCTTCGAGGACATCCGCACCTCGCTCACGGCCCAGCGCGAGGCCGGGGCCATCGTGCGCAGCATGCAGATCGAGGTGGAAAGCCTGAGGCGCGCCACGGAGATCGCCCGTCTCCAGTACGACAACGGCTATACCGACTACCTCACCGTGCTCGACGCGGAGCGGCAGCTTTTCGCCGCCGAGCTCCAGCTGGCCTCGGCCCTGCGCGACAGGCTCAACGCCGTGGTCAGCGTGTGCATGGCACTGGGCGGCGGCTGGTCGGATACGGGTGCCACGCCCGCCTTCCCCATCGTGGATACGGAAGAACTGCTGGAAGAAGAAAAGGCCGTGGGCGTGCCGGGGGCCCGTACTGGCGCGGGAACCGGAGAAGCGACCGGCGCGGGCGCGCGGCCATGAAGATGCGGAAACCCGGCCCAGGCCGGGTTTTCTTGTCTTGCGGGCGCCCGGGCGCTTGGCGCGGCATCCTGCTCCTGCTGTTCCTGCTCGGGGCGGTGCTCGTGTATGCGCCAGAGGCGCTGGCGGCCACGGCCGCACAACAGCCGTCGCAGAAGGGCAAGGCGCTGCACGGCCAGTCCTGGGCCTTCGGCCAGTCCGAAGATCGCAAGGCGGCCATCTGGCGGCGCGGCGTGCCGGCGCAGAGCCTGAAGCAAAAAGCCCTGACGGGCGCCAAGGCCCAGAGCGGCAAGACCGCGGCGAAGGGCAGCAAGAGCGCGCCTGCGGGCACGTCAGGTGCAGCCAAGGCCGCTGCGCAAAAAAGCGCCGCCAAAAAGAGCGCCGCGGGCCATGGCGCCATGGACACGGAGAGCGGCATCGACCGCGCGCTCGCCGCGGCGCAGGCCATCGCGGACGCCGAAGCGGCGGAAGCGGCCAAGGGCCAGCATGCCAAGCCCAAGGGCTCCTTAGGCATGAGCATGAAAAACTCGACCACCACCTGGAATGTCACGCCCATGCGCGAGGCCATGCGCCCGGACGAGGTGCTGGTGCGCGACAGGCACCATGTGCTGCGCGCCTTCGCTGATGTGGAGCCCACGGAAGATCTCAGCATCCGGGTCGGCCCCGAGCTCATCCTTAAAGATGAGCAGCATGGCGCCGAAAGCGCCGGCTCCAGTCAGCCGGACTCGGCCTTGGGCCTCGGCATGCAGTTCAAGCTGGATTTTTAGGCCGCGTTTTCCCGGGCAGCACGCATTTCGCCACATCCGGGCCGGGACAATGGAAAGGCGCCCACGCGGGCGCCTTTTTGTGTATTCGCCGTTTTACTTCCGTACCAGCTTGAAGGGGACGACATGGGTCTCGGCGTCCACTTCTTCCGTTGGGCCAAGTTCCCAGTCGGGTTCGCCCTGCCAGCCGAGGCGTTCGCCCACGGCGCGGGCCACGCCGCCCACATCGAGCACGGGATGGCGCTTGAACACCTGCGGCAGGCCATAAGTGAGGCTGCATTTCAGGCACTTGCCCGGACGCTGGCGAAGCTCGAAGGCGAGGCGGGCCTCCTTGTCGGTCACACTGAGGGGAACAAGGCGGATGTCATAGGCGCCTTCCTCGGCGCCGCCAAAGAGCGCGTCAAAAAAAGCGTCTGTGCGGGCCGCGGGAAAGATCTCATCCAGAAAGGGCTGGTCCAGTGCCGGCATGGGGGCTCCTTGGGGTGATGCGGTTGCGGGCGGGGCGCGGGCGGCTCAGCCGTCGTTCGGGCTCATGAGGCGCGCCATGTCTTCCTCCATAACCCGCAAATCCCCGCGCGGCAAGGCAGCGGGGGAGAAGCGGCCCACCAGCTCCCGCGGGCGCACAGGCCGCCCCCCCGGATTGATGCCGGCAAGGCGCCCGAGATAGCCGACGACAGCTTCCGGCCTGGCGCCGGCAGCCCTGAGCGCCGCGAGAGAGAGGCTGGCATGGCGCTTGGCAAGGCGCTCGCCCTCGCTATCCAGCAGGAGCGGGATATGCGCGTAGGTGGGCGGGGTGAGCCCCAAAAAGCGCATGACGAGCAACTGGCGCGGCGTGGAGGGCAAGAGGTCGCGCCCGCGCACCACTTCGGTCACGTCCATGAGTCCGTCGTCCACGGCCACGGCCAGCTGGTAGGCCACCACGCCGTCGGAGCGGCGCAGGGCGAAATCGCCGCCGAAGGCCTCGGGGCTGAACGCTTGCGGCCCCTGGAACATGTCGCTGAAGCAGACGGCCTCATCGGGGCTGCGCAGGCGCAGGGCCGCGTGCCTTCCGTCCGCAAACAGGCGCTGCCGCTCCGCCGCGGTGAGGCTGCGGCACGGGTCGGGCGCTACGGGCCCCTCCTCGCCGGCATGGGGGGCGGAGGCCAGCTGGCGCAGCTCCTTGCGGCTGCAAAAACAGGGATAGGTGAGGCCTGCCGACTCCAGCCGCGCCATGGCCCCGGCATAGATGTGGCCCCGCTGGCTCTGCACCATGGGGCCGAGTCCGGGCGCGGCATCTCCCCCTTCCGGCCCGGCGTCCCAGTCCAGCCCGAGCCAATGGAGGTCGTCCACGATGGCGGCCGCAAAGGCCGGGCGCGAGCGCTGCGGGTCCAGGTCTTCCATGCGCAGCAGGACGCGGCCTCCCTTGCTGCGCGCCGAGAGCCACGCCAGCAGGAAGGCCCAGGCGTTGCCGAGGTGGAGCAGTCCTGTGGGGCTGGGCGCGAGGCGCCCGACCACGGGCCGCGCGTCCGGGGCTCTCGTCTCTTCTGACGGTCCGCTGTCGCTCATGCTGCCGGCCTTTCGGAAGTTCGGGCAATGGTTCGATGTGGATACGAAAAAACGCGGCCTGGCCGCGTTTTTTCGCTGCTCCCCGGGGGAGGAAATTCGGGCCGCGCAAACTCAGGAACGGTTCCGGCTCTGCTTGGCGCTGAGCGAAGAAACGGTCTTGTGGCCGCTCTTGCGGGAAGCCGTGGACTTGGCCGCGGCCGGCTTGGCTGCGGCCTTGACGGGAGCCTGGCTGGCCTGGACACGGCCCTTGACCGCGTTCCTGCCGGAGGCGAGCTTCTGCGCGGAGGCCACGGCGCCGCCCTTGCCGGACTTCTTGGTGGCGGACTTCACGGACTTGCCGGATTTGGCGGACTTGGCCGTGGACTTCGACACCTTGGACTTGGCATTCTTGACGGACTTGCCCGCCTTGGCGGCCTTGCTGCCCTTGGCGGAAGCCGAAGCCACGGTGGCCGCCTTGGCGCCCTTGCGGGTCTCCCGGGCGTCGGCATAGACGGCGAGGCGGTTTTCGGCCTGGGCCACGAGATTCTCCCCGCTGCCGATGGAGACGCGGCGCGCGCCGAGCAGGGTCTTGCTGAAATAGGGGTCGGAGAGGGAATTGATACGCACGCGGGTGCGCTTGCGGGGGCTGTGGATGAACTTGCCGTCGCCCACGTAAATGCCGGTATGGTAGCCGCGCTTGGGGTGGCGGAAGGCCACGATGTCGCCCGCGCGCATGTCTTCGATATTGCGGATGCTCTCGCCCACCACGGACTGCTCGCGCGCCGTGCGCGGCAGCTTGACGCCCACGTTCCTGTAGGCCCAGTGGACGAAGCCCGAGCAGTCAAAGCCGCCCGGATTGGAGCCGCCGAGCACATAGGGCGTGCCGATGGCCGAGCGGGCGTGCTGGAGCAGCTTCTGGCCCGCCAGTTCCTGCTCTTCATTGAGGCTGGCTTCGTAGGAATGACGGAAACGCTCCACGCGCGCCTGTTCAGCGGCCTTGCCGCTTTTTTGCGCGGCGCAGCCAAAGGCCAGGCCGCAGGCGAGAATGAGCGCGCACACTTTCAATCCCTTTCCCATCCTTTTCCTTCCCCCTGTAAAAAAACAGAATGCCGCGGCCGAAGCCTGGCCGCCGCGCAAAAGGCCAATGAAGCCGAAAAGCCCCGATTTTCGCAGACAAGCCGCTCCGGCGCCATGGCGGCGCGGGCGGGCGCGAGCGAAAATCAGGCTCAGGCCTTGAGATTCAGCAAGGTGCCGAGCATTTCGTCCGCCGTGCGCACGGTCTGGGCATTGGCCTCATAGGTGCGCTGGGTGACGATCATGCCGGGCATTTCTCTAGCAAGTTCCGTTCCACTGGGGAGCGTGACGCCGGGCGGCAAATTGGCGGCCTCCCGAAAGTCGGCCGCGGTGCCGTCCGCGCCATAGCCCGCAAGCGCGCCCCCCAGGCGCGGCTCGCGGACGACCGAATCCAGCGTGACGCCCTGGCCGCCGGGGCCGGTGGCGAACAGCGCCCGCTGCGGCGCAAAGCCGTCAGTGGAGACATTGGCCACATTATGCGCGTGGACAGCCATGCCCCAAGAATGGGCCTGCATGGCACCCGCGCCCATAAAGAGGGCCGAAGTGATGCCTCCGCTGCCGGAAACGCCGTCCATGGTGTGCTCCTCGGGGAGGATGTAGCACAAATATTTCAGGGTTGCAAAGCCTTTTTCCGCATCATCGCGCGCCGGCCGGCGCGACCCCCCCCTTGCCAGTCTCATCGGCAGGCGCGGGAAAAACTTAGGCCGCTCCCGGTGGCCCGAAGAGCTTTGGGGCCACCGCCCGGAGCACCACATCGGGCCGGGCTTGCCTTCGGGCGCCCGCGGGGGTACTCATGCACAGGGCGGGCTCCACCCTGCGCCGGGCAGATGCCCGCCGGGTGGCCGCCGGCACTCCAAGCCCCGGGGGCGGCATGCAGCGTCTTCTTCTCGTGGTGGACCCGCAGCAGGATTTTATCACCGGCACCCTGCCCGTGCCCGGCGCCCGCGAGGCCATGGACGCGCTCGCGGCGGCGCTCCGCAGGGCTGACGGCGCCTATGCGGCCAAGGCCGTCACCTGCGACCGGCACCCCTATGACCATTCCTCCTTCCGCGAGAGGGGCGGCGAGTGGCCCCGGCATTGCGTGGCCGACACCGCGGGCGCTGCCCTGTGGCCCGCGCTCGTGCCGGCGCTGCATGAGACGGCCGGGCCCTGCACGGTGCTGCACAAGGGGGAGGCGCGCGAGCGCGAGGAATATTCCATTTTTCAGAACCCCGCGGCGCGGGAACGCATCCTTGCGCTGGTGGACGGGCTCGGCGTCACGCGCGTGGAGATCTGCGGGCTTGCGGGCGACATCTGCGTGCTCTCCACCCTCAGGGACGGCGTGGAGCTGCTGGGGCCCAGGCGTTTTGCGGTGCTCGCGCCCTTTGCGCCCTCGCTGGACGGCGGCGCGAAGCTCAGGGCCTATGCCACCGAGGCCGGCATCCCTCTTGCGGACGCGCCGGGGGCGCACTGACTTTTGCGGAAAACGCCATGCGACAGATCATCACCCATTTCACCGACGACGACCTCTACAAGTTCACCATGTGCTGCGCGGTCATCGACAATTACCCGCGCGCGCAGGTGAAATACTCCTTCACGGATCGCGGGGGCACCATCTACCCCCCCGGCTTCGCCCGCGAGCTCGAGCAGCAGCTCGCCATGCTCGAGGACGTGGTCATCACCGACGAGGAGATCGCCTTCATGAAGCGGCGCTGCCGCTACATCCCCTACTGGTTTTACAGCTTCCTGCGCGGCTTCCGCTATGACGCGAGACTCGCGCGCGTGCGCCAGGATGCTTCCGGGCGCCTCCAGGTGGAGTTCGAGGGCTGCTGGACCAATACCATCCTCCTCGAGGTCAAGGTGCTGGCCATCATCTCCGAGCTCTACCTCATGATGACCGGGCGCGACGGCGGCCTCGACCTCGCCGCCTTTGCGGAAAAAACGCGCCTCAAGGCCCGGCGCCTCATCGAAAACGGCTGCACCTTCAGCGATTTCGGCACGCGCCGGCGCGCCTCCTTCGCCGCGCAGGACGCGGCCATCCGCGCGCTCTGCGAGGAGGCGGGGCAGGAGAGGGGGCCGGGGCGCTTCATGGGCACGAGCAATATCTATTTCGCCATGAAGTACGACCTCCTGCCCGTGGGCACCATGGCGCACGAGATCATCGCTGCCATCGGCGGCATGTACGGCCCGCAGATGGCCAACCACATCGCCATGAAGGCCTGGTCCTCCACCTACCGCGGCTCGCTCGGGACATTCCTCTACGACACCTTCGGCTGGGAGATCTTCAGCCTCAATTTCTCGGAGGATTTCGCCAACATGTTCAAGGGCCTGCGCGTGGACAGCGGCGACAATCGCGAAGAGCTCGCCAAGATCGTCGCCAAGTACCGCTCCCTCGGCATCGAGCCCGCGACCAAGCAGGTGGTGTTCAGCAACGCGCTCACCGTGGATCAGGCCGTGGAGATCCAGGGCTTCGCCGCGCCCGTGTGCCAGCCCTCCTTCGGCATCGGCACCCACTTCACCCACGATTTCCCGGGCGCGTCGCCGCTGAACATCGTCATCAAGCTCGTGGCCGCCAAGATCACCGAGTCCTGGCCCTTCTACAACGAAACGTGCAAGCTCAGCGAGGACGCCTCCAAGCACACGGGCGACCCCGCGGTGGTGCGCCGTTTCATGGAGGCCCTGCACATGCTGCCCGAGGACGCAAAGGCCTGAGGCCGGCGCCCGGCACGCCGCTTGCAGCAGTTTCCCCATCGCCGCGCCGCGTGGCAAAATCCTGTAAGGGCCATTCCATGCTTGTATATATTCATGTTCCTTTTTGCCGTACCCGCTGTAATTATTGCGCTTTTCATTCCGTGCCCCTCGGGCGCGGTGTAGACGCCGCAGCCTCGCCTGCGGTGCGCGACTATGTGGACACCCTGCTCATGGAGCTGGCCCTGCATGCCGACACCCTGGGCGGCGCCAACATCCAGAGCGTCTTTTTCGGCGGGGGCACGCCGAGCCTGCTGCCGCCGCGCATCGTGGGCGTCATCCTCGAGCGGCTGGGGCGGCATTTTCACCTCGGCGACAAGACCGAGATCACACTGGAAGCCAATCCCGAGTCCCTTAGGGGGCGCAATGTGGTGCCCGACCTTCTGGCGGCCGGCGTTAACCGCCTGTCCATCGGCATCCAGAGCCTCGACGAGGCCATGCTGCGCACGCTCGGGCGCCCGCACAAGGCGCAGGACAGCCTCCAGGCCGTGTTCGCCGCGCGCGAGGCCGGCTGCGCCAATATCAGCATGGATCTCATGTGGGGGCTGCCCGGGCAGAGCGTGCGCCAGTGGCTCCAGACCCTCAAGGACGCGGTGCGCATGGCGCCCGACCATATCTCCGCCTACGGCCTCACCCTGGAGCCGGGCACGCCGCTGGAGCTGGAATGCGAGGAGGGGCGCCTCGCGCTGCCGCCCGAACGCGACCAGAACATCATGTTCATGGAGGGCGCGGCCTATCTGGAGGCCCAAGGCTACCTGCACTACGAAATTTCCAATTTCGCGCGCATGGGCTTCCAGTGCCGGCACAATCTGGGCTACTGGGAGGGCATGGATTATCTCGGCCTCGGGCCTTCGGCCACCTCCACCATCGCCGGGCGACGCTGGACCAACCCCGCGAGCCAGCGCGCGTGGGACAACAAGGTGCGCACCGGGGCCCTCGGCAAGGCGCCCGAAGTGCTCACGCCCACGGTGCGCGTGCTCGAGCTCATCATGCTGCGCCTGCGCACGGCGCGCGGCCTGCGCCTCAAGGCCTACCGCGACCTCACCGGCCGCGACTTTCTGCGCGACCACCAGCGCCTCGTCCAGGCCCTGCACGAGAACGGCCTCATCCGCATCCGCAACGGCTACCTGAGCCTCACGAGGAGCGGCATGCTCGTTTCCAACGCCATCATGGCCAACCTGTTCGAGCGCACGGAAGCCGTGCTCACCCGCGAGCCCATCGCTGCCGAGGGCACGCCCGTGGCGGTCGCGCCGGCCACGGAGGAGGGCGCCGCCATCCCGCTGGCGGAGAAACCCCCGCGCAAGCCGGCCACCGGCCCGGAGATCCGGCCCGTGGTCTGGCCCACGGCCTGAGGCGGCGCGGATTTTTAAAACAGCAGTTTTCTGAGGGCTGTCAGGGCGTACTGCGCGCGGGGGGATTTCACCTCGAAGGTCCGCGTGCAGAAGTCATTGAGCGCCTGCTCGACGCAGGGCACATTGGCGCTGAAACCGCCAAGGCGGACGGTGCTGCCGTCTTCGGCGATCTCCACCGAGGCGCAGGAGATGGCTATCTCCTGATTTATCCCGTTGAGGAGGAGGCCGGCCCGGACCTGCCCGTCCCTGATGGACAGGCTCGTGAGCCGGCCATACTTGGCGATGTGCTGGTTGATGAGGTTTTTTCCGGCCGAATCCGCCATCATGGACGCGAGACCGTCAAAGAATCCCATGCTCTCCCTCGCTTGAGTCCCGGAATTCCGGGGGCAGGTGGCGGAGTATCCAGCGGGCGCAGCCAACGGGCGTGCCGCGGCCGGCGTCGCAGCGCAGGGAGGCCCAGGAGGCGTAGAGCGGGGCGCGCTCGCCGTGCAGGTCGGCCACGCTCTGCCCGGGCCCGAGGGAAAGACCGCGCTGCGGGTTGCGGGCGATGCGCCGCTCGATCTCGGGGAGCGGCACATCAAGGTGTACGACAGGCCCAAGCGATGCAAGATGGCGCATGGCGGCCTCGCGGTAGACGACGCTGCCGCCCGTGGCGATGACCGTGCGCTGCGCGCGGATGGCGCAGATGACGGCGCATTCCACATCCAGAAAGGCGTCGCGGGGGAGCGCGTCGGTGAGGTCCTGCAGGCGGCAGCCGTACAGGGCCTCCATGAGCGCGTCGCTGTCGAGCAGCGCCCAGTCCATCTCCTGCGCGAGGCGCGCGCCGATGGTGCTCTTGCCGGAACCGGCCATGCCGATGAGGATGACGCAGGGCAGGGCGTCCTTTGGCGCGGAGACAAGGCTTTGGGAGTTGGGGGGCGATGACGCGGCGGGCATGGGCACTCCGAAGGCTGCACGTGCCTGCGACTGTGCCCAAGGCACCGGGCCCTGTCAAGCGCGACCGGTTGCAAGGGGCGGATGCCGCTGGCAAGGGGCGGCGCACCCTGCTAGACTGCCGGCGGAAAGACCGCAGGGGGCTTTATGGAAGCGAAAGGCGCCCGCCGCGCCATTTTTTTGGACAGGGACGGCACCCTCAACGAGGACCGGGGCTATGTGCACCGGCCTGAGGACTGGGGCTGGCTCCCCGGCGTGCCCGAGGCGCTGGCGCGCTTTCGCGCGGCGGGATGGCGGCTCGTGGTGGTGAGCAACCAGTCCGGCATCGCCCGTGGCTATTTTTCGGCGGATGACCTTGCCCGGCTGGAGCGCTGGGCGGACGCGGAACTCAGGCCCCTGAACGCGGCGCCGGACGCGTGGTATCACTGTCCGCATCTCCCGGAAATCACCGGCCCCTGCCTGTGCCGCAAGCCCATGCCCGGGCTCATTTTTCAAGCCTGCGAAGACCTGGGCATCGAGCCCGGCGCCTCATGGATGCTGGGCGACCGTGAGCGGGACGTGGCCGCGGGGCTGGCCGCGGGCTGCCGGGCCGGCCTGTTGCGGGCCGACCCTGACGACGCCGAGGCGCGCGCCACGCGCGCCGCCTTTCCGGGGACGCCGGTCTGGCCAGGTCTGGCCGCGGCCTGTGACGCCATTCTGCGAAAGAATTAAAGTTCGGCCAGAGTCTGTTCGCCCTCGGCGAGGAGGCTGTCCTGCGCGGCGCAGGGGCTCACGAGGGCCGCGCTCGCCTGCGGGATGACGCGCACCTGCCCCACATGGGGCTCGGCCACGGTAAAGCCCGGCACGGCCTGCGCCATCCCCGCGTCACGCACGGGCGCGGCGAGGAGCATGCCGTACAGGCAGGCGCAGAGCACAAGCACGGCGCCCCAGAGCCAGTAGGCAAGATCGTGGGTAAGGGTATTCATGACTACCTTCCTGCGGCCGCCGATGAGCAGGGCCGCAGAAAGGAACATGCAAGAATCATGCAGGGAATGGTTTGCCGCGCGTCTTTATTTTAGGTTTTGTTATACTGAGCAGTTGACGAATCTTCCTTAGATCCGTCTGGAGCGCAGCGGAAGACGGGTGCTCGTGCCGGAAGAATCCTAAAAAATAAGATTTTTCGGCGCTGGCAAGGAAGATAAAAATTTCCGAAGGGAGTGTACTTAAGTACTCGACCGAGGAAATTTTTATCTTCCTTGCCAGCGCCGAAAAGGCTGTTTTTGACGGATAATTTCGGCGTTACACACTCACCACAGACGCACAACCCACGCACAAGGAGAGCAAAGGCAAAGAGGCGGTTTCAACCGGGCGCCCGGAGACTGTCGCGAAGGCTCGCGCCTAAACCTCGCTGATGACCGGCACCACCACCGGGTCGCGCTCCAGGACGCGCCGGAAGAAGCGGCGCAGCGAGGTGCGGATGTTCTCGCGCAGGCGGCTCGTGCTGCCGGGCGAGTTCTCCAGCTCGTCCAGCACGAGGCACTTGGCGTCCTCGAGCACGTGGCTCAACTGCTGCTCGAACACGAAGCCGCGCGAGATCATCTCCGGCCCGTGGAGCACGCTGCCCGTCTCTGCATCCAGCACGAGCGACACGATGACCACGCCCTCGTCGCCCAGGATGCGGCGCTCGCGCAGCACCGAGGCGCCCACGTCGCCCACGCCCTTGCCGTCCACGAGGGTGCACTCCACGGGCACGGGCTCCTCGAGGCGGAAGCCGTGCTCGAGGATGGTGAGCGGCTGGCCGTCCTGGAGCAGGATGACGTTTTCCGGGCGCACGCCGCAGCTTTCGGCGAGGCGCCCGTGCATGACGAGGTGCTGGTATTCGCCGTGCACGGGCACGAAAAGCTCGGGGCGCACGGCGAGGAGCAGGTCGCGCAGTTCCTCGCGGTGGGCGTGGCCCGAGGCGTGGACGGCGTGCGAGCTTTCGTAGAGCACTTCCGCGCCCTTGCGGTACATTTCATTGATCAGCCGCGAGATGGGCCGNGCATTNCCCGGGATGACGCGCGAGCTCATGACCACGGTGTCGCCCTCGCGGATCTCGAGCTGCCGGTGCCCNCCCCAGACCATGCGCGACAGCGCGGANNGCGGCTCGCCCTGGGCGCCGGTGACGATGAGCACCACCTTGTCGTCNGGNANNTCNGGCACGCCGTTGTGGGCNTTGTNNAACTCNGGCGGCAGGGTGAGNAAGCCGAGCTCCGAGGCGATGTCGATATTGTTGGCNAGNGANTTNCCGCTGATGATNACCGCCCGGCCGTACTGGCGCGCCAGGTCGCACACTTCCTGGATGCGCTGGATGTGGCTCGAGAACAGCGTGACCACGATGCGCCCGCGCGCCGCGGCGAAGACGCGCTCCAGCGAGGCCTTGACCTCGCGCTCGGTGAGCGAGCGCCCCTCGCGCAGCACATTGGTGGAGTCGGANAGCAGAAGCCGCGCNCCTTTNGGCCCNGCGAATTCCCNGAAGGCCGCNAGCTCCGTGCCCGANCCGGCCAGCGGCATGGGGTCGATCTTGAAGTCCCCGCTGTGCACNGCCCGGCCNACGGGCGTTTCCACNCCGAGGCCGAAGCCGTGCGGGATGGAATGNCACACCGGGATGAAGTGAAAAANGAGGTCNCCCAGCGGCAGCACNGTGGCGGCGTCCACCGGGCANAGCTCCACGCGGTTGAGCAGNTCGTGCTCGCGCAGCTTGTGCTCCACGAGGGCGAGGGTGAAGCGCGAGCCGAAGATGCGGGCGTTCTTGAGCTCGGGCACGATCCANGGNAGCGCNCCGATGTGGTCCTCGTGGCCGTGGGTNAGCACGATGCCGAGCAGNCGGTCGCGCACCTCCTGCACGGCGCCNAANTGNGGGATGAGCACATCCACGCCGAGATGCGCGTCGTCCGGGAACATGAGGCCGCAGTCCACCATGACCACGCCNCCGCCGCTTTCCCACAGCTGGCAGTTGAGGCCGATTTCGCCGAGGCCCCCGAGGGGCGTGATGGTGAGGCNCGGTTCGCTCATGGGCATCCTTGTGCGCTGGAGTGGGGAGNGCGGNTTNGNCTAGCGNNCCTTNCCGGAAGTTTTGGCGCCGCCCCGGNCCTTTGCCGTGCCTTGCGCGGGGGCCGGCCCNGGCCTGAGGTCCGGGTGATATTCGCCCATGGCGACGTAGATCTGGGCGAGCGCCGTGAGNTANTCGGCCCNGGCGCCGGTNAGCGAGGCCTGGGCGCGGGTGAGGTTGGCCGAGGCGTCGAGAACNTCGAAGTTGGTGCCNACCTGCTCCTGNTAGCGGGCCAGCGCCGCGTCATAGGCCTCGCGCGCCTGGGTGACGCCCTTTTCCGCCACCACGATGCGCTTTTCCGCCTCGTGCACGGCGAGCAGCTTGGACTTGATGTCATAGCCCACATTGAGCTTGAGGTCTTCCTCCTCGTGCCGGAGCCGCGTCACCTGCCAGCCGGCCTGCTGGTCGGCGTAATAGGTGANGCCCCACTGAAANNCGTTCCACACGGCGCGGGCGCCCACCTCCCAGGTGGCCGAGCGCGAGCCGTGGTCGCCGCGGCGCTGGAGGTCGGGCGTGTTGCCNGNCTGGTTGATNTTGTAATAGGCCTCGATCTGCGGGTAGTAGTCGCTNTGCACCATGCGCCGGTCCTTGCCGGCCATNTCCACNGCTTTCGCCGCGATNNNGAGGTCGGGCCGCTGGCGGTAGGCGGCCTCCAGGCACTGCTCCAGCGAGCGGCGNAAGGGCACGTGNNCGAGCCTGCCCACATAGCGCGCNGGCGCGGTGGCCGTGAAGCCGAGCAGGGTGTTGAGCCNNGCCTGNGCGGTGTCGCGCGTGTTCTCGGCCTGGATNAGCAGGTTCTCGGCGTTGCTNACGTCCACCTCGGCCTGGAGNACNTCNAGGCGNGGCCGNAGGCCNACNTCATAAAAGGCCGTGGTGATGCGCANCTGGTCGCGCAGGCGCGCCAGCGAGTCNCNNTCGCTTTTGACATTNTCCTCGGCGCGCAGGTAGTTGAGAAATTCGGTCTGCACCTGCTCGGTCATGGCGAGCTCGGCGCGGCGCAGNGCNGCCTTGTCGCTGTCGGCCTGGAGCNCGNCANNNCNGGNNCGAATTGAGCAGCCGGAAGCCCTGGAAGACCGGCTGCGAGATCTCCACGCCCCAGGAATATGAGCCGAACTCGGGCGGCCGCGTGGTGCTGGGCTGGGCCTTGCGCTCCTGCTTGACGGCCGAATAGGTCATGCCGAGCTTGGGCCCGAAGGCGCCGCGCGCGGACTTGCGGCCTTCTTCCGAGGCGCGGCTCTGCGCCTCCTGCGCGCCGAGGGAGGGGTTGCGCTCGAGCGCGCGGGCCACGGCCGCGGGCATGTCGAGGGTGCCGGCAGGCGCGGCGTCCCCCCCGGCCTTGAGCGTGCGCCCGCCGGTATAGATGGGCGCCGGCGCCTCGCGGCTGGCGGCCGGGGCTGCCTGCGGGACGGCAAGGAGGGCGCAGAGCGCCAGCGCGGCGCAGCCAAGGCGCGCCAGCGTGAGGCATGCGGCGTCTTTGCGCCGCAGCCGGAGAGCATGGGCCATGTGCATGGCGGCATGGTATACAGGACGGGCGCCCTTGGCAAGGACGGGCGCCCGTGGCTCATGTATTTGCCGCGACACTCTAAAAAATCTCTTGAAAAAGTGCCAAAGACGGTTCATCCTCCAGCCCGGGGCTTGCCATCTTGCGGCGCGTCCGTGCGCCCCGATCTTTAGAGCGGAGACATCAATGGAATTCAGCATCTTCTCGATGGTCGCCCAGGCGAGCCTGGTGGCCAAGGCCGTGCTGGCCTTGCTCGTGCTCATGTCTGTCGCCAGCTGGGGCCTGATGATCCAGAAGTTCATCGCGCTCACGGCGGCCAACCGCAAGGCCGTTTCCGGCATCGAGCGCTTCGACAAGGCCGCCAACCTGCGCGACGCCGTGCAGTCCCTGGGCTCGGACCCGAGCTCGCCGCTCTACTATATCGCGCACCAGGGCGTGCAGGAGTTCAACCGCTCCCGCGAGCTCGGCAACGCCAGCGAAGTGGTGGTGGACAATGTGCGCCGCGCCCTGCGCCAGGGCGCGGCCAGCGAGATGGCTCGCCTTCAGCGCTCGCTCTCCCTGCTCGCCACCACGGCCAACACCGCGCCCTTCATCGGCCTCTTCGGCACGGTCTGGGGCATCATGAATTCCTTCCACTCCATCGGGCTCCTCAAGTCCGCGTCGCTCGCCACCGTGGCGCCCGGCATTTCGGAGGCGCTGGTCGCCACGGCCATCGGCCTCGCCGTGGCCGTGCCCGCCACCGTGGGCTTCAACCTCTTCATGGGCAAGCTCTCGCAGGTGGACACCCTGCTCGTGAATTTCGCCGGTTTCTTCCTCAACCGCGTCCAGCGCGAGCTCAACGCCCACCGCCCGGTGCAGCGCACCGGCGCCACGGAGCTCTGAGATGGGCGCGAACCTCGGCGGCGGCAAGTTCGTTTCGGAGATCAACGTCACGCCCTTCGTGGACGTGATGCTCGTCTTGCTCATCATCTTCATGGTGGCCACGCCCATGATGACCCAGGGCCTCGAGGTGGACCTGCCGCAGACAAAACAGGTGGAGACCCTGCCCGGCGAGGTGGACCACATGATCCTCACCGTGCGCCGGGACGGCAAGATCTTCCTTGACGAATACGCGGTGGAGGACCTGGCCGAGCTCGGCGGCTACCTTGAGCGCCTGGTCAAGGCCAAAAACAAGAGCCTCTTCCTCCAGGCCGACAAGGAAGTGCCCTACGGCCTCGTGGTGGAGGTCATGGGCGAGATCAAGGCCGCGGGCATCGAAAATCTCGGCGTCATGGCCGAGCAGCCCGAAGGCGTGGCCGCCGCCAAGGCCGCGGCGTCCGAGGCGGCGCCCGCGCGCGCCCGCACCCCCGGAGCGGCAAAGAAGAAGTAGGCACGCATGCAGCTCGCCTCCTATATCCTTTCGCTCTGCCTGCACGCGGCGCTCATCCTGCTCATCTGGTTCTGGCCGTCGTCGCCGCCGCTCAGGCTCGACCAGAGGCCGGTGATGATCAGCCTCGTGGAAGGCGCGCCCGGCGGCAACCGCACGCCCTCGCCCATCCTCGGGCACATGGGCGAGCAGGCGGAGGGGCCGCTCGCGCCCACGCCGCCGGCCCCGCAGAGCGAGATCGCCGCGCCCGCGCGCGAGGCCGCCAGGCCCGAGCCCGTGCCCGCGCCGCCCAGGGAGGCCCAGCCGGAGCAGAAAAAGCCCGAGGCCGTGCCCATCCCGCGCAAGGATGAACCCAAGCCGGAGCCGAAACCCGAGCCCAAGCCGGAACCAAAGCCCGAGCCCAAGCCCGAACCGAAAAAGGAAGAGCCCAAGAAGCCGGAGCAGAAAAAGCCCGAGCCCAAAAAGCCGGAACCCAAGAAGCCGGAACCGAAAAAGCAGGAGAAGCCCGCGCCCAAGAAGACCGACCCCGTGGCCGCGGCGCTCCAGCAGGCGCGCAAGGCCACGTCCCGCGCCCAGTCGGGCGACCGCGGCAACGCCATCGAGCAGGCGCTGGCCCAGGCGCAGCGCCGCGCGGGCGGCAATCGCGGCGGCGGCGGGGGCGAGGGCGACGGCCCCGGGGGCGGCGGCCTCGGTGATGTCTACATGGGCCAGGTGATGCTGGCCGTGCGGCCCAACTGGGGTTTCGCCTCGGCCGGGCGCCTCAACCTCGCCTGCGTGGTCAGGGTGAAGGTGGACATGCAGGGCAAGGTGCTCCAGGCGGTGGTGAGCCAGAGCTCGGGCAACGCGCAATTTGACGCCTCGGCGGTGAACGCCGTCATCCGCACCGGGCAGGCCGGGGAATTTCCGCCGCCGCCCTCGCAGGAATATACGGATCTTGACCTCGTTTTCACCTTCGACGAGCTCATGGGGCGCCACTGAGCGGATTTCTTGGGGCCTTCGAGCCCCCGGGCGGGTGAGGCGCGGAGCCGGCAGGAAGGACGAGTGAGGAAGGAGGACAAGCATGCCCCAGAATATTCGATCCATGCGACCCTCGGCGGAGTGCCGGGAGTACCGGGTGCGCCGCGGGCTGCGCCCGCTGCTCATGGCGCTCTCTCTCATGGCGGCGGTCTGCCTCATGGCTGCGATCCTGGCCGGCGCCACGGGCGCCCAGGCCGCCAGCGCGCTGGCCGTGAGCCAGAACGACGGCTATTCCGGCCATGTGATGGACAAGGTGCTCGCCGTGTGGGCGCCCCCCGCCACCAGCGAGGACAGGCAGCTTCGGCTCTGCGTCTCGCTTGACGGCGAGGGCCGCGTCACCGAATGCAAGGCCGTGCGCCCCTCGGGCCTCCCCGCGCTGGACGCCTCGGGCTGCGCCGCCGTGCGCGAGGCCGCGCCCTTCGGGACGCCGCCCTACGGCATGCCGCTGGATGTCTATTTCTCCTTCTGGACGGGGCGCCCCAAGGGCAAGAGCGCGGATACGGCCGTCACGGCAGTTGCTCCGGCCCAGGCTCCCGCACCGGCTGCGGCCCCGGGGGATTCCCACGCGCAGGCCGCGGCGCTCGCCGCCGCCACGGCCACCGGGGGCGCCACGGCGACGGCTGCCGCCGCCAAGCCCGCGGCGTCCGCATCCTCCGGCGCCAAGGCGCAGGACAAGTACGACAGCCGCTTCCAGAAATATATCAGCACCGTTGTCTGGAAGCTGCGCAATTCCATGTATATCCCGGCGCAGACCAAGCCCGGCACCTATCANGCNACNGCGCAGGTGCGCCTNAANTCCGCNGGCAAGATCCTNGACGAGAGCATCCTCAAGGGCAGCGGCGACGCNCTNCTTGACAAGTANGTGCTNCAGGGCATACGCCGGGCNGGCTCCGTNGCGCCGCCGCCNGCCGGCCTNGGCGACACGCTGGANCTCACCTTTACCCTTACCCGGCAGTNAANCCCGCGGCGCGGAATGGCGCCCCGGCGTTGCCGNAAGCCTGAANGGAAGAGCGAGCCATGAAAAAACTTTCCCTTCTCCTCGNCGTGACCGCCCTTGCGGCGCTCNCCNTGCTGGGGANGCGCGCGGGCGAGGCCNNNGCCGCCATGCGCGTGGACATCATGAATCCGGGNCAGAACATCGTCAACATGGCCCTGGCCGCGCCGCTCACAGGGCCGGACAAGCAGGCCACGGGCATGGGCGCGCAGCTNCAGAANCTGGTGGACCAGAACCTGAGCTTTTTGCCCTTCGCGCGCCTNACCGACCCCAAGGCCGTGCTCGGCGGCATCGTGCTCCAGGGCTGGGAGCCGCCGGCNCTGGANTTCAAGCGCTTCCAGCTNGCCGGNTCGGACATCGTCATCACCACCTACTGGCCNGANGGCGACAGCGGCACGAANCCCGTGCAGATCCGCGCCTTTGAGACCAANACCGGCGGNCGNCTCTTCGGNAAGGAATACACCAAGGTCANCAGCAAGGACCTCCCCGAGGTGGCCGACCGCTTCTGCGCCGACCTGCTCGAGGCNCTCACNGGNAANGGCGACTTTTTCCGCTCCACGCTCGCCTTTGTGAAAAANACCGGCAAGATGAGCGCCAATGTNTGGATCGTCAAGCCCTGGGGCCGCGANCTNNGGCAGGTNACCAACATGCCCGGCGAGGCGCTNTCGCCCGCNTGGTCGCCGGACGGNCGCTTCGTGGTGTTCAGCCACATCGACCCCAAGTCCCACGCNCTCGGCGTGTGGGACCGCTCCACGGGCAAGGTGCAGCGCATCCGCTTCCCGGGNAACGTGGTCATCGGNCCCTCCTTCATGCCGGACAACAAGGTGGCCGTGGCGCTCTCGCGCGGCAAGTACCCNGTCATCTATCTCCTCAACCATGTGTTCCAGAANGAGCGCATCCTCGAGGAGCACAATTCCATCAATGTCTCGCCCACCTTTGACAAGACGGGCAGCCGCATGGCCTTCACCTCGTCGCGCCTGGGCGGCCCGCAGATCTTCCTCAAGGANCTGGCNAGCGGCAGCGTNACCCGCGTGAGCAAGAACGGCACCTACAACACCGAGGCCAACCTCGCGCCCGACGGCACCCTCGTGGTCTACAGCCGCATGACCGAATACGGCCAGCGNATCTTCGTGCAGGANCTCGTCACCGGCGAGGAGCGNCAGATCACCTTCGGCCCGGGCAGCGACGAGCAGCCCTCCTTCTGCGCGGACAGCTACTTCATCGCCTTCAGNTCCACGCGCGGCGGNGGNCNCCATATCTANCTNACCACCCGCCACGGCGGCGACGCCAANCAGGTNCCCACNGGCGACGGGCAGGCCTTNTTCCCGCGCTGGGGCATGCCNGCNCAGCAGAAATAAGCCCGGAAANCGGGCNTGGCGCGGNCGGGTAAAAATACTTTTACGAAACCCNGCTTCGCGCCTTGACAAAACTNNANNGCCGGATACCATCTGTCTGCGCCGCATGGAGCGGNGCATGGTGCCGAAAGGAAAGGTTTTTTTGCTTGGAGCAGCTGTTCAGGAGGACACACAANATGAAACGCTACGCTCTTNTTCTGACCCTGGTCATGGCCCTGGCCGCCGGCTTCGGCTGCGCGAAGAAGACCACCACCGAGCCCGGCTACGATGACGGCATGAGCCCCGAAATGCGCGCCGCCATCCAGNNGATNTCCGACTCGCGCGTGTACTTCGCCTTCAACAAGTACAACATCGAAAACCAGTACGACGCGGTCCTGAAGAAGGAAGCCGAGATCCTCAAGCAGTTCCCGGCCATCCGNGTGCGCATCGAAGGCAACTGCGACGACCGCGGCACCCANGAATACAACCTCGCCCTNGGCGANCGCCGCGCCCGCGCCGCGTATGAATATCTCGTGCAGAACGGCGTGAACCCGAGCCAGCTCGAGATGATCAGCTACGGCAAGGAAAATCCGGCCGTGCTCGGCACCGGCGAAGCCGTGTGGGCCAAGAACCGCCGCGACGACTTCCGCGTCATCGCCCACTAGGTTCTTTTCGGCATCCGTTTCAAGGGCCGTTCCCGCAAGGGGGCGGCCCTTGTGCGTTGTGGCGCTTGGCGAAGGGCAGACGGGAGTTTTTCCCAAAGGCGCGTCCCCCTTGCGTTCTCCCGGCACAAGCTGCTAGTCTTGCAATAGGCGTCCCGCAGCGGGCGCTGACCCGCACACCATGCAACTGCGAGCCATCCAAGGGGCTGCCATGAAGATCGTTGTGCTCGACGGAGCCGTCCTCAACCCGGGCGATGTGGACTGGGGCCCCATCTCGGAGCTCGGGGAGCTCACCATCCACCCCGAGACCGGCCCGGCCGAGCTCCCCGAGCGGGCGCGCGGCGCCGACATCCTCCTCACCAACAAGACCGAACTCAGGCGCGCGCACATGGCCCACTTTCAGGCCGCGCGCTTCGTGGGCCTCTTGGCCACCGGCTACAACAATGTGGATCTCGACGCCTTTGCCGAGCAGGGGGTGCCGGTCTGTAACGTGACGGCCTACGGCGTGGCCGATGTGGCGCAGCACGCCATGTCGCTTTTGCTCGAGCTCTGCCACCACACCCAGGAGCACACCGAGAGCGTGCGCGACGGCGGGTGGGAGCGCGCCCGCCGCTGGTGCTACTGGCAACGCACGCCCATCTGCCTCACGGGCCTCACCATCGGCATCGTGGGCTTCGGGGACATCGGCCGGGAGATGGCGCGCCTCGCCCACGCCTTCGGGATGCGCGTGCTCGCGCACCAGCGCACCCCGCGCGACGCGCCCCCCTGGGAGGATTTCGCCTTCGTGCCGCTTGAGCGGCTCCTCGCCGAGTCCGACGTGGTTTCGCTGCACTGCCCGCTCACCCCGGAGACGGACAAGCTCATCAATGCCGAGCGGCTGGCGCTCATGCAGCCGGGCGCCATCCTCCTCAATACGGCCCGGGGCGCGCTCGTGGACGAGGAGGCGGCGGCCGCGGCCCTCAAGAGCGGGCATTTGAGCGGCATGGGCACGGATGTGCTCTCCGAGGAGCCGCCCGGGCCCGGCAATCCGCTCCTCAGGGCGCCCAATGTGCTCATCACGCCGCACATGGCCTGGGCCACGGTGCGCGCGCGCCAGAACATCATCGACCTCACGGCGCAGAATATCCGCCGCTGGCTGGCCGGCGATCCCGTCAACGTGGTCAACGGCATCACCAAGGCGAGCTGCCCGCTCTTCTGAGGCCCGCGGCGCTGGACCTTGGCGGCGCTTTTGGCTATCGTAAACGGTTGTGCGGCCGGGCGCCTTTGGTCCCGGCCCGCAAGGGGGACGCCATGAACGAGGACGCGGAAAAGAGCGGGCTCACCCGGCGCATCCAGATGCGCCGCGCCGACAGATCCCTCGCCGGGGCCAGGGTGGACGGCGAGCGCCAGCGCAAGGGCTATGCGGAGGCGGTCATCGCCCATCTGCGCGAGGGCGGCCGCATCATCTGCGTTTCTGACGACAAGGCCCTCGTCGACCTCTTGCGCGGCCTCATCCGCGACGAGCTCAAGATGCCGGCCTCCTGCCTCGTGTCGACCACCGCGGTCGACATGCTGGCGCGCCTCGCCCGGCAGGCGGCCGAGGCCAGCGTGAAGCCCCTCTTTCTGGTGGAGCGCGAACTCAAGGGCCGCGACCTCACCTTCGCCGTGCGCCTCATCAAGAACGGCTTTCCTGAGCTCAAGGTGCTCCTGCTCACGGCCGAGAGCGACCGCCAGCGCATCGCCCTCCTGCAGGAGAGCGGGATGGACGGCTGCATCCGCAAGCCCGTGGACGGTCCGGCCCTCCTCGAGCGCGTGGCGCTCGCCGTACGGCCGCAGGGCCAGGTGGAGCGCTCGCTCGACTGGGCGCGCTCCCTGTTCGGCCAGGGCGAGCACCTGCGCGCCCTCCAGGTCTGCGGTCAGGCGCTGGAGCAGAAGAGCAACGCGCCCGCCGTGCTCCTGCTCATGGGCGATATATTCAAGGCCATGGAGGAATTTGACAAGGCGGCCGACGCGTATGCCAAGGCCGCCGGCGCCTCGCCCATGTTCCTTGACCCCTTGCGGCGCCTCGCGGCCCTGCATGCGGAAAAGGGCGATGCCGCGCGCGAGCTGGAATGCCTCGAAAAGCTGGACGATCTCTCGCCGCTGGACGTGGAGCGCAAATTGCGCATGGGCGAGCTCAGCCTCCGGCTCAACAGGACGGACAAGGCGCGCACGCTTTTGGGCGACGCGGTACGCCTCTCGGCCAGACAGGCGAAGGTTGGCCCGGCGGGCGTGGCCTCGCGCGTGGCCGAGCTCTATGCCGAGTCCGACCCGGAGACGGCGGCGGCCTACCTGCGCAAAGCGCTGGACAGCCGCAAGGAATTCTGGGGCCAGGATGACCTCGCGGCCTTCAACCGCCTGGGCCTTTTGCTGCGCCGCGCCGGCCGCTGGCGCGACGCGACCGAAGAATACCAGAAGGCGCTCGGCATCGCGCCCGATGACGCGGGGCTGCATTACAATCTCGGCATGGCCTGGCTGGAGGGCAAGGATACCGAGGCGGCGCGCGCGGCCGCTCTCAAGGCACTGGCCCTTGATCCGGAGCTCCCGCGCAGCTCGGCGCGCGTGGCCATGAACCTCGCCATGGTCTTTCTGGCGACCGATGACCGCATGCACGCCTTGCCGCTTTTGCGTACCGCCCTTGAGCTGGAGCCCGGCAACGCCGAGGCGCGGGAACTTTTGGCGCGCGCGGAAAGCGCCGCCCGCTGAGGCGGGGGCTCCGCATCCCATCCTCACTGAAAAACCGTCAGACACAGCAGAAGAGTTGAGGGAAGACCCCATGGCAGACGTTGTCACCCGTTTCGCGCCCAGCCCCACCGGGCACCTGCACATCGGCGGCGCGCGCACCGCCATCTTTTCCTGGCTGCTCGCCCGGCACTTCGGCGGCCGCTTCCACCTGCGCATCGAGGATACGGACCTCCTGCGCTCCAAGAAGGAATACACGGACTCCATCCTCGCCTCCATGCGCTGGCTCGGCCTGGACTGGGACGACGACCTCACCTACCAGACCGAGCGCACCGACCTCTACAACAGCTATGTGGACAAGCTGCTCGAGAGCGGCCACGCCTACTGGTGCTCCTGCACGCCGGAAGAGGTGGAGGCCATGCGCGAGCGCGCGCGGGAGAAGGGCCTGAAACCGCGCTATGACGGCCATTGCCGCGAGCTCGGGCTGGGGCCCGGCGAGGGGCGCTGCGTGCGCCTCAAGGCGCCGCACACGGGCAAGATCGTCTTTGACGACATGGTGAAGGGCCGCATCGCCGTGGACGCCTCGGAGCTGGACGACATGGTGCTGCGCCGCGCGGACGGCATGCCTACCTACAACATGGCCGTGGTGGTGGACGACCACGAGATGGGCGTCACCCACGTCATCCGCGGCGACGACCATGTTTCCAACACGCCGCGCCAGATCCTCATTTACGAGGCGCTGGGGCTGCCCGTGCCGCGCTTCGGGCATGTGCCCATGATCCTCGGGCCGGACAGGCAGAAGCTCTCCAAGCGGCACGGCGCGCGGGCCGTGGTGGAATACCAGCAGGACGGCCTTTTGCCGCAGGCCTTGGTGAGCTATCTCGCGCGTCTCGGCTGGTCGCACGGCGACCAGGAGCTCTTCAGCATGGAAGAGCTCATCCGCTTCTTTGACGGCAAGAACCTCAACCCCGCCGCCGCGGCCTTTGACCCGGCCAAGCTGGAATGGTGCAACGCGCGCTTCATGCGCGACCTTCCGCTGAACCAGCTCGTGGAACTGGTGGAGCCCTTCGCCAAGGCCGCGGGCCTGTGGGAGCGCCTGGGGAATGATCCTTACGGGCGGCTGGAACCCTTGTGCGTCATGTTCCGCGAGCGGGCGAGCAACCTGGCGGCACTGGCCGAAAGTTTCCGGCCGCTGCTCGTGGGCGCTTCGGAGCTCGTCTATAACACCAAGGACGCCAACAAGCACTTCACGGAGCAGGGCAAGGCCCATCTCGCGGCGCTGGCTGCCATCTTCAGCAAGGTCGAGCCCTTTGACGCAGGCGCCATCGAGGCCGCGCTCAACGCCTATGTGGCGGACAACGGCCTGAAGTTCAAGGAGGTGGCGCCGCCCCTGCGCACGGCGCTCATGGGCTTCATGGGCGGCTCGCACCTCAACGAGATCATGGCCTTTCTCGGCAAGCCGGAGACCCTGGCGCGCCTCGCCCGCGCGCAGGACTACACGCCGCCGGCGGCGGAGCAGGATGCCTGACCGGCGGAACGGATTTCACGAAAAGAAAGGGGCGGCGAAATTTTCGCCGCCCCTTCTGCGTTCGGAATCGGATTTTCAGATTTGCAGGGAAATGCCCGTGCCGCCCGGGGCCAGCGCCGTGGGCATGACACCGCGCTGCGCCATGGCGGCATAGGTCTCGGCGGCGCGCATGAGCGCATGGGCGATGCCGCGGCCTTCGGAGTTCCCGCCGCCTTCGCGGCTGGCGGCGCTTTCGGTAGCGCCTTCGGGGCCATCGGCGCCCTCACGGCGCGAAAGATTTTCAGCGGGAGCGGCACCTTGCGCGGCATCCGCGTTTTGGGCGTTCTCCACGCCGCCGGCGGCTTCACCGTTCTCGTCCTGCTTCTCGCGGGCCGCGCGCGCCTCCTGGGTGGCAGCCTTGGCGGCCACGGCCCTGTCCTGCGCCGAGGGCTCGCCGGGGGCCAGCGCGGCGCGGCGCACCTGCCTGGCCTTGGCCGCGCTTGCTTCGGGATCGTCGGGGATGGAGGAGGCGTCGATGGAAACATGGCCGCCGATGGCGTATTGCCGGCCGTCCGGCCCGCGCTGGTATTCGTAGCTCGGGCCGCCCGCCACATACTGGCCGCCGGCCGCCATGTGCGCCTTTTCGTGGGCGCGCACCTCGGCGTCGCGCTGTTTGAGCTCGCGCAACTGGGCCTGGGCTTCGGGGCTCAAGCGCAACGAATCGCCGTTTTCCCCGGAGGCGCCGGCGGCGTCCGCGCCGGCCTGCTGGCCCGCTATCCCTCCATTCTTGCCCGTTTGCTGAGCCTTCGCGCCCCGGGCGCCAGCCGCATCCGCCTCGCCCTGTGCTGCGCGCCCATACTCCCCGAGGCCCGGGAAGGCCGCAAAGCCGCCAGACCGGCCTCCCGTGGGGGCGCCGGACGTGACAGGCCCCACGGGGCGGGAGGTGATGCTGTGGAGGGCGTCGAGCATGGCAAAAGGGTCGGGTTGCGGGTGAAGGGGCGCGGGACAAAATCTCTCGCTCCTCGTATCGGCCGGTCAGGCAAAAACTTAAGGCCTTTTTTTCAGGAGGGAAGAGAAAAAATGCGCGCGGGTGGTGCGGGGGGCCCGGGAGACCGCTGCCCGGGCCGGGGCAGCCCACGGGGCGGTGCGTGGCTGCGCCCGGATGCCATCGCGGGCGCCCTCCAGATGTCCGAAACCAGAGGCCGGTGCAAAAGCCCCGCGCCTGTTGACCCCGTGCTGGCATGGGTGTATCCTTGCGGACAAATGGCGCTGGCCCGCCTTGGGCCGCTTGCGGCGCGGGGGCACGCGCGTCTTGTCGCCATGCACTTTTTTGCCAGGAGTCGACTATGCGTATTTCCGTGGGTCTGGGCAAACAGAGCGGAGAGGAGCGTTTGGAACGCCATGGCGTGAGCCGCCGCGACTTCATGAAATTCTGCACCGCCGTGGCCGTCACCATGGGCATGGGGCCGGCCTTCGCCGACGACGTGGCCGCGGCCCTCACCGGGCAGCGCCCCAATGTGGTCTATCTCCACACCGCCGAATGCACGGGCTGTTCCGAGGCGCTCATGCGCATGTACAAGCCCTATATCGACAGCCTCATCCTCGATACCATCTCCCTCGACTACCAGGAGACCATCATGGCCGCCGCCGGCCAGGCCGCGGAAGATGCGCTGGAGCAGGCCGTCCATTCGCCGCAGGGCTTCATCCTCATGGTGGAAGGCGCCATCCCCACGGGCCTCAACGGCAAGTACGGCTATGTGGGCGGCCAGACCATGTATGACATCTGCAAGGACATCCTGCCCAAGTCCAAGCTCAATCTCGCCCTCGGCACCTGCGCCTCGTACGGCGGCATCCAGGCGGCGCGCCCCAACCCCACGGAAGCCGTGGGCCTCGGCGAAGCCTATGCGGACATGGGCATCAAGGTCATCAATATCCCCGGCTGCCCGCCCAACCCCATCAACATGGTGGGCACGCTCGTGGCCTATCTGAGCGGCATGGACATCGAGCTCGACGAGCTCGGCCGGCCGCTCATGTTCTACGGCCAGACCGTCCATGACCGCTGCGAGCGCCGCAAGCATTTCGACGCCGGCGAGTTCGCCCCCTCCTTCAATTCCGAAGAGGCGCGCAAGGGCTGGTGTCTCTATGACCTGGGCTGCAAGGGCCCGCAGACCTACAACAACTGTCCGGTGGTGCTCTTCAACCAGACCAACTGGCCCGTGGGCGCCGGCAGCCCCTGCATCGGCTGCAGCGAGCCGGGCTTCTGGGACGACATGACGCCATTCTACAAGAACTAGGGGGAAACCATGAGCCAGGTCATCAAAGCGCCCCAGAGCACCTATACCGGTCAGGTGGTGGTCGATCCGCTGACCCGCATCGAGGGGCATCTCCGCATCGAGGCGGAGGTGGAGAACGGCAAGATCAAGGAGGCCCGCTGCGTGGGCACCCTGTTCCGCGGCCTCGAGATCATCCTCAAGGGCCGCAACCCCTTTGACGCGCCCCACTTCACGCAGCGCACCTGCGGCGTCTGCACCTACAGCCACTCGCTCGCGTCCACACGCGCCGTGGAAGACGCCATCAACAAGCCCATCCCGGCCAACGCCACCTATCTGCGCAACCTCGTGCTGGCCATGCTCTACCTGCACGACCATCTCGTGCATTTCTACGCCCTGCACGCGCTGGACTTCGTGGATGTGGTCAACGCCCTCCAGGGCGACCCGGTCAAGGCCGCGCAGATCGCCAATTCCATCTCCAACCGCAAGGTCACGCCGGACGATTACCGCGCCGTGCAGACCAAGCTCAAGGCCTTTGTGGACAGCGGCCAGCTCGGCCCCTTCACCAATGCCTACTTCCTCGGCAACCACCCGGCCTATCATCTGAGCCCGGAGCTCAACCTCATCGGCACGGCCGACTACCTCGCCGCCCTGCGAGTGCAGGTCAAGGCGGCGCGCGCCATGGCCGTGTTCGGCGCCAAGAACCCGCACACCCAGTTCACCGTGCCCGGCGGCGTGACCAACTACGGCGCGCTGACGGCCGAGCGCATCAAGGAATTCACCGACCTCTACAAGGAGACCCTGACCTTCATCGAGGATTACTATATCCCCGACCTGCTCGCCATCGCGAGCCAGTACAAGGAATGCGCCACCTACGGCGGCACGCGCAACTTCATGGCCTTCGGCGAATTCCCCGACCCGGGCTGCGAGCGCGACCTCCAGAAGCGCTGGCTCAGGCCCGGCGTCATCCTTGACCGTAAGATCGGCAAGGTGCGCGACATGGACCCCAACAGGATCGCAGAGGGCGTGGCCCACAGCTGGTACGTGGGCGACAAGGCCCGCCATCCCTACGAGGGCGAGACCGAGCCCTACTTCACCAAGATGGGCGACAAGGACAAGTATTCCTGGCTCAAGGCCCCGCGCTACGACGGCATCGCCGTGGAGACCGGGCCGCTCGCGCAGGTGCTCGTCTCCTACGCGCAGGAGCACAGGACCATCAAGCCCATGGTGGACAAGGTGCTGGGCGCCCTCCAGATCGGGCCCGAGGCGCTCTTCTCCACGCTCGGCCGCACGGCCGCGCGCGGCATCGAGGCGCTGGCCGTGGGCCAGCAGGTGGAGACCTGGATCAAACAGTACCAACACAACATCACGAAAGACCAGCAGATCGTGGAGAACTACGAGCCGCCCAAGAGCGCCCGTGGCGTTGGCTTTGTCAACGCGCCGCGCGGCGGCCTCTCCCACTGGATCGTCACCGACGACGACGCGCGCATCGCCAACTTCCAGCTGGTGGTGCCCACCACCTGGAACCTGAGCCCGCGCGACGCCAAGAATGTGCCCAGCGCCTGCGAAGAAGCCCTCGTGGGCACGCCCGTGGCCGACCCGGCGCGCCCGGTGGAGATCCTGCGCGTGGTCCACTCCTTTGACCCCTGCATCGCCTGCGCCGTGCATGTCATCGACGGTGAGACCAACCAGGTGCACAAGTTCAAGGTGTTGTAACGGCTTTCGCACCGGCCGGCGCCGGTGCGGGCTTCATGGGGGGGCGGGCTCTGGCCCGCCCTTTCCGTATCCGGGCCATGGCGGAAGGCGAAAAAAAGGGACGGCAGATGGCAAAACCGCGGGTGCTCGTGCTCGGCGTGGGCAATATCCTCCTCAGTGACGAGGGCTTCGGCGTGGCCGCCGTGAACCGGCTGGAGCAGGGCTACAGCTGGCCGGACAACGTGCGCCTTCTGGACGGCGGCACGCTCGGCCTTTTCCTCATGCCCGACATCATGGATTCCGACCTTCTGGTGGTGCTCGACGTGGTGCTCGGCCCCGGCGCGCCCGGGACGATCTATTTGCTGGAAGGGGAAGACCTGCGCAAGAGCCTGAGCTTCCGGGATTCCACCCACCAGACCGACCTTGTGGACACGCTCATCAGTTGCGGTCTCGCCGGCCACAGGCCGGAGACCTTCATCATCGGCATCCAGCCCGGCGACTGGCAGACCCTTTCGCCGGAACTGACCCCGGAGCTTCAGGCGAAGCTGCCGGAATTCTGCGCCAAGGTGGTGGCAGAGCTGGCCCGGCGCGGCATCACGGCCACGCCCAGGGCATCCGCCTGACGGCCGGCGCCGGGGGCGCAGGGCCGCTTGCCGGCAGAGTCCGCAAGGGAGAAGGGGCACGGGGAGGCAGCATGCGCAGCCGGGTCATCAAGACAAATCTGCTGGTGGGCGTCATCCTCCTCATCGGCTTTCTCCTCACCGCCTGGTTCAGTCACCGCGCCAATTATCGCGTTTCGCTGACCGCGCTGGAGCAGGTCTCGGCGCTCACCGCGGACAGCATCTATTTCCGGCTCTCCTCGATACTGAACCGGCCCGTGACCATCGCCCTGACCATGGCCGGGGATACCTTCCTCGCTGACTGGCTCCTGCGCGAGGGCGCGCATCTGGACGAGGCGGAGTTCGCGCGCGCCATCCAGTCCTATCTCGCGGCCTATCAGGAAAGGGACCATTTCGATTCGGTCTTCCTGGTGTCGGCTGCGAGCCGGCGCTACTACAGCGCGGGCGGCATCGACCGCGTGCTCGCCCCGGGCGCCCCGGAAAACGCCTGGTATGCCGCGCTCCTGGCCTCGAAACGCCAGTATTCGCTCAATGTGGATACGGACAAAACGGCGGGCGCGGGCAAGGCCCCGGCGGTCTTCGTGAACTGCAAGATCATGGACCCCTGGGGCGAAGTGCTCGGCGTGGTGGGCATCGGCATCCGAACCGATGTCCTCAAGCGCATCCTCAAGGAATATGAGGAGCGCTACGGGGTCGAGGTCTTCCTGCTCGACCGCGGCGGCACTGTCGAAGTCTCGCAGGGGCATACCGGCGAGGAGCACAAGGACTGGTTCACGCTCTCAGGCCGCGAGCAGCTCCGCGGCGCCATCCTCGACAGGCGCAACAGTGACGCCAATTTCGGTGTCTGGGCAGGCGGCGGCGGAGAGAACGGGGAAACGGATGGGCCAGCGGGGCCCGGGTCTTCCTATCTCGTCACGCGCTACATGCCCGAGCTCTCGTGGTATCTGGTGGTGGAGCAGGACGCGGCGCCGCTCATCGCCAAGATGCGGTCGCAGATCAGCACTTCCATCCTTGTGCTCCTGCTCATCCTCGCCAGCGTCTTCACCGTCATCACCCTGGTCATCAGGGGCTTCAACAAAAAGATCACCGGCATCATCGAGCAGCGGCTCGGCCTGTTCAAGCAGGCCACGGAACAGCTCTATGACGATATTTACGAGTGGAACATCACGCATAACCGCTGCGTGGGCGCGAACACGGAAGAATATTTCGCGCGCATCGGCGCAAGCCGCCGCTCCTTTGACGAGGGGCTGCGCATCATCGCCGAAAAGCAGATCAAGCCCGAGTTCCGCGAGGGCTATGTGGCGCGCTTCTGCACCAAGAACGCGCTCGCCGAATTCCGCAAGGGCAATCATCACCTGCGCTATGACTTCATGATCACGCAGGACGGCAAGTCCTACCACTGGATGCGCATCGACGCCCATGTGTTCTACTCGCCGGACGACGACTCCCTGCACATGTTCACCTACAGGAAGAACATCGACGCGGAAAAGCAGAAGGAGGGACTGGCCAATATCGACGAGATGACGGGCTGCTCCACCAAGAAGGCCACGGAGCGCATGATCGACGACGCGCTCCTCCACCATCCAGACGCTCCGGCCGCCTTTTTCATCTTCGACATCGACGATTTCAAACAGGCCAACGACACTTTCGGGCACGCCTTCGGCGACCGCTGCATCCGGGAATTTTCGGCCGTCATCAGGAAGCACTTTCGCGAGCAGGACATCGTGGGGCGCCTCGGGGGCGACGAATTCGCGGCCTTCATCCCCATCCCGAGCCACGCCTGGGCCGAGCAGAAGGCCCGCGAACTCGTGGAAGCACTGCATTTTGTCTGCACGGACGGCGAGGACAGCTGGCAGGTCTCGGCCAGTATCGGCGTGGCCTTCGCCCCGGAGGACGGCACGCGCTTCATCGACCTCTACCAGGCGGCTGACGCGGCCCTCTACGAGACCAAGCAGAACGGCAAAAACGGCTTCACCATCCACCGGCCGGAGAGCCGGGAGGGAGAGGGGAACGCCGGAGCGGGAAGAAGCGGTATCGGATAAAACAAGGGCCCGAGACTCGTGGCCCGGCCTCAGGGCGTGGGGGTATCGTCGGTCATGTCCGGCGGAAGACTGTCTTCAGTCCAGAGCCTGAAACCGGCCTCGCGCAGGCGTTTTGCCCAGAGGCCGTCGCCAGGCCTGAGTGTGTGGCTGAAGCTCCCGTCATAGACCTCGCCCACCCCGCAGGAAGGGGAGCGCGCCTTGAGGATGGCCTCGCGGGCGCCGCTCGCAAGGGCCGCGGAAAGGGCGCGGTCGGCCCCGCGCTCAAAGGCCGCCGTCACGTCCGCGCCATCACGGGAAAGCACGCGGATCTCGTTCTTTTCGGGGCCGGCCAGCACCTGCTCGCACGGGGGCCGGGGCACGGGAAGGCCCGAAAGGCTCTCGGGGCACACGGGCACGGCAAGGCCCGCTTCGACGAGCGCCACCACCTGCGGGCAGGGATTGCTTGCGCCGTCATAGCGGCAGCAGAGGCCAGCCAGGCAGCCGCTCACCACAAAGCGGGGCCGCGGCGCCGCGCCGGCAGCATCCTTAATGGCTTTTGCCATCCGCCCCACCACCGGCCTGCGCGGCCTTGCGTTCCTCAAGGCGGCGCTGCATGCGGTTCGCCATGCCTTCGCGCACGGCCTTGCGCGTGGCCTCTTCCGATTCCTGCGTCACCGGCACGTCGCTGTAATAGATGGCGCCGCTGTGGATGTTGTGCTCTTCCTGCACGGCGTCATAGCGCTGCCATGCCGGCGAGAGCGAAAACAGCCACGGGCCGATGACGCAGAAGAAGAGCAAAAGGACGCCTATCCAGCAGCAGAGGCGGAAGACGGTGCGCGTGGCAGGCGGCATGGCGGACTCATGAAAAAAAGCCGCCGCGGCCTGAGGGCCGCGGCGGCTTTTGCTGTGCGGAGCGCTAGATGCGCGCCGTGATTTCGGGGAAGACCTTGTAGAACATGATCCAGGCCATGAGCAGGGTCAGGGCGAGGTTCAGGGACTGGCCGCACACATAGAGGATGACCGGCTTGCCGCCCTTGAAGTACTTGGCAAGAGCGCGGAAGTCGGTGGTGAGGCCGATGGAGATGAAGGCCAGGCAGAAGAACCAGCCGCGCAGCGGGTTGGCCACCTTGTTGACGCCGTTGTCAACGAGCATCTTGGCAAAGTCGCCGCCAAGCTGGGCGCTGATGATGGACATGATGACCGAGACCGCGAGGAAGCCGATGACGAACTTCGGGAAGCGGTTCCAGATCTCGCCCGCGCCCACCTTCTCNCCGGTGTTGTCCACCTTGGTGGTGAAGTAGATGGCCACGCAGAAGGCGGTCACGCCGATGAGCACGTTCTGGATCATCTTGACGGTGGCGGCAACCTGCAGGGCCTTGGGGCCNATCCACGCGCCGGCGGCGGCCACGGCGCCCGTGGCGTCGACCGTNCCGCCGATCCACGCGCCGCCCAGGATCTCGGGCATGCCCACGGCCTTGATGAAGGCCGGCATGGCGATCATCATGATGGCGGTGAAGGTCATGGAGAGGCCGAGGGAGAGGGTGAGCTCTTCCTTCTTGGCGCGGGCNGCGGCCGCGGTGGCGATGGCGGCGGAGGTGCCGCACACNGACATGTCGGCCGAGATGACGATGTTCAGGGTGCGCGAGGGCATCTTGAGCACCTTCTGGCCGAAGATGAAGGTGGTGATGAGCACGATGGGCGTCACCACCCAGGCCACGAAGATGCCGGGGATGCCGATGGCCATGATCTTGTGGAAGAGCACGTCAGCACCAAGCAGAACCAGGCCGATCTTGATATAGTACTCGACCTGCGAGCCNTCCTGCAGCCATTTNGGCGTGCCGATGGTGTTGGCNATGATCATGCCGATGGCGATGGACCAGATNTCGGCGTTGGCGCCGTAACGGCGCATGGTCACCTGGTTGCCGAGGATGTTGGCGAGAATGCAGAGCAGATACACGACGATGAANGCCACGAAGAAGCGGCCGGCGTTGAAGCCCATGACCACGGCGCCGATNGTGACGAGCACGCCGAGGCAGAGCCCGAGCACGATGAGCGTGGGGATGCGGTTGAAGGGCTTGACGATCTTCTTGGAGGCGTCGGCGGTGGCCTTCTTGGCCTTCTGCCAGGCGCCGATGGCGCCGGCGGCCGCGTCGTTCAGCGAATTGTCCTGAAAGCCGGCGTCGGCGGCCATGGCCTGCGCGGCCTTGGCGGCGTCGAGCGCGGCGGCTTCGGCGGCCTTGGCCTCGTCCACCTTGGGCAGCACGGAGGCGTTCATCCTGTCGGCGTCAGCCTTGCTCAGGATGAGCGAATCCAGCGGATTGGAGCTCCACCGGGCCGGCGTCTTGATGTAGTTGATGAGCGCGGCCACGGCGGGGAGCTTCTGGCCCTGAAGCCCCTTCTGGGCGGCGGAAGCGTCGTACCACTCGATGGTCTTGAAGGGCTTGGCGGCCTCGGCCTTGAGGGTGGCCGCGTACTGGTCGTACTTGCTTTCCAGATCGGAGCGGCCGCCGAACACGAGGCAGACAGCCACGATGATCAGGAAGAGGCCGATCCAGATGGCCCAGTAGTCTTCCTTCTTCCAGAGATCAGAGAACTGCGATTTCCCCCGATCAATAACGATATCGGAGTTTNCCTGAGACATCCCTTTCCCTCCTGTGGAGATCCTGGTTATGACCCGGCGCGAAAACCGGGCCTGACTTCAACCATCAGCCCCCATCCTTCCCGGCGGATGGTGTATCGGATGGAACGATACACCAAAAAAATCCGGCTTTCAAGCCGTCAGCGGGCGCATATGCCATTTTCTTCACAGCTTNGGCGNNGAAGGGGCGNCCAAACNTCGTGCGCGGGGAGNGGNNGGNNCCTTCCCGGCACGGTGCGCGCGGGCGCGCTTGGACATTTTCCAAAAAAATGTGTAGAATTTTTCTTGATTGCCGGGCGCCGGCGGCAGCCGCCCCGAACACTGTCCGAACCCGGCGCCCCATCTCCAGCCAGCGAGGAAACCATGCACGCCACCCGTCCGCTTTTCCTGCTTTCCGCCGCCCTCCTGCTGGCGGCCTTCTGTCTCTCCCCGGCGCCGCTTTTCGCGGCNCAGCCCGCGGTGCCCCAGGCGGGCAAACCCGTGCAGGACGCGCCCGAGAAAAGCGCGGACCGCACCACCGTGGTCAATGTCCAGCTCGACGGCACGGACAGCCTNGGCGCGCGCCTGTCGACCCGCCTCAAGGAGCGCTTCAACCAGAGCAGCCTCTTCCGCCTCAATGCCGATGAGGAGCGCGACGCGCCCGAGCTGCGCGTGCTGCTCAACACCGCGCCGGAATTTCCCGGGCGCCCGGCCGTGGGCTCCGTCTACGGGGTCTGCTGGGTGTTCAGCCAGGGCAAGGGCTATCTCGGCTANCTGCTCGCCCGCGAGGTGGGCACGGTCAANGCCGANGACCTCGACGCGCTGGTGGACAAGCTCGTGGAGCGCACNGACGGCATCGCCGCCAAGTACGGCAACCTCTGGAAATAAGCGGGGNAGCNCCCATGCACCCGGGCGTCACCGTGCGCCTNNCGCCGGCCGCGGGNCCTGANGCGCNCCGGCGACGCCTCGCCGCGCGCGGTCTCGTTCACCGCGCAGCCGGGCGAGGAGCTTGCCCGCGCCATCTGGCTTTCCGGCGCGGTGCCGCCGCGGCCGCTCTGCATGGGCCTCGGCCGCTGCGGGCGCTGCCGCGTGCGCTATGTGGGGGAGGCGCCGCCGCCCCTCCCCGAAGACGAGGTCGTGCTGCCGACGCAGGCGGTCGCGGCCGGCTGGCGCCTCGCCTGCCGGCGCTGCGTGCCGGACATGGCCCCGGGCAGCGTGCTCGAGCTTGAACTCCCCCCCGCTGCGCTTGCCCCCTCTCTTTCAGCGGATGCCCCCACGGGAGCGGGGGCGCAAGAATTGGCCGCGCAGGGGGAGGAGGTCGTTCTTGGCGTGGATCTCGGCACCACCTCCCTCCAGTGGCGCGCCGTGGCCGCGGGATCTGGAGGCGAGGCGTGCACCGCCGGCCGCGTCCTCGCCGAGGGGAGCCAACTCAATCCGCAGGCCGGCGCCGGGGCGGATGTCATGTCGCGCCTGGCCTTTGCCCGCACGGAAGCGGGGCTCGCCACGCTCGGGGGCCTCGCGCGCGCGGCCGTGGCCGGCATCGTGGGGCGGCTCGCGGCCACGGGCCTCCCGCCCGGGCGCATCTGCCTTGCGGCAAACACCGCCATGACGGATATTTTTCTTGGGGTGAGCGTGGAGGGGCTGTGCGCCGCGCCCTACCGGCGCGAGCACCCGGGGGGCGCTTTCGTGGAAGTCCCGGGCCTCCCGCCCGTGCTTGTGCCACCGCTGCCCGCGCCCTTCGTGGGCGGCGATGTGGGCGCCGGACTGGCCGCCCTTTTGGCGGCGGACACGCCGCGCCCCTTTGTGCTGGCGGATCTCGGCACCAATGGCGAGCTCGCCCTGTGTACGGAAGACGATCACCTCTTTCTTGCGAGCGTCCCTCTCGGGCCGGCGCTGGAAGGCATCGGCCCGGAGCGCGGCGCCATGGCCGCCCCCGGCGTGGTCACGGAGTTCCGCCACAGCCCCAGGGGGCTTGAGCCGCTGTTCTTCGGCCAAGGCCACGGCGGAGCGGCTCCCGCCGAAGCGGCGGGCATCAGCGCCACCGGCTATCTTTCGCTTTTGGCTCTGCTGTTCCGGCTGGGCGTGCTGGACAGGGACGGCCATTTTGTGCCCCCCGATGCCACGGCCCTGCCGCTGGCCCGCGCGCTTGCGCAGAAGGTGACGCCGGCGCCCGGCGGGGCGCGCCTCCCCCTGCCGCTCGGGCTCTGGCTTTCCGCCGCCGATGTGGAGCTGCTGCTCAAGGTCAAGGCCGCGTTCGCCGTGGCGCTGGAGGCCGTCTGCGCGGCCGCGGGCGTGGCGCCTGTGCGCCTGCAAAAGCTGGCGCTGGCCGGGGCTCTCGGCGGGCACGTGCGCCTTGCCGACCTGAAGGACCTGGGCTTCGCGCCGGGCGTGCCGCTCGGCCGCATGGCCGCAGCGGGCAATACGGCGCTTGCCGGGGCCTGTCTGCTAGCGGCCTGCCCGGAGCGCATGGGGCCGCTGGCCGCGCTCTGCGAAGGCGCCGCCGTGCTCGAGCTCACCGAAGGGCCGGGATTCCAGCAGGCCTATCTTGCGCATATGCGCCTGGGAGAATAAATGTCACGCAGACCCCCTGCCATCACGCCGTCCCGCCCCGTCCCCAAGGGCCGTACAAAAGGCGCGAAATCCACAGCAAAGGCTCCCGAAAGGCCCTCTGCAAAGCCACGGCCACAGGGGGTGCCCGCTGAGGGCAACGCGCCCCGGCGCGCTGTGCGGCCAGCGCCCAGGCCCTCCGCCGCATGGGAAGTGATGGCCGAGCTCTTCCCGCCGCTGGACGCGGCCGCACAGGCGGCACTCAATCGTCTCCCCGAAGCGCTCGCCCGCGTCAGGCCGCTCACGGGCGCGCACCGCCGCTCCCTGCCGGAAGACATTGCCGCACTTTCCCGCGCGCTCACGGCCGAAAGGGCGGAGTTGCGCCGCCCCTACTGGAGCCGACCGGCCTTTGTGAGCGCCTACTTGCACTATTTTTTGCCCTGGAACCTCGTGCGCCTCACGCGGCTCTTCCGCGGGCTGCCCCTGCCGCCGCCCGAAGGCGGCCACGGCCCGGCCCTCCTGTTGGATGCGGGCTCGGGGCCGCTCACTGTGCCGCTGGCCCTGTGGCTGGCGCGGCCCGAATGGCGTGCAGCGCCGGTGCAGGTGCTGGCGCTGGACAGCGCGAGCCAGCCGCTGGAACTGGGGCGGGCGCTGTTCGCCGCCTGGGGGGAAGAGACAGGCGAACCCGTGTGGCCCGTGCGCCTCGAGCGCGGGCCGCTGGAAAGCCTCGCCTCCCGCGCTTTGCCCCTGCTGCGCCAGGGCTGGCGCCCATGGCTCGTCACCGCGGCCAATGTGCTCAACGAGGTGCGCCCGGCGCGGCGCGGGCACGGCTCGGCCCGCGATGATGAAGATGACCCTGATGCCGCCGGGCCGCTGGACGAACTGGAAGCCGGCCCCGAAGATGCCCTGGGCGAACGTCTCGACCGGCTGCTCGCCGCCTGGGCGCCGCTGCTTGCGCCCGGGCCGGCCGACATGCCGAGCGCGGAGGGCGCCGCAAACAGGGTTCCGGCGCCCCCGGCCCTGCTTTTTGTGGAGCCGGGGACGAGGCTTGGGGGAACAACCCTCATGCGTCTGCGCGAGCTGGCTCTGGAGGGCGGCCTCCATGCCGTCGCACCCTGCACGGCCGACACGCCGTGCCCGCTCTCGCGCGGCGCCTGGTGCCATTTCACCTTTTCCCCGCAGGGGGCGCCGCGCTGGCTGGCCGAGCTCACGGCGGCGGCCGGTCTCACCAAGCGCAGCCTGTCGCTCTCGCCGCTCCTGCTGACCGCGGCGCCTGAAGGGGAGGAAGGCGAAAGCCACTCGCCGCAGCCTTCCGCGCGGGAAGCCCGCGTCCTGTCCTCCCCCTTTGCCGTTCCGGGCGTGGACGGTCTTGCGCGCTATGGCTGCGCCCCTTGCGGTCTCGCCCTGCTGGAGGATGCCGGGGCCGTGGCGTCCGGCTCCCTGGTGCGCCTCGGCCGTGAGGCGCCCCGCCGCGACGCCCGCAGCGGCGCGCGCATCTTCGCGCCCGGCGGCAAGCGGGCTCCCGCCGGACTCAAGAAAAAATCATAAAAATTTTCTCCGTAAATCTGCGCGGTTATCCGTGGCAAGCGGGCTTGCGGGCCTTTTGTTTCGGGCTCGTGTGGCGTATACAGCCCGCTTGGTTTCGGTTTTTTCTCTTTTTACAGACATCAGCCAACGGATCGCGCGCCATGATGCCCATGCCAAGGAACTTGCCCCGGCCCTCCCTTAAGCCCAATACCGAAGTGGTGCTCGAAAAGCGCTATTTGCGCAAGGATCTGGACGGCATCCTGGCCGAAGACCCGCGCGGGCTCTTCTGGCGCGTGGCCACGGCCGTGGCCGCGGAGGAGGCCAGGTATCCCGGCTCGCCCTATGCGCCCGAGGCGCTGGCGGCCGAGTTTTACGACCTCATGACGAGCTGGAAGTTCCTGCCCAATTCGCCCACGCTCATGAACGCGGGCACGGATCTGGGCCAGCTTTCCGCCTGCTTCGTGTTGCCCGTGGGCGACTCCATCGAGGAGATCTTCGACGCCGTGAAATACGCGGCCATGATCCACAAGTCCGGCGGCGGCACGGGCTTTTCCTTCTCGCGCCTGCGCCCGAAGGAGAGCCGCGTGGGCTCCACGGGCGGCGTGGCCTCGGGGCCGGTGTCCTTTTTGCGCATTTTCAATACCGCCACCGAGCAGATCAAGCAGGGCGGCACGCGCCGCGGCGCCAACATGGGCATTTTGCGCGTGGACCATCCCGACATCGTGGACTTCATCCGCGCCAAGGAGCGCGAGGGCGAGTTCAACAACTTCAATCTTTCCGTGGGTCTCACCGAGGCCTTCATGCAGGCCGTGGAGCGCGGCGAGGACTATGAGCTCAGGCTTCCCGGCACGGGCGAAGTGGCCGGGCGCCTGCCCGCGCGCGAGATTTTTGACCTTTTGGTGAAAAAGGCGTGGCAGTCCGGCGACCCGGGCATCGTCTTCCTCGACCGCATCAACCGCGACAACCCCACGCCCGACCAGGGCGAGATCGAGTCCACCAACCCCTGCGGCGAGCAGCCGCTGCTGCCCTTTGAGGCGTGCAACCTGGGGTCCATCAACCTTTCCTGCTTCTATGTGCCCGGCCACAATGACGACGCCGACCCGGCCGAGAAGGGCGTGGACTGGGAGGGCCTTGGCCGCACCGTGCGCCTTGCCGTGCGCTTTCTCGACAATGTTATCGACGCCTCGCGCTTCCCGCTGCCCATGATCGACGAGACCGTGCGCCGCAACCGCAAGATCGGCCTCGGCGTCATGGGCTTCGCCGACCTGCTCTATGAGCTCGGCGTGCCCTATGACTCGCCCGAGGGCGTGGCCCTCGGCGAACGGCTCATGGCCTTCGTGCAGGAGGAGGGACACAAGGCCTCGGCCGAGCTTGCGCGCGAGCGCGGGCCCTTCCCGGCCTATCCCGCATCCGTCTATGCGCAGCGCGGCGAAGGCCCCTACCGCAACGCCACGGTCACCACCATCGCGCCCACGGGCACGCTCTCCATCATCGCGGGGTGCTCGTCCGGCGTGGAACCGCTGTTCGCGCTCTGCTTCACGCGCAACATCCTCGACGGCGAGCGCCTGGTGGAGGTCAATCCTTATTTCGAGGCCGCGCTGGCCGATGCGGGCCTCGCCAGCGCCGAACTCATGGAGAGCGTGGCGGCGACCGGCTCCATCCGGGACATGAAGTTCCTGCCGGAGAAGCTGCGCAAGACCTTCGTGACCGCCATGGACATCGCGCCGGTGTGGCATCTGCGCATGCAGGCGGCCTTCCAGCGGCACACGGACAACGCGGTCTCGAAAACGGTCAACCTGCCCAATTCCGCCACGGAAAAGGACATCCACGACATCTACTGGCTCGCCTACAAGGAGGGCTGCAAGGGCGTGACCGTCTATCGGGACGGCTGCAAGAGCGTCCAGGTGCTCGCCACGGGCGAGGGCCAGAAAAAGATGGACGGCGGCAACGCGGCCGCGGCGCCGGCCCCCGCGGCCTCGGGCGTGCGCAAGCGGCCCGACGTGGTGCAGGGCTTCACCCAGAAGGTGCAGACCGGCCTCGGCGCCATGTATCTCACGGTCAACGAGGTGGACGGCCAGCCCTTCGAGGTGTTCGCCACCATCGGCAAGTCGGGCCGCTCCATCACGGCCAAGGCCGAGGCCATCGGCCGGCTCGTCTCGCTGGCCTTGCGCTCCGGCGTGGCCGTGCGCGACGTGGTGGCGCAGATCAAGGGCATCGGCGGCGAGCACCCGGTGTTCCGCGGCAAGGGGCTTTTGCTCTCCATCCCGGACGCCATCGCCTGGGTGCTGGAAAAGCGCTACCTCAAGGACGAGCATCTGGGGCAGGTCACCGACATCGAGGCCCAAAAGTGCCCGGAATGCGGCGAGGCCCTGCTCTTCCAGGAGGGCTGCCTCATCTGCCCGGCCTGCGGCTTCTCCCGCTGCGGCTAGATTTTTTGTCGTACTGCGGGACGGATGCGGCACGCTCAAACCACCTGCCCCGGGGCGGGTGGTTTGGCGTTTAATCGACGGTCTCCAGCCACGCGCGGACGCGCCGGCGCGCCTCCGGGGGGAGATTGTCCTCCAGCCAGGGCCAGGGCGGCGCTATGGAGCATCGCTGGCCCGGCAAGGCGAGCAGCCCGTGGTGGAGGAAGAACTGCCCGGCGGTGCCGGCAGGCGCGCCCGGGGGCGCATAGCGGCCGTCCCCGAACAGGGGGTGGCCGAGGCTTGCGGCATGGGCGCGGATCTGGTGGCGGGCGCCGCGCCTGATACGGCAGGCCGCAAGAGTGAGCGCGGGGGGCGCCTCCGCAGCGTCGGGCGCCAGCAGGGCAGAGAGCCGGGCGCATGCTTCGCCCTCAAAGCCATGGAGCGGCAGGAATTCCGTGCGCCGCAGCGGCCCGGCGTCCTCGTCCAGCAGGCGCGTGGTGCGGCGGTCATTGGTGTCGAGCCGCCGGCGAGCGGTCACGGGGCCTGCGAGCGCGCCTGTGAGCAGGGCGAGATAGCGCTTTTCACACTGGCCGGCAGCTTCGGCGGCGCGGAAGGCGCAGGCCGCCTCTGGCGTCAGGGCCGCGCAGACGAGGCCCGAGGTGCCCTGATCCAGCCGCTGGAGGAGTTCCGGCTGCTCGCCTGGCGCGAGCACGGGGGCGCAGAGCGCGGGGAGGCACGCCTCGAGGCTGTCCCCCGGCTTGCCGGGGAGGGCCGCGCTGTGCAGGCCGGCGCCCTTGAACAGGAAGCAAAAATCGCCCTGGCGCCCGAGCAGGCGCGCCACATCTTGCGGGGGTTCGCTCGGCGGCTCGGCGCGCACGAGGGCAACAACATCACCGGCCCTGACGCGCCGCGCCGGCTCGCGGCAGGCCGCGCCGTTGAGCAGCACGCCGCCCTCCTCGATGCGCCGGCGCCGCCCGCGCACTCCCTCGGAGACGAGAGGCGCCAGCGCCTTGTCGAGGCGCATGCCCGCGCTTTCGGCATCGATGGTGAGCGCGGGGCCTTGCGCCGCCTCTTCTTCGGCCGGGGCCCGGCTCACGCCGTCCCCCGGGCGCAGATCTCGAGCAGGGCCTGTGCCACGGCCTCGGGATCATGGCGCCCCGGCTCGGCTTCCATCACCATGTCCCTGTCTTCCACCCGCACGCCCATGGCCTCGAGCGCGCGTACAGTCTCGGGCGCAAGGCCGCCTTCATAGCGGCCGTGGCGGCTGTCCACCAGCACCACTTGCAGCAGCTCTTCGGTGCGCGCCCAGGGCGCGTCCGCCCGCAAGGTGCGCAAAATGGCCGCCACCTGGCCGGCCACGCCGAGGCCGGCCAGTTCCGCGTCCGTGCCGGTATTGGGGATGAAGACCTTGGGGCAGGCGCGCCGTGCCACGGCCCGGCCCACGCCGCTGGGCAAAAGATTGGCGAGCACGCTGGAATAAAAGCTGCCCATGGGATAGCAGATGGCGCTCGCCGTGCGCACATGCTCCGCCGCCACGGAGGAGAGCCGCGGGCGGCAGGGCGTGGGGGCGCCGGGGCCTGCGCCGTCATCCGCGCCGCGGCCGGGCTCGTGCACGGTGAGCATCAGCCGCGTCACCGGCGCGGCAAGCGCCTTGAATTCATGCTGGCCCACCACGAGGCTGCCGTCGGCGAGTTCCGCCGCGAGGTGCAGGCTTTCCTCCACGGTGGGGAGCACGGTGCCGCGCACATGGAGCAGTTGGCTGAAGAGCGCGATGGGCGGGGTGAGGTCGCGCTTGTGGCGCAGGTAGCCGCCGGCGAGGAGCAGGTTGCCCAGAGAGGCGAGGCGCGGGTCGAAACTTGCGGGCATGCGGCGCAGGAAATGGCCGAGATGGAGCCGGAAGGCCCGGGCCCAGGTTTCCGGCATGGTGCGCCAGACGGGGTGGGCCGCCTGGCCCATGGCGCTGAGGCGGCCGCGCAGTTCTTCGGGGTCGCCCTCGGCAGGGAGGCGCGCGGTGAAGAAGTCCAGCGCCGCGGGGGGCACCGCGTCGGCGTCGGCGAGGGCGACCAGGCGGTTGCGGATGTCGCCCACGGCGGGCATGGCGAAGGCCCGGCGCAGGGCCGCGGAACTGCCGCCCGAATCAAAGGTGGTGAGCAGGTGCACGGAATGGCGCGTACGGGAGGCAAGGGCGCGGCTCGTGGCGCGCAGGGCCGTGCCGCCGGAAAAGAAGAGCGGCCGCGCGTCGGCAAAGTCGGCGCTTAGGGCCGCGGCAGGGGGAGGGGCGTCCGTCCCTAGCGCCATCACGCGCCGCCTTTCCGCTTTTTGCGCGTGGCCAGCGGCTCGTTGGGGCTGCCGTCGGTGAGGCCCAGTTCTTTCAGCTTCAGGTAGATGAGCCGCCCGATCCAGGCGTCTGTGGCGGCGTATTCGATCTGGCGTTGCGAAAGATCCATGAGGCTCCAGTTGGAGCATTGCGAGCCCTTGGAGATGCGCCAGCCGAAGAGGCTCGCCGCGAGCGTGCGCAGGCCCTGGTTGGGCAGCTTGTGCGCCCGGGCCACCTGCCCCAGGTCCACGAGGCCCGCGGGCGTGAAGGGATGGATGCGGGCCAGCGCCAGCATGTCGTCGCCGATGCTCACCCCGGTCTTGATGATCTCCGGCGAGGCGAGCAGCTTCGCGCAGGCTTCGCCGAAGGGCAGCCAGCCGAGCTGGACGAGATAGACCGTCTTCGCCGTGGCGATCTGGATGAGCGAGGGCGCGTTGAGCTTGCCCTTGCGAAAGGTGGGCCGCGTCTCGGTGTCGAAGCCCAGGATGCCGTCGGCGCGCATGTCCGCCTCGGCGCGCGCCCAGGCCTCGGGGGTGCGCACCACCTCCACCGGTCCCTCGTAATGGCGCAGGGGCATGGCGTTGATCTCTTCGCTCGTGGGGCGGCGGGAAAGTTCCGTGAGGTCCATGTCACTTGCCGATGCAAAAATGCGCGAAAATGCGGTCCAGTACTTCCGCGGCGGTGCCCAGGCCCGTGACCTCGCCGAGCGCCGCCGCGGCCGTGTCCAGCCTGGCGAGGCAGCAGTCATGGGGCTGGCCGGCCTGGATGTCGGCGGCAAGGGCCGTCAGCTCCTCAAGGGCGCGCTCGAGCGCCAGCGCCTGACGCGCATTGGGCGCCAGCGTGCCTTCGGCCGGGGGCGCGGTGTCCAGCAGTTGCGCGCGGGCGAGCGCCGCCAGATCCTCCACGTGGGCGCCCGTGGCCGCGCTCACCTTGAGCGCCGGGAGGCCGCCTGCCCAGGCCGGGGGCCACGCGCCGGCGCCTTCGGGCGCGCAGACATCGCACTTGTTCCACACGAGGAGCGCGGGCACGCCCGCGTCCGCGGCCAGGGCGAGTATCTCCGCGGTCACAGGGTCCGGGCAGCTCACGGCGCGGGCGCCGCCCTCGCCAAGGCGCGCGCCGTCGACGACCACGAGCACGAGGTCGGCCGCGGCCAGGCGCTCGCGGGTCAGGGCCATGCCCAGGGCCTCCACCGTATCGGCCCCGGCTTCGTCATTGCGCAGGCCCGCGGTATCCACAAGGCGCACAGGGAGGCCCCTGAAATCGCACGGCTCTTCCAGAAAATCGCGCGTGGTGCCGGGTATGTCCGTGACGAGCGCCCTGTCGCGCCCCAAAAGCGCGTTGAGCAGGCTGGACTTACCGGCATTGGGCGCGCCCCCGAGCACCACCTGCGCGCCGTCCTGCATGAGGCGCCCGCGGCGCTTGCCCGCGAGCAGGCGCCGCACGGACGCGGCCACAGCGTCCACGGCCGCGGCGAAGGCCGCAGGCCCAAGCGAGGGCACCTCGTCGTCGGGAAAGTCCACGCCAAGGGCCGCATGGGCGCGCAGGTCCTCCAGCTCTTCGCGCAAGCTCGCGGTCTGACGGCCGAGCTGGCCGTCGAGGCGGTTGAGGCCATGGCGCGCGGCCTCGCGCGAGGGCGCGGCGATGAGCTCGGCCACGGCCTCGGCCTGGGAGAGGTCGAGCCGGCCGTTCTCGAAGGCGCGCCGCGAGAATTCGCCGCGTTCGGCCTGGCGCGCGCCGAGGGAGAGCACGCTGGTGAGCGCTTCCTCGAGGAGGAAGGGCCCGCCGTGGCAGTGGATCTCCGCCATGTCTTCGCCGGTGAAGGTGCGCGGGCCGGGCATGAATACGGCGAGCACGTCGTCGAGCTCTTCCCCGTGCCTGTCCAGCATGCGGCCGCGGTGCAACCGCCAGGGCTCGAAATTCTCAAAGCCCGGCGCGAGGGAGAGGAAGACGCGCGCCAGCACCTCCTTGGCCCTGGGGCCGGAAATGCGCACGATGCCGATACCCCCGGCGCCCGGCGGCGTGGCTATGGCGGCGATGGTGCTCATGCGCCCTCCCGGAATGGGGTCGCTAGGCGCCCTCGGGCCGGCGCCGCGAAATGACCACCCGTTTCAGGGGGCCATCCCCGGAGCTCCGGGTCTGCAGGTCGTCCGCATCCTGAAGCGCAAGGTGGATGATGCGCCGATGGTAGGAGGAAAGCGGCCGCGTGGAATAGGGGCGCCCGGTGGCGCGGGCCTTTTCGGCCAGGCTCAGGGCCACGGCGCGCAATTTCTCGTCCTGGCGCAGGCGGTAATCGCCAATGTCGAGCTGTACGCGGACGGCCGCGTTCATGCCGTGCGAGACCATGCGCGAGGCGAGATACTGCAAGGCCGCAAGCGTCTGCCCCTCGCGGCCGATGAGCAGGCCGGCCTCGCCGCTCCAGTCCACATTGGCGCGCACGCGTCCGTCCTCCACGCGCACGGTCACGGGCACACGGCCGCCGGTGATGGGCCGCACCAGCTCCTTGACCGTCTCTTCGGTGAGGCTCTGGAGGTGTTCCGCGTCCAGCTCTTCCAGCGGGGTGCGCGGCAGCCCCTCGGGCGCGTCGTCGGCGTCGAGGTCAGGCGCCGGGGCCGCGTGGGAAGTGTGGGTGACAGACGAAGCGTGGGGGACAGACGCGGGGGCCGGGCTTTCCTCCGACGCTTCCTCGGGGGGCGCGGTGCGGGGTGCTGCCCGGGAAGCAGCGGCGCGCCTTGGCTGCGGGCGCCCTGCGGGGCGAGCGGGGCTTGGGCTCGCCGGCTCTTCCGCCGCGTGGTGTGCCTGAGGGGCCTGCTCCTCCGGCTGAGGCTCGGCGCGCGCGGCTTCGGGCGCCGGCGCTGCCTTTTCCGCTGGTTGCGTTTCAGGCGCGTCGTTTGTTTCGGCCTTGGGCGGGCGGCGCTCGCCGCGAGGTTTTTTGGCCTGGCCGCGGGGGGCGCGGCCCTCCTCCTCGCTGGTGGCACCGCGCTGGCCGCCCCGGGGGCCGAGCACGCTTTCAACCGCTTCGCGCAACTGCACGCGGCGGGCGCGCACCTTGGCCTTGCGCGCGCCCACGATGCCGAAAATGCCGGTCTTGGCATCCTGCACGATCTCGATCTCGAGCCGCTCCCGCGGCGAGTCGAAATAGGCGCAGGCTTCCGCTATGGCGCTGTCGAGATCCTTGCCCTGGAACTCCTTGAATCCGTCCATATGTATAAGCCTCGCCGGAGCGGCCGCGCGGGCCGCCCCGTTTTCGCTATTTTGCGGCGGGCGCCTTCTGGGGCGTCTTGCCGCCGTGTTTGAGCTTCCGCATCATGAGCCACTGCTGGAAGATGGAGAGGATGTTGTTCACCAGCCAGTAGAGCACGAGGCCCGACGGGAAGTTGAGGAAGAGCACGGTGAAGATGAGCGGCAGGAAGAGCATGATCTTCTGCTGCATGGGGTCGGCCGGGGGCGGGCTCATGCGCTGCTGGAGGAACATGGTGATACCCATGATGATGGGCGTGATGTAGAGCGGGTCCTTGGCCGAGAGGTCAGCGAGCCAGATGATGTCCGTGCCCGGCAGATAGGTGATGAAGGAGGCGTGCCGAAGCGCGATGGACGTGAGGAGCGCCTGGTACAGGCCGAAGAACACCGGGAGCTGGATGAGGATGGGCACGCAGCCGCTGGCGGGGTTGACGCCGTAGGTCTTGTAGAGCGCCATGACCTCCTTGTTCATCTCCTCGCGGTTGCCCTTGTACTTTTCGCGGATGGCCAGCATCATGGGCTGGAGCTGCTTCATCTTTTCCATGGAGGCGTAGCTCTTGGCCGTGAGCGGCCAGAACACCGCCTTGATGAACAGCGTGAGGAAGATGATGGCCACGCCCCAGTTGTGGACGAAGCTGTGGAAGAATTCCAGCAGCCAGAGCAGGCCCTTGGCGATGATGCTGAAAAAGCCGAGCTGGATGCTCCGCGCGAGCTGGTCGGAGACGGCCTCGAGCTCCGAGCGCACCTTGGGGCCGAACCAGTAGGAATAGGAGAGCTCGCGTTCCTCGCCCGGGTTGAGCAGAAGCTCCGGCTCCTCCACGGCTGCGCGGAAGACCGTGTTCTGCGCGACGCCCTTGACCGTCACCGCATCCGGGTCGCCGGGGAGCACAGCGGCGAGGAAATAGGTGCTCATGGGGCCGGCCCACCAGATCTTGCCGGTGGCCTGCACGCCGGTGGTGCCCAGCGTCTTGCCGGAGGATTCCTCGTCCACGCTGCCGTTTTCGTCCCAGGCCACGCGCATGGAGTCGTACTGGCTGCCCGTGGCGATGCTGGAATCGAGCGCCGCCGTGGCGCCCACGCGCACGCTGCGGGGCTGGTCGCCCGTGTTGATGAGCCGGATCTTTTCCTTGATGAGGTAGGTATCGCCGCTGAAGCTGAGCTCGCGCACGACGCGCAGATTGTCCACCATGCCGGTGAGGCGCAGGGTGCCCTGCTGGCCCTCGCTGAGCGTGAGGGCGTCCGTGCCGTCCAGCGCCCATTGCCCGGTGCTCCACGAGGGCTGGCCGTTGATGACGAGCCCGAGCGGCGCCACGGCGGCCGTGCGCTCGTCCACCAGGTTGACCAGGGGCGAATCCGGCGCGAGGCCGGCCTGGTACTTCTTGAGCTCATAGGAGCGCAGCGGACCGCCGCCGGAATAGAGCACCGCTTTGTACAGCGGCGAATCCACGGTCACGTCGCGCCCGGCCGAGGGGGTGAAGGTGGGGAGCGTCGCCGTGCGCTCCGCCTCGGCCTTGCGTGCTTCGGCCTTTTCGGCCTCCTTGCGGGCCGCTTCCTGCTTTTCCGCCACCTGGGCCGGGTCGGGCTTGGCCACCCAGCCCATGTATTCGGCCACATGGCCCCAGCCGAAAAGGATGATGAGGCAGAGAACGATGGCCAGGATGAGATTTTTGTTGTCCTGCATGGAAAAGTCTACTCCTCGGACGAAGGCGGGTCGCCGGGGCGACGTCTTGGGGGCGGCACAGGGTCATAGCCCGAACCGCCCCAGGGGTGGCAGCGCATGAGGCGCCTTACGGCGAGCCAGCCGCCGCGCGCGATGCCGTGCCGGAGGATGGCCTCGGCGGCATAGGCGGAACAGGTGGGCGTGAAGCGGCAGGCCGGCGGCAGGAGCGGCGAGATGCAGCACTGGTACAGGCGGATGGGCAGGATGCAGAGCCTGCGGACTATGCCGGCCACGGCGCCTGACCCTCCGAAGCTGCCGTCCGTTGCGGGCGCGTGCCGGGGCGGTCGTGCTTCGCGCGCCCCTGAAGGAGCGGCAGGAGCTCGGCCGTGACAGCGGCAAGGTCGAGACCGGCCTCGCCGGCCTGGCGCTTGGCTACCGCCACCACGTCCCCTGTAGGGAGCGCACCGGCATGCAGGCGGAAAAATTCTCGCAGGAGGCGCTTGATGCGATTGCGCGTCACCGCGTCGCCCACCTTGCGGGAAACCGCCATGCCCGTGCGGGAGCGGGCCTCATGCCCCGGCAGCAGGAAAAGCAGAAAATGGGGGCTGTGGAGACGGCGCCCGCGCTCGTAGCAGGCGGTGAATTCCGCCCTGCGCCGAACCCGGGCCGCCTTGGGATAGCCCGCCAGGCCGCCTGGGAGGGGCGCGCCCTGTGCCGTGGGCCGCAACGGGATGCTCCGCCGCGCCCGGGCCTAGGGGGCCAGACGCTTGCGGCCCTTGGCGCGGCGGCGGCGGATGATGGCCCGCCCGCCGGGCGTGGCCATGCGCGCGAGGAAGCCGTGCCTGCGGGCGCGGCGGATCTTGCTCGGCTGGTATGTCCTTTTCATGTGCTGACTCCTTGAGTCTCAGAGAAGCGCCGCCCCGGCTGGTTTCGGCGAGAGAGAGCCGCCCCCGCTCCGGAGGCGGCGCCGGGCCGCGCGCTGGCATTGTGCCGAATGGGGCTACATACACGGCTGAAGGGCTCGAGTCAAGGGCAGTCGGGGCTGCCGGAAAACCTGCCAAAAATTTGGGCGGGATACCGGCAGCCCCGAAAAAGGCATGTTTTTTGCCGAACTTACTGGAGCGGGGGGATGGGCACGGGCTCCGTGGGGGCCTGGGCTTGGGGCACCTTGGGCGCGGCCGGGGCAGCCGGCGTGGCCTGGACGGCCTTGACAGGCTCGGCCGGGGCGGCGGGCGCCGCGGGTGCGGGGCTCACAGGCGCCTGCGGATGCGGGGTCTGGGCCACCGGCGTCTGGCCCTCGGTGAGCGGCAGGGGGATGGTGCCGGGCGCCGCCGGCACGCAGATAAGCGCCGTGGAGCCCACGCCCTCGGGAACCTTGACCGTGGTCACGGCCTTGGGTGCGGCCTTGCGAGGCGCCCGCCAGCGCTTGCGCGGCTGCTTGGCCTGCTGCGGCGGGAAGAGCGGCGGCACCAGCGCCGGGTCCACCCATGTGGCGCCGGCCATCTTGAGCTGGCGCGGGATGAGCAGGGTGTTCCAGTAGAGGCGCGCGCCGCCGTCCTCGATCCAGGCCTCGTCGAGGTTGACGGCGCCGTTGGGCAGATAGGCCGGGAGCTGCGGCGGCAATTGCACCGGGTTTTGCCGGGTGGGCGGCGTGATGATGGCCGGCCCGGCGTCATAGCCCGTCATGTCCATGGAGGTGGCGGCCAGCGCCGGCCCCGCGGGCAGGCACAGGGTCAGCATGAGCAGGGGGGGAAACATATGGAGGAATCGCGGCATGGAGGTACTCCTTCTCCGCGTCTTATCGGCGGGAATGCACAGTCCTTTAGGGAGGCTTTGGCAGTACTTTCGAGCTTGCAGCGTGGTCGTGCTTCTGTGTAATGCCGAAAGTATCCGTCAAAAACAGCCTTTTTGGTTCCGACTGCGTCAGAGAAAAATTTCCTTGGTCGAGTACTTGAGTACACTCCCTGCGGAAATTTTTATCTTCCTTGTCGGAACCAAAAAATCTTATTTTTTAGGATTCTTCCGGCACCAGCACCCGTCTTCCGCTTCGCTTCAGACGGATTAAAGGAGGATTTTTCAACTGCTTCGTGAAGCATACCCTCTTTTACGTCGTGGCCCCCTTAGTGCATCCCCTGTTCGCGCTCCTCCTGGCAGGCGCGGCACAGGCCCACGCCGGGCAGCGCGTCGAGCCTCTTCTGCGGAATGGGCTCGCCGCATTCCCGGCAGCAGGCCACGCCGTCGATCCACTCCGGGCCGCCCCGGTCCATGGACGCGCGCGCCCGCATCAGGGCGGATTCCCTGTCCATGCGTTCCAGTTCCGTGGCCTGGTCGAAAACATCCATGCTTGCCTCGCAAGGGTTGAGGGCGCCCGGCCCGCAAGCCGGGCCCCGTATTTTCTCTGGCGCAAAGCAAGCGGCAACCCCGGGGGGTTGCCGCCAGTGCGCGGAATGTCAATGTGCTTTCCGTGAGTCCGAAGTCTAGACCATGCCGGCAGCGGCTGTAAAGCCCCGGCTCGTGGCCCGGTGTCTGCTGGGCGGCGCCTCAGTTGCCCGTGGCCTTGCCGATCATCTCCCGGAAGCGGTGGAAGAGGTGGTTGCCGTCGCGCGGGCCGGCCGCGGCCTCGGGGTGGTATTGCAGGCTCATGATGGGGAGCTTCTTGTGCCTCAGTCCCTCGAGGGTGTGGTCGTTGAGGTTGACGTGCGTCGCCTCCACGTCGGCCACGCCGTCCAGCACCACATGGAAGCCGTGGTTCTGGGACGAGATCTCGATCTTGCCCGTGGTCAGGTCCTTGACCGGGTGATTGCAGCCATGATGCCCGAACTTGAGCTTTTCCGTATGCGCGCCGAGCGCGTGGCTGATGATCTGGTGCCCGAGGCAGATGCCCGTCACCGGCATGTCGCGGCAGAGCTCGCGCACGATGCCGATCTCCTCCCCGAGAGTGGCCGGGTCGCCCGGGCCATTGGACAGGAAGACCGCCCGCGCGCCCGTGGCCCGCACGGCCTGGGGGCTGAAGCCCGGCGGCACGGCCAGCGGCTCGAAGCCCGCGGCCACGAGGTGGCGCAGGATGTTCCACTTGATGCCGTAGTCATAGACAATGAGCGGCAGGCCCGTGCCCCGCCAGGCATAGGAGCCGTCGGGGCCGAGGCTCGCGGTCTGCGGCGCGTTGTCATACCACGCATAGGGCTCGGTGGCGGCCACGCGCGGCACGAGGTTGCGCCCCTTCATGGTGGGCAGCCCGAGCGCCTTTTGGCGCAGAGCTTCCTTGTCTTTCTCGCGCGTGGAGATGATGCCGCGCATGGCGCCGTTCAGGCGCAAGTGCCGCGTGAGCGCGCGCGTATCCAGCCCCTCCACGCCCGGCGTGCCGTGCTTCATGAGAAAGTCCGGCAGGGACATGGTGGAGCGCCAGTTGGAGGGCTGCTTGCAACATTCCTTGACGAGGAAGGCCTCGGCGTGGATGCCGGCGGATTCCATGTCCTCGGCGGTGATGCCGTAATTGCCCATGAGCGGGTAGGTCATGCAGACCATCTGGCCGGTATAGGAGGGGTCGGTCAACACCTCCTGATAGCCGGTCATGCCAGTGGTGAAGATGACCTCACCGCCCGTCTCGAAATCGCCCGTGAAGGACTGCCCCTCCAGCGCGAAGCCGTCTTCCAGCACCAGGACCGCTTTCATTCCTGCCCCCGCGCATCCCGCGCATAGTATTCCTGAAGGGTTTCCACATGGGTCACGTCGCGGCCGGCGGCGAGCGCCGTGGCCGTGGCCCGGGCCGCGGCGAGGGTGGTGCAGTAGGGCACCTTCCAGGTNAGGGNNGCGCGCCGGATNGCCTTGGAATCCNTGGCCGTGTTCTTGCCCGAGGCCGTGTTGATGACGAGCGCNACCTCGTGGTTGATGANNANGTCCACGATATTGGGNCGNCCNTCGTAGACCTTGCGCACTTCCTCCACCTCAAGGCCGCNCTCGCGCAGNACTTTCGCNGTGCCGCGCGTGGCGAGNAGNTNGAAGCCNAGGTCCGCGAANAGCNNCGCCACNTCGGCCACATAGGGCTTGTCGCGGTCATTGACCGAGAGGAANACCTTGCCCGAGCGCGGNGGCNTTTGCCCGGCNGCTATCTGGCTCTTGAGGAAGGCCTCGGCGAAGTCCGCGCCCATGCCCATGACCTCGCCNGTGGAGTGCATCTCGGGCCCGAGGATGATGTCCACCCCGGGGAAGCGCTGGAAGGGCATNACCGCTTCCTTGACGCAGGTGAAGCCGCCGCGCCTGAGGCTCCAGGGGTCGAGCTCGTCNAGGGTCTTGCCNAGCATNACCTGGGTGGCAAGATAGGGCAGCGGCACGCCCGTGGCCTTGGAGACNAAGGGNGCGGTGCGCGANGCGCGGGGATTGACCTCNAGAATATAGATGTCGTCCCCCTTGATGGCGAACTGGATGTTCATGAGGCCCACCACCTTGAGCTCNCGGGCCAGCGCCTCGGCCTGGGCGGCGATGTTGGCCACNTGGTCGTAGGAGAGCGAGAAGGAGGGNAGCACGCAGGCCGAGTCGCCCGAGTGGATGCCNGCCTCCTCGATATGCTCCATGATGCCNGCCACATAGACCTCGTTGCCGTCCGAGAGGGCGTCCACGTCCACCTCGATGGCGTGCTCGAGGAACTTGTCGATGAGGATGGGGTGCTCGGGCTTTTCCGGNACCTGCTCGCGGAAATANTCNGTGAGNTCCGCGGCGTCGTAGACCACGGCCATGGCCCGGCCGCCGAGCACATAGCTCGGCCGCACNACCACNGGATAGGTGATGCGNTCNGCCACNTCCAGCGCCTGCTCGAGGTCCATGGCCGTGCCGTTGGGCGGCTGGAGCAGNCCGAGCTTCTCGATGAGCGCCTGGAAGCGCTCGCGGTCCTCGGCGCGGTCGATGGCGTCCGGCGAGGTGCCGAGGATGGGCACGCCCGCGCGCATGAGCGGCACGGCNAGGTTNAGCGGCGTCTGNCCGCCGAACTGCACGATGACGCCCTCGGGCTTTTCCTTCTCCACGATGTTCATCACGTCCTCGAAGGTGAGNGGCTCGAAATAGAGCCGGTCGGACGTGTCATAGTCCGTGGAGACGGTNTCGGGATTGGAATTGACCATGATGGCCATGATGCCCGCGTCGCGCAGCGCGAAGGAGGCGTGGCAGCAGCAGTAGTCGAACTCGATGCCCTGGCCGATGCGGTTGGGGCCGCCGCCGAGGATGAGCACCTTGCGNCGGTCGCTCACCTGCATCTCGTCNCCGGTCTCGTAGGTGGAGTAGAAATAGGGNGTNTAGGCCTCGAACTCGGCCGCGCAGGTNTCNACGAGNTAATAGGTGGGCAGGATGCCGAAATCCTTGCGCAGGCGGCGGATNTCCGCCTCCGGGCGCTTCCACATTTCGGCGAGCTGGCGGTCGGANAAGCCGTATTCCTTGGCGANNCGGAGGATNTCGGCAAGCTCCGGGTTGCCNGGNGTCATGTCGTTGGCGAGGCCGAAATCGCGGATNNTGGCCTCCATGTCCACGATGTCCTTGAGCTGGCGGATGAACCANGGGTCGATGGCNGAGGCGGCGAAGATGTCCTCCTCGCTCACGCCNGCGANGAGCGCCTGGCGCAGNTAGAAGATGCGGCGCGANTTGGGNGTGCGCAGCTTCTCCATGATCTCGTCCACCGGCGGNAGCTCNGCGCGGAAGTTCCAGCCNAGGCCCGGNGCNCCGATNTCCATGGAGCGCAGGCCCTTCTGCAGNGCCTCCTTGAAGGTGCGNCCGATGCTCATGGCCTCGCCCACGCTCTTCATGGAGGTGGTGAGCTCGTCCTTGGCGCCGGGGAATTTCTCAAAGGTGAAGCGCGGCACCTTGAGTACCACGTAGTCGATGGCCGGCTCGAAGCTCGCCACGGTTTCGCGGGTGATGTCGTTGGCGAGCTCGTCCAGCGTGTAGCCCACGGCGAGCTTGGCCGCGATTTTTGCGATAGGAAAGCCCGTGGCCTTGGAGGCCAGCGCCGAGGAGCGCGACACGCGGGGATTCATCTCGATGACCACCATGTCGCCGTCCACGGGATTGATGCCGAACTGCACATTGCTGCCGCCCGTTTCCACACCGATCTCGCGCATGATGGCGATGGAGGCGTCGCGCACCTTCTGGTATTCGGCGTCGGAGAGGGTCTGCACCGGGGCCACGGTGATGGAGTCGCCCGTGTGCACGCCCATGGGGTCGAAATTCTCGATGGAGCAGATGACGACGCAATTGTCCTTCTTGTCGCGCATGACCTCCATCTCGATCTCTTTCCAGCCGAGCACGCTCTGCTCGATCATGACCTCGGAGGTGGGGCTGGCGGAAAGGCCGCGCGCCGCGATGACCTCCAGATCCTCCAGGTTGTAGGCCACGCCGCCGCCCGTGCCCCCGAGGGTGAAGGCCGGGCGCACGATGAGCGGGAAGGGCAGGGTGTTGCCGAGCTCACGCACCTCCTCCATGTTGTGCGCGATGCCGCTGGCCGGCATCTTGAGGCCGATGTTTTCCATGGCCTTGCTGAAGAGCTCGCGGCTCTCGGCCTTTTCGATGACCTCGGCGCGCGCGCCGATGATCTCCACCCCGTATTCCGCCAAAACGCCGCTCTTGAACAGCTCAAGAGCGGCGTTCAATGCCGTCTGCCCGCCGAGGGTGGGGAGCAGCGCGTCCGGCCGTTCCTTGCGGATGACGGCGGCGAGCGTGTCGTGCTCGATGGGTTCCACATAGGTGGCGTCGGCCATTTGCGGGTCAGTCATGATGGTGGCCGGGTTGGAGTTGACGAGGACGACCTCGTACCCCTCCTCCTTGAGGGCCTTGACGGCCTGCGAGCCGGAATAGTCGAACTCGCAGCCCTGGCCGATGATGATCGGGCCCGCGCCGATGACGAGGATCTTGTGAAGGTCCGTACGCTTGGGCATGGATTCTCCTGCGATGAGGAACGCGCGGGCGCCCGAAGCCGCCGCGCAGGTGGGCAAACAGCCTTTTTTACGTTGTGGAGGCCCCGCGGTCAAGCCGCAAGTGCGCGCCCGGAGAGGAGGGGCGCGGGGCGGGCTCGCGCCCTTTACAGCGGGACGATTTGCGGGGATACTGGAAGCCGCCATCATCCCAAGGAGGCAGACATGCAGATCTATGGCATCAACGGCAGCCCGCGCACCAGCTGGAACACGGGCACCATCCTCCAGAATGTGCTCGACGGCTTTGCCGAAAGCCGGGACGACGCGCTCACGGAAAAGATCGACCTCTACAGCCTCAGCTACAAGGGCTGTGTGAGCTGTTTCGAGTGCAAGCGCCTGGGCGGGCCCTCCTATGGCCGCTGCGCCGTCAAGGATCAGCTCGGGCCGCTGCTCCCCAACATCCTGCAGGCGGACGCGCTCGTCATCGCCTCGCCCATTTATTTCAGCGACATCACGGGCATGATGCGCTGCTTCCTCGAGCGCCTGCTCTTCCCGCTCTTCGTCTATGACAAGGATTACAGCTCGCTCGCGCCCAAGAAGCTGCACACGGCCTTTGTCTACACCATGAACGTGCCGCGCGACCGCATGGAACGCATGCAGTACCCCGAGCGGCTGGCGCCCATGGAATCCTTCGTGGGCCGCTGCTTCGGCCACGAGCCGCGCAAGCTCTATGTGTGCGACACCTACCAGTTCAAAGACTATTCCAAGTACAAGATGGAGGTCTTTTCCGAGGCCGAGAAGGCCCGGCAGCGGGAGATGGAATTCCCCATCGACTGCCGCCGCGCCCGCGAGCTCGGCGCGGCCCTTGCCGCCGATGTAGCCGGCGAGCCGTAGGCCGCAAGGCGCGCTGCAAGAGAGTGGAAGAAAACAGCCCGGTCATCTCTGGTGATGGCCGGGCTTTTCGGTGAGCGGGGAGCGGAATCCGCGCCCTCAGCGGATAAAGTTGGTCGCCACCCAGGGTTCGGGCGTGGGCGGTTCGATGCCCGCCTTCTTGCCGGCCTCGATGCACTTGAGCAGCCACGCCATGTTGTCGCCGAGCGTGCGCATGGTCTGGAGGCCCTCGAGGTCCTGCACGGTCTCCTCGGGCATGTTGCCGTGCACGGAGTTCCAGTATTGCGAGGCCACCACGGGCATGCGCGCGATGGTGAAATACTTGTTCAGGCGGTCAAAGGAGGCGCTGGCCCCGCCGCGCCGGCAGCTCACCACACAGGCCGCGGGCTTGAAGGCATAGGGCGCGGACTTGAGGAAGAACACGCGGTCAAGGAAGGCGCAGACCGTGGCATTGGGCCCGGCATAGTACACGGGCGAGCCCACCACCAGGCCGTCGGCCGCGCGCAGAAGGTCGATGCCCTCGTTCACCGGGTCGTCCTTGAAGATGCAATAGCCCGTGTCGCGGCACTTGCCGCAGGCGATACAGCCGCGCACGGCCTTGCTGCCCACCTGCATGATCGTGGTGTCGATGCCGTGCTTTTCCAGTTGCCTGGCCACTTCGTTGAGGGCGGTCCAGGTGCTTCCCTTGGGATGCGGGCTTCCGTTGACGAGCAGGACGTTCATGGCGGTCTCCTTTGCCGTTGGTGTTGTGGCTGTGCTGCCTGTGTACCGCCGAAATTATCCGTCAAAAACAGCCTTTTTGCTGCTGGCTACGTCAGAAAAAAATTTCCTCGGTCGAGTACTTAAGTACACTCCCTTCGGAAATTATTTTTCTTCCTTGCCAGCAACAAAAAATCTTATTTTTTAGGATTCTTCCGGCACGAGCACCCGTCTTTCGCTTCGCTCCAGACGGGATTAAGGAACAACTGTTAACTGTATTGGGGCGTATGACCTTCCCGGTGTGGTGCTGTGAGGCACTTGGGGCTGGAGCCCCGCGCCGCATCGAGTCTACGTCAGGCCGGCTTCGTAGGCAATGCGCGGGCCGCCGCGTCCTCGCCCATGCCGCGCAAAAAGCCCACCAGGTCGCGCACCCCGTGCGCCCGGCAGGAGAGATACGCGGAAGTATATTCCTGGTGCGTGAGGCTTGTGCCGAACACCGGGTAGCGGCGCTCCCGGTTCGCAAAGCCGAGACCGAGGCGCGGTCCCAGGGCCGGGTGCAGGGGCAGCCAGAACTCGTCCTGCGGGTGCACATAGGCGGCGCGCACGCTCGCGGGCAGCGGACCGAGGCCCAGCAGGCGCAGCAACTCCTCCGCCATATGGAAGAGCAGCGTGTTGCCCGGGTGGTTCACGGTGAGAAACATCTGCTCCTCGCGCCAGCGCTCGCGCAGGATGTGGGCCGTGCGGATGGGGCCGTCCGCTTCCTTGGCCTCCTCGCGGGCGAGGGAATCCTCGGCCACGGCCGCCACGTCCCCCAGAAGCGCCGGGTCGCCCTTGAGGTAGAGGCGCAGCGCGTCCTCCGGGGAAAGGCCTGCTCCGAGCAGCTTTTCCAGCAGGCTGTCTGCAAAGTCGATGCCCTTGAAGGCATTGGTCCAGAAGGGCCAGTAACCCTTGAAAAAGAGGTTGGGNAGGATGATGGCCTGNGCNTCCGGNCCNAGGCGCGGCAGNAGGCGCTCGGTGGNNATNTCGCCCCAGCGCGGGGCGAGCCGCTGGTGCAGGAAGAGCCGGCAGACCGCAAGGTCGCGGTCGGCAACCTCCTCGCGCGTGTAATTGCAGAGCTGGCGNATCTCGAAANGCCGCGCNAAGGCNGGNGTNTTCTCCANCAGNGGCCGCAGNGCGTCGCCCTGGCANTTGGCGTGGAGGATGCAGAGGGNCTTNGCCATGNNCNGGCCTTTGCGGCGGNGGGGTGAGGGCTTATCCCTCCATNTAAGTGGCGNTNTGGCTNGCGCGCTCGCTCACGCTCACGCTCACNAGGCGCACNNTGGCGNCCTGCGGGTCGNCGCTTGCNGCNAGCCGCGCGGCCACGTCGNGGAAGATNTGNCGCGCCAGNTTNTCCGAGGAGGGGTTANNNNCGTCAAAGGGCGGCGTNTCGTTGAGCATNCNGTGGTCGAGNTCGGCGAGNGNNGCGCGCANCGCNCCCTTGAGCGTNCCGAAATCCANCAGTATCTCNGTGTCCGGGGCNAGTTCCGTCCCCTCCACGCAGAGTTCCACGCCGAAATTGTGGCCGTGCGGGTTCTCGCACTTGCCCTGATAGTGCCGGAGCGCGTGCGCGGCGGCNAATTCCTCGCGCACGGTGAGCCGCCAGAGGCCGCTCATCCNACTATCCACCACATGACGCAGGCNGAGATGAAGGTCACGACGATGGCCGTGACGATGCGCATGTNCTGGTTCCACTCGAAGGGCGAGTGCTGCGGCTCCAGCTCCACCGNGCCCTCGGGCTCGTTTTCCGAAGGCCGGGAGGGCACGAAGAGGCGTTCCAGCCANGAGAGAAAGGACATGNTGCCTCCGCGCGCTCANGGCGGNCGGCGCGCCCNCGGNNNGAGGACGCGCCGCCCGGAAGCGCGCTAGTTTTTNNTCAGCTCGGCCTTGAGCGGTTCGCCGTAATAGGCCTTGCGNTAGAGTTCCTTGAGCTCGGAAATGAGCGGATAGCGCGGGTTGGANACCGTGCACTGGTCGTCGAAGGCGTGNTCGGACATCTCGTCGAGCTTGGCGAGGAAGTCGGCCTCGGCGATGCCCGCGTCGCGCAGCGACTTNGGGATGTTNAGGTCNCGCTTGAGCTGCTCGATGGCGCGCACGAGGCGNGCNGTCTTTTCNGCCCNGGCCTCGGGGCCGTCGCCNTCCACGTCGTCGGCGAGGTGCAGCATGTCCGCGATGCGCGCGTAGCGCCCCTTCACCCAGGGNTACTTGTACTGCGGCAGCATNCCCTGCTTGGTGGGCGTGTCCGTGGCGTTGTACTCGATGACATAGGACAGCATGATGGCGTTGGCGAGNCCGTGGGGCAGGTGGAANTACGAGCCCAGGGTGTGCGCCAGCGAATGGCAGATNCCGAGNAAGGCGTTGGCGAAGGCCATGCCCGCCATGGTGGCCGCNTAGTGGATCTTCTCGCGCGGCACGAGCCTGTCCTCGCCGCCCTCNTAGGATTTGCGNAGNTACTTGAAGACGAGGCGNATGGCCTCCATGGCCTGCCCGTCNGCGAAGTTNGTCGCCANNGTNGAGGTATAGGCCTCGANGGCGTGGGTCAGCACGTCCAGNCCCGCGTTGGCGATGAGCGAGGGCGGNAGGTCCATGACGAATTCCGGGTCCACGATGGCCATGTCNGGCGTGAGCGCGTANTCGGCCACCGGGTACTTGACGCCGGTCTTGTTGTCCGTGATGACCGCGAAGGGCGTGACCTCGGAGCCCGTGCCCGANGTGGTGGGGATGGCCACCATGAGCGCCTTCTTGCCGAGCTCGGGGAAGGAGACCACGCGNTTNCNGATGTCCATGAAGCGCAGGGCGATGTCCTCGAAGCGGATGTCCGGCTTTTCGTAGAGCAGCCAGATNATCTTGGCCGCGTCCATGGGCGAGCCGCCGCCGAGGGCGATGAAGAGGTCGGGCTGGAAGGCGTTGACCATGTCCAGCGCCTTGCGCGCGGTGTCGATGTCCGGGTCCGGGAGCACGCCCGAGAACACGCGCACGTCCATGCCCATGTTCTCCAGCACTTCCTGCACTTTGTGGACGTGGCCGAGCTTGACCATGGTCTCGTCGGTGATGATGCAGGCGCGGCGCCGGTCGGANAGCTCCTCCAGGGCCGGCTTGAGCGCNCCGAGCTTGAAGTAGATCTTGGAGGGCACGCGGAACCAGAGCATGTTCTCGCGGCGCGCGGCCACGGTCTTGACATTCATGAGGTGCTTCACCCCGATGTTTTCGCTCACGGAATTGCCGCCCCAGCTGCCGCAGCCCAGCGTGAGGGAGGGCGCCACGCGGAAGTTGTAGACATCGCCGATGGCGCCCTGNGCGGCCGGCATGTTCACGAGCGTGCGGCCCGTGGTCATGGTGTCCTCAAAGGCGCGGATGTGGGCGTCGTTGGTCTCGCGGGTGTAGAGCACCGAGGTGTGCCCGGCGCCGCCGAGCTCCACCAGCTCCTCGGCCGTGGCGAGGCAGGCCGCGTAGTCGGGCCGGCGGTAGAAGCCGAGCACCGGCGAGAGCTTTTCGTGCGCGAAGGGGTCGTCGGCGCGCACTTCGTCGCGCTCGGCCATGAGCACCTTGGTGCCCTCGGGCACGGTGATGCCCGCCATCTCGGCGATGCGCTCGGCGGACTGGCCCACGATGGCGCTGTTGAGGGCGCCGTTGACGAAGATGGTTTTCGCGAGCTTCTCGGCCTNNTCCTNGTCGGCGAAAAAGGCGCCNCGNCGGATGAATTCCTCGCGCACGGCGTCGGCCACCGGGGCCTCGGCNANNACNGTCTGCTCCGAGGCGCAGATCATGCCGTTGTCAAAGGTCTTGCTGAGCAGGATGGAGTTNACCGCCATCTTGATGTCNGCCGTGGCGTCGATGATGACNGGCGTGTTGCCCGCGCCCACGCCGATGGCCGGCGTGCCGGAGCTGTAGGCCGCNNGCACCATGCCNGGNCCGCCCGTGGCGAGGATGAGGTTGATGTGCGGGTGGCTCATGAGNGCCTGNGTGAGCTCGGGCGTNGGCTCCTCGATGCAGTCGATGATGCCCTCNGGGGCCCCGGCCTCCACGGCGGCGCGNAGGATGGTCATGGCCGCCTCGCGNGTGCTCTTNNTGGCGCGCGGGTGNGGCGAAAAGATGATGCCGTTGCGCGTCTTNAGCGCCAGCAGGGCCTTGAAGATGGCCGTGGACGTGGGGTTGGTGGTGGGCACGATGCCNGCCACGAGCCCGAGCGGCGCNGCGATCTCNCGNTAGCCGGAGACCGGGTCGTCCTCGATGACGCCGCAGGTCTTGCTGTCCTTGTACTTGTTGTAGATGTATTCCGANGCNAAGTGGTTCTTGATGACCTTGTCTTCCACGATGCCCATGCCGGTCTCGGCCNCGGCCATCTTGGCGAGCTCGATGCGCTTGGAGGTNGCCACCGCNGCNGCGTGCTGGAAGATCTCGTCCACCTGCTTCTGGTCATANTNNGCGAACTTGGCCTGGGCGGCGCGCACGCGCTCCACCATGGCGTCGAGCTTTTCGCGGGGCGNAAGCTCGNCCGGGGCCTTGGTNTTTGCCGTNTCGGTTTTCTTGCTCATGNTNTCCTCGTNNNGCTGGTGGCGCGNCTTCAGGCGAGCTTGNNNAGGCGCGCGATGGCCTCTTCNGTATCCGAGGGCGAGCCGAAGGCCGTGAGGCGCACATAGCCCTCGCCGCTGGCGCCGAAGCCCACGCCCGGCGTGCAGACNAGNGCCGCCTCGTTGAGCAGNCGCTCGAAAAAGCCCCAGGAATCCATGCCCTTGGGCACGCCCACCCAGATNTANGGNGCGTTCACGCCGCCGAANACNGGCANNCCCATGCCNGCCACNGCCTCGCGCANNAGNGCNGCGTTGCGCTGGTAGCCCCNGATNACNTCGCGCACCTCGCGNCGGCCGTTNTCGCTGTANACNGCGGCGGCNGCCTTCTGCACGATGTAGGGGCAGCCGTTGTACTTGGTGCACTGGCGNCGGTTCCAGAAGCCGTTGAGCGCCACGCGNCCGCCCNTGCCGTCGTCCACCATGAGGCTTTCGGGGATGACGGTATAGGCGCAGCGCAGGCCCGTGAACCCGGCCGTCTTGGAAAAGCTGCGGAACTCCACGGCCACGTCGCGCGCGCCCTCGAGCTCGAAGATGCTGTGCGGCACGTCCGCGTCCTGGATATAGGCCTCGTAGGCCGAGTCGAACAGGATGACGCAGCCGTTCTCGCGCGCGTAGTCCACCCAGCCCTGGAGCTGGGCGCGCGTAAGCACCGTGCCCGTGGGGTTGTTGGGATAGCAGAGATAGATGATGTCCGGCCGCGTCTCGGGATAGGCGGGCACAAAGTCGTTTTCGCGCGTGCAGGGCAGGTAGACGATGCGGCTCCAGCGGTGGTCCTTCCAGTCGCCCGCGCGCCCGGCCATGACGTTGGAATCCACATAGACGGGATAGACCGGGTCGGTCACGGCGACCACGCTGTCCGGCGCGAACAGCTCCTGGAAATTGCCCACGTCGGACTTGGCGCCGTCGCTGACGAAGATCTCGTCCGGCTTGATGTCCACGCCGTGCGCCTTGTAGTCGTATTCCATGATGAGGTCGCGCAAAAAGGCGTAGCCCTGCTCGGGCCCGTAGCCGTGAAAGTGCGCGGCGTCGCCCATGTCGTCCACGGCCTCGTGCAGGGCGTTGACGACGGCGGGCACGAGGGGCCGGGTCACGTCGCCGATGCCGAGGCTGATGACGCGGGCGTCGGGGTGGCTGTCCTTGTAGTCGGCCACCTTGCGCGCGATGTCGGCGAAGAGGTAGTTGCGCTGGATCTTGAGGAAGTTGGGGTTCACCCTGGTCATGGAAGCCTCGCTTGCTGCGGCGCTGCCGCGTTGGGGAGAGTTAATGCCGTTTGGGCTGTTGTACAGGAGAGGGGAGTGGCTTGTGTTTGCTGCCCATGCAATGCCGAAATTATCCGTCAAAAACAGCCTTTTCGCTGCTTGCTGCGTCAGAGAAAAATTTCCTCGGTCGAGTACTTAAGTACACTCCCTTCGGAAATTTTTATCTTCCTTGCAAGCAGCGAAAGATCTTATTTTTTAGGATTCTTCCGGCACCAGCACCCGTCTTCCGCTACGCTCCAGACGGGAGATGGAATACCTCTTACTCCGGGACTGATAAGGAGGCTCATCCCGGTGCTTACAGATAATACACGCCGTCAAAGACCGTCACAGCCGGGCCGGACATATAGACATGGTTGTTGGCCTCGTCCCAGTCCACATGGAGCACGCCGCCCAGAAGCTCCACATCCACGGAGCGGCCCGTATAGCCGTTGAGGATGCACGCCACGGCGGCCGCGCACGCGCCCGTGCCGCAGGCCAGCGTTTCGCCGGCGCCGCGCTCCCACACGCGCATGCGGATCTTGGTGGTGGAGATGACCTCCACAAATTCGGTGTTGGTGCGCTTGGGGAAAAGGTGATGGTGCTCGAAGAGCGGCCCCAGCGCCGGCAGGTCGAGGTCGTCGATGCCGCGCATGAAGACCACGGCGTGCGGGTTGCCCATGGAGACCGCCGTCACCGCATAGGTGCGGCCGTCCACCTGGATGGGGTGGCCGATGCAGCGGCGGTCTTCCTCGTCAACGCTGAGCACGGGCGCGAGCTCCACCGGGATGCGGCTCGGCACGAGGATGGGCTCGCCCATGTCCACCTTGGCGCCGCAGACCGTGCCGCCCTCGAACTTGAGGCGGATGATCTTCTCGCCGGCCGCGGTCTCGAGGCGGATGATCTCCTTCTTCACCAGCCCGCGGTCATAGGCGAACTTGCCCACGCAGCGCGTGGCATTGCCGCACATTTCGGCCTCGGTGCCGTCGGCGTTGAACATGCGCATCCGCAAGTCGGCCGTGGCCGAGGGCAGGATGAGCACGAGCCCGTCCGAGCCCACGCCGAAGTGCCGGTCGCTAATCTGCTTCGCAAGCTCGCCGGGATTGGCGACTTCCTGCTCGAATCCATTGATATAGACATAGTCGTTGCCGATGCCCTGCATCTTGGTGAACCGCACTTCACGGGCCATGACGCCTCCTTGAGCCGCCGCGTTTTCCGCGTTGGCGTAAAAGGAAACGCTAGCCGGAAGCCGCGAAAAAGTAAAGGCGCGGGCCGGCCGCGGGCTTCGCGGGGAGGCGACCCGGGCGCCCGCGCATTGACTTTTGCCGGCGCATGGCGGAAAGTGCGACCACGAGAAGGAGGCCCATGCACTACCGTTCCCGCATGGCGGCCGCGGCGGTCTTTCTGGCCGCGGGCGGCGCCCTCGCCGTTGCCGGCTTCTTTTCCGGCGAGCTTGCGCTCGACTTTGCACCCGCCGTGGCCGTGGGCTTTCTCGGGCTCGTCATCATCGCCCTTGGCGTCCTGCTGCTCAGGCGCGGCCTTTCTGAACGCCCGAGGCCCGAGCGACGCCCGGACGCCCCGCCGCAGCCCCTGCCCTATTATTCGCGCAACTGCCCCTTCTGCGGCCGCAGGCTCGGCCTGAAGGAAGAGAAGTGCCCCGCGTGCCGGCGCAAGGTGCCGGCCGGACTCACCTGTTCCGCGGGCGATGCGGACGCGGAGGCCGCCAAGGCCGCCTTTGCCGCCGCCAGGGACGCGGCCCTCGCAGAGGGCAGCAGCGGCTACATCTGGCGCGCCGTGCGGGACGAAGGCACCTGCGAGCGCTGCGCCAACAATGACGGCCACATTTTCCCGTGGGAGCGGGAGCCCATCGGCGGCCATGCCGGCGCGCGCGCCCGCTGCCGCTGCCGCCCGGAGCCCGTGTTCCCTGAGCAGGGGAGCGCCAAGGGCGCGGCGCCGTCTCCCACTCCCAAGGCATGAGGTAAGCAGGATGGAAAAATACACAGCGTCCTTTCTCGGGCGGGACTGCCCGGGCGTGGTGGCCGCGGTGAGCCGCCTCTTCGGCGACATGGGCTGCAATATCGAAGCCATGGCCCAGACCATGCTCTCGGGCGCCTTTGCGGCCATCTTTGTGGTCAGCGTGACGGAGGAGATGGCGGCCGGCCGGGGCGAAGGTGCCTGCGGCGCGGACTGCCTGCGCCTGCGCCTTGAGGAGGGCCTTGAGCGCGGGGGCGTGGATCTCTCCGTCCTGGTGCGGCCTGCCATCGCCGAGCAGTGGGGCGATGGCCTCAACTGCGAGCCCTTCGTGGTCACGGTGGACGGGCCCGACCGCCCGGGCCTCATCGGCGAGATGAGCCGGGTCTTCGGGCGGCACGGCGTGAACATCGAAAACCTCAAGGCCATCCTCGGCGAGGGCGGCGAGGGCAAGGCGCTCTTCGTTTTCGAGGTCATGGTGCCGGACACGGTGGATCTCGGGCGCCTGCGCCGCGAGCTCGCGCTGGAGGCCAACAACCTCAACCTTCGCGTCAGCGTCCAGCACCGCGACATCTTCGAGGCCGTCCACCGCGTGAGCTCGTTTTAGCCATAAAAGCCAAGAGTTAGGGATATATCATGCTTTCCGAACGCGAAGTCACCAGCACCCTGAACATGCTCCGCAACGAGCACCTTGACGTGCGCACCGTCACCCTCGGCGTGAGCCTCTTCGACTGCGTGAGCCACGACCTCGAGCTCTTCGTGGCCAACGTGCGCGCCAAGATCCGCCGGCACGCCGCGCAGCTCGTGGCCGTGTGCGACGAGGTGGGCGACAGGTACGGCATCCCGGTGGTCAACAAGCGCATCAGCGTGAGCCCCATCGCCGTGGTGGGCGCGCCCTTCGGGCCCGACGGCATGCTCGCGGTCTGCGAGGCGCTGGACGAGGCCGCCAAGGACGCGGGCGTGGACTTTCTCGGCGGCTTTTCGGCGCTGGTGGAAAAGGGCTTTGCCAAGGGCGACCGCGCGCTCATCGAGGCCCTGCCCGACGCGCTCTCCCGCACCGAGCGCGTCTGCGCCTCCATCAACGTGGCGTCCTCGCGCAGCGGCATCAACATGGACGCCGTGGCCCTCATGGGCGAGCAGATTTTGCGCGTGGCCGACGCCACGGCCGACCGCGGCGGCATCGGCTGCGCCAAGCTGGTGGTTTTCGCCAACATCCCGCAGGACGTGCCCTTCATGGCCGGCGCCTATCTCGGCGTGGGCGAGCCGGATGTGGTCATCAATGTGGGCGTCTCCGGCCCCGGCGTGGTGAAGAAGGCCATCGACCGCGCGCTGGAGCGCGGCTGCAACGCGCAGGGCCGCCCCCTCACCCTGCTGGACATGGCCGAGGTCATCAAGGCCACGGCCTACAAGGTTACTCGCGTGGGCGAGATCATCGGCTCCGAGGTGGCGAGCCGGCTCGGCATCCCCTTCGGCGTGGCCGACCTCTCGCTCGCGCCCACGCCGGCCGTGGGCGACTCCGTGGGCGAGATCTTCCAGAGCCTCGGGCTCTCCAGCATCGGCGCGCCGGGCAGCACCGCCGTGCTCGCCATGCTCAACGACGCGGTCAAGAAGGGCGGCGGCTTCGCGTCCTCCTCGGTGGGCGGGCTCTCGGGCGCCTTCATCCCGGTCTCGGAGGATTCGAGCATCGAGGCCGCGGCCCGCTCCGGCCAGCTCACCATTGAAAAGCTGGAGGCCATGACCAGCGTGTGCTCCGTGGGGCTCGACATGATCGCCATCCCCGGCGACACGCCGGCTTCCACGCTTTCGGCCATCATCGCCGACGAGATGGCCATCGGCGTCATCAACCACAAGACCACGGCCGTGCGCGTCATCCCTGTGCCCGGCAAGGGCGTGGGCGAGGAGGTCTCCTTCGGGGGCCTGCTCGGCAAGGCGGCCATCATGGCCGTGCCCGGCGGCAACGCGCAGCGCTTCATCGCGCTGGGCGGCCGCATCCCCGCGCCTATCCACAGCCTGAAGAACTGAGGCCGGCGCCTCCCGGACACCTTGCTAGCGGCGTCCGTGCCGGGGCGCGTGGCGTTCCGCTGCCCTGTCCTCGCGCAGGCAGAAGGTGAGGGCCGCCGCGACCACGAGGCACGCGCTGAAGAAGATGTCGGAGAAGGCGTAGCTGCCGCAGAGGTCGTAGGAAAGGCCCATGGCGGGGAAGCCCAGGCTGCGCACCAGGATGAAGATGGCCACGAACTTGTAGACCGAGAGAAAGTTGGCGCTGCCGAAATAATAGGCCACCACGGCCGGCAGCACCACCCACAGGCCGCCAAGAGACACCCCGAAGAAGAAGCCGAAGGCCGCCATGCTGACAAGGCTCGGCGGCAGCAGCAAAAGCCCCATACTGGCGGCGCTGCCCATCATGAGCGCCCGCGAGGCCAGGATGGGCGTGGTGCGGTCGCACAGCCAGCCCCAGAAGAATTTGGCGAGCATGCCGAAAAAGGCCGCGGCCCCGGCGAGGATCATGGCCGTATAGGCTTCGGCGCCCATGTCGGTGAAGCGCGGCTTGAGTTGGCTCAGGATGCCGGCGCCCACCATGAGCGCGAGCCCGAAGGCCACGCCGATGCACCAGGGCGCGGGGTCGCGCACGAGCGCCGCGAGCGACACCTGGCGGGGTACCCCCTTGGGCGGGCGCGGGTCGTGGCGGCGGCCGTCCGGGTGCAGGTGCAGCATCTGCGGCGTGCGCCGCACGAGCCCCCAGCAGACGGGCGCCAGCAGCAGGGTCGCCCCGCCGAGGACGAAATACGCCGTTTGCAGGTCGAAATGGCGGATGAGCAGCAGGGTGATGAAGGGCAGCACCATGCCGGACACGTTGGTGCCCGCATTGGCGAGGCCGAAGGCGATGCCGCGGTAGTGGCTGAACCAGTTGCTCATGAGGGCGTTGGCCACCACGCCGCCGCAGACCTGCGAGGCCACCCAGAGCAGCACGAGAAAGCAGGTGAAGAGCCGGATGTCGCCGGTCACGCCCATGGCGCAGGTGGCGAGCCCCCCGGCCACGGCGCCCGCGGTCATGAGCCCGCGCAAGGAATGCCGGGCGGATACGGCCGCGGCCAGGGGCATGGCCGCCTGCCCCATGAAGGCCGCCACGCCGAGGCTCATGTTGAGGCCCACGCGCGTCCAGCCGTGCGCCTCGCACAGGGGCTCCATAAAGGCGTTCATGCCGTAGAGGGCGCTGCCCTGAAGCAGGAAGTTGCCCGCAAGGCAGAGAGTGCTGATCTTCCAGCCGTAAAACATGGGCGCTCCGTGGGGGCTCGGCCCGCGCGTTTTGTGCAGGATAGCGCCGCTTGCCCCGGCAAGGCAAGGCGCCGGCCGGCCCCGCGCATCCGCCGGCCTTGGCAGGGCGCCCGTGCCGGCGTAAGGTGGGCGCATGGACAGGCCCGACCCCTCCACCATCCCGCTCACGCCCGGCGTTTACCTCTACAAGGACGCCCGCGGCCGCGTCATCTATGTGGGCAAGGCGCGCGTGCTTAGGCGGCGCGTGCTTTCCTATTTCCGGCCCGAGGGCCTGCCGGTCAAGACGCGGGCCATGCTGGCGCACGCGCAGAGCATCGACTATCTCACCACCACCACGGAAAAAGAGGCGCTGCTCCTCGAGGCGAGCCTCATCAAGAAATACCGGCCGCGCTACAATATCGTCCTTCGCGACGACAAGCAGTATGTGCTCTTCAGGCTGGACGTGAAGCAGCCCTTCCCGCGCCTCGAGATCGTGCGCAATGCCCGGCGCGACGGCGCCCGCTATTTCGGGCCCTTCACCTCGGCTTTCTCGGCCCGCGAAACGTGGAAGCTCATCCACCGCGCCTTCGGCCTGCGCCGCTGCTCCGACCGCGCCATGCGCAACCGCGTGCGCCCCTGCCTGTATCACCACATGGGCCAGTGCCCGGCGCCCTGCATGGGCGGGGTCACGCCGGAGGAATACCATGTGGCCGTGGAACGCGTCTGCGCCGTGCTCGAGGGGCGGGCCGAGCCGCTTCTGCGCTCCCTGCGCACGGAAATGGAGGAGGCCGCCGAGGCGCTGGACTTTGAGCGGGCCGCGCGTCTGCGCGACCAGATCCGCGCGGTGGAACGCACGGTGGAGCGCCAGGCCGCCATCATGCCAGCGGGCGGCGACATGGACGCCATCGGCCTCTGCGAGGCGGAAAAGGGCCTCGGGCTCGGCATCGTCTTCGTGCGCGGGGGCGCGGTCACGGACGGGCGCGCCTTTTTCTGGCCCGGCCTGGGCTTTGAGGACGCGCCGGAACTCCTGTCCTCCTTCCTTTCCCAGTTCTATGGCACAGTCACGCCGCCGCCGCGCATCCTCGTGCCCTGGCTGCCGCCCGACATGCTCGCGGATGAGGACGAAGGGGAGACGGGCGAAGGGGAGGACGGCCGCGCCGTGCTGGAGCAGGCGCTCTCGGAGAAGCGCGGGGGCACCGTGCGCGTGGTGGCGCCGCAGAACACGGCGGACAATCAGCTGGTGGACATGGCCGCGGCCAATGCGCGAGAGGAGGCGCGCCGCCGGCGCGGGCAGGACGGGGAGGCCCTGCTGGCGCGCGTGGGCAAGGCGCTGGGGCTTCCCGAGCCTCCGGCCCGTATCGAGTGCGTGGACGTGTCGCACACGGGCGGCAAGCAGACGCGCGTGGGCATGGTGGTCTATGTGGACGGCCGCCCCAGCAAGGAGGACTACCGCATCTATTCCATGCCCGACAGCGCGGACGACTACGCCACACTCCACGCCTGGGTGGCGCGTCGCCTCGAGAGCGGCCCTCCGTGGCCCGACCTTTTGCTCATCGACGGCGGCCGCGGCCAGCTCACGGCCGTGAGCCGGGCGCTCGCCGAAGCCGGGGAGGAGGGCCTGTTCCCGCTGGCGGCCATCGCCAAGGCCCGCGACGAGGACGGCCATGCCGACCGCCGCGCCGGCAATGTGGCCGACCGCATCTTCGTGCCCGGCCGCGTCAATCCGCTGCCCCTGCGCGAGGGCAGCCAGGAGCTGCTCTTCCTCCAGCAGGTGCGCGACGCCACGCACCGCTTCGCCATCGGCCGCCACCGGCGCGCCCGGCGCGGGGCCGCGCTGTCAGGCGAACTCATGCGCCTGCCCGGCGTGGGGCCGGCCACGGCGCGCCTGCTCTGGGACCATTTCGGCAGCGTGGAGGCCATGGCCAAGGCCAGCGAGGAGGAACTGCGCGCGCTCCCCGGCGTCGGGCGCGCCCGGGCCGCGAGCCTGCACGAAAAACTGCGCCGCCTCGCGGGCGCATAGGCACGGCGGGATATGCCCACCCTGACAGTCTACTTTGACGAGAACCTGCGCGTGCTGGAAGGGCTGCCGGACGCGTGCGCGGACCTCATCTATATCGATCCGCCCTTCAATACCGGCAAGACCCAGAAGCGCACCCGCCTCAGGACCGAGGCGGCGCACGACGGCGACCGGGTGGGCTTTCAGGGGAAGCGGTACAGGACTGTCAGGCTGGAGACCAAAGGCTATTCAGACAAGTTTGACGATTTTCTGGCCTTTATCGAACCGCGCATCCGCCACGCACACAGGATATTGAAAAAAGACGGCTCCCTGTTTTTCCATCTCGACTACAGGGAGATCCATTACTGCAAGGTGCTGATCGATTCCGTCTTCGGCCGCGATTCGTTCATGAACGAGATCATCTGGGCCTATGACTACGGGGGCCGCTCCAAAAGAAAATGGCCGGCCAAGCACGATACCATCCTCTGGTATGCGCGGGACCCGGAGCACTATACGTTCAATTTTGAGGAAGTGGACCGCATCCCCTACATGGCGCCGGGCCTCGTGGGGGCGGAAAAGGCCGCGCGCGGCAAGACGCCCACCGATGTTTGGTGGCACACCATCGTGAGCCCCAACGGAAAGGAAAAAACCGGCTATGCCACGCAAAAGCCGCTCGGCATCATCAACCGCATCGTCCGCGTCCATTCACGGCCCGGGGACATGCTCTGTGATTTCTTCGCCGGCAGCGGCACCTTGGGCGAGGCGGCGTATCAACATGGCCGCGATTGCATCCTCGTGGACAATAACCGCGATGCCATCGAGACCATGAAACAGCGGTTCAAGAGTATTCCTGTGGAGTGGATCCTTCCATAGCAATGCGTGCCGCGGCGCGCTCTGCTTTTGTGCCGCGCCCCCTCAGCGTTGCAGCCAGTCGGCCAGCGTGGCTTCCAGTTCGACCCCGTCCATGCGCGGCGCGTCATACCAGCCCGCGGCCTCGCGCTGGCGCGCCGCCTCGGCGAGGATGATGGCCGCCGCCACGGAGACGTTGAAGCTCTGGATCATGCCGTGCATGGGGATGTAGAGCCTGCCGTCTGCCGCCGCCAGCAGGGACTCGTCCACCCCCTCGTGCTCGTTGCCGAGAATGACGGCCGTGGGCCTGAGAAAGTCCCACGCGCGCAGGGGGCGCGCCTCGGGCGAGCAGGAGGTGGCGAGCACCTGCATGCCCTGCCCGTGCAGGGCCGCGAACAGCGCCTCTTTGTCGCGGTGGCGCTCGCTCTCCACCCATTTGCGCGCCGAGGCCGAGCTCTTGCGCCCGAGCGCCGGAAAGGGCGTGTTGGTGTAGTAGAGGTGCACGCGGGCCACGCCAAAGGCGTCGCACGAGCGGTAAATGGCCGAAACATTGTGCGGGTCGTGGATATTGGCGAGCACCAGGGTGAGGTCGGGCTGGCGCTGTGAGAGCACTTGGCGCAGACGCGCGCGGCGGCGGGGCGTCACCGGCCGGCCGGGGGCGTCGGGATTTTCGTTCGGCGCGCCGGCTTCCGCGGGGATGCCGTCCGGGGCGGCTCCCCCCTCAGGCGACACATCGTGGGGCAGGGGCATGGGCCTTCTCCATTGTGAGGCGGCCGCGGCGGAAAGGCCGCGCGGCCGGCCCCATATGTGGCAGAAAAAATCTTTGCGGGCAAGCGCATTGCAAAGCACGGGAAATTGCCCTACACAAAGAGGAACCACCTTGCGGCGCGGGAGCGCCACACTCCAGACAGGAGCGCACGATGTCACACCTCCGCTCATTGCCTCTGCTTGTGCCGGCCATCCTCTTGGGGGCGCTCGCCCTGTTGGCGCCCGAGGCGGTCCTCGCTTCCGAGGGGCACCCCACCATCCCGGGCGCCTCGCTCTCGGCCATCTGGGTCATTCCCTTCGCCTGCATGCTGCTTTCCATCGCCATCATGCCGCTGGCGCTGCCCCACTTCTGGGAGCACCATTTCGGCAAGATCGCCGTGTTCTGGGGCCTCGCCTTCCTCGTGCCCTGCTTCATCGTGTTCGGCCTGGGCACGGCGCTCTATGAATTCCTGCACATCATCCTCTTGGACTACATCCCCTTCATCGTGCTGCTGTTCGCGCTGTTCACCGTGGCGGGCGGCGTGCGCCTCAAGGGCACACTGGTGGGCACCCCGGTGGTGAACACGGGCCTGCTCGCCATCGGCACCGTGCTCGCCAGCTGGATGGGCACCACCGGCGCGGCCATGCTGCTCATCCGGCCCCTGCTCCGCGCCAACGCGCACCGGCGCTACCGCGTGCATTCCATCGTCTTCTTCATCTTCCTGGTGGCCAATATCGGCGGCTCGCTCACGCCGCTCGGCGACCCGCCGCTCTTTTTGGGCTTCCTCAAGGGCGTGAGCTTCTTCTGGACGACCACGCACCTCTTCTTCAAGACGCTCTGCATGGCCGTGGCCCTGCTGCTCCTCTTCTTCATCATCGACACGGTGCTCTTCAACAAGGAGGGCCGCCCGCAGCCCCCGCACGACCCTGACGCCGCCGAGGAGAAGCTCGGCCTCGAGGGCACCATCAACCTGCTCTTCCTGCTCGGCGTGGTGCTGGCGGTGCTCGCCTCGGGCATGATCAATTTCGGCACCTGGATCGAGGTCTACGGCGTGCCCGTGGAGGGCCAGAACCTCCTGCGTGACCTCGCGCTGCTCTGCCTCGCCGGCCTCTCCTGGAAGTTCACGAGCCGCCACTGCCGCGAGATGAACGGCTTTTCCTGGGCGCCCATCGAGGAGGTGGCCAAGCTCTTCTTCGGCATCTTCCTCTCCATGATCCCGGCCATCGCCATCCTGCGCGCGGGCACCGAGGGCGCGCTCGCCTCGCTCATCAACATGGTCTCCACGCCGGACGGCCAGCCCGTCAACGCCATGTACTTCTGGCTCACCGGCGCGCTCTCGAGCTTCCTTGACAATGCGCCCACCTATCTCGTGTTCTTCAACACCGCGGGCGGCGACGCGCAGCACCTCATGACCGACATGGCAACCACCCTCATCGCCATTTCGGCCGGCGCGGTGTTCATGGGCGCCAACACCTATATCGGCAACGCGCCCAACTTCATGGTCCGCTCCATCGCCGAGAACCAGGGCGTCAAGATGCCGAGCTTCTTCGGCTACATGATGTGGTCGTGCGGCATCCTCATCCCGCTGTTCCTCCTGCTGACCTGGGCCTTCTTCATCTAGCGGGCGCGGAAAACGACAGCATCGTTCGGGCGGGTCTGGCGCGGGGCGCCGGGCCCGCCCCGGCGTTTCAGGAGTCGGATTTTTTCCAGGGGAGAATCATCATGAACCAGCGCGAACGCATGCTGGCCGGGCTGCCGTATATCCCCATGCGCGACGGCCTTTGGGAGCTGTATAAAGACTGCCACCAAAAGATCTACCGATACAACAATCTCCCGCCGGACGCCGAAGAGGAGCGCGACGCGCTCCTGCGCTCCATCCTCGGCAAGTGCGGCAAGACCGTCACCATCATGGGGCCCTTCTACTGCGACTACGGCTTCAACATCGAGCTCGGCGAGCGCTTTTACGCCAACTACAACTTCACGGTACTCGACGTGGCGCCCGTCACCATCGGCGACAATGTGCTCTGCGCGCCCAATGTGGCCATCTATACGGCCGGCCACCCCCTGCACCCCGAAAGCCGCAATTCGGGCTATGAATACGGCGCGCCGGTTTGCATCGGCAACAATGTGTGGCTCGGCGGCAACGTGGTCATCAATCCCGGGGTCACGGTGGGCGACAATGTGGTCATCGGCTCGGGCAGCGTGGTCACGCATGACATTGCGGACAACACGCTGGCCGCGGGCAATCCCTGCCGCCCCTTACGGGCCATCACCGAGGCCGACCGCGACTTCTATTTCAAGGACAGGCGCTTTGACGTGGACGACTATAAAGAACCCTGGTGGGAGCGGCAGGGATAGCGGCCCGGGGAGACCTGGCCGGAAAGAGCGGAACGCACGAAAAAACGCCGCCCCGGCCCGTTTTGACGCGGAGAGGGGCGGCGAAGTTTTTGCGGGCGCGGCGATTACAGGGCGGCGCCGAAGGCGCGCGCCTCCTCCAGGACGGGCTTGCCCGCGATGGCGCCGGCCTCGAGGACGCCGCCGGCGAGCACATAGCCCAGGTCCTTCCACTTGAGGAAGCCGGTGAGCGCCTTGTAATAGTCGAGCACCGGCTTCCAGTTGTCCGGGGTGTCGCCTTCCGCGGCCATGAGCAGCGCGCATTCCTTGCGCGGGTTGGCGTAGTCGGGGTTGCACTCGGCCACGGCGAAGAGGCGGTCAAAGGCGGTCTTGAGCTGGCCTGAAATGGCCCAGTAATACATGGGCGAGGCCAGCACCACCATGTCGGCCGCCACATAGGCGGGATAGACCTTTTCCATGCCGTCTTTCTGCACGCAGGGGCTGGCCGGGTCCTTGCCGCCCTTCATGCAGCCGAGACAGCCGTGGATGTCCAGCTTCTGGAGGTCGATGCGGGTCACGGTATGGCCCGAGCTTTCGGCGCCGCGGGTGAAGGCGTCGCAGAGCATGACGGTATTGCCCTTGAGCCGCGGGCTGCCGTTGAGGATGAGGATGTTCTTGCCCATGTTCGTCCCCCTGCCTTGAGCAGTTGCAGATGAAGGAATGCGGCGCTTGCACGCAGGTCTCGCGGCGCTTCCTCGTGCCGCGTGCGTGCGCCGGAGTAATTATTTATTGAATACTAAATAAATGTCAAGCGCGGCGTGCGGTCAAAAATTCAAGCCTCGGGGCGCGGGGGCAGGAGATGCACGGCGCGGGCGGCCATGGCGGCCAGTTCCTCCCGGGAGAGGCCGTCGCGCGCCTGGAGCGACAGCCCCTCCAGCAGGGCGTTGAGGGCGCCCGCGAGGGCGGCCACATCCGTCCCCGCCGGGAGCTGGCCTTCCGCGACAGCGCGGGCAAGGCGATCCGCGAACATGGCCTTGGTCGTCATGCGCATTTCGCGGATGGCCGCGATGATCTCCGTTTCGGCCGGGGAGATGTTCACCGCGGCCAGCACCAGCATGCAGCCGCAGGGCGTTTCAGGCGAGAGCAGGATGCTCGCCGCGGTGGTGAAAAACCCCTCCACCGCGCGGTAAATGTCGGGCTCGGCCAGGAAGCGTTTCGAAGGCTCCTGCCAGTAGGTGTGCTCGTAATGGCGCACCGCCTCGAGAAAGAGCGCCGCCTTGTTGCCGAAACTGGCGTAGAGGCTCGGCGGCTTGATGTCCATGACCTCGCAGAGCCGCGCCACCGAGGCCGGCTCGTAGCCCGCCTGCCAGAAGAGCTCGAGGGCGGCGTGAAGCGCCTGTTGGCGGTCGAAGCCGCGGGGTCGTCCCTTGCCGCGGTGCCCGGTGTGCTCTGGGTGCTCGTTGCTCATGGGCGCTTCCTGAAATTGACCATACGTTGCGCTCAGGCGCCGGCCTGGCTGAGATGCAGGAGCGGGTACGGGCGCCCCTCGCTGTCCGCGGGGCTGCGCCCCGTCACCATGAAGCCCCGGGCGCGGTAAAAGGCGAGCGCACCTGTATTGTCTTCATTGACCTCCAGCGACAGCGGCCCGTGGAGGCGCCGGGCATGGGCGATCAAGAGGCTCCCCACGCCCCGGCGGAAGCGCTCGGGAGCCACGAAGAGCATGTCCACGTGGCTGCCTGCGCAGCCGAGAAAGCCCGCGGGCGCGCCGTCCGCCTCGGCGAGCCACAGCTCGGGCACCGCCTTGAGGCCCCTGCGCACCTCGTTTTCGATGCCGTCCACATCCCCGGGGGCCAGAAAGGCGTGGCTCGCCTCCACGCTGCGGCGCCACAGGGCGACGAGCGCCGGATGGTCGCCTGCCCGCGCGGCGCGTATCCCGGTCGTCCCGGCCGGCTGTGTCAATACTTGTAATTCCATTTGATGCCGCCCCAGGTGTTCTGCTGCTCGGTGCGGATCTCCATGCTCGTGCGCGGGGTCAGTTCCCACTCGATGATGAAGGCCGTGCTGTCGGGCTTCATGCCCTGCTGGATGCCCATGTAGATGCTGTCCGTAAGGTACTTGCCCATCTCGAGGGTGGTGCCGCCGGCGTCATCGTCGCCGGAGTCGGCCCCGCCTGTGGGGGAGGTGCCGAGCCGGAGCACGTCCACGCCGAGGGCCTTCTTGGCCGCGCCGAAGATGCCGCCGCCCCCGCCGCCGAAGCCGGCGAGCTGCGCCACGGCACCGGCGAGCTGGAGCGCCTCGAGGCGCCCGAGCTCGTTGACGCTCTTGCCGAAGAGCACCCGCGAGAGGATGTCGTCACGCGGCAGGGAAGGGTCGCTCGTGAGCCGGAGCTTCATCTTGCGCACCGTGCCGGTGACGAGGATATGGGCCGTGAGGTCGGGCGTTTCGTTGGTGAGCTCGATGTCCAGCAGCGGGTCGGAGAGCGCGCCGCCCGCGAAGGTGACAAGGCCGCGCGTGAGCGCGAAATTCTTGCCGAGAAAGTCGAAATTGCCGCGCACGGCCTCCACGCTGCCCGTGATGTCCGGGTCGGAGGGCGGGCCGGTAATGAGCAGGTTGGCCTTCCACAGGCTCGTGAGGCCGCGCCCCTCCACGATGAAGCGCGGCAGCATGATGATGCGGATATGGAGATTCCCCTGCGGCGCCGCGGCCGTGGGCTTCTGGGCCGGCGCGGATGCTGGCCTGGCGGTTTTTTTGCCGGCCTTCTCCTCAGGGGCCGGGGCCGTGCTGATGGGGAGGGTGGTGATGCTGCCGCCCATTTCGATATTGTTGAGCAGCACCTCGCCCTGATTGACGACGATCTCGCCGGCCACGTCCGGCGCCGTGGCGCTGCCCCGGACCGTGGCGTTGCCCGAGAGCATGATGTGCACGTCGCGGCGGCGCAGCGGCCTCAGGCGGTCGATGCTGGCCTTGAGGTCGAGGTCGGTGCCGTTGAGCGCGCCCGAGCCGGTGATGGCGGCCTTGCCGCCGCGGCCGTCCGAGGCGGAAAGATTGAGACGCATGCTGCCGGGCAGGCCCCCGCGGGTGGCCGCGCCCTTGTCGTCAAGGTCAAGGCGCAGGGTGATGTCCGTGAGCAGGACGCCGAGCATGAGGTCTTCAAAGCGGCCCTGGTTGATCTGGACGCCGCCGCGCACGCGCGGCGCGGCGAGGGTGCCGCCGGCGTCGGCATTGAGCGCGATGCGGCCGTTGAGGCGGCGGTCGGCCATGGGCACGAGGCTCCAGAGGGGGCCGAGGGCGCCGTCCCAGCGTACCTGGGCGGAGAGCTGCCCGCGCATGTCCGGCTTGGGGATGCCGTCGGCCCCGAAGAGCAGGGGCACGCGCGCGGCCACGCGGGCCGCGTCCCCGCCGAGGGCCTTGAGCGTGGCTTGCGGCAGCTCCAGCCGCGCCGTGAGGATGCCGCCCTGGCGCGCCTGCTCGATGCCGCCCACAAGTGCGAGAGAGAGGGGTGCGAGCGGACTCCCGGGGATCTTCAGGCTGGAAACGCCCACGCGGAAGCGGCCCGCGGGCCGCGCCGGGCTGCCGTTGAGTTTGGCCGTGATGTCCACGGCGCCCGAAGGCAGCGAAGGCACAAGGACGCTCCACGGCTTGAGCTCGAGCCGCGTCAGGCTGAGGTCGAGATCGAGCTTGTCCGGCGCGAGGCCTCCCTGGGCATGGAGTCGGCCCGAGGGCGTCAGGGCGACATCGAGGCGGTCAACGCCCATGCCGTCCTTGCCATAGCGCAGGCGCGCCGCCCGCTCGAGCCTCGCGCCGAGGCGCGCCGACTGGCTGCCCGTGAGCGTGGCGGGCAGCGTGGCGCGGGCGTCGAGCACGCGCAGGAGCACCTCGCCCGGCTGCCACGCCGCGTCAAGCTTCGCGGCCACATCCCCCGTGGTGGAGAGCCTGGCATTGAGCGGGCCGGCCAGCGGGCCCTCGGCCGTGAGCTTGGCGCCAAGGCGCATGCCCGAAGCCCGGGCTTCCTGAAGCTCGAGGCGGCAGGCGAGCGCCGCCTGCCGGAAAAGGTCCGTGAGGCGCGCTTCGCCGGCAAGGCCCTGCACGCGGGCCACTTCCTTGCCGGCCCTTTCCCTTACGTTGAGGCACGGGATGCGCCACGCAAGGCGCGCGTCCTGCGAGGGGGCGGCGGCGGTCGTGTCCGGGCCATCCGCTCCGGCCGGCGCAAGAGATTTAAGCTCCAGTTCCACGCTGGCGTCGCCCGTGAGGGCCATGCCGGGCACAAGCGCGGAGAGCGCGGCCCAGTCTTCCACATGCAGGCGCAGGCCGCCGTCCAGCGCTGGCGAGCCGCCATGCGGCAAAAGGGCCGTGAGGGCCCCCTCGCCGCCCACGCCCGCGGCATGGAGGACGAGGTCGCGCACGCCCGCGCGCAGGCCGTGGGGCGCGCCGGGGCCGGCGGCGTCTTCGGACGCGGCGTAGAAGAACTGGCCGCGGGTGGTGAGGGCATGGCCGTCCAGGGTGGCTGCGACGTCAAGGTCGATGGCCGTCTCCCTGGCCGGGGGGAAGGTGGCGTCCAACGGCAGGGCCAGGTCCTTGCCGCTGACGGCGAGCGCCAGGCCCTCGAGGCGGTGGCCGCCGGCGACGAGCTCGGCGCATCCGAGCCTGAGGTCAAGGTCAGGCGCCGGGAGCGCCCCGCCGGCCGAAAGCGTGAGCCGGAGCGGCGCGCGGAACATGGCGAGCGGGTCTGAGGTATCGGCGGTCGCCACCTCCGCTGCGCCCGGAGCCAGCGCCGCCGCAAGGCGCAGGGCGAGCGGGCCGTCGATCTCGCCGCGGCCCCAGCCGGAAGCGGCCTGCCACGAGCCCTCGCCCTGAAGGCTCACGCGCCCGGCGGCGAGATTGGGGCCGCGCAGGCTGACGACCGGCGTGCTGGCGGCATCGCCGAGGCCCCTGGCGTCCAGCGCGAGGTGCAGGGTTGCCGCGGAGCCCAGCAGATCTTCGGGGAGGTCAGCCACGAAAAGCGCGGGCGCCTGAAGCCGCGCCTCCACCTGCGCGCCGGCGGCGAGGCCCGGGCCGGCGGCATCCGGCCGCGCCGTGACCTTGGCCTTGACGTTGGCCTCGCTGAGCCCGAGCACGGCAAGGCGCAGCTCCTGCGCGTCCGCGCCCGCGAGCATGGCCGTGGCGTCCAGAGTGGCGCCGTTTACGGCCTCGAACTTCACCGTGAGCCCGGCGTCCGCGCGCAGTTCGCCCCCCGGAGGCGGGGCAGAACCGCTCCCGGCGTCCGCCGCCCCTGCATCGGCTGGAGCCGCTGCCTTTTCGCCGAGCAGCGCCGCGGGCAAGCGCGCTTCCTCCACCGTGGCGGCAAGATAGACCCCGGGCAGCCAGAAGGGCGGTTTGCGGAAAACGCCCGCGACCTTGCCGAGCAGCGCCTGCACGTCCTGAAGCGTCAGGGGCGGCGAGGGCGGCTCGGGCTTGGGCGCGGGCGGAAGCTCCGGCAGGCGCGTGAGTACCGGGCGGCGCACGGCCACTTTTTCAATGCGCACGCCGCCGGGGAGCGCCCGCCAGTTCCAGAGGATGCGGTTGTCCGGCGCCGTGAGCCAGACGCCGTGCGCGTCGGCCGCTTCCAGCCCGAAGGTGAAATCGAAGGGCAGCGAGCCCGAAAGCCGCGTCAGGCGCAGGGTGAGGCCGCCGTCCTTGCTTTCGAGGGCCGCGTTGGCGGTCTTCACGAGCCACGCCTGGCCGCCTTCAGTCTGGCATACCCAGTAAAGCCCCCCGGCCATAGCGGCGAGCGCCGTCACCACGAGCGCGAGCAGCCCGAACAGGCAGCGGCGCAGCCAGCGCCGGCGGGGCTTTGGCTTTTGGGCCGCAGCCTCCGGCGCGGCGCCGTCTCCGGGCGCATGCTGTTTCTTCCTCCAGAACCAGGCCATCAGAAGGACTGCCCTATGCTGATGTAGAACTGCACCGGCGGGTCGCCGTCGATCCTGTGCAGGGGTGTCGCCACGTCGAGGCGCACGGGCCCGATGGGCGTGTAATAGCGGAAGCCGAGGCCCGTGCCCCAGTCCATGTCGCCGATGATGTGCGGGAATTCGTCCTTGTAGACCATGCCGCCGTCGAGAAAGGGCACGATGCCCACATTTTCGGCCACCATGAAGCGCGCCTCGAGGTTGACCACCTGATAGGAGCGCCCGCCCAGGGGGTCGCCTTCCTTGTCGCGCGGGCCGATGGCCTGGTAGGCGTAGCCGCGCACCGAGCCCGCGCCGCCCGTGAAATAGCGCAGGCTCGCCGGGATGCTCTTCAGCGAGGAAGCCCCGGGCATGGCGCCGCCCTCCACGCGGCCGGCGAGCACGAGGCTGTCGTTGATCTTGCCGTCCGGCTTTTTGCCGTAGGGCGCGTAAAAGCCCGCCACCGAGAGCGTGGTGGCGAAGGCGCCGAAAAATTCCTCATAAAAGCCGCTGAAGGGGATGAGCTTGAGCTCCGCCTCCATGCCGCTACTCGGGTTGAGCTTGTTGTTGCGGCTGTCGTGGCGCAGGCCGGCCTTGGGCTCGATGACGCCGTAGGGGCGCTTTTCGTGCTCGTTGTCCTTGAGCCAGCCGCCCTCGGCGCCGAGGTGGATGCCGCCCCACCACTGGCGCGCGAGGCGCCGGTCTATGCCGACCTCGCCCTTGAGCGATTCCTGCTGGTAGGCGTCGGTATTTTCCCACAGGGCCGAGCCGTTGGCGAGCAGCCGCTGCCCCCGCTGGAGGAAGGCCGGCTTCTCGAACGCGGCCTTGAGGCCGATCTCCTGCTGCGAGATGGGCGCGTCAAGGGTGAGGCGCTCGCCGTTGTGGAAGAGGTTGCGGTGCTCCCAGGTGCCCTCCACGCCGAAGCCCGTGTCCGAATCATAACGGGCGCTGGCGCTCACCGAGCGCGGCGGCCCCTCGGCCACGGTGACGGACGCCGGCACGATGCCCACATCGCCCTCGCTGCCGTCCGGCGCGAGCAGGCGATGCTCGAGCTTCATGTCGTCGGCCACGGGCTCGGCCTCCACCGAGCGGAAAAGCCCGAGGCCGCGCAGGGTATTGGCATAGTCGGTGAGCAGTTCGTCGTCCCAGGGCTCCTCGCCGGGCGTCCACGGGACAAGGCGCTCGAGGTAGCAGGTGTTGACTTCCTTGTTGCCGTGGATGAGCACCGGCCCCATGAGCGCGGGCGGCCCCGGGTTGATCACGATGTCCGCATTGAGGGTGCGGTCGGCCGGGTCCAGGGTGTAGCGGCTCTCCGTGACCTTGGCGAGCGGGTAGCCCGTGCGGCGCAGGGCCTCGGGCATGGCTGCGACAGCGGCCAGCATGGCGTCGGCCACGATGGGCTCGCCCACGGTCACGCCGGGAACAGCGTCGGGAAAGGAGGGCGCGGGGAGCGCTTCGCGCTCAAGCCCCCAGAATCCGGTGACGCGGGTGCGGTGCAGGAAGGCCTCGGGCACCACGGGCGCGGGCTCGTAACGCACGTCCGCGCGGCCCACGGTATAGCGCGGCCCGGGCGTGAGGGTGAGCGTCACGCGCACGGGCGTTGCGGCCTCGTCGATGTGGAACTCCGCCTTGCCGTCATAATAGCACTGCGACTGCAGGAGCTTGACCGCCGTCTCCTCGTCCGCGCGGGCGCGCCGCTCGAGCGCGAGCATGCTGTCCGGCGGCTCCTTGACGAGCTTGATGAGCTGGCTTGCGTCGTGCATCTTGCTCTTGAGGGAGTCCGGGTCGCCGGCGACCTCGATCTCCACGGTATAGGGCACCGGGTCGCTGTCCCAGGCGGGTTCGGCGCCAGCGCCAGCAGCGGAGCCGCCTTCGCCGGCGCCCGCCCCTCCGTTTTGGGGGGCGCCCTGCGCTGTGTCCGCGCCCTGCGCGCCCGGGTCGGTATTTTTGGCGAGCAGGCCGCAACCGCCGAGCTGCCCCAGAAGAGCGAGAAGCAGCAACAGGAGAGCGAGCCGCCCCGGCGACCGCCGGAACGCCGCTCCGAAAGGGGGGAAGAGCCCGGATGCGCGCCGCATGGTGGCCGCAGTCTAGCCCGAGAGGGCGCGGCGCGCAAGCATTTGTGACCAATGCCGGGGCTTTGCGCGCTGCTGGCGGGCGCGGGCTTGGCAGTGGCGCGGGCCTCTGTTAATCTGCCGTGTCTTTCGTGTCGCAACTGCCCACTTGCGGGCACGCTTTTTAAGGAGGAGCCATGAACTACGATGTCTGCCTGCACCTTGACGCCAGGGACCCGGCCATCCTCGCCCTGGTGCTCCGCAATGCCGAAAACTATCTCAACGGCCTTCCCGGCGAGAGCTTCCAGTTGGATGTGGTCGCCAATGGCGGAGGTGCGCCGCTGTTCGCGGCCGAGGGCGGCGAATTTGACGCGCTGCGCGCCAAGACCGCCGAGCTCATGCAGCGCGGCGTGCGCTTCAAGATCTGCGCCAATGCCCTTGCCGAGAACGGCATCGCGCACGAGCGCCTCTGGCCCGGCTGCCAGGTGGTGCCCGCGGGCCTTGTGGAGGTTGTGCGCCTCCAGCGCGAGGGCTTCGCCTACATCAAGCCCTAGGCCGCTCAGCGAAAGAGCTTCCAGGTGCCTTCCACGATGCCGCCGAGGATGTCCACGAAGCCCGTGGTGATGCCGGTGATGGTGTTGAGGATGAGCTTGCCCGCGCCTATCGAGGTCTTGGGCTTGTCCACGCTGCCGTAAACCCGCAGCGGGATTTCCGGCAGGCCCTTCATGTTGACGGTGAAGTTGCAGTCGAGTGTCCTGCTCACGAGATTGAGGCTGCCGCTCCCCGTGGTGGTGAGCGTGGGCCCCTGGATGCGCAGGTCCCTGCTTTGCGCCACGCCGTCGCGCACGGTGCCCGAGGCCGAGGCGACGGTGAAGCGCGTGGGCTCGCCCTTGAGTTCGCCGTTTTTCCCGCGCGACTGGTAGGAGCCGTTGCGGACGCTGAAGCTCCAGTCGCCGCTGAGCGCCGCGGGGAGGCGCCCGGGGCCAAGATCCTTGGCGCGCAGGGCCGCCTCGAGGCTGGCCTGCCCGGTGAGCACGGCCTCCACCTTGCGGTCGCGGGCCGCGGCGCCAAGGTCGAAGGCCGTGACCGCGAGGCTCGTGTCAAAGGCCATGGCCTTGCGAAAATCCACGGTGCTCCGGCTGTGGAGCGTGGCGCCGTAAAAACGGCCCTTGCCGGGCCCGAGGGTGAGGCGCCCGGCCTCAAGCGCCACGGGCATCACCATGTCCTTCAAGTGGAAGCGCCAGCCCGAGAGGTCGCGCACCTTGAGCTCCCCCCTGGCGTCAAAGTCGCGCAGGATGGGGAATTCCCACGGGGCGCCGCGGGCCTGCGCCTTTGTGGCGCCCTTGGCTGCGGGCTTGTCCGGGCCGGCGAGCTCTTCCAGGTCCACGGCTTCCGAGGCGAGGGCGAACTCCACGAGCGGGCGCCCCTTGCGCCGGCCGAGGCTGAGGGAGCCCGTGGCGGCGAGTTGCGGCGTTTTGGCGTTGAGCTTGGCAAGGCCCAGTGATTCGGGCTTCGCCGTGAGCTCCGCCGTGAAGGAGAGGCTGCGCAGCGCCTGCGGCAGCCTGGGCGACGCCATGCCCATGAGGCGCAGGGTGCGGGCGAGGTCGGGGCATTTGGCGTCGATGCGGCCCTGCACGGACGGCCCCGCGCCCTCGAAGTTGAGCTCGCCCGTGATGGTAGACGCCAGCGCCTCAAGATGCAGGCCGGCCGCGGTGAGGCGCTTGCGCGCGCTCTGGCAGCCGAGCGCGGCCCGCCATGTGGCGCGCAGGCCCTGGTCAATGCCGCAGAGTTCCGGCCCGAGCCTGAGGCTCCCGCTCCCCGGGATCTTCTGGAATTCCATGCCCGCGCCCGCCTCGGTGGCGCCGAACCAGAGCCTGCCGTCAAGTTCCGCAGTGCCGTCGAGGTTGGCATTTTCCAGCCTGAGCTTCCACGCCCCGTCGAGACCAAGGCGCTTTGCGCGCCACACGCCGGAGCGCAGGGCGATGTCCGCCTCCAGCCGGGAAAAGGCCAGCGCCCCCGCGGCCACGCCGGCAAGGGCCCCCTGCTCGCCGCGCACGCTGAGGCTTCCGCGCAATTTGGAGAGGAAGAGGTCGAGCTCGCGCCCCTGGCTCTGCACATTGGCGTCGGCGCGGAAGCGCCCGCTGCGGAAGGGCAGCACCGGCATGTCTTTGGCGAGCGGCGCGCCGTTGACCCCGCGCACCTGCGCCGTGATGGCATAGGGGGTCGCGCGGCTCCCTCCGAGGATGCACTGGCCGCGGAAGCTGCCGCCATAGAGCGCGGCCTCGGCCTCGATGAGCACGTCTTCAAGGCCGTTCTTGTCCAGCTTGCCCGGGTAGATGCGCGTCTTCGCGCCCGTGATGGTCAGGGGGCCGTAGCGCACCGTTTCCGCCGCGAGCCGGATGTCGTAGTCGATGCCGGTTTCGCCGGGCTTGAGCGGTTCGCCGGGCATGGGCGTGAGCGGCGGGTGGAAAAAGTTGACGTTTTCCGGCGGGTTGGCCACGGCTTCGGGCAGGGCGAGGCCGAGATTGACGTTTTGTGAGGCCAGGTCGAGCACCACCTCCGGCGCCTGCCACGAGGGCACGCCGCCGCTGCCCGTGAAGCGCGCGCCCGCGCAGACGGCCGAGATGCGCGGCGCCTTGAGGCCTTCGCCGTCAAGCTCGAAGTCGACGCTTGCCTCGGTCACGTTGTCGAGGGCCAGTTGCAGGCCCGGCGCGAGGTTGCGCGCAAAGCCGAGCCACTGGGTGAGGCTCGCGCGGTGCAAGAGCAGGCTGCCCTTGAGGGCCGGGCCCCCGGCGCTCCCGGGCAGGCGCAAGGTGCCGTCGAGGCGTCCACTGTCCGCCCCGAGGGCGAAGTTGACGCCGCGCAGGTCCATGTCGCGGGCGCCCGTGGCCATGGCGGCAGTGCCCTGGATGGTGAGCGGGATGATCTCGTTCGCGGCGCTGCCCAGCAAGAGGTCGGAATCGAGCGCGAAGCTCCCGTTCCAGCCGCCGGGCTGCCCCTGGAAGGCCAGCGTGGCGCGCACAGGCCCGGGCCAGGCCGCGGCGTGGAGGGTGGCGCCGAGCTTCAGGCCCGGCGTGGCGCTGAGCGGCGCCACAAGGTCGCTCTCACCCTCCAGGCGGAAGCGCTCGAGGCTCGCCACCGTCTCGTCCTGCGCGAAGTAGCGCAGGCTCGCGAACTGGAGCGTGCCCTCGGCCTCGCCCGGGGGCGCCAGCTTGAGCCGGCACTGGAGGCCGCGCAGGGAAAGGCCCGCCCCGTCGGCGCCCGTGAGGCGCGCGCGCCCCTGGGTGATCTCGAGGCGGCAGCTCCCGTCCAGAAAGCCCAACGGGGGCGCCGGCGCCTCGCCATCCCCGCCGCCGAGGAGCGCCCGCAGCCGCCCGGCAAGCTCCCCGGGCTCGCCTAAGGGGCTGTCCAGGCGCGCCTCCAGCCTCGGGCGCACGAGGGCGACGCTCCATGGCGAAAAAGTCCCGCGCAACAGGGCGAACAGGTCGGGGCGCACGGTGAGATAGGCCGCCGAGAGCGTGACATCCGCGCGCTCCACGCGCACATTGCTCACGGCCACGGCCGGGGAGGGCCAAAGGCTCACGTCCACCGCGCCCATGCTGAAGTCAAGCCCGTGGCTGCGCGCGGCCTCGCCGAGATAGCGGTTGATCAGGCCCCCGGGGTCGCGCTGGAGGAACCACCAGGCCGCGCCCATGAGCAGGGAGAGCCCGAGGAGCGCCACAAGGACGACGCGGAAGAGGAGACGCAAGGGGCGGCGCATGGCGTTCCTGCGGGATGCGGCCGGCCTGCCCTAAGGCGCGCGGAAGGCGTGGCGCCTTGACGCCGCCGGCCGTGAACAGTATCCTGAAAATAGTATGCAATCTTGTCCACGATGGCAACCGCGGCGGGAGACACATGCAACGACTTCTCTGGATCGGCAGCCCCTTCTTCTGCTCCTCCCTCAAGGACTGCGGCTGGCAGGACGTGGCCTTCCACAATTTTGAGGAGCCCCGGGTCTACGGCTGGGACGACCTCGTCAGGCTCGCGGGCTTCACGCCCGACGTGGTCGTGGTGGCGGACAAGAGCCGTGCGCCCTTCGTGCTCGGCGTGGAGGATTTCCCCTGCCTCACGGTTTTTTATGCCGTGGATTCGCACATCCATTCGTGGGAGCCGCATTACGCCCAGGCCTTTGACGCCTGCCTGGTCTCGCTCGGCGCCCATCTGGAACGCTTCGCCGGGCCGTATCTTCCGGCGGAGCGCGTGTGGTGGTCGCCGCCCTTCGCCTGGGAGGAAGACCGCCCCCGCCCCGAGATTGCGAAGGAGTGGGACTGCCTCTTCGTGGGCAATGTGAACCCGGAGACCATGCCGCGCCGCGCCGCCTTTCTGGAGCAGGTTGGCCAGGGCCTGCCCGGGCTGCACGTCACCCGGGGCGATTACCGCGCGCTCTTCCCGCGCGGACGCGTGCTCCTCAACCAGTGCGAGCACGGCGACCTGAACTTTCGCGTTTTCGAGGCCATGGGCTGCGGCGGCTGCCTCGTGACGCCGCGCATCGGGCACGGCATGGAAAAGCTCTTTGTGGACGGCGAGCACCTTGTGGGCTATGCGCCGGACGATGCGGGCGACGCGCTTTACCGCATCCGCTTTTTGCTGGAGCGGCCCGAGCTTGCGCGCTATATCGGCGAGACCGCGCTCGCCGAGGTGAATGCGAAGCACCGCGCGCGCCACAGGGCGCAGGAATTCACCGACAGGCTCTGCGACCTCTGGATGCAGGACGCGGAAGGACTGGTGGCGGCGCGCCGGGAGCGGGCGGCGGCGGTGCGCCGCGACTGTCTGAGCGTGCCCTATCTGCTCTGGGCCAACGAAGTGCCGCAGCCGGAGCTCAAGCAGGCCTATCTCGATGCGGCGCGGGGGCGTTTCGGCGCTGGCGCCGAAGGCCCGGCCGGCGCTTCGGCCCGCGCCTGAGGCGGCGTCAGCGGCGGGGCTCCTCCTCGCCGGGCGCGAAGCGGAGCTCGAGCGCGGGGTCGTGCCCGTTTTCGCCGGGCGCCGGGGCGCGGGGCGTTTCCGGCTCCTCGAAGCTCAGGCGCAGGAGCGGGTCGGTGCCCGAGGGGCCGGCCGGCGTCTCGTCAAGGGGGGGATAGGGAGCCGCCTGTCCCGGTTCATGCCCCTCTGCGGCGCGATCCTGGGACTTGTGCGCCTGCTCCGGGTCGAGGCACACGGTGGCGAGATATTCCAGCCGCGATTCCAGCGCGCGCGTAAGGACGCGCAACTGGGCGTGCTCGTCGCGCAGAAGCTGCCACGCCTGTTCCTGCCTTTTGTGCAGGTAGAAGAGCGCCGCCAGGATGCCGAAAAAGCAGAAAAAGATGAACAGCAGGGCGGAGAACATACGCAACCTCGCTTGCAAGGGCCGTGCGCCGGCACGTGGCTCCGCTTATATACGCTTGGCCCGTGCGGGGCAAGGAGGAAGTATGGGGCTTTCCCCGCGTCTGGTCATGGCCGACGCCAAGGGCAATGTGGTGGACGAGCCCGGGCTGCTCATGGTCTGCCGCCGCGGCGCCCAGTGGGGCCTGCCCCGCCCGGACGAGCTCATACCGCTCCCGGAGGAGAGCGAGCTCTTCCTGCTGCCGGGGCGGCGCGCCGTGGGCCTTGACCCTGAAAGCGGCGCCATGGAAGCGGTGGACGGCTTCGCGGTGGCAGCCTTCGCCGCGCCCGCGCACACCCTTTCCGCGCACCCGGCCTATGTGACGGAGGAGGGCGCCCCCCTGCTGCCGCTCTTCGCGTATGGCGCGGTGGGCTTCGCCCGGGGCCGCTTCTGGGTCTGCGCCCGCAAGGTGGACGATGACCCGCGCCAGCAGTTCCGGCACATCAGGCCGGGCCGCATCGAGCGCGGGGCCGAGGCCCTGTTGCGCGACTATCCCAAGAACCGGCTCATCCGGCACATCATCGACAACTGCGTGCGCCGCTATGCCTGCCCGGCGGCGCGCAATTTCGCCCTCGGGCGCTATGAGGCGCCGCTCCCGAGCGCGCGCGCGTGCAATGCCCGCTGCGTGGGCTGCATCTCCGCGCGCAGCGCGGACTCGCCCGTGGCCGTGACGCCCCAGTGCCGCCTCGCCTTCACGCCCACGCCCGAAGAGCTCGCGGAGGTCATGGCCGTGCATGCCGGCCGGGAGAAGGCTACGCCCATTTATTCCTTCGGGCAGGGCTGCGAGGGTGACCCGCTGACGAACGCCGACCTCCTCGTGGAAAGCGTGCGCCTCTTCCGGGGCGCGGGCGACCCCGCCCGCTGGACGGGCCACGGCACGGTCAACTGCAACACCAACGCCTCGCGGCCCGAGGCCGTGGCGCGCCTTGCCGAAGCCGGCCTCACGAGCCTGCGCGTCAGCCTCAACAGCGCCCGGCCCGAGCTGTATCACCGCTATTACCGTCCCACGGACTACACGTTCGCGGACGTGGCCGAGTCCGTCCGCACGGCGCGGCGGCATGGCGTGTTCGTGGCGCTGAACCTGCTCTATTTCCCGGGCATCACCGACACCGAGGCCGAGCTCGCGGCGCTCGCGCAGTTCGTGGGCGAAAACGGCGTGAGCATGATCGAGTGGCGCAACCTCAATATCGACCCGGAATGGTACCGGGAGCTGATGACCGGTTCGTCCGGGGGCGTCCCGGCGGAAGTGTCAGGCGAGGGCGCGGCCTCCATGGGCCTCGCGGCCTTCATGAAAAGGCTGCGCAAGCTCTGCCCGTGGCTTCGGTACGGCTATTTCAATCCCTGGCTCGGCGACCGGGCCGAGATCGCAGCGCCCCTGCCGGGCGAGTGGCGCATGCCCGCGCCCGCGGGTAACGATGGGGACTGACCGCGCATGCCGCGCTTCTGTCATGCGCGGGGCCTAATCCTTTTGACACATGCACCGATAGGAGCCTATGAACCGGGCGGGGCAGGCATGCGCCGTGCCTTCCCGGCCGGCAGCAAGCGGGGGCCTTGGGGCATTGCAGGTCGCCCGCCGAACAGGTATGGTTCAGAAAAAACGAGGACAGGCCCATGTCGCAGACGCAGATCCTGCTGGAAGTCGGCACCAACGAGCTGGAGCTGGTCGAGTTCTACATCGACGAGGCGGACGGCTATCGCGGCTACTACGGTATCAATGTCTCCAAGGTGGTGGAGATCTCGCGTTCCCAGCCGGTCACGGCCATGCCGCAGATGCCCCACCCCTCGGTGCTCGGCGCCTTCCCCTTCCGTGACGGGCGCATCGTGCCGCTCATCGACATCAGCAAGTTCCTCAACAAGGGCGGCGTGGTCAGCGACGACCCGCGCATCATCATCACCGAGTTCAACAAGACGCACACGGCCTTTCTCGTTTCAGGCGTGACGCGCATCCACCGCATCAGCTGGAAACAGGTTGAGGCGCCCACGCCGCTTTTGCTCGAGATCAGCGGCGGCTCCATCACCGCCGTGGTGCGCCTCGAGGGGCGCGTGGTCTTTGTGCTCGACGCCGAGGCCATCGTGGCGGCCATGAACCCGGCGCTCTCCGTGCGCATGGACGAGCGCGACGATTCCGCCCTCGAGCGCAAGTACCACATCCTCCACGCCGACGACTCCGTGAGCATCCGCCACCTCGTCAACGACCTGCTCAAGAAGGAGGGCCGCTTCGAGGTGACGCAGGCCAATGACGGCGAGGAAGCATGGAAGATGCTCCAGCAGTTCAAGCAGGAAGCCGAGGAAAAGGGCGTGCCCGTCACCGAGCTCGTGCAGGGCATCATCACCGACATCGAAATGCCCAACCTCGACGGGCTCACGCTCTGCCGCTACATCAAGGAAGACGCCATCCTGAAAGAACTGCCCGTGGCCATGTTCTCGTCGCTCATCTCCACGTCGCTCGCGCGCAAGTGCGAGAGCGTGGGCGCGGACGCGCAGTTCGCCAAGCCGGATCTGCAGGCCATCAGCGACAAGATGTACGAGCTCATCCAGGCGAAACCCGCGCTGGAAGCCGCGGCCCATCATGCGGCGCCGCAATAGCGCGCCCGACGCCCCTTTTGCCCGGGAATGACGTTCGCCGGGGATGATTTTCGCCGGGGATGATTTTCGGAGGATGCCGCCATGCGCGGCATCTTTCGTTTTTCCCGCCAGGCCTCCCTTTACCCTGACGCGCCTTCACGCTAGATTGCGGCTATGGATATGCTACGCAAAGCGCTTGAGCGCGGCCTCACGCCGGCCAATGTGGCCTCATGGGCGAGCCTCGAGGCCATGCGCGTTTTGGGCGTCGGCTTCGGCACCCTGCGCCTCCGGCTCAAGGCGCGCCTTCTGGGGGTGGAGCTCGGGCGCGGCGTCACGGCGCACGGGCCGGTGGGTCTTTTGCGCTGGCCCGGGGGCAGGATCCGCATCGGCGCCGGCGTGCACCTCATTTCCTCCTGGCGGCGGGCCACGGCCGCCTGCCTCGCGTGGCCGGTGCGGCTGCGCGTTTTCGGGCCCTGGGCCTCCATCGACATCGGCGAGGGGAGCGAACTCAGCGGCACCTCCATCACCGCGCGTTCCACGGCCGTGCGCGTGGGGCGCGGGGTGCTCGTGGCGCCCAATTGCGTCATCGTGGATTCGGATTTCCACGCGCCCTGGCCCCCCGAGGCGCGCGCCACCGAGCCCGGCATGGAGCGCGACGCGCCCGTGACCATCGGCGACCATGCGTGGCTCGGCATGCAGTGCATCGTCCTCAAGGGCGTGACCATCGGCGAGGGGGCCATCGTGGGCGCGGGCAGCGTGGTCACGAGGGACATCCCGCCGCGCACCCTGGCCGCTGGCGCGCCCGCGCGCGTCATCCGGCATTTGGGGCCGGAGGCAGGCGCCCATGCCTGAGGAGGGGGGCGCGCCGCCGTCACAGGGCCGCGTGGGCGAATATATCGCGGCCCTGCTTGCCTCGCCCCGGCTCGGCCGGCAGGTGACATATCACCGCGTCGAAGCCGCCTGCGAGGCGGACTACGCGGAGAACCGCCGGCCCTGGCCCGCTGCGGTCGCGCGCCTGCTCGGGGAGCGCGGCATCCGGCTCTATTCCCACCAGGCCCTCGCCACGGACCATATCCGCGCCGGGCATTCCGTGGTGGTGGCCACGCCCACGGCCAGCGGCAAGAGCCTCATTTATAATCTCCCCGTGCTGGAGCGTCACCTGCTCGACCCGGACGCGCGGGCGCTCTATCTCTTTCCGCTCAAGGCGCTGGCGCAGGACCAGCTCGCCGCGCTCAACGGCCTCGCGGCCGCCTGGCCGGAAGACGCGCGCCCCACGGCGGCGCTCTATGACGGCGACACCAGCGACCACTTCCGCCGCAAGATCCGCCGCGACCCGCCCACGGTGCTCATCAGCAACCCGGAGATGCTGCACCTCGCCATGCTGCCGCATCACGAGCAATGGGCCGTCTTCTTCGCCGGCCTCACACATGTGGTGGTGGACGAGGCCCACACCTACCGGGGCGTCTTCGGGAGCCACATGGCGCAGGTGTTCCGGCGCCTCAACCGCGTGGCGGCGCGCTACGGCGCCAGGCCGACCTATGTGTTCTGCACGGCCACGGTGGGCAATCCCGGCGAGCTCGCGGCCGGGCTCATGGGGGCGGCAGCCGCGGAAGAGGACGACAGCGCCCCGGCGAGCCCGGACGGGGCTCCGGTGGTCATCACCCAGTCCGGCGCGCCGCGCGGCCCCAGGCACTTTGTCTTTCTCGACCCGGAACAAAGCCCTTCCACAGCCGCCATCGACCTGCTCAAGGCGGCGCTCGCCCGCAACCTGCGCACCATCGTCTATTGCCGCTCGCGGCGCATGACCGAGCTCGTCAGCCTGTGGGCCGGCTCGCAGGCCGGCGCGTACAAGGACCGCATCTCGTCCTACCGCGCGGGCTTCCTGCCCGAGGAGCGCCGGGCCATCGAGGCGCGTATGGCCTCGGGCGAGCTGCTGGCCGTGGTCAGCACGAGCGCGCTGGAGCTGGGCATCGACATTGGCGGCCTCGATGTCTGCATTCTCGTGGGCTATCCCGGCACGGTCATGCAGACCTTGCAGCGCGGCGGCCGCGTGGGCCGGGCGCAGCAGGAATCGGCGGTCATCCTCGTGGCCGGGGAGGATGCCCTTGACCAGTACTTCGTGCGCAATCCCGAGGATTTTTTCAACCGGCCACCCGAGCGCGCCGTGGTCAACCCGGACAACGAGGTCATCGTGGCGCGACACCTCGAGTGCGCCGCAGCCGAGATCCCCCTCACCGCGCAGGACCCGTGGCTCAACCAGCCCGGCGGCCTCAGGGCCCTCGCGGCCTTGCGCGACGCGGGGCTGCTGCTCCAGTCCGCCGACGGGGGCCAGTGGCTCGCCGCGCGCAAAAGGCCGCAGCGCCATGTGGACCTGCGCGGCGCCGGGCAGAGCATGGTCATCGAGGATACCGGGGGCGCGGTCATCGGCACGGTGGACGGCTTCCGCGCCTGGCGCGAGACGCATCCCGGCGCCGTCTATCTGCATCGGGGCCGCAGCTATGTGGTGAAGGAGCTGGACGCGGGCCGCGGCCGCATCCTCGTGGAGCCCGCGCGGCCCTCGTGGTTCACGCGCTCGCGCGGCCAGAAGAGCACGGACATTCTGGAGGAGACCGGGCGCCGCGCCTTCGGGCGCTGCCTCGTCTGCCGCGGGCGCCTCAGGATCACCGAGCGCATCACCGGCTACGAAAAACGCGCGGCCAACGGCAACCGCCTGCTCACCGTGGTGCCGCTGGACGTGCCGCCGCAGGTCTTCGAGACCGAAGGCTTCTGGTATGTCATCCCCGAGCCCGTGCGCACCTCGCTGGAGGCGCGCTTCCTGCACTTCATGGGCTCCATCCACGCGCTGGAGCATGCGGCCATCGGGCTGTTGCCGCTGCTCGTCATGGCCGACCGCAACGATTTCGGCGGCATCTCCATCCCGCTGCATCCGCAACTGGGCCACGCCGCCGTCTTTATCTATGACGGCCTGCCCGGGGGGGCAGGGCTCACGCGCGAGGCGTTTGCCGACGCGGGCGCCCTGCTTGCGGCCGTGCGCCGCGCTGTGGCCGCCTGCCCCTGCCTGGACGGCTGCCCCTCCTGCGTGCATTCCCCCAAGTGCGGCTCGGGCAACCGCCCCATCAGTAAGGAGGGCGCGCTGGCCCTGCTGGAGGAACTGCTGGCGCCCGGCGACGAAGGGGAAAAGCTGGCGGAAAGCCTGCGCATGACCCCGGCGCCGGACAGGCTGGCGCCGGAGTTCGTTTTACCGCCGCGGGACGCGGTGGCGGGAGCGCGCGCCGATGTGGGCATTTCTCTCAGGGTGGAGATACCCGACACTCCGGCTCCAAAAGCGCCGGGGGCGTCCGCACCCACGGGACTCCTACCGCCGGAGCCCTATGTGGTGGTTGACGTGGAGACGCGGCGTTCCGCCGCCGAGGTGGGCGGCTGGGGCCTTGCGCGCAAGATGGGCGTGAGCGTGGCCGTGCTCTATGACAGCCGGGACGACGCCTGCCACGCCTTTCGCCAGGAGGAGCTCGCGGGGCTGTTCGAGCGGCTTTCCGGCGCCGCGCTGGTGGTGGGCTTCAACAGCGTGCGCTTCGACTATGCGGTGCTGGCGCCCTATGCGCCGGCCTCCTTCCCCCATGGCGCGGACCTGCGCGCCCTGCCGAGCCTCGACCTGCTCCTGCGCATCCACGAGCGCCTGGGCTACCGCGTTTCGCTGGGCAATCTCGGCGAGGCCACCCTGGGCGAGCCCAAGAGCGCGGACGGCCTCCAGGCCCTCAAATGGTGGAAGGAAGGGCGCCTCGAGGACATCGCTGCCTATTGCCGCAAGGATGTGGAGCTCACGCGGCGCCTCTACCTTTTCGGGCTGGAAAACGGGTATCTGCTGTTCAGCAACAAGGCGGGGCAGAAGGCGCGCGTGCCCGTGGATTTCAGGCCGCGGGGCTGAGGCCGCCGCCATCGCGTGAGGGGTGAGGCTGATGGCTGTGGCCACCTTGCCAGCGGGGCGAACGCTGCTTAATGTAGGATAAGGCCGGGCGCCGCCCTGCGATTCCCCGAGGGGGCGAAAGTAGAAGGGTTTGTTATACTGAGCGGTTGACAAATCTTCCTTAGATCCGTCTGGAGCGCAGCGGAAGACGGGTGCTAGTGCCGGAAGAATCCTAAAAAATAAGATTTTTCGGCGCTGGCAAGGAAGATAAAAATTTCCGAAGGGAGTGTACTTAAGTACTCGACCGAGGAAATTTTTC
>NZ_JAAVBE010000028.1 GCF_014803725.1 Desulfovibrio sp.
CCGGAAGAATCCTAAAAAATAAGATTTTTTGCTGCTTGCAAGGAAGATAAAAATTTTCGCAGGGAGTGTACTCAAGTACTCGACCAAGAAAATTTTTCTCTGACGCAGCAAGCAGCAAAGCGCTAGCCGTTGCCCGGCTTGCCGGGCTTACGGATAGCGACAGCGGTTCCGTTGACTGGCTGACGCGCTACCTAACTGCTGTCTCCATCCGTAGCTTCCTTCGTCGCAACGGCTGGAGCAAGGCTGTTTTTAACGGATAATTTCGGCGTTAAGACGGCAAGCACAGACGGGACGCCCCCGCAACGCAGCTGCACAATCAGGCCAAAGGAAGACACCATGCCCAGAACCCTCGCCCAGAAGATCCTCCAGCGCCACACGGACGAGCCCGTGGAGGACGGCGCCATCGTCCAGTGCCGCGTCTCCATGGTGCTCGCCAACGACATCACCGGCCCCCTCGCCATCAAGTCCTTCCGCGGCATGGGCGCCGCGCGCGTCTTTGACCGCGACAGGATCGCGCTTGTCATGGACCACTTCACCCCGCAGAAGGACATCGACTCCGCCAACCAGGTGATGATAAGCCGCCGCTTCGCCGAGGAGCAGCAGATCACCCACTACTACGAGGGCGGCAACTGCGGCGTGGAGCATACGCTTTTGCCCGAGCTCGGCCTCGTGAACCCGGGCGACCTCGTCATCGGCGCGGACAGCCACACCTGCACCTATGGGGGCATCGGCGCCTTCGCCACGGGCATGGGCTCCACGGACATCGCCGCGGCCATGGCCCTTGGCGAGACCTGGCTCAAAGTGCCCCCCACCATCCGCGTGGAATACGCGGGCGAAATGCCGCGCTGGCTGCGCGCCAAGGACCTCATGCTGCTGCTCATCGGCCGCATCGGCGTGGACGGCGCGCTCTACAAGGCGCTGGAATTCGGCGGCCCGGTCATCGCGGGCCTCGGCGTGGAAGGGCGCCTCACCATGGCGAACATGGCCATCGAGGCCGGCGCCAAGGTGGGCCTCTTCCCGGTGGACGCGGTGACGCTGGCCTGGTGCGCGGAGCGCGGCCACACGGTCGCGCCCGACCTCAAGGACGGCCTCGCCGCCGACCCGGACGCGAAGTACGAGGCCGTGCTGCACATGGACGTGACGGATCTCGAGCCCGTGGTGGCCTGCCCGCACCTGCCCTCCAACGTGGTGCCGGTATCGGACGTGAAGGACGTTCCCATCCATCAGGTGGTCATCGGCTCCTGCACCAATGGCCGCATCAGCGACATGCGCGACGCGGCCGAGGTGCTGCGCGGCCGCAAGGTGCACAAGAAGGTGCGCTGCATCGTTTTGCCCTCCACGCCGGAAGTGTGGAAGGCCTGCCTTGCCGAGGGCCTGATGCAGGTCTTCATGGATGCGGGCTGTATCGTCGGCCCCTGCACCTGCGGGCCGTGCCTCGGCGGGCATACCGGCATCCTCGGCGACGGCGAGGCGGCCGTGACCACCACCAACCGCAATTTCAAGGGCCGCATGGGCAGCCTCGACTCGCAGGTCTACCTCGCGAGCCCCATCGTGGCCGCGGCCAGCGCCGTGGCGGGCAAGGTGGCGGGGCCACGCGAGATAGGGATTTAGTTGAAAATTTTTCAAATTTTCAACCATACGCGCTGTCGTTTCGCGGAAACAACGCGGTGTTTCCGCTCACTTTTGCGCGGGCGCTCATGAATGAGCGCCGGGCAGCCTGTCATAAATGCCAGGCTGCCCCGGAAATCGGCCTTGAGTGACGCGCGGGAAGAAAGAGGAGAAAGATACCCATGATATACAAGGGCAAGGCCCACAAGGTGGGCGAACATGTGGATACGGACGCCATCATCCCGGCGCGCTTCCTCGTCACCGCTGACCCGGAAAAACTGGGCGAGAACTGCATGGCCGGGCTTGAGCCGGACTGGGTGGCCCGCGTGAACAAGGGCGACATCCTCGTGGCCGGGCGCAATTTCGGCTGCGGCTCCTCGCGGGAGCACGCGCCCCTCGCCATCCTCGGCGCGGGCATGCCCGTGGTGGTGGGGCACAGCTTCGCGCGCATCTTCTACCGCAACGCCTTCAACATGGGCCTCCCGCTCATGGAAGTGGGCGACGCCATGGACGCCATCAACGACGGCGACGAGCTTGAGATCGACACCGCCACCGGGCGCATCCGCGACCTTACCAACGGCGCGGAGATCGTCTGCCCGCCCCTGCCGGAATCCATGGGCAAAATTCTCGCCAGCGGCGGCCTCGTGGGCTATGTGAAACAGCGGCTGGAGGAGGGAAACTAGATGGACGCACGCATCTGTCTCTTGCCGGGCGACGGCATCGGCCCGGAGATCCTGGCGCAGGGCGTGGCCGCGCTCAAGGCCGTGGCCAGGCGCTTCCGCCACGAGTTCACCTTCGTGGACGCGCTCATCGGCGGCGCCGCCGTGGACGCCTGCGGCGAACCCCTGCCGCAGGAGACCGTGACCAAATGCCTGGAATCGGACGCGGTGTACCTCGCCTCGGTGGGCGGCCCCAAGTGGAACGGCCTCGCGCCGCAGAAGCGCCCGGAGCGCGGCCTGCTCGGCATCCGCAAGGCGCTGGGGCTCTTCGCCAATTTGCGGCCCGCCATGCTCTTCCCCGAGCTCGCCGGCGCCTGCCTGCTCAGGCCGGACATCGCGGCGCGCGGCCTTGACCTCATCGTGGTGCGCGAGCTCACGGGCGACATCTATTTCGGCGAGCCGCGCGGCCAGGAACTGCGCGACGGCCTGCGCACGGGCTACAACACCATGATCTACAACGAGGAGGAGATCCGCCGCATCGCCAGGGTGGCCTTCGAGACGGCCCTCGGGCGGCGGAAGAAGGTCTGCTCCGTGGAAAAGAGCAACGTGCTCGAGACCTCGCGCCTCTGGCGCGAGGTGGTGCTCGAGACGCACAAGGAATATCCCGCCGTCGAGCTCTCGCACCTCTATGTGGACAATGCCGCCATGCAGCTCGTGCGCGACCCCTCGCAGTTCGATGTCATCCTCACGGGCAACATCTTCGGCGACATCCTCTCGGACGAGGCCTCGGTCATCACCGGCTCGCTCGGCATGCTGCCCTCGGCCTCGCTGGGCGCCAGCGGCCCGGGCCTGTTCGAGCCCATCCACGGTTCCGCGCCGGACATCGCGGGCGAGGACAAGGCCAACCCGCTGGCGACCATCCTCTCCGGGGCCATGCTGCTGCGCCTCGGGCTGCACCTGCCCGAGGAGGCGGACTGCATCGAGGCCGCGGTGCGGCGCACCCTCGCCGACGGCTTCCGCACGGCCGACATCATGGAGCCGGGCAAGACCCTCGTGGGCTGCGCAGCCATGGGCGCGGCCGTGTGCGAGCGCATCGCGGGCTAAGTCATGCGCGTCCTGCTCGGCTGCGTCAACAGCAGCGTCTCGCTGGTGGGCTATGACCTCGCGAAACGCGTGCCCTTCTGGTACTGCCCGGGCAATGTGCTCAGGGCCTGCGGCATCTGCGTGCACCAGGGCGCCCTCTGGGTGGCCACGGACAACGAGGTGCAGCGGCTGGACGCCGCGGGCGTCACCCTGCTGCCGCTCCCGGGCCCGCACGAGAACCTAGCGCACAGCGTGAAGCCGCTGGACTTTGCCGGGGGCGCGGCCCTGGGCGTGGCCGACACGGGCAATTCGCGCGTGCTCGTGCTCGGGGGCATGAAGGCGCTCTTCTCGCTTTCGCCGCTGGAGGGCTGGCTGGAAGCGGCCGCGCAGGGCGACGGCCGGCCGGCCCTGCCGCCGGACGCCATCCACCTCAATGACTTCATCAGCTGGATGGGCGGCCTGCTCGTCTCGGCCTTCAACTACCAGCCCTTCGCGGGCCTGAAGCGCGACTTCCCGGGCTGGCAGGCCGAGGGCCTGGGCTGCCTCTTCCACCTGCGCCGCCACGACGGGCGCACCATCGCGCGCGTGGCGGCACAGGGCCTCGACTGCCCGCATTCGCTGATCCAATGGGAGGGCGCGGTCTATTGCTGCTCCTCGGCGCGGGGCATGTTTTTCCGCTATATGGAGGACGGGCACGGCGGCCTGCGCGAGGACGCCCGCTGGCCCGTGACGCAAAGCCACTTCCTGCGCGGGGCACTGCGCGTGGAGGGCGGCTGGCTCCTCGGCGGCTCGTCCCGCCGCCATCAGGAAGACGGCGGCGGCATGTGCCTCTTTTTGCTCCACGACGACGGCCGGGTGGAAGACCTGCCCCTGGGCGGCCCGGGCGAGATCTACGACATCATCCCCTGGGACGCGGCCCTCATGCCCGGCATCTGCGCCATGCTCGCCGGCCGGCCCCTGCTGGACCTGCCCGGGGACTTCCCGCCGCGCTGCGTGCTTGCGCCGGAATACGCTGGCTGAGGGCCGGCGCTTTCGGGCCGTCCCCGGGCGCCCGGGACTTCTCCGGGGCGGGCAAAGGCCTTGCAGAAGGGCGGCGCCTCGCCGTATGATGGCGGAACGGGCCGGCCCGAGCCTGACGCGGGGCGCCCCCGCGCCGGCTTTTCCGGCGCCGCATGCGCGCAAGGTGCCCCATGGAATCCCAGGAAGCCAAGCTCTATCTCGTCCCCTTTGACACGGCCCAGCGGCCGGTCTTCTGGTTCAACGACGATTTTTGCGCCAAGAGCTGGAGCCGGCCCCACGCGCATCCCTGGGGCGAGCTCGCCTATACCGCGCACGGCGGCATCGTCATCTGCACCGAATACGGCAACTGGCTCGCGCCGCCGCACCGCGCCATCTGGATACCCGCGGGGCTGCGCCACGAATGGTACGTGCCCTGCGACTCCAAGGATTGCAGCCTCTGGATCGACCAGTCCGTGCTGCTCGGCGTGGAGCGCTTCACCCGCTGCCACATGCTCAAGATCACGCCGCTCGTGCGCGAGATCCTGCTCTACCTGAGCCCGCAGCCCAGCGTCTACGGTGACGACGCCCGCGGTCGCCTCATCGTGACCCTGCTCGACCTTTTGCTCGACCTCCCCGAAGTGCCCGAGCCCCAGGCCATGCCGCGCGACCACCGCCTTCTCGAGCTGTGCACCATCCTGCTCACCACCCCGGGCGAGGCCAGCACCCTGAGCGAGTGGGCCGGCCGCCTCGGCATGAGCGAGCGCAACCTGGGGCGCCTCTTCCGGCGCGAGACCGGCACCTCCTTCAGAAGCTGGCGCCAGTTCCAGCGGATGCAGAGCGCGCACGCGCGCCTGCGCCAGGGCGAGAGCGTCACGGCCGTGGCGCTCGATTGCGGCTATTCCTCGGTGTCGGCCTTCATCGCCACCTTCAAGGAACATTTCGGCTTCACCCCGGGCAAGGTGGCCTTCGGCAGCCACGGCGCCTGAGCCGGGGCTCTTCTCTTCCGTCTCCTCCATTCCCTTTTTCCGTCCCTCTCCCGTCACGGTACCTGCTCGGCCACTCTGCCCTGGCCCCGCTGCGCCGCCCGCACTTTGTCCTCTTTTCGACAAAGTTTGTCTGAAAACCGCAAGTCGCCCGACACTGGCACAGGGTATCAGAGAATCACCATAGAAGTTTGCGTCACGGGCCGGCCGCCATGGCCCCCCAGGCGGCGGCACGGCGCAAGCGGCAGCATGGCAGCGGGAGGCGGAGACCTGGCCCCCGGCACACCCTCCTGGCCAGTTCTCCGCCTTCCCCGCGAGCATAAACCCTGTGGAGGAGACAATGGCGGACATCAGGATCAAAAACTTCATCAACGGCGAATGGCAGGAAGAGGCCAACGGCAAGCGCGTGCCGCTCTACAACCCGTCCACGGGCGAGGAGATCGGCAGCGTGCCCATCTCAGGCCCGGCCACGGCCGAGGCGGCCATCGCCACGGCCTACGCCGCGTACCGGCCCTGGCGCAACCTGCCCATCGCCAAGCGCATGACCTATATCTACAAGATCCGCGACTGCATGGTGCGCGATCTCGAAAAACTGGCCCAGGCCATCGCCCTTGACCAGGCCAAGCACATTTCCGAGGCCCGCGGCGAGGTGCAGCGCGTCATCGAGATCATCGAGTCCGCGGCGGCCACCCCCTCCACCATCCAGGGCGACACGCTCGACTACATCTCCACCAATATCTCGGCCAAGGTGGTGCGCCAGCCGCTCGGCGTGTTCGGCGGCGTGGCGCCGTTCAATTTCCCGGCACTGGTGTTCGGCTGGTTCATCCCCTACGCCATCGCCGCGGGCGACACCTTCATCTTCAAGCCCTCCACCCAGTCGCCCTATTTCATGCAGCTCATGTGCGAGATCTTCCAGGAGATCGAGCTGCCGGCCGGCGTGGTCAACGTCATCCACGGCAACCGCGACATCCCGGGCTCGTGGTATGAAGACCCGCGCATGGCCGGCGTGTGCCTCGTGGGCTCCACGCCCACGGCCAAGGCCATGGCCGCGGGCTGCGCCAAGGGCGCCAAGCGCTCCATGCTGCTCGGCGGCGCCAAGAACGTGCTGCTCGTCATGGAAGACAGCAACATGGACGTCTTCATCACCAACTTCCTCAATTCCTGCTACGGCTCGGCCGGGCAGCGCTGTCTCGCCGGCTCCATCGTGGCCGCGGTGCCCGAGGTCTACGACGAGGTGGTGGAACGGATGATCGAGGCCTCCAAGACCGTCAAGGTGGGCGACGCCTTTGACCCCGATGTCTACATGGGCCCGCTCATCTCGCGCAAGGCCGCCGACAACGTGCTCGGCTATGTGGACATCGCCCTCAACCACGGCCACGGCTGCAAGCTCGTGCTCGACCGCCGCAAGGTGGACCTGCCCGAGAAGAACAAGAACGGCTACTTCGTGGGCCCCTGCATCATCCGCGACGTGACGCCCTGCAACCCGCTCTTCACCACCGAGGTCTTCGGCCCGCTGGTGGCGACCATCAAGGTGGCCGACATCCACGACGCCATCGGGCTCATCAACAGCTCCGAATACGGCAACGGCGCCTGCATCTTCACCCAGAACATGCACTATGCGGACGTGTTCAGCCGTGACACCGACGTGGGCATGGTGGGCGTCAACGTGGGCATCTGCGCGCCGCATCCCTTCGTGCCCTTCGGCGGCATCAAGGGCTCGCTGCTCGGCACGGACAAGGTGCAGGGCAAGGGCGGCATCGACTTCTTCACCCAGTACAAGGTCACGACCACGCGCACCTACGACCCCAAGGGCGTCGCCGGCCAGCCGGCCCCGGCGGCCCAGAAGGTCCGTTCCTGCGTGGCGTCCTAGGTTTTGTCCGGCATGCGCCGGACGCGCAACCCTTTTACGGGAGGATTGAGGATGAAACTGCGTTCCCTCGCGGCACTTGTGCTCGCACTGGCGTTCCTGCTGGCCACGGCCGTGGCCGGCGAGGCCAAGGAGCTCTCGCCCCAGAACCCGGTCAAGGTGCCCTCGGCCTGGATGAACGAGAACGAGACCTTCGCGGCCTGGCTCGCCCATGAGATGGGCTGGGACAAGGAAGAGGGCATCGACCTCGAGATCAACTACTTCAACTCCGGCATGGACATCGTCAACGCGCTCCCCTCGGGCTCCTGGGTGGTGGCGGGCAATGGCGCCGTGCCCGCGGTGTGGGGCGGCCTGCGCTATGACACCTATGTCATAGGCATCGGCAACGACGAGTCCTACACCAACGGCGTGCTCGTGCGGCCGGACAGCCCCATCGCCAAGGTCAAGGGCTGGAACCCCAAGTATCCTGACGTGCTCGGCAGCCCCGAGACCGTGCGCGGCAAGACCTTCCTCTGCACCACCATGTCCAGCCCGCACATGGCGCTCTCTTCCTGGCTGCATGTGCTCGGCCTGACCGACAAGGACGTGGTCATCAAGAACATGGACCAGCCCCAGGCGCTCTCCGCCTTTGAGAACGGCATCGGCGACGGCGTCTCCCTGTGGGCGCCCCAGCTCTATGTGGGCATGGAAAAGGGCTGGAAGCTCGCGGGCGACATCAAGAACTGCGGCGAGACGCTGCCCATCGTCATCCAGGCCGACAAGAAGTATGCCGACGAGAACCCCGAGGTCATCGCGGCCTTCCTGCGCGCCTACATGCGCGGCATCCACATGCTGAAGAACGAGCCCGCCGAAGTCATCGAGCCGCTCTACCGCCGCTTCTTCCTCGAGTGGGCGGGCCAGCAGTACACCCCCGAGGTGGCCCTGAAGGACATCAAGACGCACCCGGTCTTTGACTTCGACGAGCAGCTCGTGGTCCTCGACGATTCCAAGGGCACGAGCGAGGCCCAGAAGTGGCAGCAGTACCTCGCCAAGTTCTTCACCGATCTTGGCCGACTGAGCCCCCAGGAATACGAGAAGGTCAAGGACGCCAACTATGTGACGCCCAAGTTCATGAAGATGGTCAAGCAGCCCGTGCCTCCCTACAAGTAGGGAGCGCCGGCAAGGTGGCTCCGCCCCCCCACAAAGGGGCGGGGCCCCGCCCGGCGGGCCCCGGAAGGCCGCCCAGCGCACCCGGGGTCCCCGCCGTCATCTTTTCAAGGAGCCCACATGCCTGCCCAAGCTGAGAACGAAATCAAGATCAGGGTCAACAACCTTACCAAGCGCTTCGGCGACCTCACCGTGCTGGACGGCATCAACTTCACCATCCGCAAGGGCGAGCTGCTGGCCATCGTGGGCCCCACGGGCTGCGGCAAGACCACCTTTTTGAACTGCCTTTCCAAGCTCATGCCGGCCACCGAGGGCGAGATCCTCATCGACGGCAAGGAGGCCAACCCCAAGGCGCACAACATCGCCTATGTGTTCCAGGAGCCCACCTGCCTGCCCTGGCGCACGGTGCGCGAAAACGTGGCCTACGGCATGGAGGTCAAGGGCGTGCCCAAGGCCGAGCGCGAGCAGCGCGCCCAGGAGATCATGGATCTCGTGGGCCTCGCCTCCTGCGCCGACCTCTACCCGAACCAGGTCTCGGCCAGCATGATGCAGCGCATCGCCGTGTCCCGCGCCTTCGCGGTCAACCCGGACCTTCTGCTCATGGACGAGCCTTACGGCCAGCTGGACGTGAAGCTGCGCTTCTACCTCGAGGACGAGCTCGTCAATTTGTGGCAAAAACTCAACAGCACCATCCTCTTCGTGACGCACAACATCGAGGAGGCCGTCTACGTGGCCGAGCGCATCCTTGTGCTGACCAACAAGCCCACCAAGGTCAAGGAAGAGATCATCGTGGACCTGCCCAGGCCCCGCAAGCTCATCGACCCCCGTTTCGTGGACCTGCGCCGCCAGGTCACTGACCTCATCCGCTGGTGGTAACCGGCGGCCGTCAAGCAGGAGTCCCTCATGGCCTATCAGACCGTCGTCGTCAAAGAGTCGGCCCTGGTCCGCGCGCTCCCCTGGATCAGCGTCATCGCCTTTTTCATCCTCTGGGAGGGGGTGGTGCGCTCCGACATGATCCCGCCCACCATGCTCGCCTCGCCGAGCCAGGTGGTGAGTGCCTTCATCGACAAGATCGGCGACCCCAACCCGGACGGCGCCATCATGTTCACCCACTTCAAGACCAGCATCGAGGAGGCCTTCACGGGCTATGTGCTGGCGCTTCTCGTGGGCATCCCGCTGGGGCTCGCCATGGGCTGGTTCAAGATTGCCGAGGGGCTGTTCCGGCCCATTTTCGAGCTTATCCGCCCCATACCGCCCATCGCGTGGATTCCGCTGACCGTGTTCTGGTTCGGCATCGGCCTCACGGGCAAGGTGTTCATCATCTGGATCGCCGGCATCGTGCCCTGTGTCATCAACGCCTATGTGGGCGTGCGCATGACCAACCCGGTGCTCATCCAGATGGCGCGCACCTACGGCGCAAGCGACTGGCAGATCTTCAAGCAGCTCTGCATCCCCTCGTCGCTCCCCATGGTCTTCGGCGCGCTCCAGCTGGCGCTCGCCTATTGCTGGACCAACCTCGTGGGCGCGGAACTGCTCGCCGCGGACTCGGGCCTGGGCTACCTCATCACCATGGGCGGCCGCGTGGCGCGGCCCGACCTCATCGTGCTCGGCATGATCTGCGTGGGCCTGTCCGGCGCCGTCATCGGCTTCATCATCGACCGCATTGAGAAAAAGCTGCTCGCCGGCATCAGGAGGTAAGCATGGCTTCGTCTTCCATAGCCAATGAGACCGTGGACCATGCCAGCGAACGCGGCCGCTTCACGTTCTACAAGCTCATAACCAACAGGTATTTTCTCTACACCGTGTCCCTGGTGGGCTTTTTCGCCCTCTGGCACTGGACGGCGGTGAACAAGATCTTCCAGAACTCCCTCGCCACTCCCAAAGAGGTGCTGGATCAGGTCATCCGGCTCACCACCATGAACTTCGCGGGCAACAATCTCTGGGGCCACATCTGGGGCAGCACCCAGCGCGTGCTCGTGGGCTTCGTGCTGGCGAGCCTCGTGGCCACGCCGCTGGGGCTCTTCATGGCGCTCAACAAGACGGTCAACGCCATCGTCAAGCCGCTCTTCGACCTGTTCAAGCCCATGCCGCCCATCGCCTGGGTGTCGCTCGCCATCCTCTGGTTCGGCATCGGCGAGACCTCAAAGGTGTTCATCATCATCATCGGCACCTTCGTGCCCTGCCTGCTCAACGCCTATAACGGCGTGCGCCTCGTGGACCCGGACCTCTTCGACGTTATCCGCGTGCTCGGCGGTTCCCGGCGCGACGAGATCTTCAACGTCTGCCTGCCCGCCTCCTTCCCGGCCATCTTCGCCGGGCTCCAGATCTCGCTCAGCGCCGCGTGGACCTGCGTGCTCGCCGCGGAGCTCATGAATTCGCGCGACGGCTTGGGCTTCCTCATCAAGCGCGGCATGGACACCCACAGCCCGGCCCTGGTTCTCAGCGGCATGCTGCTCATCGCGGCCGCCGCCTGGCTCAGCTCCCTGGCCATTGCCCTGCTGGAGCGCAAGTGCTGCCCCTGGAAGCGCAGCATCGACAACATCTAACGGCGCAGGGGGAGACCATGCCCAAGAGTGTGAGCGAGGAAGTCAACGAGCAGTTTGAAAAGGCCGTGGACGACCACTACAACGCCATCATCAAGGGAGAGATACAAGAAGGCATCGAGGAGGGCACCGCCAGCGGCGTGCTCGTGCAGGAGCCGCTCAACGCGCCCCCGCCGCCGCGCCCGGCCGGTGCGCCGCCGGTGAAGATCCACTGCGAGGACATCAGCAAGACCTTCATCCAGAAGGGCAACCAGGCCGTGCCGGTCATCCGGGACATCACCCTCGATGTCTACGAAAACGAGTTCCTGGTGGTGCTGGGGCCAGGTCAGAGCGGCAAGTCCACCCTGCTCAAGATCATCGCGGGCCTGGAGATCCCGGACAAGGGCTATGTCACCCTTGACGGCGAGCCCATCACCGGCCCGGGGCCCGACCGCGGCATCGTGTTCCAGAGCTACATGCTCTTCGCGTGGAAAAACGTGCGCGACAATGTGGAGCTCGGCCTCAAGCTGCGCGGCGTGCCCGCGGAGGAGCGTCACGCCATCGCCGACCACTATATCAAGATGGTGGGCCTCGAGGGCTTCGAGAAGCACTATCCGCACCAGCTCTCGGGCGGCATGAAGCAGCGCGTGGGTATCGCCCGGGCCTACGCCAATTCGCCCAAGGTCATGCTGCTGGACGAGCCCTTCGGCCAGCTCGACGCGCAGACGCGCATGTACATGCAGGTGGAGACGGCCCGCATCTGGGAAAAGGAGCGGCGCACCGTGCTCTTCGTCACCAACAATATCGACGAGGCGCTCTTTCTGGGCGACCGCATCGTGCTCATGGAAGGGAAGCTGCCGGGCACGCTCAAGACCGAATACGCGGTCAACCTGCCGCGGCCGCGCGAGCACACCTCCATGGAGCTTCTGGAGCTGCGCGAGGAAATCATCTCCAATACGGAACTCGTGCTTTAGAGCACCCGGTAATACACCGCCGGTTCACGCAACAGGCCCGCGTCAGCGGCGCGCTTCAAGGCGCCGCTCATGGCGCGGGCCGTCGTTTCGTGGGTCATGAACACGAGCGGCACGCCGCTCGCGCCGTCGCCGGCCTTCTGGATCATCTGGGCCACGCTGATGCCCTCGGCGGCCATGCAGCCCGAGATGTCGCGCAAAACGCCCGGCGTATCCTCCACCATGACGCGCACATAATAGGGCGAGCGCCAGTCCTCGGGCGGCACGATGGCCGCGCGCTCGAGCTCGCCGTCCGCAAACCCGGTATTGTTGGGCCGCTCCTCGCGGGCCACGGCCATGAGGTCCGCGAGCACGGCCCCGGCCGTGGGCAGGCTCCCGGCGCCGCGGCCGTGGAAAAAGAGCGGCCCGGCGGCGTTGGCGTCCACGCGCAGGGCATTGTAGGCCCCGCCCACGCGCGCGAGCAGGTAGGTATGGTGCACGAGCGCGGGGAAGACGCCGGCCTCGAGGCGCAGCGGGGTTTTGGCGCCGGCGGGGGCGCCGTCCGCCGCCCCGGCCAGCCGCGCCTGGCCGATGAGCTTGATGCGGTAGCCAAATTCCCGCGCGAAGCGGATGTCCACCGCAGCCATGCCGCGGATGCCGCGCACGGCGAGGGCGGCGTACGGATAGTCCGCGCCCCAGGCGAGGCGAATGAGCAAAATGAGCTTGTGCGCCGCGTCGTGGCCGTCGATGTCCAGCGTGGGGTCGGCCTCGGCGAAGCCCAGTTCCTGCGCCTGGCGCAGGGCCTCGCCGAATTCCAGGCCGTTGGCCGTCATCTCGGAGAGGATATAGTTGCTCGTGCCGTTCAGGATGCCCATGAGGGATTCGACGCGGTTGCCCACAAGGCTCTCCTTGAGCGCCTGCACCACCGGGATGGCCCCGGCCACGCTGGCCTCATAGCGCAGGATGCGCCGCTTCTTCCGCGCCAGCCGGAAGAGCGCGAGCCCGTCCTCGGCGAGGAGGGCCTTGTTGGCCGTGACCACGTGCTTGCCGTGCTCAAGCGCGTCCGCGATGATGCTGCGTGCGGCGTCGATGCCGCCCATGAGCTCCACGAGCACGTCGATTTCCGGGTCGTTGACGAGCCTGGCCGGGTCGGTGGTGAGCGCGGCGCCGGCGGGCAGCGGCACCCCGCGGGCCTTGTTGGCGTCGCGCACGAGCACGGCGCGGATTGCCATGTCGCGGCCGGTGCGCCTGCGGATGATGTCGGCATTGTCCACGAGCAGCCGCGCGAGGCCGCTGCCCACGGTGCCGAAGCCGGCCAGTCCCACGCCCAGCGGGCGCGTTTCGCTGTTCTTTGTCATCGCCCTTCCTATGAGGTCATCGTATCCAATAGAGTTGAAAGGCCTTCCTTAAATCCGCCTGGAGCGAAGCGGAAGACGGGTGCTGCGACCGGATGGCGGCGCGAAGCGCCGTGCCCGTTGGCGAGCAAAGCGAGCCCTACGGGCATCGACAGCAGCGATGGTGCCGGAAGAATCCTGAAAAATAAGATTTCTTGGCGCCGCCACTCAGGCACCGGCCCCGGAAAGCAGGCGGCGGATGCCGGCCACGGCCTGCCGGGTGCGGTGCTCGTTTTCGATGAGCGCGAATCGCACATACTCGTCGCCATAGGAGCCGAAGCCCAGCCCCGGGGACACCGCCACATGGGCCTCGTTGAGCAGCAGCTTGGAAAACTCCACCGAGCCCATCTTGCGGAAGGGCTCGGGGATGCGCGCCCAGACGAACATGGTGGCCTTGGGCGGCGCCGCCTCCCAGCCGATGCGGTTCAGGCCCTCGATGAGCTTGTCGCGGCGCTCGCGGTAGATGTCGCGCACTTCCCGCACACAGTCGTCGGGCCCGTTGAGCGCCACGGTGGAGGCGATCTGGATGGGCTGGAAGATGCCGTAATCGAGATAGCTCTTGATGCGCGCAAGCGCGTGGATGAGCCGCGGGTTCCCGAGGCAGAAGCCCACGCGCCAGCCGGGCATGGAATAGCTCTTGGACAGGGTGGAAAACTCCACGCCCACGTCGATGGCCCCGGGCACCTGCAGGAAGCTCGGCGCCTCGTAGCCGTCGAAGGTGAGGTCGGCATAGGCGAGGTCATGGATGACCCAGATGTCGTTTTCCTTGGCGAAATCCACCACCTTGCGGAAAAATTCGAGGTCCGTCACCTCGGTGGTGGGATTGTGCGGATAGCAGAGGAAGAGCAGCTTGGGCTTGGGCCAGGCGTGGCGCATGGCCTCGGTCAGGTCCTCAAAAAAGTCGCGCCCCGGCCCGATGGGCACGCTGCGCACGTCCGCGCCGGCGATGATGGGCGCATATTTGTGGATGGGATAGGTCGGGTCGGGCGCCAGCACCACGTCCCCGGGCTGGAGCATGGCAAGGCAGAGGTGCGCCAGGCCCTCCTTGGAACCCATGGTCACGATGGCCTCAGTGTCCGGGTCAAGCTCCACGCCGTAGAGGCGGCGGTAGCGGTCGCAGATGGCCTTGCGCAGGTTGGGGATGCCGCGGGAGAGCGAATAGCGGTGGTTCACCGGCTTTTGCGCCGCCTCCACGAGCTTGTCCACCACATGCTGCGGGGTGGGGATGTCCGGGTTGCCCATGCTGAAGTCGACGATGTCGATATTCTGCCGCCGGAGCTTCATCTTGAGGTCGCCCACCACGGCGAAGACATAGGGGGGCAGGCGCTGGATGCGTGAAAATTCTTCCATCTGGGGTCTCCGTTGGCCGCCGGGGGCGGGTGGAAAGGCCGGGGCGCAAGCATAGCCGCGCCGCGCCGCGCTGTAAAGGCGTTGACGCGAGCGCGGGGAGGCGGGGCTCATGCCAGAAAGCGCTTTACAAAGCCCGCCCATTCTCCTAAACAGGAATGACTCTTGTTTAGCAAAAACCCCAATGAGGAGAATCACACCATGAGCAAGACCGACCAGAACCTGATGGACGCCTTTGCCGGCGAATCCCAGGCCAACCGCAAATATCTCGCCTTCGCCAAGGTGGCCGACCAGGAGGGCATGCCCCAGATCGCCAAGCTCTTCCGCGCGGCCGCGGCCTCGGAGACCGTCCATGCCCACACGCATCTCAAGAACGCGGGCAAGATCGGCACCACCATGGAAAATCTCAAGGACGCCCTCGGCGGCGAGACCCACGAATACACCAAGATGTATCCCGAAATGATCAAGGAGGCCGAGGAGGAAGGCAAGACCGCCATCGCCCGCTATTTCGGCTACGTCAACAAGGTGGAGGAGATCCACGCCGAGCTGTACAAGAAGGCCATGGAGAACCCCTCCAGGATCTCCAACGAGGACTACTACGTCTGCAAGTTCTGCGGATACACGCACCAGGGCCCGGTGGAATCCTGCCCGGTGTGCGGCGCCGGCGCCGCGGCCTTCTTCAAGGTCGAGGACTGCTGCAAGGCCTAGCCCCTTCCCGATGTGAACCCCCGCGCCACGCCTGAGGCGGCGCGGGGGCCGCGCAAGGCGCTTTTCGGGGCAGCGGTCTTCATGGCTTGCGCCCTTGCCGCCAGCCGTTTCCCTGCACAGCCCCGCCGCGTTCTCCCTGCTCCCTGCCTCACCCGGCTCCCACCGCCCCCCCGGCGGCCGCCCTTGCCAACTGGCCGCGGAAATCATAAACTACCCGTTTGCGCCCGCCTTCCTCATCGCATCCTGCCGCGGGCGCGCCGCAAGCAAGGGGTGGACGGCCATGCGCCACAAGGGCCCGCACATTTCCATCGCGCCTGACCATGTGGTCAACCGCATCCTCAAGATCAACGCCGACGATTTCGCCGAATGGCCGGAATCTGTCCGCAACCTCGCCATCAGCATCGCCGAGGAGCTTTTCCTCGTCGCCTATAATCCCTTCATCGACGCCGAGCTCGTGCGCGAGAGCGTGCGCGGCTCTTTTGAGCGCGAATCCGTGGCGCTGGCCCACTATTACGCCACTGCCATCAGCGAAGGCATCACCATGTTCTGGTCCGCCTACGAGGCGGAAACGGCCTTCCGCGAAAAACTGCTGGACGCGCTTTCCGACATCTTCCCGGAGGAGTGCATCCGCCGGGAGCCCGCGGACCTCGTGGAAAACGCCACCGACGCCACGGACCTGCGCATGGAGCTGCCGCTGCTCGTGGTGGAGCCGGACAATGCCGAGCAGGTGGCCGCGCTCGTGCGCCTCGCCAATGACATGAAGTTCGCGCTCATCCCGCGCGGGGGCGGCTCGGGCATGACCGGCGGCGCGGTGCCCGCGCGCAAGCGCGCAGTGGTCGTCAGCATGACGCGCTTGACGCGCATCGGGCCCATCGACCTTGCGGCCATGACCGTCACCTGCGAGGCGGGCGCGCTCACCCAGCAGGTCATCGACGCCGTGGCAGCGGCGGGCGCGGTCTTCACGGTCGACCCGGCCTCCAAGCAGGCCTCGTCCATCGGCGGCAATGTGTCGGAAAACGCGGGCGGCCCCAGCGCCTTTGAATACGGCACCACCCTCGACAACCTGCTCTGGTGGAAGATGGTCACGCCCACGGGCGAAATCATCACCGTGGAGCGCGAGGATCACCCCCGCCACAAGATCCTCCCGGACGAGACCGCGGTCTTCGCCGTCAAGGACGTGAGCGGCGGCGTGCGCAATGTCGTGCACCTGCGCGGTGACGAGATCCGCCTGCCCGGCCTCGGCAAGGACGTGACCAACAAGGCCCTCGGGGGCCTTCCCGGCATGCAGAAGGAGGGCGTGGACGGCATCATCACCGAGGCCTGCTTCGTCATCCACAAGAAGCCGAAGCACTCGCGCGTCATGGTGCTGGAATTTTTCGGCCGCTCCATGCACCCGGCGGCGCTCGTGGTGCGCGACCTCGTGGCCTTGCGCAACCGCATCCGCGAGGAAGGCGATTACGCCCACCTTTCGGCGCTGGAGGAATTCAACGCCAAGTATGTGCAGGCCATCGAGTACAAGCGCAAGTCGCAGAAGTTCGAGGGGCTGCCCATCTCGGTGATCGTCCTCCAGGTGGACGGCGACGACCCGTACCTGCTCGACAGGTGCGTGGCCGACATCGTGAATGTGGCCGAGGCGCAGGAAAACGTGGACATCATCGTGGCGCGCGACGCGAAAGAGGCCGACCTCTTCTGGGAAGACCGGCACCGCCTCTCTGTCATCGCGAGGCGCACCTCGGGCTTCAAGCTCAACGAGGACGTGGTCATCCCCATGCAGCGCATCCCGGATTTCGCGCTCTTCCTCGAGCAGCTGAACCTCGAATACGCGGCGCGCGCCTACCGCCACGCCCTGCAGGAGGTGGGGCGCCTCCCGGGCTTCCCCATGGAGGACAAGGCCTTCAACGAGGAGTTTTCCAGGGCCGCCAGCGCGGCCTCGGGCGACGTTTCGGCCACCGAGCTCTCGGACAACGAGCTCTGGGCCAGAGGGGGCGCCTACCTCGACGGCTTCGCCCAGGCGTACCCGCACCTCGCCAAAAAGATCGACGCCATCCGCGCCCACATGGAGGCGAGCCGCATCATCATCGCGAGCCACATGCACGCGGGCGACGGCAACTGCCATGTGAACATCCCGGTCAATTCCAACGACGCCCGCATGCTGGAGGAGGCCGAGGAGGCCGCGGCGCGCGTCATGGCCGAGTGCCAGGAGATGGGCGGCGAGGTCTCGGGCGAGCACGGCATCGGCATCACGAAGATCTCGTTTTTCGCGCCCGACAAGATGGAGGCCCTGCGCCGCTTCAAGGAGCGCGTGGACCCGCGCGATGTCATGAACCCGGCCAAGCTCGTGCACCGCGAGCTGCCCGTCAGGCCCTTCACCTTTTCCTTCAACCGGCTCATCAACGACATCCGCGAGAGCGGCCTCCCGGACAAGGAAACGCTCATCAGCCTGCTCTCGGCCATCCAGATGTGCACGCGCTGCGGCAAGTGCAAGCTCGTCTGCGCCATGAGCTATCCCGAGCGCTCCATGCAGTACCACCCGCGCAACAAGAACATGGTGCTCGGCATGCTGCTGGAGGCGGTGTATTATTCGCAGATCAACACCGGCCGCATAGACGAGCGCCTGTTGCGCGAGCTGCGCGGCCTCGTGGAGCACTGCACGGCCTGCGGCCGCTGCACGGCCAACTGCCCCATGAAGATCCCCTCCGGCGAGGTGGCGCTTTCCCTGCGCGGCATGCTCGACCACGAGGGCGCGGGCGGCCACCCCATCAAGGAGCGCGCCCTCACCTGGCTTGTGCGCGACATCCCGGCGCGCGTGCCCAAGGCCGCCAAGCTGGCCTCGGTGGGCCAGAAGATGCAGAACCGCGTGCTCGATTTCGTGCCCCAGGCCTGGCAGCGGCGCATGGAAAATCCGCTCTTTTCCGGGCGCGGGCCCAAGACCGGCTATACCAACCTGTATGAGGCGCTGAAGCTCCACCGCGGCTCCATCTTCGTGCCAGCGGACGAGGATGTGCCGGAGGCGGCGGAAGAAGCCGCGGCCGATGCGCCAGCGGCGGAAACGCTTGCGGAGAACGCGGCCGCTGCGGTGGGAACGCCCCTTGAGGCGGAAGCGCCAGTGACGGAGGGCGCGCCCGCAGACGGCGAAAGCGCCCCGGAAAGCCTGCCCGGCGCCGGCCGCGAGCTCGCGCTCTATTTCCCGGGCTGCGGCGGGGCGCTCTTTTATGACCGCATCGGCATGTCCTCCATCATGCTCATGCTCAAGGCGGGCATCGCCGTGGCCGTGCCGCCGCGGCATCTCTGCTGCGGCTTTCCGCTGCTCGCCGCGGGCATGGACACGGCCTTTGAGGACAATCTCGCCCAGAACCGCCAGTACCTCGCCTCCATGCTTCGCAGCCTCGCCCGCCAGGGCTTCGAGTGCCGCTGGCTGGTCACGGCCTGCGGCTCCTGCCGGGACGGCCTCGAGCGGCTGAAGCTCACCGAGATGTTCCCGAACCTCGAGCACCGCGACGTGAGCCAGCTCGTGCTGCCGCGCCTGCCCGAGCTTCAGGCGCAGGGGGAGGGCAAGGACGCGGCGCCGGAAAACGCGGACGTGCTCTATCACGCCTCCTGCCACTGCGAATGGGCGGACGTGAACAAGATCAAGGGCCAGCGCCAGCTCGTGAAAGCCCTCAAGGACTTCTCCGGCCGGAGCGTGACCATGAGCCCGGGCTGCTGCGGCGAATCCGGCATGGGCGCCATGACCTCGCCCGAGATCTACAACCTGCTCCGGGAGCGCAAGCGCGAACGCCTCGAGAGCGCCTTTGCGGACGGCGTGGACGGGCCGGTCATCGTGGGCTGCCCCTCGTGCAAGATCGGCATCGGCCGCACCCTGCTCGCCATGCGCGACAAAAGGCCGGTCTTGCATGTGGCGGAATGGCTCGCCGGCCTCATGGACGGCGAGGACCGCCGCCAGACCTTCCGCAAGCGCGTCAACGAGAGCCGGGGCGAGATCCGCGCCGTCAGGCTGTGAGGCGCCCCAAGCCTGACGCCCCGCTGTCGCGGACCGGCCGCGCCCGTTGGCGGTTCGTCCGCGCGCTCGCCTGGCTCGCTCTTCTCGCCGGCCTCGCGCCCTTTGTCTGGGCCTTGGGCTTCTGCTTCCCGCGCGGCGACGACTTCGACGAAGTCACGCGCGCCATGTTCCTCTTCGACCTTCCGGGCGGCCTCTACGAAGTCGGGCGCGAATGGCTGACCTGGAGCGGCCGCTACACCTACCACTTTCTCGCTGTGTTCCTCGGCAAGGCCGGTGAACTCCGTTTCGCCGCCGGCCTCATGTGCGGCGCGGTGCTGGCGCTCCACGGCGCGGCCTTTTACGGCTTCGCCCGGGCGGCGGGGGTGGCCCGGCGCGACGCCGCCCCGCTGGCCCTGCTGGCCGTGCTCACGCTCTGCGCCTGCACCGGCTTTCTCCCCGGTTTCTACCTGCTCACCGACGCGCTGACCACGGGCTTGCAGTCCGCAGCGGCGCTGCTGTTTTTCTGGAGCCTCTGCGCCCTGTGGCAGCGCTGCGCGGCTTCAGCACCGGATGCGGCGCTCCGCCGCTCCCGGCGCCTTGCCATCCTGCTCGGCGTGCTCGGCGTGGGCGTGTTCGAGCATGCGGCGCTCGCCGTGCTTTCCGGCGCAGCCATCGCCTGCGCCCTCGCCTGGTTCCATGACCGGCGAGGGCAGGTGCGCTTCGCGGCCGGGCGCTTTCGCGTCTTCCTCGGCGTGGGGCTCTGGTGCGCGGGCGCCCTGCTTTTTTCGTTTCTCGCGCCGGGCAATTTCGCCCGCAGGGCCGTGCGCGGCATTGACGCGGAGACCGTGGGGCGCCAGCTCGCGGCGCTTCCCGGGGACTGGCTCCATGCGCTCGGCGCCTTTGCCGGGAGCCTCTGGCCCGCGGCGGCGCTCCTGCTGGTGCTGCTCCTCCTCTTCCTGCGGCGCCGCGAAAAGCCGGTTCTTGCGCGGCCGGAAGCCCTGCTCCTCGCCGCGCTCTGCCCGACGGTGTTCTGCCTGTTCAGCTTCGCGCTCGGCGCCCTGCACGCCGCAAGCGACATGCCGCTCCCGAGCCATTCCAAGCTGGCCGCGAGCCTCGGGCTGTATGCCGCCTGCGCCCTTGGCTTCACGGCTTCTGCCCTGCTTGATGCCCTGCCGGCCCTCACCCGCCCCCGGCCTCTTTGGGCACTTCTCACCGGGGCGGTGCTGCTCGGGCTGTGCCTTGCGGGCGGCAACTTCCAGGGCTGTTTGCGCGCTGCCGTCAACGGCGACATGGCGCTCTATGCCGAGACCATGGAACGGCGGGACGCCTGGCTGCGCCACGAGGGCGCGAAATCCCCCTGGCAGGGGAAGTTCCGCTTCGGCCTTGCGGGCGAAGTGCTCTATCCCGGTTCGCGCGTGCGCACGCTCAGGCCCGGCGCCCCCGTGACCCTCGTCTGCCAGTGGCGCCGCCCGGTGCCCCCGGTCTGGAGCTTCGCCGGGCTCCCGCCGAAACCTTCGGCATGGCCCAACCAGTGGGTGGCCTGGATGTACGGCCTTGAGGCCGTGGCCAGCGCCCGCCCCTCGCCGGCGCCGGCCGTGGGTGCGGTTTTTGGGCGAGCGGACGCACCTGGTGGCGCTCCTGACGGCCCGCTGGAACTGCGCCTGCCCCCCGAAGCGCGGCGCCTCGGCCTGACGGGCGCGTGGCGCGTCAACGCGCAGGGCGGCCCCAACCCCACTTTTGCGCTCGACTGGCTCGTGCTCGAAAGCGAAAAAGCGCTGCCAAAACAGGTGGCCGTGCTGGCGCCGAGCCCGCTCTCCCGGGCGCGCATGGCGCCGCTTTTTGTGCAGGCATGGCTGTTGCGCGCGGCCGAAGCCGGGGACGGCGCTCTTGCGCTCTGGAGCGGGCCGGAACTCGCCTTCCATCCGGCCGCCTGGCGCGTGAAAGGGGCACACGCAGGTATGTTCCGCTACGCCTTTCCGCTCGGGCCGGCCGCGCCGCTGGCGCAAGGCGCTTCCGAGCCCGGGGAGTGGCCGGCCGGCCTCTTCCTGCGCCTCACCGGGGCGGGCCTCCTCCAGCTCGCGCCGGCCGGGGCCGTCCTCGACAGCGGCCTTGAAAGCGGATAGGTTCAGGCATGTTCGATTTTGACATTTCCCAGGCCCTGCGCCTGCTCGCCATCGCCTTCGTGCCCGCGCTGCTCGGCATCATCCTCCACGAAGTCGCCCACGGCTGGGTGGCCGAGCGCTGCGGCGACCCCACGGCCCGCCAGCTCGGGCGCCTGACCCTCAACCCCCTGCCGCANATCGACCCNGCNGGNCTNGCCGTNTTCGGGCTCACCAGCCTTTCCGGNGCCTTTGTCTTCGGCTGGGCCAAGCCCGTGCCNGTGGACCCGCGCAATTTCCGCAACCCNCACCGGGACATGATGCTGGTNGCCCTGGCCGGGCCCATGACCAACTTCGTGCTCGCCGTGNCTCTTCGGNCTCGGNCTNTGGGCNGCNGTNCANGTGCTGCCCTTTGCCGAGCTGCGCGGAAGCCNGGNCTACATTTTCGCCCTGTCCTCGCTCCAGGCCGGGGTGGTCATCAATTTCGGCCTCGGCTGGCTCAACCTGCTGCCCATCCCGCCGCTGGACGGCAGCAAGATCCTGGCCTATTTTCTCCCCGGCGAGTGGGCGTGGCGNTACATGAACCTCGGGCGCTACGGCTTTGTCATCCTGCTCGTCCTTNTGGCCACNGGCCTGCTCGGCAAGCTGCTCGGGCCGCTCGTNAGCNNNAGCAGCCTCGGGCTGCTCGGCCTTTTGGGCTTCTGACGCCGGCCCCAANCCCCCCAAGCGCACAAAGGACGCACCATGAGCGAAAAACCGCGCACCGTCTCGGGCATGCGGCCCACCGGGCCGCTCCATCTGGGCCACTATTTCGGCGTGCTCAGGAACTGGATCGACCTGCAGGAGCGCGAACAGGCCTTCTTTTTCGTGGCCGACTGGCACGCGCTGACGAGCGACTACGCCGACCCCTCGGCCATNCGCCGCAATATCGANGAAATGGTCAAGGACTGGGTGGCCGCCGGCCTCGACCCGGAAAANTGCGTCATCTTCCGCCAGTCGGATGTCAAGGAGCACGCCGAGCTCTCGCTTNTGCTCTCCATGATCACGCCCGTCTCNTGGCTGGAGCGCAANCCCACCTACAAGGAACAGCAGCAGCAGATCAGCAACAAGGANCTNGGCAACGCGGGCTTTCTCTGCTACCCCGTGCTCATGGCCGCGGACATCCTCATGTACCGNCCCCACGGCGTGCCCGTGGGCGAGGACCAGTTGCCGCACATGGAGCTCACNCGCGANATCGCGCGCCGCTTCAANTANCTCTANGGCGAGACCTTCCCCGAGCCGCAGGCCCTGCTCACGCCCGCGGCCAAGTGCCCGGGCCTNGACGGCCGCAAGATGTCCAAGAGCTACGGCAACGGCATCTCGCTTTCGGAGCCCATGGACAGCATCNGNGACAAGGTGCGCGGCATGTTCACGGACAAGGCGCGGCTGCGCAAGTCCGACCCCGGNGACCCGGACATCTGCAANCTCTTCCCCTACCATGTGCTGCTCTCAAGCCCGGAGGAGCAGATGGAGATCNGGCGCGGCTGCACCTCNGCGACCCTGGGCTGCGTGGACTGCAAGAAGATCTTTCTCAAGAATCTCGCNNCTTTNCTGGAGCCNNTGCAGGAGCGGCGGGCCAAGCTCGACGACAAGGCCGTGGCGGNCATCCTCGCNCAGGGCGGCGANCGCGCGCGGGCCTTNGCGGCCACGACCATGCAGCGCCGTNNGGGAAAAGATGGGGCTCTAGGGCGTGCGCTNCGCCGGCATCGACTACGGCCTCGCCCGCACGGGCCTCGCCGTTTCCGACCCGGAGGGGNGGGTGGCCTTTCCGCTCGCCACCTTCCGNCTCGAGGATTTCGCCGGCCGCTCGGCCCTTNTGGACGCNCTGGCCGACCGCATCCGGGAGGANGGCGCGGAGGCCGTGGTCATGGGCCTNCCCCTGNTNNTGGACGGCGGCGAGAGCCTGACCACCCGCCAGGTGCGCAACGTGACNGGCCGGCTCAAGCGGCGNCTTGAGCTCCCCATCTACTATATGCCGGAACTGCTCTCTTCCGAGGAGGCCGCGCAGGACCTGCGCGAGGCCGGNCTNTCNCGNGANAAGGCCCGCGCCGTGCTNGACNGGCAGGCCGCGGCGCGCATCCTCGCGTCCTTCCTGGCCGAGCCCGANGANCGNCGGAGGCTNGCATGAAGACCTTTTTCCGCTTCATGCTCCTCCTTATCCTCGTGGCCGCNGCCGGCGGCGTGTGGCTCTGGCACGAGGCCCAGGTCTTTCTCGAAACGGCCGCGGGCCAGCCGGGGGAACAGGTCATCTTCGACGTGGCCCCGGGCGCGCACCTCAACAAGATCGCCGACGACCTCCAAAAGCGCGGCCTCATCACCAGCGCGCGNAACTTCGCCCTGCTCGCGCGCTGGAAAAAGCAGGAAAACCGCCTNCAGGCCGGGCGCTTNGCCCTTGAANGNGGNTCNANGCCCGAAGCGGTGCTGGAGGCGCTCGTCAACGGCCGNCCNGTGCTCCAGCGCGTCACCGTGCCCGAGGGGCTGACGTGGTGGCAGACCGGGCGNCTGCTGGAAAGCGAGGGCCTNGTCCGCTTCGAGGACTTCCGCGAGGCNGTCACCGACCCGGAATTTCTCAGGCATTACGGCATCCCCTTCGCCACGGCCGANGGCTTCCTCATGCCGGACACCTACTTGCTCAAGCCGCCGGATGCCGGCNGCGGNNGNNNCNGGGGNCGAGGCGGCAGCGCAAGCNGCGANGGCCCAGGCGCGCGCNGTGGCAGGNCGNATGATCGACAATTTCTGGCGCAANGCGGCNCCGCTCTGGCCCGATGGCGCCGGGCGCGAGGGCGTGGCCGCGCGGCCNCCGGCGCCGGAGCTCAGGAAATGGGTGACGCTNGCCTCCATCGTGGAGAAGGAGACNGGCATCCCGGAAGAGCGGGCGCGCGTGGCCGGCGTGTANGANAACCGGCTCGGCCGNGGCATGCTNCTCCAGGCCGACCCCACGGTCATCTACGGCCTCGGGCCCACCTTTGACGGCAATTTGCGCCGNAGCCAGCTCGACGACGCGGCCAANGCCTACAACACCTANCAGCGNNCNGGNCTGCCGCCCGGGCCCATCGCCTCCTTCGGCACGGCGGCGCTNNNCGCGGCCATCNGNCCNGANGAGCACGGCTATCTCTACTTCGTNGCCANNACNGACGGNGGCGAGCACCAGTTCTCCGCNACGCTCCAGGAACACAACCGCGCCGTNCGCGAATACCTGCGCCAGCGGCGCGCCGCCAGGCGAGGCACGCCATGAACTATCTCATCATGGAGGATTTTTCCGGCCAGCCCGTGCCCTTCATCTTTCCGCGCCGCGTGGACCACGCCGACATGCGCGACCAGCTCCCTTACGGGCAGGCGCTTTCCTGCGGCACCGTGGAGCTCGGCCCGGCAGGTTTCGTCTGTTCCGGCGGCAACGCCGAGCTGGGGCTCAGGGCGCGGCCCGCGGCAGACGCGGCCGTCATTACAGAAGCTCTGCGGACGCGATGAAGGGCGCCTTGCCGCCCGGCCTGCTCATGGCCGGCACGGCCAGCGGCGCCGGCAAGACCGTGGCGGCGCTGGGCCTCATCCGCGCCCTGCGCAGGCTTGGCCTTGAGGTAGCCGCCGCCAAGACCGGGCCGGACTTTATCGACACAGCCTTTCTCGCCCAGGCGAGCGGCGGTGCGGCGGCCAATCTCGATGTCTGGATGTGCCGCGCGGGCGCCAAGGCACGCCGGCGCGGCGTGCCGGCCGGCCTTGCGCGGCTGCGGCGCCGGCTTTTGTCGCCGGTAGCGGGGAGCAAGCCCGACGTCTGGGTGGTCGAGGGCGCCATGGGCCTCTATGACGGGGGCCCGGACGGCGCGGGCGGGGCCGCGCAGCTTGCCAAGGCGCTCGACCTCCCGGTGCTGCTCGTGCTCAATGTGCGCGGCATGGGGCAGTCGGTGGCCGCGCTCGCCGAGGGCTTTTTGCGCCACAAGCTCCGCGGAGGAAGGCCGCGCTTTCTGGGCCTCATATGCACCCAGTCCGGCGGCGCGGCCCATGAAAAGCTGCTGCACGAGGCGCTGGCCCCGGTGCTTGCGCGGGAAAAGCTGCCCCTGTTCGGCTTCCTGCCCCGGGCCGGGGCGCCGAAGCTCGCGTCCCGGCATCTGGGCCTCGTGGAGGCCCGGGAAGCGCTTGAGGGGCGTGACCTGGACGGCATCGGCCGCTGGTTCGCCGGCCATTGCGACGTGGCGGCCATCCTGCGGGCGCTCGACGTTCCTCAGCCGCAGCCAGCGGCAGCACCCACCTCCTCGCCCCGAGACTCCGGCTCTACCGCCTTCTTCCCTTTCCGGCGCCGGGCCGGCCGCACTATCGGGCGCCCGCGCATCGGCATCGCGCGGGACGCGGCCTTCAGCTTCTGTTATGCCGACCTCCCGGCTCTGCTGGCCGGGCTCGGCGCGGAGCCGGTGTTCTTTTCCCCGCTGGCGGACGCCGCGCCGCCCGAGGGCTGCGCGGGCCTCTACTTTCCCGGCGGTTATCCCGAGCTGCACGCCGAAGCGCTTGCGGCGAATACCGCCATGGTCGCGGCCCTGCGCGAGTTCGCCGGCCGCGGCCTCCCCGTCTATGGCGAATGCGGCGGTTATATCTATCTCATGCGCGAGGTGCAGGTGGGGGGCGCGCGCCACGCGCTTGCCGGGCTTTTGCCGCTCACCTGCCATCTGGGCGACCGGCTGGCGGCGCTCGGCTACCGCGAAGCCGAGCCGCTGCCCGGCTGGTTGCCGGCACGCCCCGAAAGCGAAAAGTCCCCGCTCGTCGTGCGCGGCCATGAATTCCACTATGCGCGCCTGAACCACGCGGAGCTGCCCCCGGATTGCGTGCCGCTCTGGCGCGTGAGCGACGCCGCCGGCGAGCCGCGCGGGCTTGAGGGCTGCCGCCTCGGGCGCGTGGCCGGCTCGTGGCTGCATCTTTATCCCGAGGGCAGCCGCCGCTTCTGGAAAGCATGGCTTGAGCTCACGCGCGCAGCCGAACGCCCCGACACAAAGCCCCAGCCCCCGGAGTTGCCATGCCCGTGATGCTCGACCCCGCCGCCACGCCCGAGGCCATCGAGGCCCGCTCCTTCGCCATCATCGACGCCGAGCTCCCCGAGCCGCGCCCCTTTGCCGGGCCGCTCTGGGAGGTGGCGCGCCGCTGCATCCACGCCCTCGGGGATACGGCCATCCTGCCCGAGCTGCGCCTCAGCGAGCACGCCCTTGAACGCGGCGTTTCGGCCCTGCGCGCCGGAAAGCCCGTGTTCACGGACACGCGCATGGCGGCCGCCGGGCTGCCGGCGCGGCGCATGGAGCGCCTCGGCGTCGAGGTAGTGCCGCTCATGGGCCTTGACGGCGTGGGCGTGGCCGCCCGCGCGCGGGGCGTCACGCGGGCGGCCGCGGGCATCCGCATGATTGCCGACCGCCTCGCCGGCGCCGTCGTGCTCATCGGGAACGCGCCCACGGCGCTCCTGGCATTGCTGGAAGAACTGGAGGGACGGCCCCCGGAGGCCGGGCCGGCGCTCATCGTGGGCATGCCCGTGGGCTTTGTGAACGCCGCGCAATCCAAGGAACTGCTCGCCCAAAGCCCCTGGCCGCACTTCACCCTTTTGGGACGCAAGGGCGGTTCGGCCGTGGCCGCGGCCTCTGTCAACGCGCTGGCCGAGCTGGCGCTGCGGGAGGGGGAATAAGCGACACGCGCCTCCCCTCCGCTTCCCGTTGCCAAAAGCGGGCAAAACGGGCATTTTCCAAGAAAACTTTGACTTTCCGCGCGGGCCGGTTTATGAGCGACAGTTGCTCCCGCATGGGAGCCGCCACAGGCCGGAAACAGCATGACGGAACAGCGCGCCCATCCACCCACGCCCTTGCCGCAACTGGACGGCGTGCTGGTGCTGGACAAGCCCACCGGGCCCACGTCGGCCCGCTGCGTGGCCGCGCTCAAGCGCCTGGGGCAGAAAAAGATCGGCCATGCGGGCACGCTGGACCCGCTGGCTTCGGGCGTTTTGCTCATCCTGCTCGGGCAGGCGACCAAGCTCTCGTCCTTCCTCATGGAGGGCGGCGGCAAGGTCTACCGGGGTTGCTTGCGCCTGGGGCAGACCACGGACACCTGGGACAGCCAGGGCGAAGTCATGGCCGAGGCGCCGTGGCAGCATGTGGCCCCCGAGGATGTGGCGCGGGACATCGCCTCGTGGACGGCCCTCACCGAGCAGCCCGTGCCGCCCTATTCGGCGGCCAAGCACGAGGGGCAGCCCCTCTACCGGCTGGCGCGCCGGGGCAGGACGGCCCCGGCCAAGACCAAGGCCGTGAAAATTTCACAGGCGGCGGCGCTCGAGGTGAGCCTGCCGTTTGTGCGCTTCCGGGTCGCGTGCGGCTCCGGCACCTATGTTCGCTCCCTGGCCCACAGCTTGGGGATGCGCTTGGGCTGCGGGGCCGTGCTGACGGAACTGACCCGGGAGTACAGCCACCCCTTCGGGCTCGGCGAAGCCACGGGGCTCGACGCCCTTGTGGCCGACCCGGCCCTTTTGGCGGCGCGGGTGCGGCCCCTGGCTGACGCGCTTCCCGCGTGGCCCCGGCTTCTGCTCACGCGGGAGCAGGAACGCCGCGTGCGCAACGGCATGGCGCTCCCCGTGAGCGCCGTGGACAGCGGCGATGCCGCCCGCGACGCGGGCCACGCCCTGCTCTGCGCGGCGGACGGAACGGCGCTGGCGCTCGCGCGGCGCGAAATGACGCCGCTGGGGGATGCGTGGGCCGTCGCAAGGGGCCTGTGGTAGGGCCGCGTGGCCCGGGAGGCCGTGGGCTCTACCGGGGCGCAGGGCAGGTTTTGGGGGTGGCGCATCATCAACCCTTCCTGAAAGGAGAATCGCTGTGGTCATGGATGCCGAACAGAAAAAGGCTGTCATTGACGCCCACGCCAAGCACGAGGGCGACACCGGCTCCCCGGAGGTGCAGGTGGCCCTGCTCACCGCGCGCATCGAGGGCCTGACCGGGCACTTCAAGGTGCACAAGAAGGACTTTCACTCGCGCACGGGCCTGCTCAAGCTGGTGGGCCACCGCCGCAAGATCCTCAATTATCTGAAAAAGAAGGATATCCAGCGCTACCGCGCGCTCATCGAAAAACTGGGCTTGCGCAAGTAGGCTTTCGTTTTTATCATGAAGGACTGCCAAGGGGGGGCGCAAGGCTCCCCCTTGGCGTATCAAACCGGCCCCGCTTGCGTGAGGCCGGGCTTCCGCTTTTCCCGCCCGGAAGAGGCGCCCGCGGGCGCATTGGCGGGGATGACGCCCCTGATGGGGCATAAACGCAGAAGGGGGGTCCGGGAAAATCAGGCAGGGCGCGGCCGGCCACGCGCACCCGCACGGCTGCCCGCTTTTCCCGGAATCCCCTTCACCCATGAGGAATGTATGGCACAGGATATTTTTGAGCCCACCCGGGTCACGGCCGAGGTGGGCGGCAAGGAAGTCATCCTTGAATGCGGGCGCCTCGCCAACCAGGCGGACGGCGCGGTGTGGGTGCAGTGCGGCGGCACGGTGGTGCTCGTCACCGTGTGTTCGCAGCCCCTCGAGTTCGACAAGGGCTTCTTCCCGCTGACCGTGGAATATTCGGAAAAAATGTACGCCGCCGGACGCATCCCCGGGAGCTTCTTCCGGCGCGAGATCGGCCGCCCCTCTGAGCGCGAGACACTGGTCTCCCGGCTCATCGACCGGCCCATCCGCCCGCTCTTCCCCAAGGGCCTGAACGAGGACGTGCAGGTGCTCGCCACCGTCATCTCCGCCGACCAGGAGAACGATTCCGACGTGCTCGCCATCACCGGCGCCTCGGCGGCGCTCATGGTCTCGCGGCTGCCCTTCGCCGGGCCCGTGGCGGGCGGGCGCATCGGGCGCATCAACGGCCGCTTCGTGCTCAACCCCACCATTTCGGAGCAGGCGCAAAGCGACATCAATCTCGTGTTCGCGGCCTCGCGCGACGCGCTGACCATGGTGGAGGGCGAGGCGCACTTCGTGCCCGAGGACGACATCATCGAGGCCCTGGAATGGGGCCGCAAGGAGATCCAGCCGCTCATCGACGCCCAGTACAGGCTCGCCGAGCTCTGCGGCAAGCCCAAGATGGACTTCACCCCGCACGAGGACGACCCCAGGCTCCTCGCGCGCGTGGAGGAGCTGGCGCTTGCCGCCGGCCTCGACGCTGCCCTGCGCGTGCCCGAGAAGCTGGCCCGCAAGGAGGCGCGCAAGGCCGTCAAGACCGCCGTGCTCACGGCGCTCACCGACGACCCGGCCTGGGCGGAAAACGAGGCCGCGCTCAAGGCCGTGCCCGACATGCTGTGCGACCTTGAAAAGCGCCTCGTGCGCGGGCGCATCGTCAGGGAGGGCACGCGCATCGACGGCCGCGACGTGAAAAGCGTGCGCCCCATCCAGATCCAGACAGGCGTGCTCCCCCGCGCCCACGGCTCGGCGCTGTTCCGGCGCGGCGAGACCAAGTCCATGGTCGTGACCACGCTCGGCTCCTCCACGGACGAGCAGCGCATGGACTCGCTCACCGGCGACGTGACCAAGCGCTTCATGCTGCACTACAATTTCCCGCCCTATTGCGTGGGCGAGGTCAAGCCCGTGCGCCTCTCGCGCCGCGAAATCGGCCACGGCGCCCTTGCCGAGCGCTCTCTTAGGCCCATCCTGCCCCCGGATACGGACTTCCCCTTCACCCTGCGCGTGGTGGCCGAGACCATGGAGTCCAACGGCTCCTCCTCCATGGCGGCGGTGTGCGGCGGGTCACTGGCGCTCATGGACGCGGGCGTGCCCGTATCCGCGCCGGTGGCGGGCGTTGCCATGGGCCTCATCAAGGAAGGGGACCGCTTCATCGTGCTCACCGACATCTTGGGCGACGAGGACGCGCTCGGCGACATGGACTTCAAGATCGCGGGCACGGCCGAGGGCGTGACCGGCGTGCAGATGGACATCAAGATCACCGGCCTCACCACGGACATCATGCGCGCGGCCATGCGCCAGGCCCGCGAGGGGCGGCTGCACATCCTGGGCGAGATGGCCAAGGCCATCGCCGAGCCGCGCAAGGAGCTTTCGCGCTATGCGCCGCAGCACGCCGAGATCTTCGTCAACCCGGACATCATCCGGCTGATCATCGGCCCCGGCGGCAAGAACATCAAGGCCATCACCACGGCCACGGGCGCCTCGGTGGACATCGAGGACTCGGGCCGCGTCTCCATCTTCGCGCCCACGGCCGAAGCGCTGGAAAAGGCGCGGGAGATGGTCTCCTACTATGACCAGCGCCCGGACCTCGGCAAGAACTACCTCGCCAAGGTGCGCAAGGTCATGGACATCGGCGCCATCGTGGAGGTGCTGCCCAATGTGGAGGCGCTCGTCCACGTGTCGCAGCTCGATATCGGCCGGGTGGAGCAGCCGGGCGACGTGGCCCGCATCGGCGAGGACATGCTCGTCAAGGTCATCGAGATCAATGGCGACCGCATCCGCGCCAGCCGCAAGGCCGTGCTCCTCGAGGAGCAGGGCCATCCCTGGAACCCGGAGGAGACCGCCCGGCCCCCGCGCCGCGAAGGCGGCGACCGCAACCGCGGCCCGCGCCACGGCGGCGACCGGGGCGGTGATCGCGGCCCGCGCCGGCAGGGCTCGTAAATAGCGTTTGCATAAGAGCCCGTGCCCGCGGCCGATGCGAGCCCAGCCGCGGGGCCGGGCAGTTAAGGCGAGCGCACAGCGCCGCCCGCGCTAGCCAGCCGAAGGCCGCCCTGATAGGGCGTTTGCGTTGCAGGCGAAGCCTGCTTACGCAAATGGACAGCAAAGCTAGTGAGCGGAAAAATTCACTTTTTCCGCGAAACGCCGGCTCGTAAGGTTGAAACGCGCAGCGTTTCAACTCATCCTTCTAAAAGGACACGGCATGTTCGGAAAAAAGAAAAAGGCCAAGGCCGCCCCGGCGGAAGACGCGACGCAGCAAAAGGAAGCGGGCGCTCCTGAACAGAAGGCTCCGCGCCCCGGCGCGGACCGCGTGCACGCCGAGGGCCTGGGCGACGCCTGGGTGGCGCTCACCGGGCAGAATCCGGCGGCCATCATGCCGCAGGTGGTGGCCACCGTGCTCAAGGAGGGCGGCACGCGGCCCCCGTGGCAGTGGAAGCGCGGCGGCCGCGAGCATGTGCTCATGGCCTGGCCCGAGGACCAGCCCGTGCGCGCGGCCGTGCTCGTGGCCGGCGAGGAGGGCGGCAAGCTCAGCCCGGTGACGGCCGTGCCCCTGCTGGAGGGCCTGCCCAACGACCTCGAGGTGGAGGCCGTCCAGCCCCGCGCCGAGGGCCTGGGCGCGAACGTGGCCGTGACCATGATGGAGGGCGAGAACCCCATGTGGTTCTTCGACCCGCTCTATGGCCGCGACAAGGATGACCTCACGCCCGGCATCACGCACACCTTCTGGCTGGCCGGGCTCGCGCTCGGCATCCGCAAGGCGCTGCTCGACGAGCTCACCATCACCCAGGGCCCGCAGTACGAGGCCCACGCGGCCGCGTGGCTCGAGGAGCATCCCGGCGCCTCGCGCCTCGACGTGCCGCCGCTCAAGATCCCCATGCAGGGCAAGCGCTGCATCATGCCCGGGCGCCGCTTCGGCGAGTATCAGGTGCGCAACGTGGTGGAGCGGGTGGAGGACTTCCGCCTGGAAAAGATGGATGTCAGGGCGCTCTACCTCAACTTCCCCTTTGAGGACCGCGCGCCGCTCAGGCTCGCGCTCTATGCGTCGAAATTCGTGCTCGGGGACTATGTGCCCGAGGAGGGCGACGAGATCGAGGCCTATGTCTGGCTCGAGGGCCGGATCATCGACCTCGAGGGCGCGCCGGCGGCCGGGGATGATGACGCGGCCCCCCGCGGGCCGGCCCCGGGCACCACGCCGCACCAGTAGTTTCCGCAGCCATTTTCGGAGGCGCGCGCCATGAGCCTGCCCCTGATCTGGTTTTTGCTGGGCCTTGCCTTTCTGGCGGTGGAGCTCGTCAATCCCACCCTGATCCTGGGCTTTTTCGGCATCGGGGCTTGGGTCACGGCCTGCGCCGCCCTGTTGGGCCTGGCGCCGGCGTGGCAGATCGTGCTCTTCATCGCGGCCTCGCTGCTCGCCCTGCGCCTGCTCAGGCGGCGCTTCCGCCATGTGTTCGGGGGCCGCGCCGAGGCCGCCACGGACCCGCACGACTATGGCGGAAGCGGGGACGCGGCGCCACCGCATCCGCTGGCCGGCCATACTGGCCGCGTGAGCAAGCCCGTCCGGCCGGACGGCCGCGGCGAGGTGCGCATCGACGGCAGCTTCTGGCGCGCCATGGCGCCCGTGTACATCCCCGAGGGGCGCGAGGTGCGCGTGCTCGGCGCCATGCCGGAGGATTCGCTCGTCTTGCGCGTGGAGCCGCTCACGCGGGATGACAGCGGCGCCCCAAGGCCACATACGGCTCATCAAAAGGACTGATGTATGGATGCCCTTCTCGGCTATGGCTGGCTCGTGCTGCTGGCGGCGCTCGTCATTGTCGTGCTCGTCAAGAGCGCGGTGGTGGTTCCCAACCAGTCGGCCTATGTGGTGGAGCGGCTGGGCAAGTTCCACAAGGTGCTCTATGCGGGCTTTCACCTGCTCGTGCCCTTCGTGGACGTGGTGGCCTATCGGCGCAGCCTCAAGGAGCAGGTGCTGGACGTGCCCAAGCAGACCTGCATCACCCGCGACAACGTGACCGTGGACATCGACGGCGTGCTCTACCTTCAGGTCATCACGCCGGAAAAATCGGCCTACGGCATCTCCGACTACGAATGGGGCGCCATCCAGCTGGCGCAGACCTCGCTGCGCTCGGTCATCGGCACCCTGGTGCTGGACAAGACCTTTGAGGAGCGCACTCGCATCAACCAGGAAGTGGTGGAGGCGCTGGATTCGGCCACCGCGCCCTGGGGCGTCAAGGTGCTGCGTTACGAGATCCGCGACATCACGCCGCCGCGCAATGTCATGGAGGCCATGGAAAAGCAGATGCGCGCCGAGCGCGAGAAGCGGGCGGCCATCGCGCTTTCCGAGGGCGACATGCAGTCGCGCATCAATCTCGCCGAGGGGCAGAAGCAGGCCGCCATCGCCCAGTCCGAGGGCCAGAAACAGGCGCTCATCAACCAGGCGGACGGCGAGGCCGCGCAGATCCGCAAGGTGGCCGAGGCCACTGCCGAGGCGCTGGACATCGTGGGGCGTGAGCTCGGCGGGGACGCTGTGGCGGCGGCGCAACTGCGCGTGGCCGAGGCTTGGATCGCCGAATTCGGCCGCCTCGCCCAAAAGGGCAACAGCCTCATCATCCCGACGAATCTGGCGGACGCTGCCGGCATGGTGGCCGCGGTGACGAAAATCATCAAGCCGCATGAGGGGCTTGGTGCGCTGGCGGCCAAGGAGGGCGCCACACAGGCGGACGGCACGCCACAGGCTACCCCCGGCGCAGAGAGCGGAGCCGGCGCCCGTGCCTGAACCGCGCCCCTCCCGGCCGGCCGCCCGCGCGGGCGGCCGGCACAAGGCAGCCGCCGCTGTCCCCTGGTATGCCGGGGAACACAAGGACGCCCTCTTCTACCTGCTCATCGCGGTGTTTTTTCTGGAACTCGTGGTGGGCGGCGTGGCCTTTTTTTACGGCATCATGCACGCCGCGCCGGAAACTGCGGGCGGCCCGCCCGTAGCGCGCTTCCCCTGGCTCGCGTGGTGCCTCGTGGCCGTGCTCGCGCCGGTGGGCCTGCTGCTCATCGTGCATCTCGCCGGCACATGGCTCTCGCGGACGCTCACGCGCGAGGAAGCGCAGCCGGCGGAGCCTGACGCCGGGCAGGAAGGCTCCGGCCCCACTCAGGAACACCTCCCCGAAGGACTGCGCCGCTTTTACGCCATGGTGCGCAACGCGCCGACGCTCGTGGTGCTGCTCGGCATCCTGCTTTTGGGCGCCGGGCTCTTCTTCGCCGAGGGCGCGCTCTCGGCCCTCGGCCGCGCCGGCGCGGCCCTCATCCCCTATATCCCGTGGATAGCGGGGAGCGCGGCCGCCCTCCTGGCCGTGTGCTTTCTCGGGCATGCCTGGTTCGTCTACCGCCAGCGCCGCATGGAGCAGGAATACGCCTATCGCCGCGAAGTGCTGGAGCGCACGGGCATGGTGCTCATGGACAAGTCCTGCGTGGCGCTTCCGCCCGCCGGAGCGGACGGACAGCCCGCGCCGCTTCCCCCCGCCGGTGCGCCCTCCCTGCCCGAAGTGGTGGACGTGGAGGCGAGCGCTGCCCCGAAGAATGACGACGACACCCGCTAGGGCTTCGGCGGCTTCCCCGGCCGCAGAGGAAAAGGCGGCGCATCCAGTGGGATGCGCCGCCTTTCTCGTGGGCTCAAGCAAGCTGCTGCGTTTCGCGCCCGCTACACCTTGGCCGCCGTGCGCAGGTCGGTCACGGCGTCCGTCTTTTCCCAGGTGAATTCCGGGAGCTCGCGGCCAAAGTGGCCGTAGCAGGAGGTCTTGCCGTAGATGGGGCGCTTGAGGTCGAGGCGCTTGCTGATGAAGTAGGGCCGAAGGTCAAAGACCTCGCGCACGGCCTTGGTCAGCACCTCGTCCGGGATGTCGCTGGTGCCGCGCGAGGAGACGAGCACGCTCACCGGGTCGGCCACGCCGATGCAATAGGCGATCTGCACCTCGCATTCCGGGGCCAGGCCCGCTGCCACCACGTTCTTGGCGATGTAGCGGCCCATGTAGGCGCCGGAGCGGTCCACCTTGGAGGGGTCCTTGCCGGAGAAGGCGCCGCCGCCGTGGTGGCCGCTGCCGCCGTAGGTATCCTGGATGATCTTGCGCCCGGTGAGGCCGCAGTCGCCCATGGGGCCGCCCACCACGAAGCGGCCCGTGGTGTTGATGAAGATCTCGCAGTCCTTTTCGTCAAAATAGCCCGAGTCGCCGAGGATGGGCCGGATGACGTGCTCCTTCACGGCCTCGGCCACCTCGGCCTGGCCCACGTCGGCCGCGTGCTGCGTGGAGACCACCACATTGTTGATGCGCACGGGCTTGCCGTCCTGGTACTCGAACGACACCTGCGTCTTGCCGTCGGGCCGGAAGAAGTCCACGATGCCGTCCTTGCGCACCCGCGCGAGCTGCTGCGAAAGCTGGTGCGCCCAGTAGATGGGGGCCGGCATGAGGGTGGGCGTCTCGTTGATGGCGTAGCCGAACATCATGCCCTGGTCGCCGGCGCCCTGCTCCTCCGGGCTCGCGCGCAGGACGCCCTGGGCGATGTCGGGCGACTGGTGGTCGATGGAGGAGATGACCGCGCAGGTCTGCCAGTCAAAGCCCATGTCCGAGCTGTTGTAGCCGATGTTCTTGATGGTCTCGCGCACCACCTTGGGCAGGTCGGCGTAGCCGCGCGTGCTGATCTCGCCGGCGATGACGGCCATGCCCGTGGTCACGAGGGTCTCGCAGGCCACGTGCGCGTCCGCGTCCTGCGCGAGCAGGGTGTCGAGCACGGCGTCGGAGATCTGGTCGGCCACCTTGTCGGGATGGCCCTCGGTGACGGATTCGGACGTGAAATAGTATTTGCCCTTCTTATTCGCGTTTTTCATGGCGTTCTCCTTTTGCGAACAGGCTTCAGGAACGGAGCAGGATGTTGTCAATGAGCCGCGCCTTGCCGAGCTTGACGGCGCAGGCCATGAGCGCCGGGCCGTCCACGCTTTGAAGCGGCTCCAGCGATTCGGGATGGACGATCTCGAGGTAGTCGGGCTTGCCCCCGGGCATGTGCTCCCGCCAGCGGGTCAGCACAAGCTCGCGCAGGCGCGAAACGTCGGTCTCGCCGGCGGCCACGGCCTCGCGCGCCTCCAGCAGGGCCGCGCGGATCTGCGGGGCCACGGCGCGCTCGTCCGGCGTGAGGTAGACATTGCGCGAGGACATGGCAAGGCCGTCCGCCTCGCGCGTGGTGGGCCGGGCCTCGATGCGGGTGGGCACGTTGAGGTCGCGCACCATGCGCCGGATGATGGCCTGCTGCTGCCAGTCCTTCTGGCCGAACACGGCCACGTCCGCGCCGGTGAGCAGCAGGAGCTTGAGCACCACCGTGCACACCCCGCGAAAATGGATGGGCCGGTCAATGCCGCACAGCCCCTTGGCGAGCTCGGGAACCTCCACCCAGGTGGCGTGATCCGGCGCATACATGGCGGCGGGCTCGGGCATGAAGAGCGCGTCCGCGCCGTGGGCGGCCGCGATGGCGCTATCGCGCTCGGCGTCGCGCGGGTAGGCCGCCAAGTCCTCGTTGGGGCCGAACTGCGTGGGATTGACGAAGAGGCTCACCACCAGCCGCCTGGCAAGCCCGCGCGCATAGCTCATGAGGTCTTCGTGGCCGGCGTGGTAGTAGCCCATGGTCGGCACCAGGGCGATGTCGTCGCCGGCCGCGTGCCAGGCCCGGCATTGCGCCGCCAATGCCTTGGGATCGGTAAATATCTGCATATCAAGTTATGGTGATATAGGTTGCGGGAGACATTTCATACAGGAAAATCCCGGGGCTGTAAAGCGCCGGCGCGTGGCTCGCCGGCGACCCGGTGAGGCCGGCGCGCCCATTTGACAAGCGGCGCGGCGGATGCTTAAACCGGGCCATGAGCATGACCCCGGACCCGCGCCCCAACCTGCTGGATTTCACCCTGCCCGCGCTCATCGACTGGATGCGCGACGAGCTTGGCGAGCCCAAGTTCCGCGCCGTGCAGCTCTGGCAATGGCTGTGGCGCAAGATGGCCCGGGATTTCGAGGGCATGAGCGACATCTCGCGCGCCACGCGCGCCCGGCTCGCCGAGGCGGCCCGCATCCGCTGGCCCGAGGTGGCGCAGAAGCAGGGAAGCGCCGACGGCACGGTGAAATTCCTCCTGCGCATGGAGGACGGCGCCCTCGTGGAGAGCGTGCTCATCCCCTCGGAAGGGCGCGACGGCGGCCGCCGCTGGAGCCAGTGCCTCTCCTCGCAGGTGGGCTGCCCCATGGCGTGCACCTTCTGCGCCACGGGCAGCATGGGCTTTGGCCGCAACCTGAGCATGGGCGAGATATTGGGGCAGGTGCTGGTGGCGCGCGACTACCTGGGCGACACCAGGCCCGACTGGCCGGTCTTGCGCAACCTCGTCTTCATGGGCATGGGCGAGCCGCTGCTCAACTGGGGCGCGGTGAAGGACGCCCTCGTGAGCCTCAACGACGACCGGGGGCTGAACTTCTCGCCCCGCCGCATCACGGTCTCCACCTGCGGCATCCGCGAGGGCCTGCGCGAGCTTGGCGAAAGCGGCCTCGCCTATCTGGCCGTGTCGCTGCACGCGCCCAACCAGGCCTTGAGGGAAAAGCTCATGCCCCGGGCCGCGCGCTGGCCGCTTCCCGAGCTCATGGCGGCCTTGGCCGCCTATCCGCTCAAGACGCGGGAGCGCATCACCTTTGAGTACCTGCTGCTCGGCGGCGTCAACGACAGCCCGGAGCACGCGGCCGAGCTGGCGCGGCTCGTCGCCCGCGTGCGCGGCAAGCTCAACCTCATCGTCTTCAATCCCTGGCCGGGCGCGCCCTGGCAGGCCCCCAGCGAGGAGCGCGTGCTCGCCTTCGAGCGCGCCCTGTGGGACCGCAACATCACGGCCATCGTGCGCAAGAGCAAGGGGCAGGACATCGCCGCCGCCTGCGGCCAGCTCTGCGCCGCGCCGCAGCAGGGCTGAGCGGGAGGCCTGGGGGCGCCCCACTTCCCGTCCCCCCTGAGATACCCCCGCCATAAGCTCCTCCGCCGCCTGACCAGCCCCTCGCCTTCTCTCCCTGCGCCCGCGCCCGCGCGCCGCACCCCCCTGTGCCTCTCCCTCAGCCCGCAGCCCCTGCGGGCCTCTCCGCGCATGTCCCCTCCGCCGCGCTTTTGCCGCGCCCCCGGTGCTCCAGCCGGGGCATAGGCAAAAGCTATATGCCCATAAAATAATACTCGTTCCCTAAAACAGACGACTTGTTATAAATATCCCAAGCCATTTAACAAGGAGTCTGACATGCCCCCGGTGGTTGACAGCGAACTCTGTATCGTCTGCGGCAAGTGCGTGGAGATCTGTCCTCTGGATGTCATGAAGAAGAAGGATGACAGGATCGTCGTCATGTATCCCGATGAATGCTGGCATTGCCGCGCCTGTGTGATGGATTGCCCGAAAGAGGCCATCCGCATGCGCTACCCCCTCTCGCACATGCTCCTTCATTATGACGCGCCCAGGGCCTGACCCGGAGCGCAAAGGCAGGAAACCATGGAAATCAGGATGAACCCCGACCCCATCGTTGTGGATTTTCTGGTCATCGGCGGCGGCATCAGCGGGCTCCAGGCGGGCATCACCGCGGCCGAGGCCGGCCTTCAGACCCTCATCCTCGAAAAGGCCGACACGCGGCGCTCGGGCAACGGCTGCGGCGGCAATGACCACTTCATGTGCTACCTGCCCGAGTACCACGGCGACGATTTTGAGGCCGTCATGCGCGAGGCCAAGGAAACCCTGGTGGGCGGCAACCAGGACGACAACCTCTTCCGCTTCATGCTGGCAAGATCCGCGGACCTCATCCGCAAGTGGGAGTCCTACGGCATCAGGATGCGGCCCACCGGCGACTGGAACTTCGAGGGCCACGCCATGCCCGGGCGGCGCCGCTATCACCTCAAGTACGACGGCTCGGACCAGAAGGCGCGCCTCACGGCCGCGGCCAAAAAAGCCGGCGCCAAGATCATGAACAAGGTGGTGGTCAACGAGATCCTCGTCAACGGCGAGGGGCGCTTCGTGGGCGCCATCGGCATAGGCATCCGCGACGAAGTGCCGGAAATGCTCGTCTTCCAGGCCAAGGCCGGCCTCATCGCCGTGGGCGAGGCCATGCGCATGTATCCCGGCAACAACCCGGCCTACATGTTCAACACCTCCCATTGCCCGGCCAATGCGGGCAGCGGCGCGGCCATGGCCCTGCGCGCGGGCGCGCGGCTCGTCAACCTGGATCTCCCCTCGCGCCACGCCGGGCCCAAGTATTTCACCCGCTCGGGCAAGGGCACCTGGATCGGCGCGCTCACCGACATCAACGGCAGGCTCGTGGGCCCCTTCGTGGATACCATCCATGTGAGCCGCGAGCTCCCCGACCCCACCGGCGATGTCTGGAAAGACTGTTTCGTGAAGAACATGGATTCGGGCAAGGGCCCGGTCTACATGAACTGCACCGGCATCAGCGAGGAAGACCTGGCCCACATGCGCAAGGCGCTCGTCTCCGAGGGCTGCACCTCCATCAACGAATATCTCGACCAGTACGGCATCGACCTGCGCACATCCATGATCGAGTTCGGCCAGTACGAGCACATGTTCTACATGAACGGCATCGACATCGATGACCGGGCCATGTCCACCGTGCCCGGGCTCTACGCCTCGGGGCAGTCCGTGGGCAATGTGCGCGGCGACATCACCGCGGCCGCCGTCTTCGGCGACCATGCGGCGAGAGAGGCCGCGGCCTATGTGCAGACCGTGCCGGACTTCGACGTGGCCGCGCTCGGCGACGCCATCGGCGAAAAGGCGGCGCTCTACAACTTCCTGCTCCGGGAGGAGCCGGGCGCCCACTGGAAGGAGGCCAATTCCACCCTCCAGAAGATCATGGACGAATATGTGGGCACCCGCATCCGCTCGGGTTCGCTGCTCACCGCGGGCAGGAAGTATATCCGCGACCTGAGGAAGTACTCCCGCGAGAAGCTGCGCGCCGAAAACGCCCATGAGCTCATGCGCTGCCTCGAGGTGCTTGACCTGCTCGACCTCGCCGAGGCCTGCGCCGTCTCGGCCCTGGACAGGAAGGAGACCCGCGGCGCCTATCACCGGCGCAGCGACTTCCCCTTCACCAATCCCCTGCTGAACAACAAGTTCCAGACCGTGCGGCGCAAGGGGGACGACCTCGAGACGGAATTCAGGGAAAGGGTGCGCTGAGTTCGCCGCCGCGGGGGCCGGAGCGTCCGGGCGCGGGGCCATGCCCTCTCCGCCCGGGCGTGCCGCGACAGGGCATCTCTTAACGTTGGGAGTTTCGCCATGAGCGTTGAAATGCTGTTTCTCGTGTCACTGGTCGCGGCGCTGTGCCTCGGTTTCCTGTTCAAGGTGAACATCGGCTATTTCGCGCTGACCTTCGCCTTCATGAACGGGGTCTTCGCCTATGGGTTGAGCATCAGGAAGGTGGCCGGCATGTGGCCCATCTATCTCTTCCTCATGCTCTTCATCGTCACCACCTTTTACGGCTTCGCCATTTCCAACGGCACCCTCGTCAAGGTGGCCGAGACCATCATCTATAAAAACCGCAACCGGCCCGCCTTGCTGCCCTTCGTGCTCTTCGCCATCTGCATGCTCTTTGCCGGCACGGGCGCGGGCGCGCCGGCGGCCTTCGCCTTTTTGTCGCCGCTCGTCATGGCCGTGTGCATCAAGTCGCAGATCTCGCGCGTGCTCGCCACGGTGCTCATTTTCTGCGGCGCCACCATCGGCTCGCAGTTCCCGTTCAGCGTGGGCGGCATGATCGTGCAGCAGGTGGCGGAGAGCAACGGCTTCCAGAGCGACGGCATGGCCGTGTGCATGAACGTGCTTTTGAACTCCGCCGTCACCATGATCATCTTTTTCATCATCACCTATTTCGTGACCGGCGGCCACAAGACCCGGCACGTGAGCATCGGAAAGCCCGAGCCCTTCACCCCGGTGCAGCGCAAGACCCTGTGGATCGTGGGGCTGGTGTTCTTTTTCACCGTGGTGCCGGCCCTGGCCAAGGCCATGTTCCCCGAGGTCGCCTCGCTCAGGAAGTTCGCGGGCTTCTGTGACGTGACGGTCATCTGCACCATCGGCATCATCCTGTGCAGCCTCTGCAAGGTGGCCAGCGAAAAGGAGGCCATCGCCAAGGTGCCCTTCGCCATCATCATCATGATCTGCGCCATGGGCACCCTCATCGGCACGGCCGTATCGGGCGGGCTTGTCAACAGCCTCTCCGTCTGGGTACAGGAAAACGTGACCAGCGGCGCGGCGCCCTACTTCCTGCTGGCCGCGGCCTGCACCATGAGCTTTTTCGTGGCCACGCTCGGGGTGGTCATCCCCACGCTGGCCCTGCTCGTGGCGCCGCTCGCCGCCAGCACGGGCATGGAGCCGATCATCATCTTCTCGCTGATCTCCGTGGGCGGCTTCTATACCGGCTCGTCCCCCTTCTCCACCTGCGGCGCCATGGCCCTCGCCGGCCTCGAGGACCAGAAGGAGGCGGACAGGCTGTTCAAGAAGCTGCTCTTCCTGCCCATCGCCGGGCTGGTCTGGCTGGAGTTTTGCCTGTATACGGGCATCCTGCGCAACTGGGTGGGCTAAGGGGCGCCGGAGCTTCCGGCGAGGCCCGGAACAGAACGAAAGAGAGCGGGCGGCGGAGCCATGAACCTGACGCAACTGAAAGCCATCGTGCTCATCGACCTCCACCGCTCGCTCTCCAAGGCGGCGGCCCAGCTTTTCATCTCGCAGGCCTCGCTGAGCATTTCCATCAGGAAGCTGGAGGAGGAGCTGGACTGCGCCCTCCTCGTCCGGTCGCCGCAGGGCGTCTCCCTGACCAGAAAGGGCGCGGAGATACTGAAGCACGCCAGGATCATTTGCAGCGCCGTGAACGAGATCCAGCGGATAGGGGCGCGGGAGGAGTCGCGCCTGGCGGTGGATGTGTCCGTCGGGGTCTCGTCCTATCTCTGCAACCTGCTCGCCACCCGGGCCCTTCTGGCCCTGCGCGAAGCCGGCGAGGCCCTGAACATCAAGATCCGCGACATCGTGACCAATCAGGACACCATCCTCGATGTCTATACGGATGCCTGCGACCTCGGCCTCATCCAGGTGGGACGCATGGAGGAGAAACGGCTCCTGCCGGAAGCGGTGGGCAAGTACGACCTCTGCATGCGGCACATCCTTTCAGACCCCGTGTGCATCGCCGTCACCGGGGCCCACCCGCTCTTTGCCAAAGCCGCGTGCACGCTCGACGAACTGATGGCCTACCCCTACATCACCAACAAAAACCCCCGTGAAGACGCCTTTTATCTCTATCTCGGGCAACTGGGCTATACGGGCGACGTGCTCCAGGTAAACCATGTCCTGAACCATGACATCGCCCAAAGCACCCACGGCTTCTGGGCGGGGGCCCATGCCGGCCTGCTCGCCATGCGCGAGGCCATGAAACAGCCCATCGGCATCCTCACCCTGGAGGCCTGCCGTTTCTATTATGACATCGCGGCGCTGCACAAAAAGGCGGCGCTCACCCCGGCGGTGCAAAAATTTCTGGACATGCTCGGGCATGAGGCCGTCGCCATGGAGGGACGGGCGTGAAAAGGGCGCCCTGACCGGCGCCTGTTGAGGGCCCGGGTTGTGCCGTGGTGCGCGTGAGGGGGGGTGAAGATGCGGGGGCGCGCCAGCGGAGACCGGCTTTCTGCTCCGGCAAGCCCGCGTTTTATAGGCGCATGCCGTTTCCTGCGCAGGCCCGCGATGCCGTTAGCGTCCGCGCTTTTGCTTTATCACTGCATCAACTTGCAGCCTGACTTGATGCAGCACGTCCGGCTCGGTCAGCGCCTGCCAGTCCAGAAACTCCATTTTTTCAAACTCATAGTTGTCACGGTCGAAGGAGAGCCAGATGCCTTCGCAGCTCGCCAGCAAGAGGCCCCGGCACTCGAGGCGCCGGGCATAGGATCTGGCCTGCTCAAACGCTTCCCTGCGCTGCCTTTCACTGGCAATGCGGAATTTCGCCTCACAGACGAAAGCGCCCCCTTCGTTGCCACGCTCCGTCTCGGCGTGGATCACATAATCCGGGTAATAGCGGACGCCCCTGCCCATGCGCAGCGGCATCTGGCGTAGCCAGTCCTTTTCCGTGAGGCCTAGTTGCCGCAAAAACGGTTCCAAAAGGTATCGCTCCACATCCCGCTCGCAGGTGAGGGGGATGCCCGGGCTGCCCGCAAGCTCGGGCAAGGCCGGCAGCGTGGTGATGTCAAAGCCCTTTTGCTGCAAGATGTCGAGCAACGCCGCATATTCTTCCCGCGAGCAGCCGCGGCCCGAAACCCCCTGCATATTGGCCTTGACAAGGCCCTTGTGCGACCACACGGGGTCGGCCTTCAATTCTTCAAGAGAGACAGGCGGGATTGGCACGGGCCGGCCGAGCCACACCACGCCGGGCCAGAACCTGAAGGGGTCATCATAGCCGGGGCTCACGGCCCTCCAGATGCTGCTGATATGACTGTACGGCGCAAGCTCATACATCAGGACTATATCGCCGGGCCTGGTATCGGTGTTTCCCTGCCAATAGTGGATGGAACTTGAGGACAAGTTTTGAAGATACTCATGGTCTCTTTTGGCATTCCCTCCCACCAGATAGGATTTCAAGGGCCGGGGCACCTCCTCACTCAAGGGATTGGAGATAAAATGCTGCGCAAAACCGTAAAAGAAAACGCAAAACTCTTGCGGCGACAAGCCATGCTGAAGCCGGAATTCATGGAATACCTTGCATAACTTTAGGTAATATAAACATTTGTCTTCATAGTTTGTCTTTGGCGGAAGTGGCGGTAGCCCGATGCCAAAGATCTCACAAATCTCCTCAACCCGGAAAAATGCACAGGATACAGATAGGGAAAGGCAAATTGCTGGGATTCAGCATATAACGCAAGGGAAATGCCGGGGATATCCTGGACAAGATCCCGATAGGTACATCCCTCTTCTGTCACTATATTATGGAGATCATCCGTTACGGCTGTAGAAAATTCCTCAAAATCCGTATAGTCATATTCGCTGATTTCATACCCAAAGTTATACCACTCAGCTGCAAGGGGAGAAAGCAGCAAGGAATCGATGAATCTTTTTATCCGGCCGTCGGGATCACCGGCAGCCGCATATTTGGGCAAATTTTGAAAAAACGACAAGGCCTGGGCGCCTTCTCCCGTTGCCAGATAGTTGTCCAAAAGAAATCTTGTGAATTGCATGGAGGCATGCTCCTGAAACTGTATGGCCTGACTTTTGGCGGCACTGCCCCTCAAGATATTTTTCTCACCGGCTCAGCATCCGGTGCCATGCCCTTGACGATACCCGTCCGGCTACTTGGCGCCGGTCATCTTGGCGGTGCATCCACTGGGGAGGCGACGAAGCCCCTCCGTTTCTCCCGCAGTCAGACAGTTCCAGAAACAGCGAAGTCCCGCAAGGCTTTTCACACCTTGCGGGACTTCGCTGTTCCAAGAAATGGTGCCCACCATCACTTGAAAAATACTAACAACGCATTGATATAGTGTTTTAAAATTTTATTTCTATAATGGGCTGCCCCCAAAGTTGCCCCTTCTTCTTTTCCTGTCCATCGCATAGCCGAAGCGCCATCCCCGCACGGCCTGCGCCGGGCCCGATGCCCCAGGAGTGCGGCAGACTCTCCCTTTCTCCTGCCGCGACGCCGTCAGGTGCTCATCCGCCGCCAGCCTCAAACTTCCGGGGGGTGTGTTGACATTAATTTAGTTTTCATTAAAAAAATCTTCAGCGCACACGAGGAGCCGAATCCACATGGCAGTGGTCATCGACTCCAAGAGGAAAACGGCGAATGAAAAATCATCGCCAAGACCTATCAGGAACTGTAGGAGCGGTCATGTCCGAATTTGTCTGTCTTGCGCGTCCGCTGGAAATAGGCGCGGTTCGCATCAGGAACCGTTTCTGCATGGCCCCCATCGGCGGCGGCCAGCACCACAAGCCCGAGGGCGGCCTCAAGGACGAGACCATCCAGTACTTGGTGGAACGCGCCAAGGGGGGCTTCGGGCTGATCTTTACCGGAGCCATCGCCACGGATCATACCGTCGACCCCTATACCGGAGTCGGACCGGCCATTTTGCAGAATCCCGACGCCTTCCGCATGACCGCCATTGAGCTCAACGAGCGCGCGGCCGTGTACGGCGCAAAGATCTTCGCCCAACTGACCATGGGCCTCGGGCGGAATTATCCTAACCTGCCCGCGCCCTCCGTCATGCCGGTCTACGGGCATCCCGGGGAATTTTCCCCGGCCCTGAGCACCGAACAGATCAAGTCCAAGATCGACTCGCTGGTGCGCTCGGCGGTCATCGCCAAAAACAGCGGCTTTGCCGGGGTGGAGGTGCATTCCATCCACTGGGGCTATTTGCTCGACCAGTTCGCCCTCGCCATGTTCAACAAACGCATGGACGACTATGGTGGCAGCCTCGAGAACCGGCTGCGCGCGGCCAGGGAGATCGTGGAGGGCATCAAGCAGGAATGCGGGGCGGACTTTCCCGTCAGCATGCGCCTCGGGCTCAAGACCTTCATCAAGGATTTCGGCAAGGGGACCCTTTCCGGCGAGGACGAAAGGGGCCGGACCATCGAGGAGGGGGTGCGCATCGCGCAACTGCTCGAGTCCTACGGCTACGACTGCCTCAATGTGGATACAGGCACCTACGACGCCTTTTATTACGCCTGCCCGCCCATGTACATGCCCAAGGGCTACGGCGTGGAGCTGGCCGCGCGCGCCAAGAAGGCGGTTGTCATCCCCATCCTCGCAGGGGGCCGCATGAATGACCCCTCCATTGCGGAAAAGGCGGTCTGCGAGGGCAAGATAGACGCCGTGGTGCTCGGGCGCGCCGCCCTGGCCGACCCGGCCTATCCCAACAAGGTGCTCTCAGGGCACCCGGATGAAATCCGGCCCTGCATCGCCTGCAACCAGGGCTGCCTTACGCGGCTCCAGCAGGGCAAGCAGCCCTCGTGCGCGGTCAATCCGCAGGCCATGCGGGAGCTGCGCTTCGCGCTCAGGCCCGCGGCCACGAAGAAAAAGGTCGTCGTGGTCGGGGGCGGCGCGGCCGGCATGGAAGCCGCGCGGGTCGCGGCAAAACGCGGGCATGAGGTCGTCCTGCTGGAAAAGGGCAAGGAGCTCGGCGGCAACCTCATCCCGGGCGGCTCTCATTCCTTCAAGAAAGAGGTGCGCGAGCTCAACGCCTGGTACCGGCAGGAGCTTGAGCGGCGGCCCGTGGACGTGCGCCTCGGGACCGAGGCGACGCCGGAGATGCTCCGGGACCTGAGCGCCGATGTCGTCATCCTCGCCACGGGCTCGAGCCCGGTTGAAATCTCCGTGCCCGGCGGCGCGGAGGGCAAGGTCCTCGGCTGCCTCGAGGCGCTGGAGAGCCCCGACAAGGTTGGCGAGCGCGTGGTGGTGGTCGGCGGCGGCCTCGTGGGCTGCGAGATGGCGCTGGAATATGCCATGGACGGCAAAAAGGTGACGGTGGTGGAGACGCTGCCGCGCATCCTGTCCTCCGGCATCCCCAACCCCATCCCCAATGCCCAGATGCTGCCGGACCTGTTTGAAAAGTACGGCGTGACGGTGCTCACGGGCCACAAATTCGCGGGCTTCCGCGATGGCAAGGCGCTTTTGGAGGGCAAAGACGGCGAGGTCGAGGTACCTGCGGATACCATCGTCACGGCCGTGGGCTTCCGGCCGCGCGCTTCACTGAAAGACAGGCTCGGGCACGACGGGGCGGCAATCTATGAAATCGGCGACCAGCGTTCCGTGGCCACCATCCTTCAGGCCATCTGGGATGGTTTTGAGATCGGCAACAACCTCTAGCAACAGAAAAGGAGAACCCCATGCGTGACAAGCTGGCGGAATACGATGCCGTTGCCAAAGCGGCGGAAAAATTCGTGAAAAGCGTGGCCGAGGGAACCAGCAAATATGCCCGCGAGCTCTTTGTGGACGAGGCCGTGCTGTTCGGCTACCTGGACGGCAAGCTGGAGCACGGCTCCATCGAGCAGTTTTACCACAATGTGGACACCGTGCCGGGCGACAAGAATTTCAAGGCCCGCATCGATGTGCTGCTCGTGGAGGAGACGCTGGCCGTGGTCCGCATCCTCGAGGAAGGCTGGGGGGGCAGGATTGACTTCACCGATGTGCTGTTGATGCTCAAGATGAACGGCGAGTGGAAGTGCGTCGCCAAGGCCTATAACCAGAATTCCGAAACCATCAGCAAGTAGCTTTCGGGAGCATGGCGAAAGGCCTCGGTATTCCCATGGGAATACCGGGGCCTTTGCGTCATGGGCGACATCTGGCGGACTATCGGCCGCCTGCGCCTGCGGCCCGTGAGAGGCGCGCCATTACTTGATGTGGTAGACCTTGCTCACGATCTTCCAGTCATCGCCGTCCTTTACCAGGGTGAACATGTCGTCAAAGCTCGTGTCCCCGAACTTTGAATCGATGCTCACCACCGCCACGTCGCCGGCCACCTTCACTGTCTCGATCTTGTAAGTGGCGTTATGCGGCCCGGTCTTGTCATAATAGGCGAAGAGCTCACTGATGGGCACGGTGACGAGCTTGCCCTTTTCCGCATAGGACATGGTCGCCTTGGGGGCGAAGGCAGGCTCGGCGATCTTGCTGTCGCCCTTCACAGCCGCCTCGGTGTAAAGATTGAGGGCCTTGGTGATGCCTTCCATGTCCTTGGCGTCATCGGCGCAAGCCGGGCTGATGTTCCACAAAAAGGCCGCCAGCGCCAGCGTAATCAGGACCAGTTTTTTCATGGGTGCCTCCTTCGGGAGCGATAAAAATTCCCGGTGCGACGTAACGGAGCCGCCCGCGGGTAGTGGGAGACGAATTAATTTATCGAATACTAAAAAATGTCAACAGGCTTTTCCGCCTGCCGGGGAGGCAAGGGCGCCCTGCCGGCCACAAACCTTGGAATTTTTTAGGGCACGCCTTGCGGTATTGATTTAATCAATACCGCATAAAGAAAAAAAGTATTTGTCGACGCCCGCCATCCGGTTTTTAAGAAAGTATCCATTCCACCATAGGACTTCAAACAAGGATGGCAGCGATGAAAGTTCTGGCTCTCAATGGCAGCTCCAACAAGAACGGCGTGACCCGCCATGCCATTGACCTGGTCGGGGAGGAATTGGCGAAGGAAGGCATCGGCATGGACGTGATCCACGTGGGCGCCAAGCCCGTGGCCGGCTGCCTGGACTGCCGCAAGTGCCGCACCAACGGCCACCATTGCGTCCACAACGACATCGTGAACACGATCATCGACAAGCTCCCCGAATATGACGGCCTCATCCTTGGCTGCGCCGTGCATTACATGGGCATTCCCGGCCCCTTCAAGTCCGTGATGGACCGGCTGCTCTACGCTACCGAGCACCTTGAGGGCTGGGGTCCCAAGCCGGCCACGGCCATCGCCGTCTGCCGCCGCGCCGGGGCCATCAACGCGGTACAGCAGCTGGGCAACTACCTCAACTGCTCCAACCTGCTCACGGTGAACAGCCAGTACTGGAACATCGGCTTCGGCTGGAAGCCCGAGGAATTTCTCACCCAGGACGCCGAGGGCGTGCAGACCATGCGCGTGCTGGGCAAAAATTTCGCCTGGATCATGAAGGTGCTGGACGCCACGAAAGACAGCATCCCGCGCCCAACCTATGAGAAGCGGGTGCGCGCCAACTTCTGCCGCTGAGGGGTGCTGCCATGAAAGCCATCGATTTTCGCCTGCGGCCGCCCTTCAGGAGCTATCTCAACTCCTTCATGTATGACATGCCCGCGCTTGAGCGCTCGCACAAGGCGCGGGACCTGGGCGAAGTTTCCCCGGCCGCGAGCCGCAAGGACTGCCGCCTGCTCGTGGAGGAAATGGACGCCGCCGGCGTGGTCTGGGGCGTGGCCCCGGTGCGCCTGCCGCAGGAGGCGGACAACGAGGACGCCCTGCGCCTCATGGAAGAGTATCCGGGCCACTTCCTCGGCATCCCCTGGATCGACCCTCTCACGCCGAAAGCGGCCGTCGCCGGGATTGAACGCTACTGCGTGAACGGCCCCTGCAAGGGCATCATCCTCGAGCCCGGCCTCTACACCACGCCGGTCAAGTGGTACCTCAACGAGCCCGGCATCTTCCCGGTGTACGACTACTGCGAGGAACGCGGCATCCCGGTGCTCGTCTCCTTCGGCGGCCGCGTGGCCGACCCGCGCTATTACGCGCCGGAACTGGCCTATGACGTGGCGACCCGCTTCAAAAAGCTCAAGCTGGTGCTCTGCCACGGCGGCTGGCCCTTTGTGACGGCCATTTGCAAGGTCGCCATGGACTGCCCCAATGTCATCCTCTCGCCGGACACCTGGGCCATGGACTTTGCGCCGGGCGCGGCGGACTATATGGTGGCCGCCAACTACATGCTTCAGGACCAGATCGTCTTCGGGAGCTCGTATCCGGCCATGCCGCTGGCCGCGGCCGTGGAGAACTACGCGCGGCGCCTGCGCCCGGAAGTGGCGGAAAAGGTCATGTACGGCAATGGCGCAAGGCTTTTCGGCCTAGAATGAAGGCCGGGCAAATGGCCGGGCGCCCACCAGGAAACCAGCTTAATCACTGACAGGAAAAGAGGAATAACCCATGAATCTGGAAGGCAAGATCGCCATCGTGACCGGCTCCAATTCCGGCATCGGCGCGGCACAGGCCGAAACCATGGCCGCGCAGGGGGCCTCCGTGGCCGTGTGCGGCAGGGACCGGGCGCGGGTGGACGCCGAAGTGGACAAAATCAGGGACGCCGGCGGGAAGGCCATCGGCATGGCCTTTGACGTGCAGGACACGCCGGCCATCAAGGAATTTTATGAGCTCGTCATGCACACCTGGGGCCGGGTGGACGTGCTCGTGACCACGCACGGCATCTTCGACCAGCGGCGGGGCTCACTGGAAATGACGGAACTCGACTTCCAGAAATTCATGCAAATCAACGTCATTTCCGTGTTCAATTTCTGCAACCTGGTGCTTCCGCAGATGATCGAGCGCAAGAAGGGCTGCATCCTCGCCACGGCTTCCATCAGCGGCATGCGCAACACCGCCCAGGGTGGCCCGCGCGGCAGCGCCGGCGGCGGCTCGGTCTATACCTCCTCCAAGCACGCGCTGGTGGGCTACATGCGCAGCCTGAGCGCGCTCTATGCGTGGCAGGGGGTTCGCGTCAACGTCATCTGCCCCGGCTCCGTGGTGACGCCCTTTATCCAGGACAGCCTCGACAACGACCCGGACGGCTATGAGCGCCGCGTGCGCGTCATCCCGGCTGGGCGCCTCGGCGTGCCGCAGGACGTGGCGTGGCTCACGGCCTTCCTCGCCAGCGACGAGGCCGACTTCATCAACGGCGCCGTCATCCCCGTGGATGGCGGCCGCTCCAATGTGTAGCCGTGGACCGACAGAGGAGGATATAGTGAGCACTTTCCTGCGCAAAATTCTGGTCGCATGCGCGGCCGTGGCGCTTTTGACGGCGCTTTCTCCCCACAATGCCCGCGCGGCGGACGATGACGGCACGGGCGTCAAGATGACACTGGCTGGCGGCCCGCTGGGCGGGGGGGCCTCCATGGCGCTCGCGGCCTTCATGAAGGCCTTCTTGGCCCAGTATCCCAACGCCAAGGTTGACCTGATGCCCGGCAACGGCACGGCTAACCCGGCGCGCGTTTCCGCCGGGCAGGTCAACGTGGCCCACGCGCAGGGCGCGCTGCTCAAGGCGGCCAGCGAAGGCAAGGCGCCCTACAAGAAGAAGCACGACAACCTGCGCTCGCTCTTCTCGCTCAACGACGACTGCCGGCTCCTGCTCTTCGCGCGCGAGGACGCCCCCATCCAAAGCCTTGAGGACCTGGCCAAGAACCATCCCGCCATCCGCCTGAGCCCGGCCACGCGCGGCTCCACCAACGACATGTTCACCCGCTGGGCGCTCGGCGCCTATGGCGTGGACTACCCGGATATCGAGAAGTGGGGCGGCACGGTCACCTATATCAACTTCGACGCCATGGTCGACGCCATGAAGGACAAGCAGCTCGACATGGTGGGCTACAACGGCCCCGGCTTCCCGGCCTTCCTGCGCCAGATACTGCTCTCCAACCCGGTGCGCTTTTTGCCCGTGGGCGAAGAGGAAATGGCCAAGCTCAAGGAGCGCGGGCTCAAGGCCTCGGTCATCAAGGCGGGCGAGTTCGAGGGGCTGCCCCCGCAGGACGTGCCCGTTGCCACGGACACCACGGAGATTATCTGCAGCGCGGACATGCCCGACGAGCTGGCCTACAAGATCGCCAAGATCTGGACGGAAAACGCCAGGGACATCGCCCTCGCCAATCCGGGCTACGGCACCTTTGACCCGGCGGTGAGCTGCAAGAACACGGCGCTGCCGCTGCACCCCGGCGCGGAGCGCTATTTCCGCGAAGCCGGCTACCTCAAGTAAGGCCCCGCAGGGTGGAGGTGCAAGATGCAGAACCGTTTACGCGCCTGGCTCCAATACGTCTTTGTTGCCCTGGCGGTGGTGCTCACCGTGTTCCAGCTCTACAGCACGTCGGGCATCGCCATCTTCAACTCCACCCTGCAGCGCGTGGCCCACTTGAGCCTCGTGCTCTGCCTGACCTTTATTTTCGTGCCCTGCAATACCAAGTATGGCAAGGAAAAGCCGGAACCGCCCCTGCTCACGGTCATCGACATCGCCCTGGCCTGCCTCGCGATGGGCATCGCCGTCTTTTATTTCCAGAATTCCAACGAGATCTTTGACCGCTTCGCCTATGTGGACGAGGTGACGCCGCAGCAGATGTTCTTCGGCACGGCTCTCATCGTGCTTGTGCTGGAGGCCACGCGCCGGGCGGCGGGGCTGCCCCTCGTCATCGTGGCGCTCTGCTTCATCGCCTATGGCCTGTTCGGGGCGGATCTCCCCGGGGCCTTCGGCCATGTGCCCATCACGCCGGAAGCCATGATCGAGCAGCTCTTCCTGCTCACCGAAGGCATCTACGGCGTGGCCATCGGCGCGGCGGCCACCATGATTTTCGCCTTTGTGCTCTTCGGTGCCTTTCTCGAAGTCTCCAACATGAGCAGCGTCTTCATGGACCTCTCGTGCGTGCTGACCCGGAAGGCCAAGGGCGGTCCGGCCAAGGTGGCCATTTTCGCCTCGGCGCTTTTCGGCACCATCTCCGGCTCGGCGCAGGCCAACGTCTACGGCACGGGCATTTTCACCATCCCGCTGATGAAGAAGGTGGGCTATTCCGCGCCCTTCGCCGGCGCCGTGGAAGCCTGCGCCTCCACGGGCGGCCAGCTCATGCCGCCCATCATGGGCGCCGCGGCCTTCATCATGGCCGACATAACCCAGGTGGGCTACCTGACCATCGCCAAGTCGGCGCTTCTGCCCTCCATCCTGTTCTATCTCTCGCTCTACGCCATGATCCATTTCGAGGCCGTGAAGCACAATATCGGCACCATGCCAGCAAGCGAGATACCCCCGCTTTCGTCGGTGACGCGGCGCCTCTACTACCTGCTGCCGCTGGCCTTCCTCATCGTGATGATGCTGCTCGGGCGTAGCGTGAACTTCTCGGCCTTCGCTGGCTGCGGGGTCATCTTCCTGCTCTCGCTCTTCCGGGAGGAAACGCGGCTCACGCCGCGCCGGCTCCAGAAGGTCGCCGTCACCGCCACCCGCAACACCCTGATGATCACCTGTGCCTGCGCCTGCGCGGGCATCGTGGTGGGCATCATCAGCCTCACGGGCGGCGGCTTCAAGCTCATCAACATCCTCATGTCCTTCGTGGACGGCAATTTGCCGCTCCTGCTCGTCATGCTCATGCTTACCTGCTTCATTGTGGGCATGGGCGTGCCTACGGCCCCGGCCTACATCATCGTTTCCGTGCTGGCGGCGCCGGCCATGATCAAGCTCGGCGTGCCCATGATCGGGGCGCACATGTTCTGCCTCTATTACGCCGTGCTCTCCACCATCACGCCGCCCGTGTGCATGGCGGCCTTCTCGGCGGCAAGCATCGCGGACGCCAACGCCATGCGCACCGGCTTCACGGCGGTGAAGCTCGGGGCCATCGCCTTCATCATCCCCTTCTTCTTCGTTTACCAGCCGGAGCTCTTGTTCCAGGGCTCCTTCCCTGACATAGTCATGGCGACGGTGACGGCCATCGTCGGCGTCATCGGCATGACGGCCGGGCTCCAGCGCCAGTTCCTCACGGGCTGCGGCATCGTCGAGTCGGCCCTGCTGTTCGCGGGCGGCCTGTGCTGCATCTATCCCGGCTCCCGGACAGACCTCATCGGCCTCGGGCTCATCCTCGGCATCGGCCTCTTCCAGTACTGGCGCAGGCTACCCCGACACGGTGAGCCGGCAAGGGCGGAATGACCATGCTCGATTTCAGGCTGTTGCGCCATTTCTGTGCCATCGTCACCGAAGGACAGATCAGCCGCGCCGCCCAGACCCTGCACATCAGCCAGCCCACCCTGAGCCTCTCGCTCAAGGAGCTGGAGGAACAGGTGGGCATGCCGCTCATCAACCGCAGCGGCGGCAAGTGGCAGGTGACCGAGCACGGGCAGCTCTTTTACCAGGAGGCGCAGCGTATCCTCGCCCAGGTGGAGGAGCTCGGCAAGAAACTGCGCAACCCCTATGCGGGCGCGTCCGCCATTTTCGGGGAGGTGCGCCTCGGCTGCAGCGGCTTTTGCACCTCCTTTGTGCGCGCCGTGCTGCGGCCTCTGCTCCGGGACTATCCCGGCATCCGCATAAGGCTGCTCCTCGCCGACAACCTGACGCTGGAGAACACCATCCAGAAGCAGGGCCTGGATCTCGCGCTCATCCAGCTCCCGGTCATTTTCGGCAATTGCCAATCCGTGCCCCTCTGGCCGCAGCACTTCGTGTCCTGCTGGTCGCCGCTCTTGCCCGCGCCGCCGGACAGGCCCGTGAGCCCGGAGGCACTGGCCGCTCATCCAATCCTGCTCTCGCGCAGATGGTCCAATCTCGGGGCCTTCCGGCCGCTGATCATCGCCATGCAGGAACGCGGGCTCGAGCCGCACGTCATCCTTGACACGCCCTTTGCGACCCTCATCCCCGATTTTCTGCGCACCGTGGCGGCCGTGGGCATCGTGCCGGAAAACGAGCTCGACAAGGTGGCTGCGGAGACCTTTGCCGTGCGGCCGCTGGCCATACCCACGCTGGAGTTCCGCTCCGCCATCATCTGGCACAAGCACAGCGATCTTTCGCCTGCGGCGGCCAAGGTGGTGGAGCTTCTACGCGAGCTGGATGCGCAAGCCGCACACGGCGCGTAAAGCCGCTGTGGCACGTCCCCTCACTTCATTCCCGCAGGAAAGCCGATGCAAATCATTGATTTTCGATGCCGTCCGCCCTTCGACACCATGGCGAAAGACTGGATATTCTCGCTGGACGACAAGCCGGGCAATCCAGGGCTGCGCGCCAAATACCAAAAAATGGGCATGGAGCTGCCGGCCTCGCTGCTCGGCCGCTCCATGGAGGAATTCCTGAAGGAATGCGACGCCGCCCATATCGGCAAGACCGTGGTGCCCCTGCGCCGGCTCCCCACCCAGAACAACGACCATCTGGGCGCGCTTCTGCGCGCCTATCCGGGCCGCTTTATCGGCTTCGCAGGAGTGCAGCCGCTGGAGGAAGGCATCGCGGGGGCGCTGGCGCAGATCGTGCTCCATGTGGTGGGGGGACCCTGCCGCGGCGTCTACATGGAGCCCGGGCTCGACCCGCATCCCTGGGCCGTGGACGACGTCGGCATCTTTCCCATCTACGAATTTTGTCAGCAGCATGACATCCCCGTGTGTCTGCTCTATGGCGGGGTCTTTCACCAGAAAAAACCCCCGAGCTACGACCTCTACGAACCGCGCCGCATCGAGCGTGTGGCCCGGCGCTTCCCGGATCTGCGCATCCTGCTTTCGCACGCCTGCTGGCCATTCACCGCGCTCGCCTGCGGCGTGGCCCTTAACTGGGAGAATGTCTGGCTCTCCCCGGACGGCTTCATGATCGACCACCCCGGCTCGCGGGACTATGTGGTGGCCGCCAATTATCGCCTCCAGGACAAGATTATCTTCGGCAGCCTCTACCCGAGCATGCCCATGGAGTTCGCCGTCTCCCGCTACAAGGAACTTTTGCGGCCCGAAGTGTGGGACAGGGTTTTTAATGAAAATGCTAGCCGCTATCTGAGAGAACCGGCGGAGCAGCCCGCAACGCCCGGTTAAGCTGTATTTTTAAAAGCATCTTTTCCAAGGTGGGACACCCCGGGGCGCCTTTTGCCGCAGAAACGGGCAAAAGGCCCTCCGGGTGTCCTCCTTTCTCTCCCCCCTCCCAAGACAGCGCAATTTCGGGCCCTTCGGCACATCTTCCTTGCCGGAGCGGATGCCCTATTGATAAAATTCATATCACCTAGAGAAAATTTGTATTTGTTCTATAGGCAAATTCCCCCTATCAAAAACTATCGGGAACCATCGGGAAAGCGCTTGCGCGTCCAGGCTCTTCGCGGGCTCCAGAGCAGACAACATGCGGCGCAAATCCTGTTTCACCTGAAGAGTACAAGGGGGAACCATGAGATTCAGGAAGTTTTCTCTGACTGCACTGTTCGTCGCCCTGTCTGCCTTTACCCTCACCCTCCCGGGATCTCCCGTCACAGCGGCTGAGACTGCCTCCTTAGGCGTCGGCACCGTGGGGGGCACCTACTATGTCATCGGCGCAGGGCTCGCCAAGGTGGCGGAAAAATATATCCCCGGTTTCACCCTTTCCATCGAGTCCACGGGCGGCGGCAATGTGCCCACGCGCATGATCCAGGCAGGCAAGCTGGATTACGGCCTCGCCACCAGCGGCCCCATGGTCTGGAACGCCAAAGACGGCTATAATCCCGAACTCGTCAAGACCTACACCAATGTACGCACCCTCTTCCCGCTTGCCCCCAACTATTTCACCTACTGGGCGCCGGAGACGAGCGGCATCAAGAATTTCCGCGATATTGCCGGCAAGACCTTTTCTGGCGGTCCCAAGACCTCGGTGACTTCCGCCTTTACTCCCATCTGGCTCAAGGAATTCGGCCTCACCCCCGGCAAGCAGGTCAATGCGGGCATGGGAGAGCTGCCCGCCCTGATGCTGGACGGCATCATCGAAGTGGCGGCAGCGGCCCACGGCAATCCCAGCGGGCCGGCCGTGGAAACGGATTCCGTCACGCCCATCACCATCCTCGAATTTTCGGATGAGGACATCGACTACATCACCAAGCACTACCCGGTGTTCACGCGCATCATGAGGCCCGCCGGCGGCTATAAGAACTTCCCCGAACCCAAACCCACCCTCTCCATGTGGGGCTATTGCCTGGCCAACAAGGACGTTTCCGACGACATGGCCTACCAGTTGACCAAGGTCTTCTTTGAACATCTCGAGGATTTCAAGGCGGTGTATCCGCCTCTGCTGGAGACCAAACCCGAGGATGTGCTCACCTCACCCCTGCCGATTCATCCGGGCGCGGTCAGGTATTACAAGGAAGTGGGCGTGGATATTCCCGAGAACCTGATTGCCAGGTAACACAACCCCAAGGACGGCGAGGGGGTAAGGGATGAGCCAGGACAAGAGTTTCGACGTACCTTTGGCCGATGGCGAAAACGTCTCGCTGAAGCGGACATTCGCGGAAAATTCCCGCTGGATGTACCTGATTTACGCCATCACCGTGGTCATGGCGCTGTTTCACCTGGCCGTCCTTACCCTCTATCCCATGGAGCCCTGGCTCTTTTCCATGGGTCATCTCCAGTTCGGCGTGATTCTCGGCTTCCTCTACTATGCCGGGACCAAGAAGCAGGCTGCCAACGTGGGCGTTATTGATTTGCTGCTCATTGTCGCCAGTATCGCCGCCTACCTATACGTCATTTACGAGCTGGATGACCTTCTGGAACGCGAAGGCGCGTTTACGGAAAACTACGACCTCCTCTTCGGCATCCTCATGTGCCTCGTGGTACTCGAACTCACGCGGCGCACCGCCGGCATGATCCTCACGGGCCTGCTCCTCCTGGCAATGGCCTACTGCTATTTCGGCCCGTGGTTGCCGGGGCCACTGGCGCACCGGGGCTATTCGTTCGAGCGCATCATAAGCTACATGTTCAGCACTTTCGGCATTTTCAACGCGCCGCTCAATTCCACTGCGCGCTTTGTCTACCTGTTCGTACTGTTCGGGGCCTTTCTGGAGTTTTCCGGCGCGGCAACTTTCTTCATGAATCTCTCCTATGCCGTGGCCGGCGGCACGCGTGGCGGCCCGGCCAAGGTGGCTGTGGTTTCCAGCGGCCTTCTGGGCATGATGAGCGGCGCGGCCACGGCCAACGTGGTGACAACAGGCACCATGACCATCCCGCTCATGATCCGCACCGGCTACAACCCCTATTTTGCGGGCGCGGTGGAGGCCACGGCCTCCACGGGTGGCCAGATCGTGCCGCCGGTCATGGGGGCGGCCGTGTTCCTCATGGCGCAGATGATGAACGTCAGCTACACGACCATCCTTGTGGCAGCCATCATCCCGGCCATCCTCTACTATGCGAGCCTGCTCTTCTCCGTGGACTTTGAGGCGCAGAAAACCGGGCTCTTCGGCCTCTCACGCGACCAGCTCCCCTCGTGGAGCCTGGTGCGCAGCCAAGCCTATCTGGGGCTACCCATCATCGTGCTGGTGGCGTGCCTCGTGGTCATCAACACCTCCGTGGTGCTCGCGGGCATCGTGGCCCTCGCGAGCGTGGTGCTCATCGGCATGATTCATCTCCATCAGGAAACAGGCCACTTTTTTGACCTGAAACGCTTTCTCAACGCCGTCCGGGACGGCGGCACCAACTGTATCCAGATCACGGCCACCACGGCGGCCGCCGGCATCATCATCGGCGCGCTCACGCTCACGGGTCTGGGGGTGAAGATTTCCAGCCTGGTCCTGCTGGCCTCGGGAGGCAACCTCTTCCTCTGCCTCTTCTTCACCATGTGCGTCACCATTGTCCTCGGCATGGGAATGCCGACCATCGCGGCCTACGCCATCCCGGCCGCCGTGGTGGTGCCCGCGCTCGTGGACCTCAATGTGCCCCTGCTCAACGCCCATCTATTTGTGCTCTATTTCGCGGCGCTTTCCTCGATCACGCCGCCGGTAGCCTTGGCCTCTTTCGCGGCTGCGGCCATCGCCAAGTGCAATCCCTTCAAGCTCGGGCTCCTCGGCGTTCGTTTGGCCCTTCCTGCCTTCATCATCCCCTACATGTTCGTATACGGCCCGGAACTCACCATGTCGGGCCCCATCCTCAACATCATCATCTGCACGGCCACGGCCCTTGTGGGCGTCTGGGCGCTTTCCGTGGCCATCATCGGCTATTTCCGGGCCAACCTGTCCCTCCTCATGCGCATCCTGTTCTTTGTGGGCTCGCTGTGCATGATGCATCCCGACACGCTCACCGACCTCGGCGGCATCGCCTTCCTCGGCGCGCTCGTGGGCTTGCAGTATTACAGGACGCGCGGCAAGGCCCCCCATTCCCATCAACCCTAGACACATGGAGAAACGCCATGGACAAGAAGGGATGCAGCGGCGCGCCCAAGCGCCATCCGCTCAAGATGACCGTGGTGAAGCTCACCAGGGCCGAGGAAATGTTCCCCGAGCTTCCCGAGGGCTGCATCGAAAATTTCGAGCATGTCTGTCCGCGCTTCAAGCTGGGCCAGACCTTCCACATCGATGAAAACGGCAACTGCCGGGAGGACTTTCCCTGCGCCTGGGCCTGGAATGACAATTATGCCGTCATCACCACCATGCAGGCCGGCGGCCATTTCTGCCAGAAGCGCGCGGGCGTGCAGTACACCTGCTGCACGGACGGCCTGAGGCCCGTGGTGTTCAAGGTGGAATGGTTCGATGACACGGACTTGCCCGCCACGGAAGCCAAGGAGGGAAAGTAAGATGAAAGAGTATCCGGCCAACCGCCTGCCCCTCTCCATGGGCAATGCCAGAAAGCCCCTGCGCATCACCGTTGTGCGCACAACGGAACTCAAGGATATTTACGGCGACACGCCGCCCAAGGGCCTGTGCGGCCAAACGGAAATGACGTGCCCCTGCTTCAAGGTCGGGGACTGCTACATGGTGACGGACAAGGGCGGGAAGCCCCCGGCCGACTTTCCCTGCGCTTGGGCGTGGCATGACCTTTTCCAGGTGGTACTGGGGCTGCAACTCGGCGGCAATTATCCCGAATTTGAGGAAGGTGTTTATTACGCTTCCTGTACCAACGGATTGCACCCGGTCTTTTTCAGGCTGGAACGCGTGGAGTAAAATCCGCCAGTTGCGACAAAAAACCTCCGGCGCATGCGTTCCGTCGGAGGTTTTTTGCGTTAATCAAGGCCCAGCAGCTTGGCTGCATTTTTATAGAGCAGCTTGTCCCGCACTTCGGGCTTGAAGCTCTCCCGGAACTCATGCACGCAGGAGAGCGGGGTGAAGGGATAGGCGGAGGCGAAGAGGAAGCGGTCCTGAAGGTAGTAATTGCCCGCACGGATATAGTCGTCCTGGCCTGGCAGGTTGAAGAAGTAGAGATCCGGGCAAAGGTAGATGTTTTCCTGATAAAAGCAGACGCCCAATATCTCCTGCACAAAGGGCCAGCAGCCGTGGGCCACGATGAAGTTCACACCCGGAAAATCGGCGGCGAGCCGACTGATGATTTTGGGGTGAGAATAACTCCTGTCCGGGCCCGCGCGGCCGCCGATCATGATCTGCACGGGGATGCCCGCCTTCTCGCAGGCCGCATAGATGGGATAGAGCCTGCCGTCGTCGGCGTACATGGGCTTTTCCATGGCCCCTGGCTCCAGCACCACGCCCTTGAGCGGCCCGTCGACGCAGTAGCGCTCGATCTCCTCAATGCTGCCATTCACATCCCCCGCGTCAAGGCCCGCGAAGCCCATGAAGCGGCCGGGATATTCCTCAAGCAGGCGCACGATCTCGGCATTGGGCACATTGCCCTTTCTGTGGCCGATGCGCCCGGTAGCCACGCCCATGTCGATGCCGTTCTCGTCCATTTCCTTGAGCAGGAGCCGCATGGACTCCTCCCTGGCCGAGGCCGACCTTTTCATGCCGATATTGCGAGAATAAAAGTCGGCGGCAGCCTTGTCCGCATACATGCCCACCTTGAGGAAGCCGCCGAAAGGCGGCCGCAGGCGAAAGTCAATTACCATTGCCCTCTCCTTTCCCGAGCGGCAGGCCCAGGAGTTTCGCCGCGTTCTCATAGAGCAATTTGGGGAGCAGCTCCTTCGGGAACAGGGTCTTGAACTGGTGCACGCAAGTGAGCGGCAGGAAGGGGTAGGCCGAGGCGTAGAGGATGCGGTCCTTCATGTAGGATTTCGCCGCCGTGACATAGTCCTGAAAGCCCGGCTGGTTGAAAATATAGAGATCGGGGCTCAGCCAGATATTCTCGCGCACGAAGCACACGCCAAGAACCGCCTGCACCCAGGGCCAGCCACCGTGGGACACGATGAACTTCACCGTGGGAAAGTCCGAGGCGATCTTGTGGATGATGCGCGGAAAGCTGAAATCCACATTGGGCCCGGCATTGCCGCCCAGCATGACCATCACCGGGATGTCGTGCTTCTCGCATTCCGCATAGATGGGATAGAGCAGGGCGTCGTCGCCATACATGGCCGGCCTTGCTGCGCCCGGCTCCAGCACCACGCCCTTCAGGGGGCCGTCCACAACGGTTTTCTGGAGTTCCTTTAGGGACCAGCGCCAGTCGAGGGGGTTGAGACCCGCGAAGCCAATGAAGCGTTTGGGATATTTTTCCACCAGGTCGATCACCGTGGCATTTTCCATGCCGCCCGCGAAGTGCGCCACCCGGCCCGTCGCCACGCCCATGTCGATGCCGTTTTCGTCCATGTCCTGAAGCAGGAGCTCCATGGACTCCTCGGCGATGGATTTCGCCAGCGGCTCGCCGATGTTGGCCGCGTAGCTGGCGCAGCGCGCCTTGTTGGTGTACATGCCCAGCTTGACATAGTCGCCAAAGGGCGGCCGGAGCCTGAAGTCGATGATCATGGCGTGTTCCTCGGCGCCGGCGCCCGGCCTGAGGCCGGGCGCCGGGGGGTAAGAGGTTATGGAGCGCTAGAAGGAATAGACGAACTTGAGCTGGCCCTTCCACGAATCCTGCTTCTGGAAGGAGGAATTGCGGTTGCCGGCCTTTTTCCAGGTGTCGTTGTCGATGAAGTTGGCCACATAGCCCCACTCCATCTGCACCGTGAAGTTCTCGTACATCTTGTAGTTGCTGAGCAGGTTGAACTCCAGGAGGCCGTCATTGGTGGTCAGGTAGGGGCCGTCCCACTTGCACCAGGCGTCGTTCCAGGCATAGGCGTTGTTCATGTACTTCACCATGCCGGGCGAGTTGGTACCACCCCAGTAGGCGGCGCGGATGGTATGCTTGAGGTCGTTCACGAGGAAGGAGACGTCCTTCAGCTGCAGGCCAACGCCCCAGGTGCCCGCGTAGTCCAGCGACTGGTCGTACCAGCTCCCGAGCGACCAGGGATTGTCGCCGAGGAAGGAGGTGAAATTGCCATAGGCCGCAAGGCTCGGCATCCGCTCGGAGCCGTTCTTGGGATTGCCGTCGTCACCGGAGGCGTACCAGCCGAAAACGCCGGGCTTGCCCCAGTCAAACTTGTATTCCACCAGGGCCTTGGCGAGCCAGCCCTGGCGTTCGGTGCTGGCGCGTTTCAGGTTTTCCGGCCGGGTCGCGCCCTTGTAGGCGTTGTACCGGCCAAGGGCGCCCACATAGCCGTAGTTGAGGTCCAGCTCGAAATTCCAGGGCTCCAGCGCGGTGATACCCAGCGGCAGGCCCGCCCAGAACAGGTTGGCGTAGCCCTTGCTGGTGTTGCTATTGGTGTAGTCGCCGCGCGCCATGACGCCGGGATAGGGCAGCAGGGTGTAGTTGGTCCAGCCGGCCGTGGAGTAGCGCGCCAGCTGCGGGTCGCCCGCGGCGTTGACGTTCCACTGGGTGTTCTTGCCCAGCATGCCGAACATGGCCCAGGGCGTCGCCTCGAAACCGTCATAGGTGATAGGCACGGTGAGGGCGAAAAGGTCCAGGTTGTCCAGATAGTTCTGGTGGTAGTTCTTTACGCCGTCCTTGTCCTCGCCGGGGTAATTGTCGTTGTAGGGGCGCCCCCACATGGCCGTAAGGCCCAGATTGTCATTTATCTTGTAGTTGGCTAGAATGGCCGCTATGCGCGTACCCATGATGGCCGTGCCACCGGCCTTGTTGGGCATTGCGACATACTGGATGCCCATGCGAGTCTTCAGGTCCGTATTGGGCATCCTCCAGTCTATGTAGGCCCAGCGCACTTTCACGATCTTGCCGTCCGCACCCAGGGCCGCGCCCTGGTCCGCGTTGCCCCAGGTGGTGGCTCCGAGCTGGATCTGCACCGTGGCGGACAGGTTTTCCGAGGCGATGGCCTCCACGGACAGCCTGATGCGCTGCTTGGTGTCGAACTCGTCATCCGTGAACTTGTTGCGCGTTGTGCCATTGCGCGTTTCCTTAAGCAGGCGGTACTGGCCCACGTCAAAATTCATCAGCCACTGACCGCCGATCTTGAAGTCGATGGCATTGGCCTCGGCCCCTCCGCAGAGCGGAAGCAACGCCGCAGCGAGGGTCAGCCCCGCCAGTTTTTTCCCCCATTTCCTCTTCATCGTTCCCCCTGAGCTAAAGGTTTTGTATCCTTCACGGCGGCTCGAACCCCATCAGTTCATGTACTGACCGCCGCAAACATCCAGGGTGCAGCCGGTGGTATAGGTGGCGTCGTCCAGCAGGAAGGCAATGGCCACGGCCGCCTCTTCCGCCGTGCCGATGCGGCCCATGGGCACCCGCTTTTCCGTGGCCTCGCGGTTGGGAAGCATCCGCGTGTCGATGGGCCCGGCGGCCATGCAGTTGACGCGGATATGGTCCGCCGCCACTTCGCGCGCGAGGCCCTTGGTGAAGGCGATGATGCCGGCCTTGCTGGTGGCATAGGCGGTCTTGGCGTGGCCCGGCGCGCCCCCCGCCGTGGAAAAGCCGTTGCGCCCGGCCGTGGAGCTGACGAACACGATAGCCCCGCCTCCGGCCCCCCTGAAAGCGGGGAGCACGCACTTGGCAAGGTAAAAGGAGCTGGTGAGGTTGTTGCGGAGGATATGGTCCCAGAATTCCGGCTCCATTTCCTCCACCGAAGGCGCCGGCGTGGGATTGAGCGCCGCGCAATGGACGAGCGCGGTGACGCGCCCGTGTTTTTGCGCCTCCTCCACCAGGCGGCGACAGTCCTCATAGACGCCCACATCGCATTGCACGCTGACGCCGCCGATAGCCTCAAGGTCCGCCGCCGCAAGCGGCGTGCTCCGCCAGGTGGCCGCCACCAGATACTTTTTGCCGAGCAGTTTGGCCGTGGCGAGGCCGATGCCCGTGGCCGCGCCGGTCACTATGACCACATCCCTGTTCATGGCCGTCCCCCTTTCCGTTGCCTACTTCAAGACGCCCTTTTCGCGGTAATACCTGGCGGCCCCGGGATGGAGCGGCGCGGCGGTGTTGGGCGCGTCCTCCAGGTTCAGTGTCGACCACAAGGGCACAGCAGTGGCGATGTCGTCCCGGTGTTCCATGATGGCCTTGGTGATGCGGTAGACCAGGTCCTCGGGCATGTCCGCGTTGACGATGAGCTCCGTGTGCGTGGTCAGCCCGCGCAAGCCCTTCACCTTGCCGTCATAGGCGGTTTCGGAAAATTCCGTCACCTCGCCGCCAAACTCCCTAGCGAGCTTTTGCAGGATCTCCTCATCCACGGGCAAAAAGCGGATGGGCGTGGTGGAGAGGATGTCATTGTATTTGAAGGCCGGCTCCTCGCCGTGGTACACATCGACTTCGATGCGGCCGTCCTTCATCATGTCGATGGAATCGGGGATGGAGAGGGGATAGAGCTTGGCGCCCTGTTCCTTGAGCTGCTTCCAGCCGATGCCGTATTCCTCGAAGATGCGCCTGGGCAGGAGCTCGTTGTTACCGCCCACGGGATTGATGTTGATGCGCACGGGCAGCTTCTTGTCGCGGATGTCCTCCAGTGAAGTGATGCCGCTGTCCTCGCGCACGGCGATATGCGTGTGCGCCCTGGTGTTCACGTTGGCGAGTCCCATGACCTTGTCCTGCACGCCCTTGAACGGCGCGTCGCCCTTGACGGCCATGTGCGCATTGTTGGATTGCACCACGCCGATGCCGGACTGCCCCTTCTGCACCCGAAGCACGTTGCTCAGGCCCGCCGAGGGAAACATGGTGTAGTCGATATCCGGGTTATCCTGCATGATTGCCTTGCCCACGGCGCCCATGCCCACATAGAACACGCCGCCCTGGTTGCCGCTGGCGGCGTTGAGCTCGAGCTTTTCCGCCGCGCCCGCGCCCTGCGCCAGAAAAATCGCGCACGCGAAACTCGCCAGTTTGAAAAGGGCTTTACGCATTTTCCTGCTCCTTAAGGTGAAGGTTGGGTCTGCCACTCAGCTTCTGCACCAGAAGCACCAAGAGGCAGAGACCGATGCCCGCCATATCCGTAGAGAGGCCGGGCAAAATCATGCACAGGCCGCCAATGATGAGGCACAGCCTCTCCCCCAGCGAAGTCTTCTTCAGCAGCCAGCCCTGCATCCCGGCGGCCAGCGCCACCACGCCTATGATGGAGGTGATGACGGCCACAGTGATTTCCATGGCCGTGCCCTGCGCCAAAAGCGCGGGCGCATAGACGAACATGAAGGGAATGACAAAGGCCACCACGGCCAGCTTTGCCGCCACAAAGCCGGTTTTCATGGCATTGGCCTTGGCTATGGCCGCTCCGGCGAAGGCGGCCTGGCACACAGGGGGCGTGACCACCGAGATGATGGCGTAATAGAAGCAGAACATATGCGCCACGATGGCCAGGCAGCCGGCCTTGATGAGCGCGGGGGCGCCCAGGGCCGCCACAATGATGTAGGCCGGAGCCGTGGGTACGCCCATGCCGAGGATGATGCAGATGACCATGAGGCAGACACAGAGGATAAAGAGATTGTTGCCCGCGAGGTCGGTGATGGCCGCCATGAGCTTGAAGCCCACGCCGGTGAGCGAGATGACGCCGATGATGATACCCGCGCAGGCGCAGCAGGCGCCGATCATCAGCGCGTTGTCGGCGGAGAGGACGAGCGCCTGGGTGAAGCTCTTGAAGGTGAAGCGCGTCTCGGAGCTGAACAGGGCGATGATGGGTATGGAAAGCGTGGCGGCATTGGCGCAGAAACTCACGCTGCGGCCCATGCACATGAGCGTGATGAGCACCACGATGGGCAACAGATAATAGAGCCGCCGGAACACGCGCTCCCTCGTGGGCACGAGCTCGGGGTCGATAAAGCCCAGGTTGGACTTCACGGCCTCAAAATGGATCATGAACCAGAGCGAGACATAATAGAGAATCGCCGGTAGCAGCGCGGACTTGGCCACCGTGAGATAGGGCACGTTGGCGAGGTCAGCGAGGATGAAGGCCGCCGCCCCCATGATGGGCGGCATGATCTGGCCGCCCGTGGAGGCCACGGCCTCCACTGCGCCGGCGAAGGTGGGCTTGTAGCCGACCTTCTTCATGAGCGGGATGGTGAAGATGCCCGTGCCGTACACATTGGCCACGGCCGAGCCGGAGAAGGTGCCGAACATGCCCGACGCGAAAATGGCCACCTTGGCCGGCCCGCCCCGGGATTTCCGGGTCACGAGGCAGGCGATGTCCATGAAGATGTTGGTCATGTTGGACTTTTCGAGAAAAGCCCCGAACATGATGAAGCCGAAAATGGTGCCGCAGGCGACCGAGGTGGGTATGCCGTACAATCCCTCGTTGGAAAGGTACATGCACTCCACGATCATGTCAGTGGAGATGTCCATGCGCTTCAGCGCCGAGGGCAGCATGTCGCCCCAGACGGCGTAGGCGAGGAACACCAGCGAAATGATCACCAGCGGCCAGCCCGTCATGCGCCGCGTCACTTCAAGAGTGAGGACGACGGCGAGGATGCCCAGCCAGCGCGCCGTTTCCGGGATGTCGTCCACATAGCGCATGCGCTCCATGATCTCGTCGGTATGCAGCATGATGTAGGCCGCAATGGCGATGGCGAGCACGCAACAGCAAAGGTCGCAGAGAATGACCAGCAGGTTTTCGGAGCGCCCGTCTTTGGGCGTATAGGGCGGCTTGAGCAGAAAGATGAGGACCATGACGAAGGCCACAAAATCCGCCCGCATCTGCGTCCCTTCCAACACGCCAAAGCTCGTGAACCAGATCTGGAACAGGGTAAATACAATGGCAACAGCAGCCGCCACCGGTTTCAGACTTTGCCTTGTGAGCATAGTGCAGCCACCTGGTTTTGCGTTATTTCGTGCCAAATCGACTTGATAAACTGGATTCTACTTTCAGATATTTAGAGGAAGCGGCCCATTAATAAAATTACAATTTTTTTATATGCGGTATTGAGAAAACCAATTCTCTGCGAGGAGAACACCGCCGGGGAAAATCCAGAGAAGGGGCCAGAAAGTCTTTAATATCCACATATCTCCAGCATCTTCACCTCAATTCTGGGGCGCCCATTATAGGAGCGCGGTCAGCGATGCTTGCACTGCCTCTCTAAGCTTACCTCCTCTCTCTTTTGTCATTGCAGGAGATGGATTTTCCGCTCACCAAGCGTTGCCACGTTACGCGCATTTGACGGCATTGCCCTGCGGCAACCGGGCCCCTTCTTTCGCCCATTTCCGCTGCGTTTTCGGTGCTCGGTCTTTTGGCTTTCAGGATGCGAGAAGCGCAGCGCCGAGCAGCCCTGGGGAGTCAAGAGGGGCGCGCCTCTTTTGCAAGATGACACATGTGCGGTAGCACATGTGTCATCTTGCCAGGAAGAACCCCCAACGTAACCGGGACACGGGCCCGAGGGGAAAAGGGGTAATACACTTGCCTAAAAACGACCGGGAACGGCCACGAAAAAAGGAAGACTGGCGGGGGAGAAATGAGAAATTTGCTGCGGCAAAAGGGCAGGGCTGTGTCTCGGAAAAACTGTCACTTGGAAATTGGGAAAAGTGGGGTGACGCGTTCAGGAATCGTGAGGCGTGGAAGGAAGAAAACGCTCACCGCTCAACTGCGGAAACGCAAAAAATGCTCAAGGAATTTTGCGAAAATGGATTTGCAGAAAAACCGTCTGAGCACCGCGCAAAGACGCTCGTATTTTTTCGGGAAAAGGCACAGCATACAGAGCAAAAACTTGGGACGTCCTCCAAGAAAACGTGGTTATCCGCGCTTGGCCGGCAGCGAAATGGTGCTCCGTAATCCGTCCAAAAAGTCGGCCCACTCCTGCATCATGCGGTGACGCTCGGGCAGGAACTCGGCGTGATTATACGCGGCGCGGACATGGTTCCTTTCGCCGTGGGCAAGCTGGCGTTCTATCCAGTCGCGATTATAGCCCAGCTCATTGAGGAGGATAGAGGCCATGCTCCGAAAGCCGTGGGGCACGATTTCCTCCTTGCCGAAGCCCATGGCGCGCAGAGCCACCAACAAGGACTCCAGTGCGATGGGCTTGGTGTCGGTCCGCATGGAAGGGAAGAGGAAGCGTCCGTGCCCCGTATACAGCGAAAGCTCGTTGAGGATCGCCAGGCTCTGCCGCGCCAGCGGGACAATGTGGCGCTGCTTCATCTTCATCTTTGCAGCCGGGATGCGCCATTCCGCGTTTTCAAAATCTATTTCCGACCACTCGGCCGAGCGCAGCTCTCCGGGCCGCACGAAAAGAAGCGGCGCCAGTCGTAGCGCTGACTTGACGGGCAAAAAACCACCATAGGCGTCAATGGCGCGAAGAAGCTCGCCGATGCGCTTTCTGTCGGTAATGGTGGCCATGTGCCGGACGTTCACTTTCGGAAGCGCGCCCTGCAGCCCTTGGGTGATGTCATACTTGCAACGCCCGGTGGCGATGCCGTAGCGCAGGAGCTGCCCGCACAACTGCACGAGCCTGTGCGCGGTTTCCACGGCCCCGCTTTCCTCCACATGGCGCGCAGCCTTGAGGATGTCCGCCGGTTCGACCTCGGCAATATGCTTGCCGCCGAACACGGGGAAAACCTTTTTTTCAAACAGCGCGCGGACTTTTTTCCCATAGCTCGGCGCAAGCTGGCTCACATGCTTGTCGAACCACTCACGGCTGACAGCTTCAAAGGAGTCCGCCTCCCTGCTCAAAATGCTGGCCTTTGTGGCTTGCCTTTGGGCGCTGGGGTCGATGCCGTTTGCCAGCAGCCTCTTGGCTTCGTCCCGCCGCTGCCGGGCCTCTTTCAGGCCGATGGTGGGATAGGTGCCGAGGGAGATGCGCTTTTCCTTGCCCTGCACACGGTATTTCAAGCGCCACCACTTGCCGCCGCTGGGAGCAAGTTCCAGATACAGACCTTCGCCGTCAAACATTCGGACAGTCTTGCTTTGCGGCTTTGCAGCCCGTATGGCGGTATCGGTGAGGGGCATGGGGGCAACACTTCGACGGAGTTTTATGTTGCCCCCAGACTTGCCCCCAAAAGTGGTGGATGTCAACCCACCTCAAGCGACCACATTGGAGAACATATCCAAGAAAAACCGAAGTCCCGCAAGGCTTTTCACACCTTGCGGGACTTCGCTGTTCCAAGAAATGGTGGGCCCACCAGGACTCGAACCTGGGACTTGCCGGTTATGAGCCGGAGGCTCTACCAACTGAGCTATAGGCCCCGCAGTTCCTTACGGCGCGGGCTCTCCGCTGTCAAGGAGCGCCGGGCGCGGGAGCGTCGCGCCGCTCCCGGGCTAGGCTTCCTCGCCGGTCTCACCCAGGTATTTCAGCACCTCGTAGTGCACATGGTCGAGGATGTCGGTGAGCTTGCCCACACATTCGTCGCCCACCGCCTTGCCGAGCAGGGAGGAGAGAAAGGCCGCGCGACGCGCGTTGACGAGCGCCTTATAGCCCTCCTCGTCGTTTTTGGGCAGCGCGTCGAGGCTTTCCTGAAATTGCCTGAGCTCTTCCTCGGCGAGGTTCTTGATGGGCTCCGCCACGCCGTCGATGGAGACGATGCCGTCGCGCACCTCCAGCATGACGGGCTTGCCGCGCACTTCACCGATGCAGACTTCCATACGCCCTCCCGCGCGGCCCGCCCCGGCGAGCCCGGGCGCACCGCGCTGATGAAAAAGGCTCCCGGCTGCGACCGGCCGGGAGCCTGGAAAACTTCCTGTGGCGGAGGGGGTGGGATTCGAACCCACGTACCGGTTACTCACCGATAACTCGATTTCGAGTCGAGCGCGTTACGGCCGCTTCGCTACCCCTCCGGCCGCTGGCGGGAGCGCCGCCAGTGGAGAGACTGTTTAGCCCATCTTGGCGCAAATGGCAATCCGCGGCGCCGTTTGCCCAAAGCCTAGCCGGAGCGGCCCCGCGAGCGCCCGCCCCGGGCCGCGTGTCCCGCGCCCTTGCCAGGCGCATGCTTGCGCAGCGTGGCCTTGCGCTTGGCGGTGCGCATATCCACGGCCTTTTTGCCTGCGGTGGCGTTGCCCCCCCCGGCCCTGGCCGCCCCCCTCGAGGCGGTGACGCGGCCCTGCGGCTTCTTGCCGTAGGCCGCCCTTGCCTTGGTGGCCTGACGGCTTTGAGCGTACTTGCCGAGCAGGCTCCGCTCCCGGTCCGGGGACGCCTTGGGAGCCCGGGCATAGGCGCGGTGCGGCCTGAGCAGCCCGGCGTCGCGCGCGGTCTTGCGCACGTCGATGCGCCTGGCGTCCACGGGCAGGCCGTCCAGCGCCGCCGTCACGGAGACGGCCTGGTTTTCGCAGACGAGGAAGCCCGCGTCCAAAAGACGGCACGCCTCGGCGCCGCGCGCGTACATGTCGGGCGCGCCCATGATGACCGCCAAAAGCCGCCGGCCGTTCTTGCTGGCCGTGAACACCATGTTGTAGCCCGAGGCCCGGATCCAGCCGGTCTTGAGGCCGTCCGCGCCGGGATACTGCCCGAGCAGCGGGTTCTTGTTCCACGTGGTCTGGCCGGCATGAGTGAGAAGGCGCGTATTGTGCAGCTCGAGCGCGTCCGGGTGGCTTTTCAGGTAGGCCCGTGCCAGCGTCAGCATGTCGCGCGCCGTGGTGCGCTGGCCGGCCGCGGGCAGCCCGTGCGGATTGAGGAAGAGGCTGTCGTTCATGCCGAGCGCGCGCGCCCGGACATTCATCATATTCACGAAAGCGGGCACCGAGCCGCCCACGAATTCGGCCACCGCGTGGCTCGCGTCATTGCCCGAGGAAACGGCCATGCCGAGCAAAAGCCGGCCCAGCGGGACCGTCTCGTGGCGCGAGAGGCCCATGCGCGAGCCGCCCGTGGCCGCCGCAGCCGGGCTCACGGTGACGGGCGTGTCGGCATTGGCGTGGCCCTCGCTGATGTGGTCGAGCGCGAGATACATGGAGAGGATCTTGGTGAGCGATGCCGGGGGGATGGGCTCGTCCGCGTTCTGCTCGAAGAGGATGGCGTCATGGTCGAGGTCATAGACCATGGCCGAGCACACGCCCACCGGGCTCGCCGGGAGCACCTGCGGCGCGGCGTGGGCGCCCGCGGGCGCCAGCAGAAAGAGCAGGAGGATGAGGGCGCGCAAGGGGCGCGAAAAACGGCATTGACGGAAAAGACGCGACAGCGGCATGGCGATCCTTTGCTGGAATGACGGCCCGCCCGCAAGGCCAGAGATGCTTTGCTTCCGTTTACGCCATTCCGCGCATGCTGGCAAGCGAAAAGGCCGAAAATGCCGACACGCGGCGCTCGGGGGCGCACGCGCCCTTGACGGCTCCGGGATGGGCCTTAGCTTGTTCCCTCCGGGCGCCCCACGCTCCCGGCCGCGTTTTGCGGCCATTTCCGGCCCTTGCGGCATTGCCTTTTCCCCTGAAAAGCGGCACTATCAGCGCCGCATTTCCGTGCCCTGCCGGCACAGGCCCCCGTGCCCCCTCCCGCCAGCCCCGGGGCGGGGCCGGCCTTCGGCAGCCCCGCCGGCGCCAGACCAACGAGGCAACCATGCGCGTTTTCGCCCCCACCTGCCTTTTCGTGTTCCTGCTCCTCCTTTGCGGCTGCGGCGCCCAGGCCGCGCCGGGGCCCGATGCCGCGGCCCCCCAGAGCGGCAAGGACGCGGCCAAGAGCCAGAAAGAACAGGCCCGCGACCAGGCCAGGGAAAAGCTCAACAAGTATGACGCCGCGCGCCGCTTCAGCCAGGTGCTCGACCTCGTGGAGCGCAACTACGTCAAGGACGTGACCCAGTCCGAGCTCATCAACGGCGCCCTCAAGGGCATGCTCCAGGGGCTGGACCCGCACTCCACCTTCATGACCTCGGACGAATACAAGGAAATGCAGGAGACCACCTCCGGCGAGTTCTTCGGCGTGGGCATCGAGATTTCGCTGGAGAACGGCCAGGTCATCGTGGTCACGCCCATCGAGGACACGCCCGCCTTCCGCGCCGGGCTCCAGCCGGGCGACGTGATCCTCTCCATCGACGGCCAGCCCGCGCAGGAGCTCTCGCTGCAGGAGGTCGTCTCGCGCATCCGCGGCGCCAAGGGCAGCGAGGTGGAGCTCACCATCCTCCATAGCAATGCCAAGACCCCGCAGACCGTGCGCATCACGCGCGACGCCATCCCGCTCATCAGCGTCAAGTCCAAGCAGCTTGAGGACGGCTATTACTGGGTGCGCCTCACGCGCTTTTCCGAGCGCACCACCGAGGAGCTCAAGGAGGCGCTCAAGCAGGCCCAGAAGGAAAGCAAGGCCGCTGGCGGCATCAAGGGCATCGTGCTCGATTTGCGCAACAATCCGGGCGGCCTGCTGGACCAGGCCGTGAGCGTGTCCGACACCTTCCTCGACAACGGCACCATCGTGTCCATCAAGGGCCGCGACGACGGCGCCCAGCGCACCTATTCCGCGCGCAGGCAGGCCGACGACATCGACGTGCCCATGGTGGTGCTCGTCAACGCGGGCTCGGCCTCGGCCTCGGAAATCGTGGCCGGCGCCCTGCGCGACCAGAAGCGCGCGCCCATCCTCGGCGAGCGCTCCTTCGGCAAGGGTTCGGTGCAGAACATCATCCCGCTGGCTGACGGCTCGGGCCTCAAGCTCACGGTGGCCCTCTACTACACGCCCAACGGCAGCTCCATCCAGGCCGAGGGCATCGTGCCGGACTTCGAGGTGGTCTTCGAGCCGCCGCACGCCGAAGACAAGGACAATCCCCGCCTGCTCCTGCGCGAGCAGGATCTCAACCGCCACCTTGAAAACAGCAAGGGCAAGCCCGCCAAGGGCAAGGCGGCCAAGGACGAGGGCAAGGAACAGCTGGCCCGCGACAACCAGCTGCGCATGGGCCTGCAAATGGTCAAGAGCCTGCCGCGCCTTCAGGAATTGCAGAAGCCGCAGGCCAAGGCCGATACGCAGGCCAAGGCGGAGCCTGCGAAGTAGGGGGACGGCATGACGACCTTGGGCGCCCTTTTGCCGGCGCATCTCGGCGGGAAACTGCGCATCGGCTGCATCGGCAGCGGCCGCATGGGCGGCGCCCTGCTCTCTGGGTTCGCGGCCCTGAAGCTGCCGGAGCTTTCGCTCTGCGCATACAACCGCAGCCCGGAAAAGCTCGAGCCGTTCAAGGCGCTCGGCGTCGAGGCCATGCCCGGCGTAGCGGCCACGGCGGAACAGGCGGACCTGCTCCTCATCGCGGTCAAGCCCTATCAGGTGGCCGAGGTGCTGGCCGCGGCGCGGGGGCATATCCGGCCCGGGACGCTCGTGCTCTCCATCGCCGCAGGCGTGAGCCTCGCGCGGCTCGCGGCCGAGGTGGATCAGGGCGTGGCCGTGGCCCGCTGCATGCCGACGACCACGGCCCTCGTGGGCAAGGGCGTCTTCGCCTTCTGCTTCAGGGCCGACGCCGAGGAATGGCGGGCGCCTGTGCTGGCGCTTTTCGGGCAGATGGGCGTCTGCCTCGAGCTCGCCGAGGGCAAGTTCACCGACTTTTCCGCGCTCATCGGCGCCGGGCCGGCCTATGTGTTCGCCATGATGCAGGGCCTCGTGCAGGCGGGCATCACCCTGGGCTTTCCGCAGGATGCGTCGCGGCGCATGGTGGGCGCGCTCTTTGCCGGCTGCGCGGCGCTGGCCGAGGCGGAGGCGGCGCCGCTCATCCAGTTGCGCGACGATGTGTGCTCCCCGGGCGGCCTCACCATCGCGGGCGTCAATGTGCTCGACCGCGCCGGGCTTTCGGGCCTTATCGTGGACGCGGTGCTCGCCGCGCAGAAGCGCGGCCGCGAGATGGAGAGCTGAGTGGTCACAGTATGAAAAAGGTCAAGATCACGGTGCTCAAAACCACCTTTCAGGACGACCTGGCCAAAGAATACGGCGTGGACGGCCTCGGACCGTGCCCCATGCACCGGGCCGGAGAGGTCTATTTCGGCGATTACGCCAAGCCCGCCGGCCTCTGCGACGAGGCGTGGAAGGCCATCTACCAGTACGCCTTCGCGCTGGCCCACGGCGCGCCGGAAAAGCTGTGGTACTACGGGGACTGGATGAAGACCCCGGGCACGGCCATTTGCAGCTGCAACGACGGCATCCGGCCCGTCATCTTCAAGCTCGAGGTGACGGACGAGGAGGCCGTGCCCCCGGCCGCGCCGTAGAAAGGGCGCCCGCGCGTCCATCACAAACGCCGGAGAAGCCATGCGCCGCTCCACGCTCCGCCTTCTTTCCTTCAGCCCCTGCGGGGGCACCGCCGAGGTCAACCGGGCCCTCGCCCGCGATGTGGACGCCGAACCCCTCGTGCACGACTGCACCCGCGCCGGCGTGGAACAGGCCGTCACCGCCTGCGGGCCGGACGATCTCGTGTTCCTCGCCTTCCCGGTCTACGGCGGCAGGATGCCGCGAAACATCGACAAGGTATTCCGGCATATCGAGGGCAACGGCGCCCGCTGCGCCCTCGTTGCCGTCTACGGCAACCGCGAATTTGAGGGAGCGTTGCTCGACCTCTTCGCCGCGGCCGTGAACAAGGGCTTCAGGCCTGCCGCCGCCGTGGCGGCCATTGCGCAGCACTCCCTCGCGCCGCAGGTGGCTGCCGGGCGCCCTGATGCGGAAGACCGGGAAAAGCTGGCAGCCTTCGGCTGCCGCATCGTGGAGGCCATGCGGGCCGGCGCGGTGCTTGAGAAGGCGCCCGGAGCCTGGCCGGAATGGAAGCCCCCCAAGGGGGCCAGTCTCTTCCCGGTCATGGACAGGCAAAAATGCGTGGCCTGCGGCCAGTGCGCGGCCGTGTGCCCGGCCGGCTCCATCCCCACGGACGACCCGGCGGCCACAGATACGGAAACGTGCATCGTGTGCGCGGCCTGCGCCAAGTATTGCCCCACCGGCGCGCGCCAGATGGGTACGCCGGAAAGCCGGGAAAAGCTGGCGCACCGTCTGGCGACAGTCGCTTCCCTCCGCAGGGAGCCCGAACTCTGGCTCGGGGAGTCTGCTCGGTAAGGGGATTTTCCGGCACTGGGTCTTTATTGGTGCCACACCGATGAAAAAGGCTGCCGGGTTTTCACGCCCGGCAGCCTTTTTGTATCGGAAGTGGCAAGGGGCGCTAGGCCGCGCCCGTGCAGATGTCGAGAAAATAGCGGTGGAAGCGCGTGTCTGGCGTGAGCTCCGGGTGGAAGGAGGTGGCGAGGATGCGCCCCTCGCGCACGGCCACGGCGCGGTCGGCGCCGTCCATCTCCACGCGGGCGAGCACTTCCACCCCGGGGCCGGTGGCAAGGATGACCGGCGCGCGGATGAACACCGCGGGCATGGGCTCGGGCCCGAGCGCGGGGATGGCGAGATCCGCCTCGAAGCTGTCCACCTGCCGGCCGAAGGCGTTGCGGCGCACCGTGGCGTCCAGCACGCCGAGGCGCGGCTGCTCCGAGCCCTCGATGTGCCGGCAGAGCAGGATGAGCCCTGCGCAACTGCCGTACACCGGCATACCGCCCTCGATGCGCGCGCGCAGGGGCTCCATGATGCCGAGGTCCACGAGCAGCTTGCCCATGGTGGTGCTTTCGCCGCCCGGGATGACCATGGCGCCGATGCCGTCCATATCCTTGAGCTGGCGCACCTCGCGCGTGGGCGCGCCCAGCTTTTCGAGCGCGGCCACATGCTCGCGGAAGGCCCCCTGCAGGGCGAGCACGCCCACGAGGGGGCACTTCTCCTTCGCCATCTTACCAGCCCCGTTCCTGCATGCGCTGTTCCTGCGGGACCTCGGAGATCTCGATGCCCACCATGGGCTCGCCGAGGTCGCAGGAGATCTCGGCCAGGAGCTTGTAATCCTTGTAATTGGTCACGGCCTGCACGATGGCCCTGGCGCGCTTGGCCGGGTCGCCGGACTTGAAGATGCCCGAGCCCACGAACACGCCGTCGCAGCCGAGCTGCATCATGAGCGCCGCGTCCGCCGGGGTGGCGATGCCGCCGGCCGCGAAGTTCACCACGGGCAGGCGCCCCTCCCTGCGCACGATGTAGCAGAGCTCCAGCGGGGCAGCGATCTCCTTGGCGAAGTTGGACACTTCGGCCTCGGGGATGGCGCAGAGCATGCGGATCTGGTCCATGACCATGCGGCAGTGGCGCACGGCCTCCACCACGTTGCCCGTGCCGGGCTCGCCCTTGGTGCGGATCATGGCCGCGCCTTCGCCGATGCGGCGCAGGGCCTCGCCCAGGTTGCGGCAGCCGCAGACGAAGGGCACCGTGAACTTGAACTTGTCGATATGGTAGCGGTCGTCGGCCGGGGTGAGCACCTCGCTCTCGTCGATGTAGTCCACGCCCAGGGCCTGGAGAATGTGCGCCTCCACAAAGTGGCCGATGCGCGCCTTGGCCATGACCGGGATGCTCACCGACTCCATGATGCGCTTGACGATGCTGGGGTCGGCCATGCGGGCCACGCCGCCGGCGGCGCGGATGTCCGCGGGCACGCGCTCCAGCGCCATGACGGCGCAGGCGCCCGCCTCCTCGGCGATTTTCGCCTGCTCGGGGGTGGTGACATCCATGATGACCCCGCCCTTGAGCATTTCGGCCAGACCAGTCTTGAGGCGGATGGTACCGCGCTCCCCGTGTTCGCCCTTCTTCATCGCATGTGCTCCCTATGCGCCTTGCGGCGGCAGCGGCGCGAAAGCCTGGGCCCGCGCCGCGCGTTAGACGGTAGCGCCGCGCTGTGCGCGCGGCCGGAAAGACAGACAAAGCGCGCCCCCGGGCGCGTCAGGGGCGTTTATATGCAATAATCACCGGGGTGACAAGGGTATCCGGGGCCGAAGGCGGCGCCGGCGCGCTTGCCTTGACGCCCGTCCTTGCGTACATCTTGCGCCATGACAGCAATTCCCGACGCGGTCGTGCTTTTTTCCGGCGGGCTCGACAGCATCCTCGCCGCCCGCGTGCTCATGGCCCAGGGCCTCAAGGTGCGCTGCCTGCACTGTGTTTCGCCCTTTTTCGGCGAACCCGGGGGCGCGGCGCGCTGGCGCCGGCTCTACGGCGTGGACGTGGACGTGGCCGACGTGAGCGAAGATTTCGCGGCCATGCTGCGCGAGCGGCCGGCCCACGGCTTCGGCAAATGTCTCAACCCCTGCGTGGACTGCAAGATCCTCCTCCTCAAGGCCGCGCGCCGGCACATGGAGGAAGTGGGGGCGCGCTTCCTTGCGAGCGGCGAAGTTTTGGGGCAGCGGCCCATGTCGCAAAGGCTCGACACCCTGCACCTCATCCCGCGCGAGGCCGGGGTGCGCGGGCTTTTGCTCAGGCCGCTCTGCGCGCGCCGCCTGCCGCCCACCGAGGCCGAAGAGAGCGGCCTCGTTGACCGGGAGCGCCTGCTCGGCATCTCCGGCCGCGGCCGCGGCGATCAGCTCGCGCTCGCGCGGGAATTCGGCTTTTCCGAGATCCCCACGCCGGGGGGCGGCTGCCGCCTCACCGAGCGGGAAAACGCCCGCCGCTACTGGCTCACGCTCACGCGCAAGCCCGCGGGCGCGGGGGAGGGCACGCCCACGGCGCAGGACTTCCGCCTCGCCGCCACGGGCCGGCAATACTGGCGCGAAGCCGGCGGCCGCTGGCACTGGCTCTGCGTGGGCCGCAACAATAAGGACAACGAACGCCTCAGGGAAGCCGCCGGCCCCGAAGACCTCGTGCTGCGCCTCATGGGCCTGCCCGGCCCGCTCGCGCTGGCGCGGGGCGGCGCCGCCTGGGACAAGCCGCTGCTCGAAGAAGCCGCGGCCATCATGGCGTCCTGCGCGCCCAAGGCGCGGGAGGCCGCTGCCGGCGGCAGCCGCGTGGGCGTCAGCGCCGGGACTTTGCGCCTCACCTTGAGCCCGGAGTCCGTGGCCCAAGGCGAGCGCGAGTCCTGGGGTCTTCCCACCTGGGAGGAAGTGCGCGAGGAGATCCGCGCCGAGGCCCGGGAACGGGCGGAGGCCGGGCGTCCGTGACCTCGCTCCCCGCGCAGCCGGGGGTCGCTCCCTTTACAATCCCCCCCGGAACGGCTATAGGCTTGGCTCTTGGCAGGGCAGACCCCGCGGGGCCAGGCCATGCCTTCAACCCCCGCGCCCTGTGACCGGAGGTACAGCCATGGACCACAACGACATTGAATATTTCCGCAAGCTGCTTTCGGGCATGCTCGAAGAAGCCCAGCAGAACGGCGACAGCACCATCGAGGAACTGACCGACAGCAACGAGGTCTTCGCCGACCCGGCGGACAGGGCCACGGCCGAGTCCGACCGGGCCTTCACCCTGCGCCTGCGCGACCGCGAGCGCCGCCTCATCCGCAAGATCCAGGCCGCGCTCCAGCGCATCGAGGACGGCACCTACGGCATCTGCGAGGAATGCGGCGAGGAGATCAGCATCCCGCGCCTCAAGGCCCGGCCCGTGACGCGCCTGTGCATCAACTGCAAGGCCCGGCAGGAGGAAGACGAGCACCTGCGCGGGGATTAGCGCCCCCATGCCCGCTTTCGCCCACCTTTCCCACGGCCGGCGCGGGCGCCTTTCGCGCCCCCTCCTCCGCCGCGCCCTGCTTTTGGCCGCCCTCGTGCTGGGCGGCCTTTTGCTTCCCGGCCTTTGTTGCGCCCCGCTGGCCGCGGCCCCGGCAAGCACCGCCGTGGAAGCCGTGCTCGAGACGCCCAAACCTGCCGACGCCAAAAAGGATGGCAAGCAAGCGCCGCCCGCCGCCGAAAAAAATGCCGGGGGCGCCGAGGCGGAGGGGGAAGGCGCTCCCGCGGAGGAAGCCGAGCCCGAGCCCGACGAACCGGCGGGCAATGCCGCGTGGGAAGCCATCTGGAGCGGCCAGCGCGCCATGATCGACGAGATGCGCCAGACCGCGCTCAAGCTGAGCGACAGTTTCGGCGCCCAGACCGAGAACCTCTCGCGCCAGCTCCAGCCCTTTGAGGAGGAAGGCCGGCGCCTGCTCGTCTTCGCCAACACCTTCAAGGGCTATCCCAACGCCATGGAGGCCGTGAGCCGGCGCATCGCCGCCACCATCGGCGATTTCCACACGGTGCTCTCGCCCGTGAACCTCGCGCGCTCCGAGGCGCAGAGCCTGCTCGAGCGCGTCAACTACATGGCCGCGAGCCTGCCCGAGGAAGTCCAGCAGGGGCGCCTCAGCGAGGAGATGCGGGACTATGTGGAGGGCATCACCCGCGCGCGCCTCCGGCTCACCGCCGTGCTCGCGCAGTACGACTCCCTCGTGCCCTCGCTCCAGATCCTCACCCGGCTCGAGGAGGCGCGCAAGACCATCACCGCGCAGCTCCCGGCGCTCTGGAAGGACTACTATCTCCAGGGGCCCACGCCCTGGCTCAGCCCCGACGCCTGGGCCGATTTTTCGCAAAAAATGTTCTATTCCTGGCAGGCCATGATGCTGCGGCTGCCCGTGGAGATGCCCACCACGGCGCCGCAGTGGGGCACGGCGGCCCTGCGCTTCGTCATCTGCCTCGTCTTCACGGGCGTGCTCGCGCTCCTGCTCCGGCGCCGCTGGCTCACGCCGCAGTCGCCGCCGGCGCTCCAGCATCTCTTCCGGCGCAGCATCCCCTGGCTTTGCCTGGGCATGGCCCTCCTCGGAAGCGCCCTTTCCGCCTATGGCGACTTTTTCCGGCTCTTCCTGGCCCTGGGCAATCTCTGCCTTATCTTCGGGCAGGTGGCCCTTGCCTGGGACCTGAGGCGGCTCCAGTATCCCGAGGCGCAGGAGGCGCCCCGCGCCTCGCCCCTGCTCCGGCTTTTGCCGCTCACCCTCGGGGCCTATGCCCTCCTGTACCTGCCGCTCATCCAGCCGCTCATTCTCGTCATCTGGACGGTCTTCGTCACCTTCGCCCTCTGGCGGCGGCGCAAGGAGCATATCCCCGCGCTCGGTCCCTTCCGGCTGGAGCACGGCGTGCTCGACTGCGAGCCCGGCATCCTCTGGATCTGCCTCTTCCTCGCCCTTACCGGGCTGCATATCTACAGCATCGCGGCCTACCTGCTCTTCGTCTCCCTGTCGCTCGCGCTGGAGCTGTGCCGCGCCGGCATGGCGCTCGTGAGCAATCTCAACGAGCGGCTCCCGCGCGAGGGCGCCGGGGCCGCGCTGGCGCGCCTCGCCGTGGCCCTGGCCGCGCCGGTGGTACTCGTGGTGGCGGTCATCGGTGTCCTGCTCTGGGTGGCGACCTTGCCCGGCGGCACCTACCTGCTCGGCGAATACGCGCTCAAGGGCGTGAGCGTGGGCCAGACCCAGCTCAACATCATCCAGGCCCTGCTCATCATCAGCGTGTTCTTCCTCACGCGCACCGTGGTCACCATGGGCACGCGCTTTCTGGCGCGGCTGCCCGCCAAGGGCCTGAGCTTTGACGCCACGCTCATCCCGCCGCTCCAGACCGCGCTCACCTATGCGGCCTGGGCCATCTTCGGGCTTTTCGTGCTGCGGGCGCTGGGCCTTGAGCTCAGCAATCTCGCCATGGTGGCCGGCGGCCTCTCCGTGGGCATCGGCTTCGGCATGCAGACCATCGTCAACAACTTCCTCTCCGGGCTCATCCTCATCTTCAGCCGCACCCTGCAGGCCGGGGACGTGGTGGAGGTTGGCGGCGTCACCGGCAAGGTGCGCAAGATCAGCGTGCGCGCCACCATGGTGGAGACCTACGACAACGCCCTCATCTATGTGCCCAACAGCGAGTTCATGTCCAACCGGCTCATCAACTGGACGCGCTTCAGCCGCAGCGTGCGCCGGCAGGTGGAGGTTGGCGTGGCCTACGGCTCGGACACGGGCCAGGTGACGAAGCTGCTCATCGACGTGGCCAAGGCCAACGAGAATGTCCTCAAGTATCCGGCGCCGAGCGTCATCTTCCTCAACTTCGGCGCGAGCTCGCTGGACTTCGCGCTGCGCTTCTGGGTGAAGGATTTTGAGCTCGGGGCGAGCACGGCCTCGCAGATCCGGCTGGGCATCGAAAAGACCTTCCGCGAGGCGAATATCGAGATCGCCTTCCCGCAGCTCGACGTGCACGTCAAGGACCTGCCGCCGATGCGGTGCGGCACGCGGCCCGCCACGCCATCGGCAGGTCGGCGCGCACGCCCCCGGCCGGTGCGCCGCCCCGCCGGAGCCGGGACGGGGCCGCAGGGCGCGGGAACGAGCGCGCCAGCGGCTGCCGCCACGGAAAACACGGCGGAAGCGGCCGCGCCCGCGCCCGAAGGCGCGGAAGACAAGTCCCAGACATCGTAGGGAAAGTGCCGGATCCCGAAGAGTGGCAGTACCGGGCACTGGAGGAAAAATTTCCTCGGTCGAGTACTTAAGTACACTCCCTTCGGAAATTGTTTTTCTTCCTTGCTCCAGCCGTTGCGACGCAGGAAGCTACGGATGGAGACAGCAGTTGGTTAGCGCACCCG
>NZ_JAAVBE010000029.1 GCF_014803725.1 Desulfovibrio sp.
CAGGCGCATGGCATCGGAAACATCCATGCCGCCATACTTTGCCCGCCACTTATAGAAGGTAGCGTCCGAAATACCGTGCTTACGGCATAAATCCACTACGCGTATACCGGCCTCTGCCTAACGCAAAATCCCGATGATCTGCTCTTCGCTGAATCGACTCCGTTTCATGGAAGTGCTCCTATGCCAGGAACACTAACTTTTCAATGGACCTGTTTTTGGGGGAGGGGTCAGCTTTGACGGCGATATCATCGAAGCCCAGCTTGCCACAAGGAGCAGAATACCGTTCGGGATGCCTATAACCATGCCTCCTATCTGGATAAACGCCGCAAAATGCTTCAGAGGTGAGCTGACTATCTTGACCCGCTCAAGGCCAGCCACAAATATCCATCTACATCCTAAAATTTGTTATTCTCATAAGTTAGTTAAGATATTTCTAGCGATTATAAATGTCTCGTATCTTTCCTCTAGGATTATGTGCCAATTGCTTTTCAATCACATCGGCAGAATAGCCTTGTTCATTGAGTAATGTTGAAGCCATCGGGCGGAACCCATGCGCACACATTTCTTCCTTGCCATATCCCATACGCCGGAGTGCCACGATGAAGGCGGCATCACTGAGCGCTTTGTCGGGGAACGCAGCCTCGGAAACATCAAACGTGCGTCTCCACTCATATCGTGTCATGCAGCGTATGCAGAATTTTCAACGATTGCGAAGAAAGTGGCACCAGATGGTCATGACGCATCTTCATGCGTTTGGCAGGAATGCGCCAAAGATTTTCCTCGAAGTCGATTTCCGCCCACTCCCCGAGGCGCACCTCACTGGGGCGCAAGAAGGTCAGCGCCAGCAGTTGCAGCCCCGCCTTGACAGTGAAGGTACCGGGGAAGTCATCGATGGCCCGCAGGAGACCGCCAATGGCTTTCGGTTCGGTAATGGCGGGGCGCGGTGTCACGACACGCGTTTTGAGCGCGTCTCGCAAATCGGCAGCCGTGTCGCGCTCGGGGCGCCCTGTGGCGATGGCATAGCGAAAAATTAGGGAACAGATGCCCCGGACCCGATGGGCTTGGTCTACCGCGCCGCAAATTTCAATTTTGCGAAGGACGGAAAGCAATTCTGGCGGCGTGATTTCCGCAATAGGGTGATTGCCCAGATAGGGGAAGATGTCTTTGGCGATCCGCTCCATCACGTCTTTGGCGTAATTTTTGGTCCAGACAGCGTTCTGATTGGCGTGCCACTCCCGTGCCACGGCCTCAAAGGGCGTCTGGAGGCTTTTCGCCCGCAGCTTTTTCTCGGCCCCAGGGTCAACGCCGCTGCTCAATTGTTTTTTGGCGGCAGCGCAGGCTTCGCGCGCCTCTTTCAGAGAAAGTAAGAGGTATGTGCCCAGCGTGAGGAGCTTTTCGCGGCCTTGGAAATGGTATTTGACACGCCAGCTTTTGGTGCCATGCGGGGAGATGAAAAGAAAAAGGCCGTTGCCATCAAAAAGTTTGTGGCTTGTCGAGGGGCCTAGCCGCACGGAGCGCGGTGTCGGTGAGGGGCATGGGGTATTCTCCTGGCAAGAGGTTTATATACCCCTCGGACTACCCCTTAAACTGGTGGGTGTCTATGGACTAATCGCTCTTGGCGGGACAGTCCGTTTTGCCTAATCCCTTGCCAAGCAAGGTTTTTTGGGCTGTCCCGAACCAAGATGGATAACACTGTGGCGGAGAGGGGGAGATTCGAACTCCCGGTGGTGTTACCCACACACGATTTCCAATCGTGCTCCTTAGACCAGCTCGGACACCTCTCCGTAACCCGTTCCCAGCAGCAGGAACGGATATATTTACCTCAGTTCAAGCAAGAACGCAAGCCTGGCGGCGGGCGTTAAAAAATATGACGGCCGAGGGGCTCAGACCTGGGCCGCAAGACCTTACAGCTTCACCACAATTGTTCGGGCTTTTTCCCTTCCGGGGGCGTATCGCCGTTTTCGCGCCATTTCAGATGCGCCACATAGGGCGTACAGGGGCAGCGATGCGCGAAGGGCGTGCCCTTGGTGCCTTTTCTGATGAACCAAGCCAGGCCGGCTACCAGCGTAATGACAAGGATGCTCCAAAACATGGTGCCTCCGTGTGTTTCCGAACGGCGAAACCGCCAGCGGGGGGCGCTGCCCGTTTATTCCCCGTCGTCCTCGCGTCTCCCAGGCCGCTCCTCGGGGCGCCGGCGCCCGTTCTTGCGCGCTTCGGAGCCCTTCTGGAATGCCCAGAGGCCGAAGAGGGCGAAAAGGGCGATGCCGATGGCGTTAATATAGTCCACGGCGTTCACCTCATCCGGGTTACGTTCGCGGCGCCACAAGCGTTTCTACAGCCTGAAGCCGCTCCAGCTCCACTTGCCGCAAAGGCCCGGTTCGCCCCCTAGGCGGCGCCGATCTGGTTGAAGCCGCTGTCCACATAGATGGTCGCGCCGGTGACGCCGCGCGACAGCTCCGACGCGAGGAAGACGGCGGTGCCACCCACATCCATGGTGCTGACATTGCGGCGCAGGGGCGAATTGGCCTCCACATGGGTGAAAATATCTTTCAGGCTGGACACGGCCGAGGCGGCCAGCGTCTTGATGGGGCCCGCGCTGATGGCGTTCACGCGCACGCCCCTGGGGCCGAGGTCATAGGCGAGATAGCGCACCGAGGCTTCCAGCGCGGCCTTGGCCACACCCATGACATTGTAGCCCGGGATGATGCGCGTGGAACCCAGGTAGGTCATGGAGATGACCGAGGCGTTTTCGGAAAAGAGCGGTTCAAAGGCCCGGCACAGCCCGGTGAGGGAATAGGCCGAAATGTCGAGGGCCAGCTTGAAGCCGTCCCGCGAGGTATCGATGAAGCGGCCAACCAGGTCCTCGCGGTTGGCGAAGGCGAGCGAATGCACGAGGATGTCGAGGCCGCCCCAGTGCTCCTTGACGAGCTCCGCCGCATGGGCGATCTGCGCATCGTCGGTCACGTCGCACTGGAAGGTGAATTCGCCGCCCAGTTCGGCGCTCAGGGGTTCCACGCGCTTCTTGATGGCGTCGCCCACATAGTTGAAGGCCAGGCGCGCGCCGTGGGCCTTGAGGCTGGAGGCGATGCCCCAGGCAATGCTTCTGTTGTTCGCGAGGCCCATGATCAGGGCTTTCTTTCCTTCGAGCAGCATAGTTCCTCCTTTGGCGCTTGGCAGAAGGCTCCGGCGGGGCGCCGGCGTCACTTCGTCAGTATGTCGTAGGCTTCCTGATAGCGTTTTGCGGTGGCGTCGATGACATCCTGCGGCAGGGTTGGCGGCGGCGGCTCCTTGTTCCACGGCTGGGCACTGAGCCAGTTGCGCAGGTACTGCTTGTCAAAACTGGGCTGCACCTTGCCCGGTGCGTAGCTGGCAGCGGGCCAGAAGCGCGAGGAGTCCGGCGTGAGCACCTCGTCGATGAGGTGCAGGGTGGCGTTGATGAAGCCGAACTCGAACTTCGTGTCCGCCACGATGATGCCGCGCTTCGCCGCGTGGGCGCTGCCCGCGTTATAGAGCTCGAGCGACAGGGACGAAACGTTCCTTGCGGTTTCGTCGCCGAGCAGCGCCGCCGCCTGGGCCAGGGTGATGTTTTCATCGTGCTGGCCCAGTTCCGCCTTGGTGGAGGGGCAGAAGAGGGCGGGCTCCAGCTTGTCCGCCTCGCGCAGCCCGGCCGGGAGCTTGTGCCCGCAGATCATGCCCGTGGCTTCATAATTTTTGAGGCCCGAGCCGGTGATATAGCCGCGGACGATGCATTCCACGGGCAGGGGCTCGGCCTTGCGCACGATGACGGCGCGCCCCTCAAGCTCGTCCTTCCACGGTGCGAGCGCCGCGGGGAAACGATCCACATCGCTTTCAAGGATGTGATTGGGCACGATGTCCTCAAATTTGCGCATCCAGTAGAGGGTGAGCTTGTTGAGGATGACGCCCTTGTAAGGGATGGGCTCGGCCATGATGACATCAAAGGCGGACATGCGGTCCGTGGTGACGATGAGCAGGGTGTCATCGTCGATCTCATAGATGTCACGCACCTTGCCGCGCGAACGCAGGGGATAGGCGGTGATGTCCGTTTTGGTGACAACTTTCATTGTGTCTTCCTTCTTGGCTTGGGGGCCGCAGCGCCTTATTTCAGCATGCCCGCCCCGCGCTTGCGCCGCGCTTCCACGGAGCGGGCATGCGCTTCCAGCCCCTCCAGGCGGGCGAGGCCGGTGATGGCCTCGGCATTTTTGTCAAGAAATGCCGGCGAGGCCGCGATGATGCTCGTTTTTTTGCAAAATGTCTGCACGGAGAGCGCGGAGGAAAAGCGCGCCGTCCCAAGGGTGGGCAGCACATGGTTCGGGCCCGCGTAGTAGTCGCCCACGGGTTCCGGGCTGTGCTGCCCGAGGAAGGCCGCGCCCGCGTGCCGGATGTGGGGGAGCACGGCCCACGGGTCGCGCGTGCAGATCTCCAGATGCTCCGGCGCCACCTGGTTGGCGATGGCCACGGCAGTGGAGAGGTCGGGCACAACGGCGATGCAGCCCCAGTCCGTGAGGGAGCGGGAGGCGATCTCGGCGCGGGGGAGCTCGGCGCACTGCCGTTCCAGCTCCTGCGGCAGGCGCTCGGCGAGGCGCGGAGAATCGGTCACGCAGATGGCGCAGGCGAGGGCGTCGTGCTCCGCCTGGGAGAGCATGTCGGCCGCCACCCAGGCGGCATTGGCGCTGTCGTCGGCGAGGATGAGCACTTCGCTCGGGCCGGCGATCATGTCGATGCCCACCATGCCCTGCAGGAGGCGCTTGGCCGTGGTGACATAGATATTGCCCGGGCCCGCGATAACGTCCACGCGGGGCATGCTGTCCGTGCCAAAAGCGAGCGCCGCGATGCTCCAGGCGCCGCCCACGCGGTAGACCTCCTCAATGTCCAGAAGATGCGCCGCGGCCAGGAGGTGCGGGTCTATGCTGCCGTCCGCGCGCGGGGGCGTGCAGATGGCAAGGCGCGCCACGCCGGCCACCTGTGCCGGGATGGCGTTCATGAGCAGGCTCGAGATGAGCGGGGTGTTGCCGCCCTGGCCGCCGGGCACATAGAGGCCGACGGCGTCCACCGGGAGCACGCGCTGCCCGAGGATGGTGCCGTCCGGGCGCGTCACGAACCATGAACGATCCAGCTGCGCCTCATGGAAGGTGCGGATATTGGCCGCGGCGCCGTAAATGTATTCCCGGCTCTCCACGGGCACGGAGGCTGCGGCCCGCGCGATCTCCTGCGGGCTCACCCGCACGGGCAGGGTAAACTCCGGGGCGTCGAACTTTCGCGTGTAGTCAACCAGGGCCGCGTCGCCGCGCTCGCGCACATTGGCGATGATCTCGCGCACGGCGCTCTCCACGCCGGCGTCGGGCGTGGTGCGGCCGGCGAGCCAGCCGGAGGCCTGGGCCCAGTCTTTTTCATTCTGGATGTGGAGCAGGCGGCATGTCATGGATGGTCTCCTCGCATCGTGCAAGTGGTGTACAGGAATGCCGGGCGAATGTCGAGCCGCGCGCCGACTTTGGGCGCCCGCATCTTGACACTGGCGCCGCGCAAACGTACCACAATGGCAACGCGCCGCGGGGCGGGGGCGCTTCCCCGGCCCGCGCACCCATCCATGAGGAGGAACCAAGATGCGTCATAAGATGCACCCTTATTATAGCGCACACTCCCCGCATGAGGCCCGCCGCCACGAGGAGGAGAGGGAACGCCATGTGGCCGCCATGGAAGACGGCCCCTTCGGCGCGACCGGGCAGGCCCAGGGCGACGATCTTGCCGACCAGGCCGACGCCGTGCGCGACGTGACGGAGCCCGCCCCCGAAAAGGAGGGCGCCCCGGCGCCTGAAGCCGCCCCCGCGGACGACGAGGCCCTGGCCCGCTGCAAGGCGGAGATGGAAGAACTGCGCCTGCGCACCGCCGCCGAGATGGAAAATTTCAAGAAGCGACTCACGCGTGAGCACCAGGAGCAGATGCGCTTCGCGGCGGAACGCGTCCTCGGCGACCTTTTGCCGAGCCTCGACAACCTTGACCTCGCCCTGCAATACGGCAGCCAGCACGAGGCCTGCAAGGACATGCTCCAGGGCGTTTCCATGACGCGCAAGCTCCTTTTGGACGCGCTGGAAAAGAACGGCCTCAAGGCGCTCGGGGAGGTGGGCGAGGAGTTCAACCCCGAGGTCCACGAAGCCGTCGGTTTCGAGCCCAACCAGGATCTCGCCCCGGGTTCGGTCACACGGGTCATGCAGCGCGGCTACAAGCTCAATGACCGGCTCCTCCGCGCGGCCAAGGTGATGATCAACCAGTAGCCCCGGCAGCGGTTCCGGCCGGCGATGGCCGCGTTCTAGTGGACATTCGCCGCAGGTTCCAGTAGGAACAGCTTTTTACGGCGCCCGGCGCGCATGGCTGGCCCCATACAAGGGCTGGTCATGCGCTGGCGGGCGCATTGGCCTTTTTGGCCGTGGCGTTCACTCTTTCTTTCGCAGGTTCCGCGCCATGCCCATCGACATCCCCCGCTTTGAGGTCGGAAGCGTTCCTTCCACTGTTCCCACCACTGTTCCCGAAGTGCGCCTCACGGCCGACACGAAGCTCGAGATACGCCCGGCGCGCGTGTCGGACGTGCATGGCATGTCGGCCCTCATCAACCAGTATGCGTCCTCCAACGTCATGCTGGCCCGTGGGCCGCAGTATCTCTATCAGCATATTCAGGACTACATGGTGGTGACGGCGCCCTCGGCGGAAAACGGCGCCGAGACGGTCGTCGCGTGCGGCGCCCTTCATGTGCTCTGGTCCGACCTCGCAGAGATCCGCTCCATAGCGGTGCACCAGTCCTGCCAGGACAGGGGCCTCGGGCGCAAGCTCGTGGCCGCCCTGGTGGAGCGTTGCCGCGACCTGGGCATCCCGCGGGTCTTCGTGTTCACGCTGGTGGCCTCGTTTTTCCGCAATTGCGGTTTCAGGGAATTTGAGCGCGAAAACCTGCCCCCCATCGTCTGGGTGGAGTGCAGCAAGTGCCCCAAGTTCTACCGCTGTGACGAAATCGGCATGATCCGCTCCCTCACGGACTGAGACCGCGCCCGGCAGAGCAGCCCCACTCCATCCCATCATCACACGCCCCAGGCGGCCGGAGCACTCATATGAACAGGCTTGCAGGCAGGGATTTTCTCAAAGAGATCGACTTCACTCCCGAAGACCTCGTCTATCTTCTCGACCTCGCGGCGCGCCTCAAAGCGGCCAAGAAGGCCGGGCGCGAGCCGCGCTTTCTCGAGGGGCGCAATATCGCGCTGCTCTTTGAGAAAGACTCCACGCGCACCCGCTGCGCCTTTGAGGTGGGCGCCCATGACCAGGGGGCGCACGTCACCTATCTCGGCCCCACGGGCTCGCAGATGGGCAAGAAGGAATCCCTGGCAGATACCGCGCGCGTGCTCTCCGGCTTTTTCGACGGTATCGAGTACCGCGGCTTCGAACAGGCGCGGGTGGAGGCGCTCGCCGAATACGCCTCCGTGCCGGTGTGGAACGGCCTGACCAACGAGTGGCACCCCACCCAGTTGCTCGCCGACATGCTCACCATGCGCGAAACCTGCCCGAAGCCGCTTGACCAGCAGCGCCTCGCCTATCTGGGCGACGCGCGCTACAACATGGGCAATTCGCTCATGGTGGGCTCGGCCATGCTGGGCGTGGATTTTTGCTCGGTGGCCCCGAGGGAGCTCTGGACCTCGGACGAGGTCTATGAGATGGCGCGCCACATCGGCGAGCGCACCGGCGCGCGCATCACGCGCACGGAAAGCGTGGAGGAGGGCGTGCGCGGCAGCGATTTTCTCTATACGGATGTCTGGGTCTCCATGGGCGAGCCCGACGAGGTCTGGAAGGAGCGCATCCGCCTGCTCACGCCCTACCGCGTCACAGAAAGGGTCATGCAGCTCACGGGCAATCCCGACTGCCGCTTCCTCCATTGCCTGCCGGCCTTCCATGACCGCAAGACCGAGATCGGCGAGCAGATATACCGCCGTTTCGGCATCGAGTGCATGGAGGTGGACGACGCGGTGTTCGAGTCCCCGCGCAGCGTGGTCTTTCAGGAGGCGGAAAACCGCCTCCACACCATCAAGGCGGTCATGGTGGCCACGCTGGCGTCAAGGCCGCTGGAATTTCCCGAGTAGGCGGGGCGCGCGAGCCCGCCCCCATCTGATCGGAGGCCGGATGCCGACCATTCGCAAAAACCTGCTGCAACTGCTCTTTTCCGGCGCCTATCTCCTGCGCTGGAACGACAAGCTGCGCCCCGTGGAATTGCAGGAAATCGACAAGCAGGCGCACAAGATGCTGCTCGCCTGCGCGCTCTGGCAGGAAAACTCTCGCGACATGCCGGCGCCAGAGCGCACGGCCCTCGGGCAGAAAATCATCGAGGGCGGTCTTTTCGACTATTTTTACCGCTGCATCATCACGGACATCAAGCCGCCGGTTTTCTACAAAATCAAGGAAAATCCCGAACATTACCGCCAGCTCACGGAATATGTGCTCGGTCGCCTTGAGCCCGTGCTGGCGCCGCTCGGCCCCTTCTGGGAGCGCATGCGCGCCTGGCATCTGGAGGGCGCGGGCGAGGACAGCCTTGACCGGCGCATCCTCACCGCGGCCCATCTCTACGCCTCGCAGTGGGAATTCCAGATCATCAGGCCGCTCAACGGCTTTGACGATGAAATGGATTCCATCGGCCAGTCCTTCGTGGAGCGGCTCAACACCCTGCGCGGCTTGCGCGGCATGGACTCGCTGCTCATCCCGGGCACGGCGCTCGCGCGTTTCGCCAATCTTTGCGGCCAGCTGCGCTTCCAGATCCGCTGGACGCAGGCCCCGCGCATCCCGGCCACCTCCGTGCTCGGGCACATGTTCATCGTGGCTTCCCTGGGCTACTTTTTCAGCCTCGGGGTGGGCGCCTGCCCGGCGCGCTCGGTCAACAACTTTTTCTGCGGCCTGTTCCATGACCTGCCCGAGCTTCTGACACGCGACATCATCTCGCCGGTGAAGCAGTCCATCTCCAGCCTGCCGCAACTCATCAAGGAATACGAGGAGGACGAGCTCGAGCGGCGCATCCTCGGGCCCTTGCGCAAGGAGGGCTTCGGGGAGCTCGTGGCGCGCATCGCCTATTATCTCGGGCTCGAAGTGGGCTCGGAATTCCAGGAGTGCCGGCGCGAGGCCGGCGCCGTCGTGGCCGTGGACGGCTTTGACGAGCTCCAGCGCCGCTACAACCGCGACGAGGACGACCCCAAGGACGGGCAGCTCCTCAAGATCTGCGACTGGCTCGCCGCCTTTCTTGAGGCGCACAGCTCCATCCGCAACGGTGTCTCCTCGCCGCATCTGGTGGCGGCCGAGGCGCGCCTCAAGGGCAAGCTCAACGAAAGCAGGCTCGAGCCCGTGCTCCAGCTCGAGGCGCTGCTCGCGGATTTTGACTGATGCGCGGTTTAGCTGCCCTCGCCTTAGCGTTCTCGCTCGCCCTGCTGGCTTTTTCGCCGTGCCGGGCAGCCGAGATGCAGCTTTCCAAGGGCATGACACACTACGCCCGCGACATGGAATTTTATTACCAGAAGCCCCGCCCCGAGGTATTGCCCGGGCTTTTGCGCACCCTGGCGACGCAGGGCGTGCTCGGCCACGGCGAAAAGCGCCTCGTGGTGGCGGCTTTCCTTGGGGAGCTCGCGGCAAAGCGCAAGGCCTCGCTGGAGGCGCTGGCGGACGGCGCGGAGTCCCTTCCGGGCGGAGCGGCGGCCGACGCCCGGCGCACCCTGGCCTGGGCCGCGCATCTCGGGGGGTTTTCAAACGAGCGCCAACTGCTCGACAGGCTGCTCACGCCGGCCGACTCCACCCTGCGGGCGCATATGGGCCGCAGCCCGGCGCCCCTTGCCGCGTGGCAGCCGGGAGAGCCCGCGGTGCCGCGCATGTTCTGGGGCGCCTATATGGCCTCGGGCGATGCGGTATGGCTCGATCGCCTCATTGACGCGACCCTCAGCTATGCCCGGCTCAACGCGGCCGGGCGGCAAGGGGAGGCGGGTTTTGCGGGCAGCGCCGCCGCCGCGGCCCTGCTCTATGACATGGCGCCACGGCATGCGGCCGTGCAGGAACGCGTGCGGACGCGCCTTGCCGGCACGAGCGGCCCTGAGGCCGACACCCTGCGCCTTATCCTGAGGGAAAACGGCCGCTGAGGCTCAGCGCTCGAAGCGCTTGGGGCAGACAAGGCAGGCCGCGTCAGGCGCATTGCGCACGAGAGCTTCCCGAAAGTCCGCAAATTCCTGCTTGTTCCAGATATCCCACGGCGCTTCGGCGCGCACATCGCCAAAGACCCTGCGGCGCCCATCGCCGCCGAGGGCCTGTCCCACTGCTGCTTCACCTGCGTTGTCCGGCACATTGAGATACACGCAGGGCGAGATCTTGCCGTCCGCGTCCACGTAGCAGCTCCGCGCCACATTTTCGCGGCAGCCGCCGGCGTCGGCCACGGCCTCGGCCCCGGGCAGGGCGAAGTGGATGATGCGGCCCCGCGAGTCAGCCTCGGCGGCGATGTGTTCCAGTATCTCGCGGGCCCGGGCGATCTTTTCCGTCTCCTCTGGGGTGAAGGCGAGTTCCTGTTGCCCGGGGAGCGCGAGATAATCCAGGGTGCTCACCACGGCCATGTCCACGTCCAGCTCGTCCATGAGCGCGGGCAGCCCGCGGGCGGCCTCCATCCTGTCGGAGAGCATCAGATAGGCGAAATGGATCTCCAGCGGCTCGCCGTCGGCAGGGCGTCCGGCCTCCCTGATGGCGGCGCGGAGTTGGCGCACGCTTTCGCACACGCGCGCAAAGGGCACGCCCGCGCGTGCGTCGTTGCTGGCCTCGTCCGTGCCGACCAGCGAAAAGGCCAGAAGATCCATGCCGCTTTGCGCGAGCTTGCGCGCGAGCTCCGCGTCCATCCTGAGGCCGCAGGAGGTGCTGGACACGGCGCAGCCGGCCCGGCGCGCCAGGGCCACATAGTCGAGGAAGCGCGGGTGCAGGAGGGGTTCACCCCAGCCCTGGAGGTGCGCCCGCTGGGCGCCGCGCAGGAAGGGCCAGAGCGCCGCGAAGACCTCGTCGGGCATGTGGCGGCTCTTCCAGGTGGCGCCGGCCGTGGTATGCGGGCAATAGACACAGCGCCCAGCGCAGCGCGAGGTCACTTCCACCTGGAGGCAGTCGAGCGGGCGCTGCACGCCCAAAAAAGCCTCGCGCAGGCGCTCGAGGAAACCGGGCGCCCGGAAGGCCGGGTCGGCCAGCGGGTCGGGCCGCGTCGCGCCGCTTGGGCTGGGAATTTCATGTTCTGCGTCGCGCATGACCCCTCCCCTCAGTGCCCGAAGAGCCTGCCAAGCCAGCCGTGTTTTTTTTCCGGCTGCGGGCTCCAGCTCGTTTCCACACAGGGCAAAAAGGGCGTGGCGCCCCACTTTTTCTTGAAAAAGCTCACGCCGGCGCCCATGCCGAGGCCGAGGTTGAGCAGGCTGTGGCCACGCGCGGCGCCTTCGGCGGCAAGGGCGGCGAGGAGGGCGTCGGCCGTGCCCGGGGGCGCGTCCGGCGAACGGAAGGCGAACATGTAAAAGGCCGTCGAGAAGGAGGAATAATCCCCGATGGCGCAGGCGAGGAGGCGCCCCGCCGCATCCCGCGCGGAAAAGAGGCGCGCGTCCGGCGCGGCGGCGAGATAGTCCCCGAGCTTGCGGAAAATGTAGCTGCTGCCCTCATCCACCTCCGCGCCCTTCCTCACGATGAAGGCTTCGGCAAGGGCGGCGTGCTCTGCCGTCCAGTCGCCGGCGCCGCCGCTTTGCTCAATGACTGTTTCCCGCGCGGCGCGGCGCAAAAGGTTGCGGATCTTTTGGCCGGCGCGCCCGGCCGGAACGGCGAGGGGCAGGGGAAGAGACCAGTACGCGTCTTTCGTGCTTTCCGCATGGGCGGGGGCTGCGCTCGGGCGGCGCGCGGCAATCACCGTCAGGCGCTCCAGCCCCGGGAGCGCCAGGGCCTCGGTCACGGCGGCGTCAACGGCGCTCCCGTCATCCGGTTTGCCGGCGGGATAGGCCACCAATACCGCCTGGCCGCCCCCGTGGTGGAGCGCACAGCCGCCGCAAAGGCGGCTCTCCAGCCCGGAAACGGCCCGCACATAGGGGAGCAACTGGTCGGGCGTGAGCGCGGCCGTCGTGATGTGTGCGAGATGTGAAGCCCCGGCTACCATGCCACATCCTCCCCGCCGCGCCGCATGCGCCGCAGCCTGAGCTTGAGGCGCGGCAAAAGGCCGAACGGTGCCTGGCGGACGCTGAAACCGTCTTCCGCCAGCATGTGCCGCAAATTGACCATGTGCGCCGAGCCCACGAAGACCGCGGCGCGGCCTTCCTCAAGATAGGGCCGCATGCGCTCCCTGAAGCGCTGGTCCCGGCGGCTGATGACATATTCCGTGCGCGTGGGGAATTCCGCGCTCGAACCCATCATGCCTTCGAGGTCGCCGGCGAGATAGGCGCGCATGTTCTTGCGCGAGAGCGCCTTCCAGCCGTCGCACGCGCGGAAGAAGCGCACCACACGCTCGGGCGGCAGCGAACCCAGCGAATCCAGCTGTTCCTCAAGGCTCTCCATGCCCACCACGTTCTTGCCCATGGCATGCGCCACGCGCCAGGCCTCCATGTCCACGGATTCGCGCCAGCCCTGCCGCTCCAGAAAGGCTGTCCAGAGGCTGAAAAAGGCGCACCAGGGGCGCGCATGGGCGAGCAGCCACCGCACGTCGACCTTGCGCTCGTGCACCAGCCCGAAACTTTTGGCGAGCGCCCCCTGCGGGCCGTGCACCACGCGCTCGAGGCGGCGCACGTCCGCCTCTTCCAGCAAATCAAGGATGGGCGTTGCCCCGGGGAGGGGCGTGCGGCCCGCGCGGTCCACGTCGGCCATGAAGCCTTCGTCCAGCGGCCCCTCGAAGAGCACATGGTCCACCTTGCGGAAGAGGCGGCGGAACGAGGGCTCGAAGGAATGGCAGAAAAAGTGCGCGGTGCCCGCCACCCAAGAGGTGCGGCCGTTCTTCTCCACCTCCCAGAGCATGGCGAAGGGGCGGCGGCTCGGCCTGTCCTCGATGATCCTGGGGCGCTCGGCCGGCGCGCGGAGGAAGGCGAGCGCCACATCCTGCAGCATGTTTCCTTCGGCCGGCGCAGCGGCGGCGCCAGCTTTTGCCGTGGTGCGCGGTGCCTCCGTCCATTCCGCCATGACATAGGGGAAGGAGGGCCGGGCGCCCCACTTGCGCTTGAAGCGCAGGATGCCCTCATTGACGCCGAGACCCAGGTGGATGAAACGCTTGCCCGCGGCCTGCGCGCGCTCGAGCATGGCGGCGAACAGGAGGTCGGAAGCGTGGGGCACGGGATGGGCGCGGGAGTGGGCGCCGAGCACATAGCTCACGAAGTTCTCAGGGGCATAGTCGAGCAGCAGGCAGGCCGCGAGCCGACCCTCGCCGTCCCGGGCGTCGAGGAGCCGCAGGCTGCCCCGGGCCTCGGCCAGGGCTTCAGGCGTGCGCCCATAGAGCGCGGCCACATGGGGCGCCATGGGAGCGGCCTCGCCGCGCTGGATGCGCCCGAGAAATTCGGCCCACAGGCGCCGGTGCTCGGGCGTGAACACCGTGCCTTCGGTCACGGTGAGCACTTCCGCCGCCTTTTTGAGCGGCCCGCGCAGCCGCGCAGGCGGCTTGGCCTTGGCGGAAAGGACGTAGTAGCGATCCTTGTCCGTCACGTGCCCGGCGAAATGAGGGGGCAGATCGGGCCCGATGGCCCAGCAGGCCGTGGCGCCGGTTTGCTCCAGAGCTTCTTCAAGTGCCCCTTTAAAGGTCTCGTGACTGTAGCGCCCCTCGAGAGGATAGGCCACGGCCATGAGCCAGTCTTCCGCGGCAAGGAAAAAATACGGTCCGATGCAGATGGGCAGCCCTTGCGAAAGGGCTGTCATGAGCGACAGCGAATGCTCGGGCACGCGGGCGAGGGCGCCCATGCGCGCAAGCATGTCCCCCATGGCGGGCTTTTGGTGCCCCTGCGGGTTCGCGGCCGGCCCGGACATCTCAGGCGGCGTCCATGCCGCGTTGGAGGTCCGCGCGGATGTCGTCCCAGGCTTCGAGGCCCACCGAGAGGCGCACGGTGCCCGGGGTGATGCCCGCAGCTGTCAGTTGCTCGTCCGAAAGCTGGCGGTGCGTGGAAGTGGCGGGATGCAGCACGGAAGTACGGATGTCGGCCACATGCGTCTCCAGTGAGATGAGCTCAAGCGCGTCGATGAAGCGCGCCCCGGCCTCACGGCCCCCCCTGAACGAGAAGGAGACAACGCCGCTGCACCCGTTGGGCAGGTACCTGGCGGCGAGCTTGGCATACGGGTCCCACGTCAGGCGGGGATAGCGCACCCACTCCACCTTGTCCTGGCCTTCCAGCCAGCGCGCGGCGGCCTCGGCGTTTTCCGAGTGCTTCTGCATGCGCAGGGGCAGGGTCTCAAGGCCGAGATTGGTATAAAAGGCCCCCTGGGCGCTCTGGCAGCAGCCGAGGTCGCGCATGAGCTGCACGCGCGCCTTGGTGATATAGGCCGCGCGTCCGAATGCCTCGGCATAGACGAGGCCGTGGTAGGAGGCGTCCGGCTCGGTAAATTCCGGGAAGTTGCCGTTTCGCCAGTCAAAATTGCCGCTGTCCACGATGACGCCGCCGAGCTGTACGGCGTGACCGTCCATGTACTTGGTGGTGGAGTGGATGACCACATCCGCGCCGAACTCGAAGGGGCGGCAGAGGATGGGCGTCGCAAAGGTATTGTCCACGAGCAGCGGCAGCCCGCGCTCGTGCGCGAGCCTCGCGAAGCGCTCGATGTCCAGCACGCTCAGGGCCGGGTTGGCGATGGTCTCGCCATAGACGAAGCGCGTGTTGGGCCTGAAGGCGGCGGCGAGCTCCTCATCCGTGGCGCCCTGATCCACGAAGGTAGTTTCGATGCCGAAGCGCCGGAAAATGGTGTTGAACAGGTTGAAGGTGCCGCCGTAAACATTGGTCGCGCTGACGATGTGGTCGCCCGCCCGCGCGAGATTGAGCGCCGCGAGCATGACCGCCGCCTGCCCGGACGAGGTGCACAGCGCGCCAACGCCGCCTTCGAGCGCGGCGATCTTCTGCTCCACGGCGTCAACGGTGGGGTTGCCGATGCGGGAATAGAAAAAGCCCGCTTGCTCAAGGTCGAAAAGCCGGGCCACCTCGGCCGTGGAATCGTAGACATAAGTCGTGCTCTGGACGATGGGCACCACGCGCGGCTCGCCGTTTTCCGGGCTGTAGCCCGCGTGGAGGCACTTGGTGGCTTCTTTCATGACTGTTCTCCTGGGTTCGGGGGAAGAGGCGGCGTTTGGGCGGGGAAGTACCCCCGGCTCGCGCAGTATTTGTGAAAAATAGCGCGATGTCTCCTCCCTGACAAGCGGCCATGATACGCGGAAATGCCGCGGATGCAACGCTGGACGGCACGGCCCGAACGGGATATAAATCAGGGCTTCCGAAACAGCACCGCCATAAGGCGGCAACGCGCAGGATACTTTCATGAGCATCATCCACCACACGGGCGGCGACCGGGCCCTTTCGCTTCAGGATACGGCAGAGCCCCGCCTCTTCCGGGAACTTTTCCCTTATACGAGCATCTGCCGCACCACCTTTGACGAGGTGCTGCTTTCGCCGCGCCCGGCCGCGCAGATGCGTATCACCGACACCACCTTTCGCGACGGCCAGCAGGCGCGTCCCCCCTATACGGTGCGCCAGGTGGCGCGGATGTTCGACTTTCTCCACCGCCTCGGCGGCAAGACCGGCCTCATCGCGGGCTCGGAGTTTTTTCTCTATTCCCCGCGCGACCGCAAGTGCGTGGAGGTGTGCCGCGCGCGCGGTTACCGCTTCCCCAGGGTCACAGCGTGGATACGCGCCAACCGTGAAGACCTCAAGCTCGCCCGCGACATGGAGTTTGACGAGACCGGCATGCTGACCAGCGTTTCGGACTACCACATCTTCCTCAAGCTCGGGAAGACGCGGCAGCAGGCCATGGACATGTATACCGACCTCGCCGCCCAGGCACTGGACTGGGGCATCATCCCCCGCTGCCACTTCGAGGACGTGACGCGCGCGGACATTTACGGCTTCTGCCTGCCGCTCGCGCAGCGGCTCATGGAGCTTTCGCGCCAGAGCGGCATGCCGGTGAAGATCCGCCTCTGCGACACCATGGGCTATGGCGTGCCGTGGCCCGGGGCGGCGCTGCCGCGCTCGGTGCAGCGCATCGTGCGTGCCTTCACCGATGAGGCCGGCGTGCCCGGGGAGTGGCTCGAGTGGCACGGCCACAACGACTTCCACATGGCGCTCGCCAATGGCGTGACCGCGTGGCTCTACGGCTGCGGCGCGGTCAACAGCACGCTCTTCGGCTTCGGCGAGCGCACGGGCAACACCCCGCTCGAGGCGCTGCTTGTGGAGTACATCTCCCTCACCGGTGATGACGCCGCGGCGGACACCACGGTGCTCAGCGAAGTGGCGGAATTTTTCGAGCGCGAGCTGGATTACCGCATCCCGCCCAATTATCCCTTTGTGGGGCGCGATTTCAACGCCACCAGCGCCGGCGTGCATGCGGACGGCCTCGCCAAGAACGAGGAGATCTACAATATTTTCGATACGAAGCGCCTGCTCGGGCGCCCGGTGCCCATCATCGTGACCGACAAGACGGGCCGCGCGGGCGTGGCCTATTGGATCAACACGAGCCTTGGCCTCTCGAAGGAGCAGCAGGTCTCCAAGAAGCACCCGGCCGTGGGCAAGATCTACGACGCCATCATGGCGCTCTATGCCGACAGCGGGCGCACCACGAGCCTTTCGCACGAGGAGATGGAATCGCTCGTCCAGCAGCACATGCCCGAGCTTTTTGCCAGCGAATTCGACCGCATGAAAAAGCTCGCCGGCGAGCTCGCGGCCAACCTGATCCTCAGGCTCGCGGCAAGCCCGGCGCTCTGCCGGCTGGACGCCGAGGCCTGCGCCGCGCTGGACGCCTTCGTGGCCGACTATCCCTTCATCCAGTTCTGCTGCCTCACCGACGCCGAGGGCCGCATGTGCTGCTCTGCCATTGCGGATTCGGAATACGCCGCCAACTATGCCTCGCTGCATCCGGGCTATGACTTTTCCGGGCGCGAGTGGTTTAGGTTGCCCATGCAGACGGGCGATTTGCATATCATGGACGTGTACCAGTCGCACTTCACGGCGAAGCTCGTCATCACCGTTTCCTGCGCGGTGACGGACGAGAATGACCGTATCGTGGGCGTGGTGAGCGGGGACATCCAGCTTGAGCAATTGCTCAAGCGGGCGCGCGCGCTCAGGCGCGAGGCGGACGAAGGCGAGGACGGCGAAGACGCCGCCGAATAATACCCAATGGGCCGCGGGCCCCGGAGAAGGACTTTCATGCGCAAGACCATCTACTGGATCGAGGGTGACGGCATCGGGCCGGAAATCTGGCGCGCGGCGCGGCCTGTCATTGACGCGGCGCTGGCCGCGGAATCGGACATGCGGCTCGACTGGCAGGAACTGCTCGCCGGAGAAAAGGCCCGCGAAGCGGAAGGCACGCCGCTCCCCGAGGCAACGCTCAATGCCCTGCGCGGGGCGGACATCGCCATGAAGGGCCCGCTGGGCACGCCGGTGGGCACCGGCATCCGCAGCCTCAACGTGGCCCTGCGCCAGGGGCTCGACCTTTATGCCTGCATCCGCCCGGTGAGGCATATCCCGGGGCTGGAAACGCCGGTCAAGCACCCGGAGCGCGTGGACATGGTCATCTTTCGGGAGAACACCGAAGATGTGTATGCCGGGGTGGAGTTCGCCGCGGGTACGCCCGAGGCGCGCAAGCTGGCGGAATTTTTGCGCGACGAGCTCGGCGTCACGCGCGTGGCCGAAGTGGCGGCCATCGGCATCAAGCCCATGACCGAGGCCGGCTCCAAGCGCCTCGTGCGCCGCGCCCTGCGTTATGCGCTGGAGACCGGGCGCCCGAGCCTGACCCTCGTCCACAAGGGAAATATCATGAAGTTTACGGAAGGGGCCTTCCGCCAGTGGGGCTATGACGTGGCGGCGGAGGAATTCGGCGATACGACCTGCACGGAAAAAGACCCGGTCCCCGGGCGCCTGGTGGTCAAGGACCGCATCGCCGACGCCATGTTCCAGGAGGCCCTGCTTCGGCCCGAGGCGTACAGCGTGCTCGCCACGCCCAACCTGAACGGCGACTACATATCGGACGCGCTGGCCGCGCAGGTGGGCGGCCTCGGCCTCGCGCCGGGCGTCAACATGTCCGACTCGCTGGCCTTTTTCGAGGCCACGCACGGTACGGCCCCGGCCATCGCCGGCAAGGACAGGGCCAATCCCGGGAGCATCATCCTGTGCGGGGCTCTCCTCATGGAGCATCTGGGCGTGCCCGCCGCGGCGGAGCGCATCCGCTCGGCCGTGGCCAAGGCCATCGCCGGCAAGGCCGTCACCGAGGATCTCGCGGCCCAGGTGCCGGGGAGCCGCGTGGTGGGCTGCAAGGAATTCGGCGAGATCATCGGCGAAAATCTTTAAGCGTCACTTGAAGTTTGTCACAAAGGAGAGGCTATGCTGCCGCTGGAAAACCTGCTCCTCTTTGTTCCGGCCATGGCGCTGCTTGTCATGCTGCCCGGGCCGGACTTCGCGCTCGTGAGCCGCGTGGCCCTGCTGGAGGGCGCGGGCCCGGCCAGGGCGGCGGCCTGCGGCGTGGCGCTCGGCATCACCGTACACACAGGCTTTGCCATTGCCGGCATTTCGGCCATCATCGCGGCGTCGGCCCCGCTGTTCCAGTTGCTCAAGTATGCCGGCGCGGCCTACCTCTTCTGGCTGGGCGTCCAGTCCTTCCGGCAAAAGGCGCAGCCCATTGAAGCCAGAGGGGAGCAAGAGGCAGAGGTGGCGCGAGGGCAGCAGGCCCCGTTGCGGCGCGCGTTCCGACAGGGTTTTTTGACCAATGCGCTCAATCCCAAGGCCATCCTCTACTTTCTCACTCTGTTGCCGCAATTCATTTCCCCGGTTGCGCCGGCAGAGCCGCAGCTGCTGGAGATGGGCGCCATTACCGCCCTTGAGTGCCTTGTCTGGTATCTCTTTCTCGCGCAGATCCTCGTCCGCGTGCGCCGGGTGTTCGCTGTTCCGCGCTTCCAGCGCTGGCTCCATCGCGTGACCGGCGCCATCTTTCTCGGTTTCGGCCTCAGGCTGGCCCTTGCAGGAAACGACTAGCCAACGATCTCCACCCCAAGAAAAGGAGTGCCCACCATGATCACCCTTTCCGCAGAAAAAACCGTCATCAACGAGGGGCAGCTCCAAAGCGCCGCAGAGGCCCAGGCCAAGGGCGTCGACTTGGCCAAGGCCGCCCGCAACACGCTGGCCGCGCGCATCCTCGACGCCCACCAGGCCAAGGATGCCCCCAAGGACGGTCAGGTGCACGTGCATTTTGACGCGCTGGCCTCGCACGACATCACCTATGTGGGCATCATCCAGACGGCCCGCGCCTCGGGCCTCACGGAATTTCCGCTGCCCTACGTGCTCACCAACTGTCACAACAGCCTCTGCGCGGTCGGTGGCACCATCAATGAGGACGACCACCTCTTCGGGCTGGCCGCAGCCAAGAAGTACGGCGGCATCTTCGTTCCTCCGCATCTCGCGGTTATCCATCAGTACATGCGCGAGATGATGACGAGCTGCGGCGGCATGATCCTGGGCTCGGACAGCCACACCCGCTATGGCGCGCTGGGCGTCATGGGCGTGGGCGAGGGCGGCCCCGAGCTCGTGAAGCAGCTCCTCGGCAAAACGTGGGATGTTGCCGAGCCCGAAGTGGTCGCCGTGTGGCTGGAGGGCGAACCCGCCCCGGGCGTGGGCCCGCAGGACGTGGCCTTGGCGCTCATCGGCGCCGTGTTCAAGGACGGCTTCGTCAAGAACAAGGTGCTCGAGTTCATGGGCCCGGGCGTTGGCGCCCTTTCCGTGGACTTCCGCTGCGGCGTGGACGTGATGACCACGGAAACGGCCTGTCTCTCCTCCATCTGGCCCACGGACGCCAAGGTGCGCGACTGGCTCACCCTGCACGGGCGCGCCAACGACTTCAAGGAACTGCGCCTTGAGGGGCCGGCCTGTTATGACGGCCTTGTGCGCATCGACCTTGCGGCGGTGGAGCCCATGATCGCCTTGCCCTTCCACCCGAGCAACGTGCACACCATCGCCGAAGTGACCGCCCATGCCGAGGAGCTTCTGGGCGACGTGGAAGAGGAGGCCGTGCGCCTCTTCGGGGACGCGGGCAAGGGCCTCAAGCTGCGCGACAAGATCCGCAACGGCGCCATCGTGGCCGACCAGGGCATCATCGCCGGCTGCGCGGGTGGCACTTTTGAAAATATCAGCCTCGCTTCGGCCATCCTCGGCACCTGGAAGGAGCCCAACCCGCACTTCACGTTCTCCGTCTACCCGGCGAGCGTGCCGCAGGCCGTGGCGCTGGTGAACAATGGCGCGACAGAAAGGCTGATGACGCTCGGCGCCAACGTCAAGACGGCCTTCTGCGGGCCCTGCTTCGGCGCGGGCGACACGCCGGCCCACGGCGGGCTCTCGCTGCGCCACACCACCCGCAACTTCCCCAACCGCGAAGGCTCCAAGCCGGGCGAAGGGCAGATCGCGGCGGTGGCCCTCATGGACGCGCGCTCCATCGCCGCCACGGCGGCCAATGCCGGGCGGCTCACGCCGGCCACCTCGCTCGACTGGAGCTCGCCAGACCTGAAGGTAGACCTCAAGTACCACTTTAACCCCGAGGTCTACCAGCGCCGCGTGTACAACGGTTTTGGCCATCCTGACCCGCAGATGGAGCTTGTCTTCGGCCCCAACATCGCCGACTGGCCGGAGCTTACGCCGCTGCCGGAACATCTTGTGCTCGAGGTGGCGAGCGTCATCACCGACCCTGTGACCACCACGGACGAGCTCATCCCCTCGGGGGAAACGTCCTCCCTGCGCTCCAATCCGCAAAAGCTCGCGGAGTTCACCCTTTCCCGCAAGGACCCGGGCTATGTGGGGCGCGCCAAGGCGGCGCAGGCGCTGGAGAAGAAGCGGCTCGCCAATCCCGACGACGCCGAAGTGCTCGCCAAGGTGCGCGGTCTCATTGACATCTGCACGGAGCAGCCCGCCGTGGCCTCCATGCTGGCGGACCCGCATCCGCTCAGGCAGGTGGGCATCGGCTCGCTCGTCTTCGCGTTCAAGCCCGGCGACGGCTCCGCGCGCGAGCAGGCGGCGTCCTCGCAGAAGGTGCTCGGCGGCTGGGCGAATCTGGCCGTGGAATACGCCACCAAGCGCTACCGCTCCAACCTCATCAACTGGGGCATCCTGCCCTTCCTGGTGGAAAAGGAGCTCGCGCGCGACCTCAAGCCCGGCGACTGGCTCATGGTGCCCGATGTGCGCGCCGCCATCGCTGCCGGCAGGTCGACCATCCTCGCGGCCCTGGTGCATACCGAGGTGGAGGCCGGCAAGAAGCCCTGGACCGAGCAGGTGGCGCTTTCCCTGCGCGGGCTGACGGAGAATGAGCGCCAGATCCTCCTCGATGGCAGCCTCATCAACCACTATGCCCGGTCAAAGGGCATCTAGGCGCCCATGAGTTGTGCGGCGCCGGGGGCAGTAGCTGCCACCCGGGGCCGTCGCCTTTCAGGAGCCGGCACATGAGTCTCATGTGGTGGGTCATCTCGGGTGCCGTCATGCTGGCGGGGCTCGTTTTCTGTTTCCGCATCATGCGGCGCGGCATGAGCACACTGGACGATGACCGGGGCAAGTTTCTCGCGCGTATCCGCGACGGGGAACACAAGCTCGAGGAAGAGCAGAAGCAGGTCGCGGCGGATGAGCACATGGCGCTCATGCGCGCCGCCGTGGAAGACCTGCTGCGCCTGGCGGACTCGCCCCCGGGCTACCGTATGGAAACGGCCGGCCGGACCATCCTTCTGCACACGCCGAAAGGGACATGGCGGCTGGAACTCGCCATGCGCGAGATAGGCCTGAAATCCCGGCAAAAAGTGCTCCATGGGCGCCCGCGCTGGCTTTTGAGCGGCCCGGGCCATGAGGAGCAGCATGCGGACGCGGCCGCCGTCATGCGCAGCCTGGACGCGCACCTGCGCAGGGAAGGGGAGCTTGCGCCGGAGCCGCCCCACCTCGCGCGCCGGCTGGAGCCGGGCACGCAAGCCCAGCGGCGCGCGCCGAGGCCCGGTCCCCTTGCGGGCGCGCCCGAGGGGCGGAAGCGCCGCACGGGTCTCGCCGCATCCGCTAAGGGCTTGCCCGCTCAGGCTTCAAAAAAGGCGCGGTAGGCCTCCACCGTGGCGTAAAGGTCCGCGGCGCTCGCAAGCTCAAAGGGGCTGTGCATGGAGAGGAGCGCGGGCCCAAGGTCGATGACGCGCATGCCGTAGGCCGCCAGGAAGAGCGCCACAGTGCCGCCGCCGCCCAGGTCCACCTTGCCGAGCTCCGCCGCCTGCCACGGGATGTTGCGGCCATTGAGGATGCCGCGCAGCTCGCCGAAAAATTCGGCGTCCGCCTCGCTCGCCCCATACTTGCCCCGTGAACCCGTGAACTTGGAAAAGCAGGGGCCGTGTCCGATGAGCGCGGCGTTCTGCTTTTCGTGCACCTCCTGAAAATCCGGGTCGAGGGCGGCCTGCACGTCGGCCGAGAGGGCGCGGCTGTTGAGCAGCACATGCGAGGCCGAAGTGCCGGGCGCCCAGGCCGCGGCGAGGTCCTCCACGCAATACTGAAAAAAGCGGGAGGCCGCGCCCGTGGCGCCGTCGGAGCCGATCTCCTCCTTGTCCCAGAACATCACCGCCATGGGCCTCGGGGCCCCGGCGTCCGCGGTGAGCAGGGCCTCGAGCGCCGCGAACACGCAGATCCTGTCATCCTGCCCATAGCCGCCGAGCAGCGCCCGGTCAAAGCCCACGAAGCGGGCCGCCCCCGCGGGCACGGCCTGAAGCTCGGCCGTGATGAGGTCTTCTTCGCTGATGACGTATTTTTTGTGCAGCAGCCTGAGGAGGGCGTCCTTGAGGCTGTCCTCCTTGTCGTCCTTTTTGGCCCGGCGGGAGGGCTTGGGGCCATCCGGCGCATGGCCCAGGATGATGTTCAACTTTTCGGCCTCAAAGGCCTCGCTGAGCTTCTGCCCAGCCTGTTTCTGCGCGAGGTGGGGCAGGAGGTCGGCGATGCAGAAGACCGGCTCGCCCGGCTTTTCGCCGATGCTCACGTCCACGCGCTCGCCGTTCTCCCGGATGACGACACCGTGGAGCGCCAGGGGCCTCGCGAGCCACTGGTATTTGCGGATGCCGCCATAATAGTGCGTCTTCGCCTGCACGACGCCGGGCTGCTCCACCAGCGGATGCTGCTTGAAATCGAGCCTCGGGCTGTCCGCATGGGCGGCGATGAGGGCGAGGCCGTCCTTGAGGGGCGCAGTTCCGCGCCGCGCCGCAAAGAGCGCCTTGCCCCGCAGGGGCCGCATGACCCGGGCCGCGCCGAAATCCTCTCCATAGCCCGCTTCGGCAAGGCGTTCCAGCACATAGGCGACGGTCTCGCGCTCGGTCTTGCAGCGGCTGATGAAGTCGAGATAGCGGCCGGCCAGCGCCTGCACGTCCTTGCGGGCGTCGGCATAGCGCTCCCAGGCATTGGGGGAGGTGTAAGCGAGTTCGTTTTTCATGGTTGAGGCTCCGGTTGAGAAGAAGGTGGATCGAGATAGCCGGGATAGCGGCCAAAAAATTCGGCCAGCAGGTAGAGCGAGCCGGTCATGAGCGTCACGCCGTCCTCAGGCGCCACGCGCCCTGCCGCAGTGAGTGCCCGCCCCAGCGCATCTGGGCCGTTGAGCGCCACGGCCGGCGCGGGCGAAAGGGCGGCAAAGAAGGCGGCGACTTCGGCAGGCTCAGCGGCGCGGGGATTCTCCAGCGCCGGGATGAAGACGCGCACTTCGGGAAAGCGGCGCCGGAGCATCCCGGCCGAGCTGCGCCAGTCCTTGTCGCCCAGGCAGGAAAAGATGATGGCCGCCGGCGGGGCTGACGTGAGGACCGGGGCGCCCCCCTCACCATCAAGGGCCCGCAACAGGGCCTGCATGCCGTGCGGGTTGTGCGCGCCATCCAGGAGGAGGGCCGGATGCTCCGCAGTGCGCGGGAGGAGCTGGAGCCGTCCGGGCAGGAAGGCGCGGGCAAGCCCTTGCGCCTGTGCTTCGGCATCGTCAGGCCGGCAGCCGAGGAGCGGGGCGAGGCGCCCCCAGGCCGTGAGCGCCAGCGCGGCATTGCCCGACTGGTGCGCGCCGGCGAGGCCGAGGCGAGGCTGCCAGTCTTCGGGGAGCGGCGTGGCGCGCATCAACGGGGCGTCCTTGGCGCTTGCGCAAGCCCGCAGGGCTTCTTCCGCCAGCGGGAACTGCTCTGCCATGCACACCGGGGCGGAGCTGCGCACGGCCGCCGCCTTGTCGCCGGCGATATGCGCAAGAGTGGGGCCGAGCACGGCCGCGTGATCCATGGCGATGGGCGTGAAGCAGAGCACATCGGCGGCAATGGCCGTGGTTGCATCGTTGCGGCCCCCGAGGCCGGCCTCCATGATGGCCACATCTACCCCCGCCTCCCGGAAAAGGAGGAGCGCAAGCACGGTGAGAAATTCAAAATAGGTAAGGTGGCCGCCTTTGCTGGCTTCGAGGACGGCACTCGCGGGCGCGGGCCACCGATTGCCGGGGACGGGGCGCCCGTCTACGCGGATGCGCTCTTCCGGGGAGACGAAATGCGGCGACGTGTAGAGCCCGGTGCGGCAGCCGTGCGCGGCACAGAGGCTGGCCAAAAAGGCGGACGTGGAGCCCTTGCCGTTGGTGCCGAGCACCTGCACGACCGCAAAGGGCGGCCGCTCCAGCCCGAGGGCCGCCAGCACGCGCCGCATGCGTTCGAGGCCGAGCTCCATATGGAACATGCCCAGGGCGTCCAGATGCTGGCGGACGCTCTGGTAACTACGAAAGGGCATCATTTGCTCCGCCAGCGGCCCCGCCCTCCAGTTCCGCCAGGTGGGCGCGGGCAAAGTCCAGCGCGGGGTCGAGTTCCAGCGCGGCCGTGAGTTCGCGCTGCGCGTCTTCCCACCTGCCCAGGAACTTGTAACAAATGCCCAGATTGGCGCGGTCCATGGCCGAGCCCTTGTCCAGCTTGAGCACGGCCTTGAAGGCGTCGGCCGCTTCGGCATAGCGCCCGGTCTTGTAGAGCGCCACGCCGAGCAGGTTGCCGTATTCCTTCATCTCCGGGCAGAGGCTCACCGCCTGCCCGAGCCGGGGCACCGCTTCGGCCCAGCGGCCGCGCAGGGTCTCCGCATGGCCGGCATAGAAGGCGGCAAGCCCGGCAGCCTCGGCATCGGGTTGCAAGGGCAGGGAGGCGAGGAAAAGGTCGCGCGCCTGTTCCGGCTCTTCCCGGCGTAGGGCGAGCATGCCCTGAAAGAAGGGAAGGTAGTGCGCCCCCGGGCAGAGCCCGGCGAGGGCCGCCAGCCCTCGTGCCGCTGTTTCCGCATCGCAGGTCTCTGCGAGCTTGCGGCCCACGAAAAGGCCGAGGCTCTGGTTCCTGTCCCGTTCGCGGAACTCGAGGCCGGGAACGATGGTATAATGCGCCGGGATTTCGAGGGCCGGATGCGTGGTTTCCACCGCATAGACCTCAAGGGGCTTCAGGCCGTCGATGGCGGCGAGCAGTTCGTCGCGGATGTCCGGCGCCTCAACGCCGGGCAGGCTCTCCAGCGGGACAGTCGGCCCCGCGAGCAGCCATCCAGTCTGCGCAAGCTGCGTGAACTTGGGGAGGCCCGAAGCTTCGTAACAGGCGCCCGTGCAAAAGTCGCCCCCCAATTGCGCCACTTCGGTCACGGCGCGAATGGCGGCCTTGGCCGGCGAGGAGGCGGTGCCCGCCGTGAAGACGATCTCCGAGCGCTCGGGAAAGGTGCCAGGATCCCAGGCGATGGCGCCTACGGTGGGCAGCGGCATGCCGAGCGACAGGTCCTTGAGCACGAGCCGGATGCCCTCGCGGGCGAAGGCGTCCAGCAGGCCGCGCAGGGTCGGGTCTTCACAGCTGGCGGGATCGATGGTCGGGAGGGTGGGGCGCTCGCGGTCGGCAATGCAGCACACATGTCGTTCCACCAGTTCGGAGAGCCCCTGAAGCAGGGATTCCTCCACGCTGTTGCCGGCGGAGGAACCGTTGAACTCCCCGAGCATGCGGAACCAGTCCAGCGGCAGCCAGACCGTGCGGCCGCTGGCAAGGTGCGTGGCAGGATGGAACTCCCACGCCGCGAGATCCATGATGCGCCTGGCGCGCTCAAGGGGTATGGCGTCACTCACGGAGCGCAAAATGGCCTCCAGCGGCAGCAGGTCGGCCCCGAAGCGTGCCTCGGCCTCGCTCCAGGTGCCGGTGAAGGTCTCGCGCGGCCGCTCCCAGAAGCTGAAAAAGGCGAAGCGCTCCATCACTTCCATGAGTGCCGAGGCCAGCGCCTGCTCTTCCGAAGAGCCTTTGCCCATCTGCTTGCGCGTGGGCATCACCGCGCGCGCGTCGCTGCCGCAAATGCCGAGGTAGACGGGGATGCCGAGCCGCCCCACGTCCACGCGGCGGGCGCCGGCCACCACGTCAAGGCCGGCGGCGTCGAGGCGGCTTTTCACGCGCGCCACCGTGACGGCCGGGCTCACGGCCTTGTCGAGGTCGCGCGTGTAGCCCTTGGGGCAGGCGGCGAGAACGATGGGGGGCGTCTTCACGGCCGCTCCAGGATGCAGACAGAGTAGATGCGGCGCTGTTCCGCGCCCTCTTCGTCGCGTGTTTTCACGCCGATCTTGCCCTCCTGCACGTTGAAAGACTTGGCCGCCAGCTTGGCGAAACGCGGCTTGGCGCGGGCGAGGTCCGTGCAGAACAGGGCCTTTCCGCCGGGCGCCAGATGGCGCTCAAGAAATTTCAGGAGCGGCCGGTGCAGGTCATCGAGATAGAGCAGCTCGGAAGCGGCGATGATGTCGAAGCCACCGGGAAAGCGCGCATCCTGCCCGGGCGTGGTGACATCCAGATGGCGCACCTCGATGCGGTCTTCAAGATGGTTTTTCAGCACATTGGCCCGGGCAAAGGTGAGGGCGTCGGCCACGTTGTCGCTGGCGACGATATGCGCAAAGCCGTAGCGCGCGGCCACCATGCTGCAAATGGCGCAGCCCGCGCCGATCTCCAGCAGGCGCTTGCCCTGTGGCTCCTGGGTGCGGAGGAAGCGGCCGAGCACGAAGGAGCCGGGCCAGACCTTGGCCCAGAGCGGCAGATCGCGCATGGGGTCATGGATGGCGCCGCGTCGCAGCAGGGCGTCCAGATGCCGGGGCATGTCGCGCACGGTGAGCACGTCCAGCGTGCCGTCGTCCACCTGAAGCGGCTCAAAGTCGGCGTCAAAGGTTTTGCGAATATTGGCGAGCAGGCCGTCGAGCTCGTTTTGCGTGGCTGGAGCGGTGGAGGGCGCCGCCTCTCGGGCACCGGCGGTATCGGGAGCGCTGGGCATGGGCTTTCCTTGGCGTTTGGGGGCCGCGTAGGGCCATCGGGGCAGGAGCCTACAGCGGACAGGGCCGTAAATCAATGCCTTGCCAATGGCGCCGCAAGGACGCATGCTTCAGTCAGCAACCAGGAGGCACACATGCCTGAGACGGATACGCCGGCCCTGTTCCGGCTCGAAATCGTGGCGGAAGATGAGGATTTCGACCGCGTGAGCGGCCTGCTCGCGCTTGACGCGGCCTTCGGCTGGGAGGAGGAAAGCCTTGCCGGCGGCGAAACGCGCTTCACCGTCCATTGTGAATCGGAAGAGTACCTCCGCCGCCTGCTGGACCAGGTGCTGCTCATGGCCCCGCAGGCCGGGACGAATCTCGCCCGTGTGGAAAAGCAGGACTGGCTCGCGGCGTGGCGGCAGTTTTTCACGCCTGTCCTATGCGGTTCGCGCTTTGTGGTGCTCCCGCCGTGGCTTGCCGGCACGGGGGATTTTCCGGGCCGCATCCCCATCCTCATCGAGCCCAAGAGCGCCTTCGGCACCGGCCACCACGCCACCACGGCCCTTTGTCTGGCCGTGCTCTCCGAATTGCTGGATGCCGGGCGCGTGGAGGCCGGCCAGACTTTTCTTGACCTGGGCACGGGCTCGGGCATCCTTGGCATCGGCTGCGCCAAGAGCGGCCTTGGCGGCGTGGGCCTCGACATCGACCCGCTGGCGGTGGACAACGCGCGCGAAAACCGGGCGTTCAACGATATCGCCCCGGCGGTCTTTGAGATAGATGCCGGCAGCGTGGACGCGGTGGCCGGCCGCCAGTTCGACCTTGTGCTCGCCAATATCCTCGCCCGGCCGCTCAGGGAAATGGCGCCGGCCATCGCCGCTGCGCGGGCTACCGGGGGCTGTCTCGTGCTCTCCGGGCTTTTGGAAAGTCAGGCCGATGCGGTGGAAGCGGCCTATCGTGAGCAGGGGCTGCCCCAGGCGCGGCGCAGCCTCGACGGTGAATGGTGCGCGCTCGTGTGGGCGTGAGTTGACATGCCCGGCCCCCTGGTGCAGCTTTTACAGAGGCGGCGGCAAGGTGCTGTCGGCAAAACTTCAAGAAGAACTTTAGGTTCCATATAGGAGATGAGCTATGGATACCGTGACTTTTCAGGGCACCCCCCTGCACCTCATGGGCGAGCTGCCCAAGGTCGGCGCGCCCGCGCCGGACTTCACCCTGACGGCCAATGACCTCACGCCGCGCACGCTCAAGGATTTTGCCGGCAAGATCCTCGTGCTCGCCTGCGTGCCCTCGCTGGATACTCCTGTCTGCGACCTTGAGATGCGGCACTTCAACAGCGAGGCCGCCAAACTCTCCGACAAGGTGCGCATCGTGGCCGTGAGCCGGGACCTGCCCTTCGCCCAGGCACGCTGGTGCGGCGCGGCCAATGCCAAGGCCGTGGAGACGCTTTCGGATTACAAGGAGGGCGGCTTCGGGCTCGCCTATGGCGTACTTATCGAGGAATTGCGCCTGCTCGCGCGCGCCGTCTTTGTGGTGGCGGCGGACGGCACGCTCACCTATAGCCAGGTGGTGCCGGAAATGACCCATGAGCCGGACTATGCCGCCGTGCTCGACGCCGTGAAGGCGCTTGCCTAGTCCTTTCCGTTCTTTATCGCAAAAAGGGCGCGCCAGAATTTTCCGGCGCGTCCTTTCTCTTTTGAAATCCCCAAAATTCCGTGGCCCTACACGTCGAAGAGCATTTCCAGGTCTTCGCGCGTGAGGGACTTCCACGTGTCCTGGCCGGGGATGATGGCCTCGGCCACGCCGCGCTTGGCCTCCTGCAGCTTGAGGATCTTTTCCTCCACCGTGTTCTGGCAGATGAGCTTGTAGGAAAAGACCTGCCTGGTCTGGCCGATGCGGTGGGTGCGGTCCGTGGCCTGGCTTTCCACCGCCGGGTTCCACCACGGGTCATAGTGGATGACGTAATCCGCCGAGGTGAGGTTGAGGCCGGTGCCGCCCGCCTTGAGCGAGATGAGGAAGATGGGGATGTCCGGGCTGTTGTTGAACCTGTCCACCTGCTCGAAGCGGTCCTTGCTGGCGCCATCGAGATAGCAGAAGGGCATCTGCGAAAATTCCAGCCATTGCCGGATGATGTGGAGCATCTGCACGAACTGGGAAAAGACAAGCACCTTGTGGCCGCCCTCCACGATTTCCGTCACCATGTCCTTGAAGGCGTCGAACTTGCCCGAGGGCAGGTTGTTGGAAAAGCCCGGCAGGTCCATCTTGAGCAGGCGCGGGTGACAGCAGATCTGCCGGAGCTTGAGCAGGGCGTCGAGAATGGACATCTGGCTCTTGGCGAGGCCCTTCTCGTCCACGTCGGCGAGCACCTGGGCACGCAGCTTGCGCGCAAGCGCGGAATAAAGCTCGGCCTGGGCCTCTTCCAGCGCGCAGCAGGTGACGCTCTCCACCTTGGGGGGGAGGTCCTTGGCGACTTCGGCCTTGGTGCGCCGGAGGATGAAGGGCCGGACGCGCGTGCGCAGGTAATCGAGGGTCTCAGCGTCGCCGTCCTTGATGGGCTTGACGATGCCCCGCTGGAAGGCGTGCTGCGAGCCGAGAAAACCGGGCATCAGGAACTCGAAGAGCGACCAGAGCTCAAAGAGGTTGTTCTCGATGGGCGTGCCCGAGAGGCAGAGGCGCATGCGGGCGTTGATGCGGCGCACGGCGCGGGCGGTGATGGTGTTGGGGTTCTTGATGTTCTGGGCCTCGTCGAGGATGACCGTGTTGAACTCGTGCTTCTCGATCTCCTCAAGGTCGCGGCGCAGGAGGGCATAGGTGGTGATGATGAGGTCGGAGCTCTCGATATGCTTGAACATGCCCTCGCGGCGCGTGCCGTAGATGATGAGCCGCCGGAGCTTGGGCACGAATTTTTCCGCCTCGCGCTCCCAGTTGGGAAGCACCGAGGTGGGCACCACGATGAGGTTGGGGCCCTTGGGGTGGCTCTCCACCATATATTGGATGAAAGCCAAGGTCTGCACGGTCTTGCCAAGGCCCATCTCGTCCGCGAGGATGCCGCCGAAGCCGTATTCCGACAGAAAGTTCAGGTAGGAGAGGCCCTGCGTCTGGTAGCCGCGCAGGGAGGCGTTGAGCCCCTTGGGCGGTGCGATGGGCCGAACCTCGCGGAAGGAGCGGATCTTTTTCCTGAGCTTGTTCCAGAACGAATCCGTGGTGGCGCCAGGCAGGTCTTCGAGCAGGCTGTCGAGCACCGGGGCCTCGAACTGCTTGAACTTCTGCTGCGGCGGCTTGCTCGGGTCGAGCCCCAGGGCCGTGAGCTTGTGCGAAAGCTTTTCAAGCCACGCTTCGGGCAGGCTCGTATACGAGCCGTCCTTCAACTGCACATAGCGCTTGCCGCGCGCCCAGGCCTTCCAGATCTTTTCCAGTGGCAGGGACTGGCCCTCGTAATCCACGGTGATGTCGAGCGAGAACCACTTTTCCTTCTCGTTGCTCGTGACCTGCGCCGTAATGGTGGACTTGGCCGTGCGCATCTTGTAGCGCGAGAGCGCCTTCTCGCCGTAAACGCGATAATTTTCCACAAGGCGCGGATAACTGTCGAGCAGGAAGGCGATGGCCTCCTCCGGTTCGAGGAACCAGAGCTTGTTGGAGCGCGCCTGAAAGTCCATGCCCGAAAGCTCGTTCATGAGCTGGGCTTCCTCGTCCTGATGCCGGCGCACGAGGTAGGTCTGGCCCTCGTAGGTGTAGCTGCCGGTCTGGAAGTCGGGGTTGGGGCCGGGCAGGGTGAACTCGCCGTGGCGCGTCTCGTAGATATTGTCGATCTCCAGCGTGAGCAGACTGCCTTCCTCATCGAGGAAGAGCTTGGGATTGTAGGTCGCCGGCTGGAAGACAGGCTCCATGAGCATGAGGAATTCCTGCGGCTCGTAGAGTTCCGACGAGGGGAGGCGCGTCCACACACGGTCGAGAAATTCCGAGATCTCCTCGTGCGGCACCACGGGCCGGTCATGGATGAGGTTATGCACGAGGGAAGGGTAAAGCCCCGTCTGCACGGGATAAAAATTGTGCTGGTAGCACACCCAGAGGGGCATTTGCCCGTGGAAGGTGATGGGGCAGTCGTCGCCGGCCTCGTTTTCGTCCTTGCCGGGGCGGATGGGGAGCGGCGCGCGGCCCTCGCGCTTGAGCAGCACCTCGAAATGGAAGCCCGCGTCGTCGAGCCGGGGCTTGAGCTTGAGCGCAAAGGGCGCGCTCTCGATGCGGCAGGGCTTGTCCGTGTCTTTCCAGAGGAGGTAGTATTCCTTGCGCACGGCCCAGAAAAACCAGGAGGTGAGCCCGTCCGGGATCTCCACCCTATGCCCGTAATAATCGAGATGCTGGCCTATCTGCCTGGCCACATGCGGGAGCTGCGGGGAAAATTCGCTCCAGTCCGGGTTCTGGATGATCTGCTGGAGCGTCACTTCCGAATGGACGCTGGACAGGCCCGACTTGTTCTGCCGCCCGCGAAAGAAGGACACGAGCAGCCGCCCGGGCTCCGGCTCGAAGCGGAAGATGAGATAATGCCGTCCGGGCTCGGGCTCCATCTCGGTGGAGAAGAAATTGCGGAAGCTCTGCTTCCAGTCGGCCAGCGGCGCGGGCAGGTCTTCGGCCTCGCCCTGCTCCTTGCAGAGCTCTTCCACAAGGCGCAGGCCGAGGGCGGCCACATGCCGGCACACGCCGGAAAAGGCGTCCGAGCAGTTGCACTGCTGGCGCGCGCTCCTGTCGGTGATGGTGAAACTCAGGGAAGGGGTATAGACCTGCAGGTCTTCGCCCTGGATGACACCCTGCACGTCCCAGGTCTCGCCCTCCTGGATATTAATTTTTTGCACCCCGCCCTCGGAGAGGATATAGTACGCCGCATCGCGGATATATTCCGGGACACTGTCATGCAGGAAGGTCTGGCACATTTCCCTGACGACATTCTGCTCTGAACGGCTCATCTTCTCCTCGCGGACGCGGCGCTCCCCCTTGCGGAACGGTGGCCGTTCCGCCGCTCGGGAATGCGCGGGCATCTGAAGTTCACGAATTGGGAGTCTTTAGCACACCTTCCGCGGCACATGCAACTATCACCTTGCGAATCATGAAAAAATTTTCCCTGCTCCTCCTCACAGTCCTTCTGGCGGCGTTTTTGCGGCCCATCGTGTGCGAATTTTCACAGGCGCAGGCCGCCTCCGGGGCCTCCGATGAGCTCCCCGTGGAGGCTGGCGACATCACCCCGCAGGACAGCGGCGAGAAGCCCGTGGACGGCGGCCGCATCTTTTTCGGCACCATCGGCGAGGCCTCCAACCTCATCTCCTACCTCACCACGGATTCCGCCTCGCACGAAGTGGCGGAACTGCTCTTCGTGGCGCCGCTGCGCTACAACAAGGATCTCGAGCCCGAGCCGTGGGCCGCGGAGCGCTGGAGCATGGAGGACGGCGGCAAGCGCATGCGCTTCACCCTGCGCAAGGGCATCCTGTGGGAGGACGGCACCGAGCTCACGGCCGAGGATGTGGCCTTCACCGTGCGCGTGGTGACGGACCCGGCCACGGCCAGCCCCTATGCCGAGGATTTTTCACGCATCAAGGAACTGCGCGTGCTCGACCGCTACACCTTTGAGGCCGTGTATGACGAGTTTTTCGCGCGCGCAGTGGCCTCGTGGATGAGCCCCATCCTGCCGAAGCACATCCTCGAGGGGCAGAACATCCGCGCGACCCCCTTTGCGCGCAAGCCCGTGGGCGCCGGCCCCTACCGGCTGAAGGAGTGGGACGCCGGCAGCAGCATCACGCTCGCCGCATCGCCCACCTATTTCGACGGGCGCCCGCATATCGACGAGGCCGTGTACCGCATCATCCCGGACGACGCCACCATGTTCATGGAGACCCGCGCCGGACGCCTCGACGTGATGAACCTGAGCCCGCTCCAGTACCTGCGCCAGACCTCGGGGCCCGCGTGGGAGCAGGAATTCCATAAATACCGTTATCTTGCCTCGGTATATGTCTTTCTCGGCTTCAACCTGGAGCATCCTTTTTTCAAGGATGTGCGCGTGCGCCGGGCGCTCTCGCTCGCCATCGACCGCCATGCCCTCGTCAAAGGCGTCCTGCTGGGGCAGGGGGTGGCCGCGTTCGGCCCGTACAAGCCGGGCTCCTGGGCGGCGCACCCTACGCTCAAGCCCGTGGCCCAAGATGTGGCCGAGGCGAAGCGCCTGCTCGCCGAGGCGGGCTTCACGCCCGACAAGGACGGCATGCTCAGGCGCGACGGAAGGGCCTTTGCCTTCAGCATCCTCACCAACCAGGGCAATGAGCAGCGCATCCTCACCGCGACCCTCATCCAGAGCCAGTTGCGCGCCATCGGGGTGGAGGCGCGCATCCGCACGGTGGAGTGGGCGGCCTTCATCCGCGAATTTGTCAACAAGGGGCGCTTCGATGCCGTCATCCTCGGCTGGACCATCCCGCAGGACCCGGATATTTTCCAGATCTGGCATTCCTCGCAGGCGCATGACGGCGGCCTGAACTTCATCCATTACATGAACCCGCAGGTTGACGCCCTGCTGGAAAAGGCGCGCACCACGCCCGACCGGGCAAAGCGCGCGGCCCTCTATGCCCGCGTGCAGGAGATCCTTGCGGACGAGCAGCCCTATTGCTTCCTGTTCGTGCCTTATGCGCTGCCGGTGGTGCAGCGGCGCTTCATGGGCATCGAGCCGGCGCTCGCCGGCATCATGTACAATTTTGAAAAATGGTGGGTGCCCAGGGCGCTTCAGCGGCATGCGCTGGCGCCCTAGAGAGGGGAGATGGGGAAGCCCGGTCAGTGGCTGGCCGCGGTTTTGGAGCCACGCTTCCGCTTTTCAAGCGCTTCCTTAATAAATTTGCCCGTCACGCTCTCTTCGTTGGCGGCGATGCTTTCCGGCGGCCCGGCCGCCACCACGGTGCCCCCCGCCTTGCCCCCGCCCGGGCCCATGTCGATGATGTAGTCGGCGTTGAGCATCATGTCGCGGTCATGCTCGATGACGACAACGGTCGCCCCCTGGGCGAGCAGCGCCCGGAAGACCCCCAGCAGACCGCGCACATCCAGCGGATGCAGCCCGATGGTGGGCTCGTCGAAGATGAAGAGCGCGTCCCCCTGGGCGCGGCCCATCTCGCTCGCCAGCTTGAGGCGTTGGGCCTCGCCGCCGGAGAGTTCCGGCGTGCCCTCGCCGAGAGTGAGATAGCCGATGCCGAGCCGCTGGAGGGTGCGCAGGCGCTCGGCCACCGCCTTCCAGGAGCCGCAGACCCCGATGGCGGCGTCCACATCCATGGCCATGAGTTCCGGCAGGGACACGCTTGCGCCTGAGGGAAACGCGTGCCTCGCAAGGTCTGCCTCGCGCGCGTAACGCGAGCCGCGGCACTCCGGGCAGGGAATGTCCACATCCGGCAGGAATTGCACATCCAGGCTGATGACGCCCGTGCCGTCACAGGTGGGGCAGCGCAAAGAGCCGGTATTGTAAGAAAAATCACCGGCTTTCCAGCCGTGCTCGCGCGCCGCGGGCGTGCGCGCAAAGATTTTGCGCAGGGCGTCGTGAACGTCGGCATAGGTGGCGATGGTCGAGCGCACATTGACGCCGATGGGCGTGGCGTCGATGAGGCGCACGCGCGTGATGCCGCCGGCGTCCAGCGCCCGTACATGGGCGGGCAGGGGCTTGCCCGCGCACACAGCCTCCAGCGCCGGCGCGAGGCTTTCGAGCACAAGGGTCGTCTTGCCCGAGCCGGAAACCCCCGTCACCACGGTGAGCCGGCCCTTGGGGATGTCAACCTCCAGCGGGTGCACGGTGTGGATACTGCCGATGGCGAGGTGGATGGCGCCCTCGGCGAAGAGCGGGGCGTCTGTGCGCGGCCCGGGCTCCGCCACAGGCTCCCCCGCGAGGAAGGGGCCGATGCGCGAGGCCGGGTCGCGCTCGATTTCAGGCACAGTGCCTTGCGCGATGATCCGGCCGCCGGCCGCGCCCGCGCCGGGCCCGAGCTCGATCACCCAGTCCGCGCGCTCGAGCAGCTGGACATCGTGGTCAACGAGGATCACGGAATTGCCGTCGGCCACGAGGTCGCGCATGATGCCGGCCACGCCGGCGAGATTGGCGGGGTGCAGCCCGATGGAGGGCTCGTCGAGCACATAGAGCACGCCCGTGGTGCGGTTGCGCACCGCGCGGGCGAGCTGCATGCGCTGGCGCTCTCCCGTTGAGAGGCTTGATGCGCTGCGCTCCAGCGCAAGGTAGCCGAGGCCGAGCTCAAGCAGCCGTTTCGCCGCGCCCTCAAAGGCATCCGCGATGTCGCGGGCCATGGGCCGCATGGGCTCGGGGAGTCCCGCCGCGATACCGTCCACCCACGGGGCGAGCTCGTCCAGCGGCAGCCGGCAGACGGCATCGAGCCCGAGCCCGCCAAGAAGCGGCGCCCGCGCCGCGTCGGAAAGGCGCGAGCCGCCGCAATCCGGGCATTCCTCCTGCTTGAGGAAGCGCTCCACGCGTTTCATGCCCTTTTCGTCCTTGACCTTGGCGAGCGCGTTTTCCACCGTGTACACGGCATTGTAATAGGTGAAGTCCAGCTCCCCGGCCTGGTTGCTGTTTTTCGGCTTGTAGAAGATATGCTTCTTGACCGCCGGCCCATGGAACACGATGTCCCGCTCCTCGGGCGTCAGCTCGCGGAAGGGCACGTCCGTGCGCACGCCCATGGCGCGGCAGACATCCGTCATCAGCGACCACATGAGGCTGTTCCACGGCGCAACGGCGCCTTCGTCGATGGTAAGCGACTCGTCGGGCACAAGGCTCGCCATATCCACGGTGTGCACGGTGCCGGTGCCGCCGCAGGTGCGACAGGCGCCCAGGCTGTTGAAGGAAAGCTCCTCCGCAGAGGGCGCGAAAAAACGGGCCCCGCACTCCGGGCAGACCAGTTGGCGCTCCGCGGCCACGTCCAGCGTGGGTTCGAGATAATGGCCGTTGGGGCAGCGGTGGTTCGCGAGCCGCGAGAACATGAGCCGCAGGCTGTTGAGGAGTTCCGTTCCCGTGCCGAAGGTGCTGCGCAGCCCGGGCACGCCCGGGCGCTGGTGCAGGGCGAGGGCCGCGGGCACGTAGAGTATTTCTTCCACCTGGGCGCGGGGCGCCTGTGTCATGCGCCGGCGCGTATAGGTGGAGAGCGCCTCCAGATAGCGGCGCGATCCCTCCGCATAGAGCACGCCCAGCGCCAGCGAGGACTTGCCCGAGCCGGAAACGCCCGCGATGCCGACGACGCGGTTGAGCGGCACATCCACACTGATGTTTTTGAGATTATGGACGCGCGCCCCGCGGACCTTGATGCAGGCCGGAACCTGCGCTGCTTCGCCATTCATGTGTTCTTCCTTTTAACGTGAACAGTCACTCCAGATTCTTGAATCCCTCGATACCTTTTGCGATGAGGCAATCAGCATAGGCGATCATGGCCTCGATGGGGATGACCTTGCCGGAAAGTATCCATTGCCGATAGAGCCCGGCCCCTGAATTATAGATAAAACACAGCAGGATGTCCTGCCTTTCCCGTGAAAGCGAGGTGAACCAGCTCGAAGTGCACCATGTGCCGCGCACAAGGCGCATCATGAGCTGGGTGCCGATGCGCTGGTAGCTGTCGCTGCACACGAGATTGTCATAGTATTTTCCTTGGCTCGTGGAAAATTCGTAGAATTTCCGGGTTATCTCCCTGATATGCGCCGGGGCGGAATAGTCCGCGATGGAGAGCAGATAGTCCCGGGTGATTTCTTCAAGTATTTCTTCAAAAAGACTGTCGAGAGATGAATAATAGACATAAAAGGTCTTGCGCCCGATTTGCGCCTGCGCGCAGAGCGCCGAGACCGTCAGTTCGTCATAACTGCTTTCCGAGACCAGCTTGAGGAAGGCCGCCCTGATGCGCGCCAGTGTTTTCGTGACCCTGAGATCCCTCGGCTTCCCGTCCACGCCAAGCCGCCTTTTCGTAACAGTTTTCGCCATGATGGCGCATAAGAAACAGTTTGCGCCCTCGTGTTGTTGCCGCCGAAACAGCCTGTGGGTTAAGAAGCATATGTTTCCGAATTTTGTCAAATCCTGGAGGGAAAATGCCAACTATCTTCATCACCGGGGCTTCGTCAGGCATTGGCAGGGCGGCGGCACGGCTTTTTGCGGAAAAGGGCTGGGAGGTCATCGCCACCATGCGGCGGCCGGAAAAGGAGGGGGAGCTTGCTGCCCTCGCCAACGTGCACCTGTTGCCGCTTGATGTGACGGACTCGGCCCAAATTGCGCGCACCTGCCAAAAGGCACTGGCGGAACATGACGTGGACGTGCTTTTGAACAACGCGGGCTACGGCATCATGGCCCCGCTGGAAAAGCCCACGGAAGCCGAAATCCGCAGGCTGTTTGATACGGATGTCATCGGCTCCATGCTCGTGACGCAGCAATTCATCCCGCATTTCAAGAAGCGGAAGGCAGGCACCATCATGGTGACGACTTCCCTTGCGGCCATCATCGCCTTCCCGCGCGATGCCGTCTATGGCGCGGCCAAGCGGGCGCAGCAGGGCATGGTTGAATCCCTGTACTACGAAATGCGGCCCTTTGGCGTGGCGGTGAAGGCCATGGTGCCGGGCGGCACGAAAACCAATTTTCAGACGCCGCTCAACGACACCACGGGCTATGAAAAGGCGGCCGCCAACCAGCGCAAGTTCCTGCTGGACGGCAATGCCGAATTCCCGGGCCCAGAAGAAGCGGCCGGGGTCATCTACCGCGCTGCCACCGACGGCAAGGACATCATCAATTACCCCACAGACAGCGTGTGCGCCAGGCTCTATGCCAAATATGAAGAAATGGGGCTTGAGAAGTTCAAGGAGTATTTTTACCGCCTGGTTTTTGAAAACCAGGCCTGACGGCGGCTTGGCGGAGCAAGCGCCGCCGCGGGCATCTCTGAGGAGCGGCCGGCGGGGCTCAAAAGCAGGTGCGGAAAAGGAGGGGGAGCAATGTATGCACTCGCCATTTGCGGAAGCCCGCATAAACACGGAAACACGGCTCTTTTATTGGGGGCCGCTCTTGAACCGCTCATCCGGCAGGGATGGGAGACGGAACTCTACACGCTTGCAGGCAGACAGGTCCGCGGCTGCATCGCTTGCGGCCAGTGCATAAAAAGGCGGGATGGGCAATGCGCCATAAAAACCGATTGCCTGAATGAAGAGATATTACCGCGCCTTTTCCGGGCAGATGCCATCCTCATCGGCAGTCCCACCTACTTTGCCGGCATCGCATCCGAGATGAAGGCAGTTATCGACCGGGGCGGCTTCGTTGCGCTTGCCAATGGCGGCCTGCTCGCTGGAAAAATTGGCGCGGCCGTTGTGGCGGCGCGTCGCGGTGGCCCGGTCCCTGTTTTCGACACCATCAATCACTTCTTTCTGACGAGCCAGATGGTCGTGCCGGGCTCGCTCTATTGGAATTTCGGCTTTGGCACCCTGGACGGAGAAGTGGAAAAAGATGCAGAGGGCATGGCAAATATGCGGGACCTGGGTGCCAAGATCGCTTGGCTCGGGGAGGCGCTTGCGCCAGCCATGGGTCGCTTCCCCAAGGTGGGCCCGGTCCTTGAGGACGTGAAGTAACGCTCAATCCATAGCAGAAGAAGAGAACATGGCCGAATCAACACTTCTTGTCGCTTATTTCTCCCACGCGGGACCAAACTATGTTGATGGAAAAATCGTTGAGCTTCCTGTGGGGAATACCGAGGTAGCGGCAAAAAAACTGTCTGAAATCACCGGCGCGCCTCTTGTGCGTATCGAACAGGCTGAAAGCTATCCCGAGGATTATCATAAGCTCACCGAAGTTGCCAAAAAGGAGCTCAAGGCCGGTGTAAGACCCGCATTGAAGAGCGGCATCCCCGACATGACAGGCGTGGATACGCTTTTCCTGGGCTATCCCAACTGGTGGGGCACCATGCCCATGCCTGTCTGGACCTTTCTTCACGCCCTCCCCACAGCGGGCAAAGCCATAGCGCCGTTTTGCACCAATGAAGGCAGCGGCATGGGCCGCAGCGAGAAGGATCTGCGCGCCCTGTGCCCATCTGCGAACATTCTGCCCGGCCTGCCCATCATCGGCCACAAGGTGCATGAGGCTGAGGCGCTTTTACGCAAGTGGGCGCGGGACATCCTCGCGTGACGCAATATCTGCAAATGACGGCAAATACCGCGGTGGCATGAGAGCTGGCGCGAGATCCCCTCAACATCCACAGGAGAACATCATGAACAACTTCGTCTTCCAGAACCATACCCGCATTTATTTCGGCAAGGGCGTCGTGGAGGAATATCTTGCCAAACTGCTCCAACCCTACGGCAAGAACGTCCTCCTCGCCTATGGTGGCGGATCCATCAAGCGCACGGGTGTCTATGACACGGTGACGGCACAGGTAAGGGCCGCGGGCAAGACCGTTTTCGACTTTCCCGGCATCATGGCCAATCCCACCAAGGCAAAAGTTGACGAAGGCGTCCGGCTCGTCAAGGAAAAGAACATCGACTTCATTCTCGCCGTGGGCGGGGGCTCGGCCATCGACTGCGCCAAGGCCATTGCCATCGGCAGCCGCTATGCCGGCGACTGGTGGAACGATTTTTGGCTGAACCAGGGCAGGGTTGACTTCGAGCAGCTCCCCCTCGGCGTGGTGCTGACCATTTCCGGCACCGGCTCCGAATTTGACGGCGGCGGCGTCATCACCAATACGGAAACCAATATCAAGACCGGCCGCATCTACCCGGAGCTTTCGCCCAATTTCTCCCTGCTTGACCCGGACTACACGCTGACCGTGCCGGAACGCCAGGTGCGCGCGACAGCATTCGATACCATGTCGCACCTGATGGAATTTTATTTCTGCAAGCCGGATACGGACAATGTTTCCGACGACCTGCTCGAGGCCCTGCTGCGGGCGCAGATCCGCAATTTCCGCTCCTTCATGAAGGACTTGAAAGACTATGACGCCCGTTCCAATATCGAGTGGATAAGCTCGCTCGCGCTCTGCGGCATCATGGGCCTTGGCAAGCAGCCGGATTTTGACTGCCACAACCTGGAACACCAGATCGGCGCCTTCACCGATTGCGTCCACGGCGAGGGGCTCGCGGTCATCACGCCGCCCTATTACCGCTGGCTCCTGCCCCATGCGGTGGGGCGTTTCGTGCGCTTTGCCGTCAATGTGTGGGGGCTGGCGCCCCAGGGCGATGACAAGGCGCTGGCCGCCGCCGGAGTGGAGGCCCTTGCCGATTTCATCCGCTCCGTCGGCCTTCCCACGACCATGCAGCAGCTTGGCGTGAAGGACATGGCCGAGCTCACGAAGATAGCCCGCTCGGTGCAGACGGGCCCGGGCACTTATTGCAAATGCACCCCTGCCGATGTGGAGGCTATCTTCAAGGCCTGTTGGGAGTAGGGCGGGGGTCAAAATCCCGGCCACGCTTGCGCGACACGCCAAACAGGCATAAGTGTGGGTAAAACCGCAGGAGCGCCTATGGAAACACGGGAACTGGGAAATTCGGGCCTTAGGGTCGGCATCGTGGGCCTTGGCTGCGAAGGGCTGCTGGACAAGGCGCCGGACTATTATGCGAAGGCGCTCGACCTTATGGAGGGCGCCGGCGCCAACTGCATCGACCTCTATTCGCCAAGCCCCGTCCTGCGCACCAATCTCGGGCGCGCCCTGCGCGGGCGCCGCGAAAAGTTCGTCCTGCAGGGGCATTTGTGCACTGTCTGGGAAGACGGGCAGTACAAATGCACGCGCGACCTGCAAAAGGTGCGGGCGTCGTTTGAAGACCAGCTTAAAAGGCTCGGCACGGGCTGGCTCGACATCGGCATGATCCACTATGTGGATTCGCTGGCCAACTGGAAAAAGGTGGAGGAGGGGGGCATCCTCGATTATGCGCTCGGGTTCAAAAAGCAGGGCGTCATCCGCGCCCTGGGCCTTTCCAGTCATAATCCCAAGGTGGCGCTCAAGGCCGTGGAGGAGGGCGCCATCGAGGTGCTCATGTTTTCCGTCAATCCCTGTTATGACCTCCAGCCGGCGGACGAAGACGTGGAGCAGCTGTGGAACCGGGAAAAGTACAGACAGCCCCTCACCAACATGGACGCCGACCGCGCCCGGCTGTACGAGACCTGCATGGAACGCGGCGTGGGCATCACCGTCATGAAGGCCTTTGGCGGCGGCGACCTTTTGCATGCCGGGCGCTCGCTCGCCGGCGTGGCGCTCACCGCCCACCAGGCAATCGCCTATGCGCTGGACAGGCCTGCCGTGGCCTGCGTGCTCGCCGGCGCGCACAGCCTTGCGGAACTTGAGGAATGCCTCAGCTACGGCGCGCCCGGGAGCGGGGGGAGTGACTATGCCGAAGTCCTCGCCCGCTTCCCGCGCATTAGCTGGAAAGGGCACTGCATGTATTGCGGGCATTGCGCCCCGTGCACGGAACATATCGACATCGCCATGGTCATCAAGCTGCTCAACCTGGCCGTGGCGCAAAACGCGGTGCCCGAAACGGTGCGCGAGCATTACCGCGCATTGCCGGTCAGGGCCGATGCGTGCAGCCAATGCGGCGTTTGCGAAACGCGCTGCCCCTTTGAGGTAAAGATCCGCGAGCAGATGGCCCGCGCACGGGAAGTCTTTTCCTGAGCGGAACCGCGTCGTCTGAGGTTTTCCTCTTCGCGCGAGTGACAGCCACACAGAACCATGATGCTTCAACCTTAAAAAGGTGGAGGACAGGCAGATGAAACTCCTTTCCCGCAGGACCTTTGTTCAGGGTGCGGCCCTTTCCCTGGGCGCCGTCGCACTTGCGCCGGGCCTCAGCCTTGGGGCGCCGAAACAGGATGCCGCGACTTTGCCGCAAAAGACTCCGGTCATCGGCTCCAAAAAAGTCACGCCGGGGCAGGCTTCGGGCTCGGTCGCCAAGGTGTATTTTTCGCCCGTCATTGATGAAGCGAGCCTCATCAAGCTGTACAATCTCGTTAACGAGGGCATTTACGGCAAGGTCGCCATCAAGGTGCATACGGGCGAGCCCAACGGCCCCAACATCCTGCCGCGCGAGCTCGTGGCCGCCCTGCAAAAGACCATCCCGGACAGCGCCATCGTGGAGACCAACACTCTCTATGAGGGCGGCCGCTATACCACCGAAGGCCACAGGAAAACGCTTGAGGTCAATGGCTGGACCTTTTGCCCCGTGGACATTCTGGACGAAAAGGGCGATGTCAGCCTGCCCGTGCGCGACGGTTTCCACCTGAAAGAAGTGGCCATGGGCAAGGGCATTACCGACTATGACTCCATGCTCGTGCTCACGCATTTCAAGGGCCATTCGAGCGGCGGCTTTGGCGGCTCCATGAAGAATATCGCCATCGGCTGCGCCTCCGGGCAGGTGGGCAAGCGCCAGGTGCACGGCACCAACATGGAGGGCAAGCCCGAGTTCAGCACATCCGCCAAGAAAGACCTCTTCATGGAGCTCATGGCCGATTCCGCCAAGGCCGTGACCGACCATTTCGGCAAGCACATCACCTATATAAATGTCCTGCGCAATATCAGCGTCGATTGCGATTGCGCCGGCACGCGCGCCCACGCGCCCACCATGAAAGATATTGGTATCCTGGCCTCCAATGACCTGCTCACCATCGACCAGGCCGCCTGCGACCTGATTTTTGCCGCGCCGGACAGCAAGGACGTTGTCGAAAGGATCGAGAGCCGCCACGGCTTGCGGCAGCTTTCGGCCATGCGCGAAAAAAAGATGGGCAATCCGCAATATGAATTGATCACTATTAAGTGAGCCGGGCGCAGGTTTGCCGTTCCATGAGGGGCGGCGTTCGCTGGGGCCTTCCCTGGCAGGCGCGCCCCTTTCCTTGCTTGCTGCCCCTGCAAAATTTGATTAAAAAACGCTCTGGGATTCCGGCCGGCTTCGCCCTCATGGACGAGGCATCGGACGCCTCCGGGGCTTGCGCGCCGGGCGCCTTTCCCGGAACGAGCTCAACTTCAGTACCCCGCGGAGAACTGCCATGGATTGGTTGGTGCACATCTTCAGGGCCAACCCCGTCATCCCCATTTTCCTGACGCTCAGCATCGGCTTCTGGCTCGGGCAACTCAAATACAAGTCGTTCACCCTGGGGCCGGTGGCGGCCACCCTGCTCGTGGGCGTAGTCATCGGGCAAATGCAGATCCAGATCCCGGAAATCGTGCGTTCCATTTTCTTCATGCTGTTCCTGTTTTCCATCGGCTACAGCGTGGGGCCGCAGTTTTTCATGGCTTTCAAGGGGCATGGGCTCAAGCAGGTGGCCTTTGCGCTGCTGGCGGCTGTCATCTGCGCCACAACGGTCATCGTGGCCGCGCGCATCATGGGCTATGACATGGGCGTGGCGGCCGGCCTCTTCGCCGGCTCGCAAACGGCCTCCGGCTCCCTCGGGCTCACCGCCGAGACCATCCGCGGCCTCATGATGGATGAGAGCCAGAAGGAATTTCTCCTGTCCATGATTCCGGCAAGCTATGCCGTTACCTATGTATTCGGCACCATCGGCTCGGCGTGGTTCCTCTCCAATATCGGGCCCATACTCCTTGGCGGCATGGCGAAAGTGCAGAAAGAAATCGCGGAGATCGAAGCCGCCATGGAGGATGGCGAATTTCAGGCCGAGCCCGGATACATGTTGGCAGAACGGGCGGTGTCATTTCGCGCCTACCGCGCGGAGAACGCCTTTTTTGACCGGCCGCGCACCGTAGCCGAAATCGAGCGGGAATTTGCCGGCCGGGGCTTGCGCCTCTTCGTCGAACGGCTGCGCATCAAGGGGGAGATAAGGGACCCGAAGCCCGACCTTCGTGTGCGCAAAGGGGATACCGTGGTCCTGAGCGGGCGGCGCGAGGTCATCGTTGACGACGGCCAGACCATCGGCCCCGAAGTGGCGGATCATGAGCTGCTGAGCTTTGGCGTGGAGAACCTGCCCGTCACCATCGCGCAGGGCAAGGTGGCGAAGATGACCTTCGGCGAGCTCAGGCAGCAGCCCTTCATGAAGGGCGTGGTGGTACGCAGCCTGACCCGCAACGGCGTTTCCCTGCCGGGGCGTTCAAAGACCATGCTCCAGCGCGGGGACGTGCTGACCCTCGTGGGCCTGCCCGTGGATGTGGCCGAGGCCGTGCAGGAAATAGGCTACTCCGACCGCCATACTCAGGCCACGGACATGATCTTCCTTGGCTTCGGCGTGGCGCTCGGCTGTTTTGTGGGCGCCCTGAGCATAAAGATCGGCGGCGTGCCCGTCTCCATCAGCACCAGCGGCGGCGTGCTGCTCTCGGGGCTCTTCCTGGGCTGGCTTCGCAACCGGCGCCCGTCTTTCGGCAGGATTCCTTCGCCGGTCATCTGGCTGTTTGACAAGCTCGGGCTCAACATGTTCATCGCCGTCATCGGGCTGACATCCGGGGCGACCTTCATCCACGCGCTCAAGGAATTCGGCGTGGGGCTCTTCATCACGGGCATCGTCTGCACCCTGCTGGCCCTGACCATCAATATCTTCATCGCCCGCAAGGTCTTCCGCTTCACCGCGCCGGAGACACTGGGCTGCGTGGCCGGCGCCCGTTGCGGTGTGGCCTCCATCGGCGCCATCCAGGACGCCCTTGACAGCAACCTGCCGGCCATCGGCTACAGCGTCACCTATGCGGTGGCGAACCTCGTGCTCGTCTTTTCGAGCCTGCTTGTTCTGGCATTTGCATGAGAAAAGCGCGTTCCCCCTGGGGGAGCGCGCCTTCTGACCTCTGAGGAAAGCGCCCCGCTGTGCGGGGCGCTTCTTCATATCATATGCGCTTCAGGCCTCGGCCCTGGTCTTGGCCGCCTTGATGAATTCCCGGAAGAGGGGATGCGCCTGCATGGGGCGCGACTTGAACTCGGGATGGAACTGACAGCCCAGGAACCACGGGTGGTCGGGCAGCTCCACGATCTCCACCAGGGAGTCGTCCGGGGCGGTGCCGCTGAAGATCATGCCCTTTTCGCCGAGCGTCTCCTTAAAGTCATTGTTGAACTCATAGCGGTGGCGGTGGCGCTCGTCGGCCATGTCCGTGCCATAGGCGTCATGCGCCCTGCTGCCGGGCAGCAGCTTGCACGGGTAGGAGCCGAGGCGCATGGTGCCGCCCTTGTCGCTCTCGTCATCCCGGCGTTCCACATTGTGCGTGCGGAAATCGAACCATTCCTTCATCAGGTAGATGACTTTTTGCGGCGAAAGGGGGTTGAACTCTTCCGAATTGGCTTCAGGGAGGCCGGCCACATTGCGCGCAAACTCGATGACCGCGCACTGCATGCCGAGGCAGATGCCGAAAAACGGCACCTTGTTCTCGCGCGCGTACTGGATAGCCGCGATCTTGCCCTCCACGCCGCGATAGCCGAAGCCGCCGGGCACCAGGATGCCGTCACAGCCCGCAAAGACCTCGGCGGCGTTTTCCGGGGTGACGTTTTCGCTGTTCACGTAGCGCAGCTCAACGGCCACCCGGTTGGCGACGCCGCCGTGCATCAGCGCCTCGTGCAGGCTCTTGTAGGCTTCCTTCAGGTCCACATACTTGCCCACGATGGCGATGGTCACCTTGCCGCGGGGATTGGCGCTGTCATGGATCAGGCGCTCCCACGCTTCGAGGTGGGCGTTGCGCGCGGGCAGGCGCAGCATGATGGCGACCTTCTGGTCAAAGCCCTCTTCATAGAACTTGAGTGGCACCTCGTAAATATTGTCCACATCCACCGAGGAAAACACGGCGTCCTCGTCCACATTGCAGAACAGGGCGATCTTTTTGCGCATTTCCTGTGGGATGCTCTGCTCGCAGCGGCAAAGGATGATATCTGGCTGGATGCCGATGGACAAAAGCTCCTTGACGCTGTGCTGGGTGGGCTTGGTCTTGTGCTCGCCCGCGCAGCGCAGGTAGGGCACGAGGGTGAGGTGGATGTTGAGGCAGTTGTCGCGGCCGAGCTCAGAGCGCAACTGGCGGATGGCCTCGAGGAAGGGCAGGCCCTCGATATCGCCCACCGTGCCGCCGATCTCGATGATGGCCACGTCCGGCGCGTCCGGGCCCTCCGCGAGCGAAAGCACCGTACGCTTGATCTCGTCCGTGATGTGCGGGATGACCTGCACCGTGGCGCCGAGATAGTCGCCCCGCCGCTCCTTGGCGATGACATGGTTATAGATGGCGCCCGAGGTGGTGTTGTTCTTCCGCGACATGGGCACATTGAGATAGCGCTCGTAGTGGCCGAGGTCGAGGTCGGTCTCCGCGCCGTCGTCGGTGACAAAGACCTCGCCGTGCTGAAAGGGGTTCATGGTGCCCGGGTCCACATTGATGTACGGGTCCAGCTTCTGGATGGTGACATCCAGCCCGCGCGCCTTGAGCAGGGCGCCCAGCGAGGCCGCCGCCAGCCCCTTGCCCAGCGAGGAAAGCACGCCGCCCGTCACGAAGATGAACTTGGTTTTCATGGCACCCCCTTGGCACTGCCGCGCGCTGCGGCACATCGCTCAACCGGGGAAGAATAAACCATGTCGCGCGCCTTGGCTAGTCATTTTGCCGGTGCGCCGGCTGGCGGAGGTTTGCGATTCCGAAGCCCGCCGGACGAAGAGGAGGGCAACTTCGGTATGGGTAACGTGCAAGACACAACTTGCACCCCATTGTTGCCCCCGTTTTTCGTGGCTTCCAACGGATTTCAGCAACCCCCAGAGGAGAATAAAAACAGAAAAGCCCGCTCTGCTCAAGGCATTGCGGGCTTTCATGGACCGTGTTGAGAACTTTCCTGGTGGAGGCGGGGGCCACCAATCATGGTTGTCAAGCTATTGAAATAATTACTACCTTATCCCGCCAGTTGAGGACATGGTGCCGAAGAAGGTACCGGTTGTCAAGCGGGCTAGCTTGCCGAGAGATTCACGCTTTCAATGAAAATTTTCCAACAACTGCTTTAATTTCATTGCGAAATTCCCTGAGAATCATCACAGAGTGAATGTCTCACCTTGCCACTTTCCAAGGGTGCGACATTAAATGAGAGAGCCTTTTGGGTAGTGGGCCATGAAGGGAGTCGAACCGATGTAGGTGTGACCTTCGGGAATTTCCACAAACACGAAACATTTTATGTTATTCCAACGCATACTGCCCAAGCAAATAATATTTACTTGGGCAGTATGCAAAACAAGTGGTATAGGGGGATAAATCAGGAGATAAAATATCACGCCGCATATGCTGTCGTAGATTTTAGCCTATGAAACGTGTCAAATCTCCCCATTGCCAAGCAAATTGCCACAATCAATGACCATGGTGTGTCCTGTGATATGAGCAGCTTCGTCAGAAGCCAAAAACCGGGCGGCAGCGCCAATATCCTCAGGGAGTGCAGGACAGCCCATCGGTATGGCTGCAAGCACGGCTTTTTCCTCGTCAGGATGCTCCCGGTAATATTGGGTGTTAAGAGGAGTGCGCACCCAGCCTGGGGCGATACCATTAACAGTAATGCCCATGGTTGCATACTCTCGGGCAAGATATTTGGTCAACTGAAGAACGCCAGCCTTGGAAATACCATAAATTGATCGAACCGCTTGCACCATGAATGCAGTAATTGAACAGGTATTAATGATGCGTCCCCACTTTTGAGGCTGCATAATTTTTGCCGCATTTATTGTGTTGAAATAGCAGCTTTTTAGATTGATATTTATTATAAAATCCCAGTCGTCTTCTGAATAATCAAATGAAAATTTACGTCTATTTACGCCTGCATTATTCATGAGAATATCAAAATGCCCTTCTTCATCCTTGATTTTTTGGAAAGTATCATTCATCGCACCTATATTTTGGACATCACAAATTTGATACGATACATTTAATCCCTTGTTTGTTAGTTCATTAACGGCAATTTTTGTTGTTTCTTCTGAAATATCAACAATAAAGACTTTGGCACCTCCCTTAGCCAATGCTTCACTAATTCCTAGACCAATTCCTTGGCTCCCACCAGTCACCAATGCCACTTTGCCGGTCAAGTCATACATAGCTAATGCTCCTTATTTAAAATGATTACAGAATAGGAAGCAAGTAATATACCATTAATTATTAGAAAATTTTTCATATAATAATACATACTTATGTCAATGATTCCAGAGTGTCCAGACTCTTCCGTCTATGAATGGTTCGGAGGTATTCGGACATTTAATAGTTTTCAAAGGAGGAAAAATCTAGGTGTGGTTCAAAAAAAAACCAAACATCTTTAACAAAAAGATAAATACGAGAAATGGATGTAAGGACACAAAGCTGGATGAGTGACCATTAAGCTGTTCCTATGGTGCAAAAATGAACCAAATATCGACGATTATGAAGACTCTGGTACGAATTTGGACCAATTGAGCTCCAAATTGATATCATAAAGAGTTTTCTTACGCTCAGAATATCGAAAAATTCCTGCTGAGGGCTAATCTTCTTCCAATATTCGTTTGGTATGCAAGTTGCTCCCTAGAATTATGGGAATAATTGAAAAACAAGTGGGGAGGGTATCGGAATGAAGTCAGCAACCATCGTGACATATCTGAACTATACAATCATCTTTTGCTGCTTCCTATTTTCTAAATATATACCTCCGCCAGCCGGCCTACCTCCAATCAGTATGGAGGTTCTTGGGATATTCGTTGGTACGCTTTGGGGGTGGATAACCTTCGGTATGGGGTGGCCTTCCATACTTGGTCTTCTGGCATTCGGCATGTCAGATTATTGCTCTATGAATTCTGCGCTCAGCACCGCTTTTGGGACGCAACTTATCATCATGATCTTAGCGCTGCTGCTGTTGGCCTCATTTGTGGAACAGGCAAATCTGACAGATTTCGTACTTGACTTGCTTATGAGCAGAAAATCTTGCAAAGGGAGACCATTCGTCATCTTTTATTATTTTATAATGGCAGGATATATTGCAGCTATTCTTTCTTTTGGCAATGCTGTATTTATCATTTTTCTTGGATTTTTTAAGGCAATGATGAATAAGACAGGCATAAAGCCGCATACAAAAACAGTGACATGTTTTTTTATTGGGCTAATGCTTGCAATGCTTATGTCAGAACTTTCACTCCCATTCAAATCTACTGGACTTTATAGTATTGGAGCGTATGAAGCTGTTACTGGACAGCAGGTAAATTTGATGAAATATGTCATTTTTATGCTACCAATATGTGTATCTATTTTGACACTCTATGTACTCCTTTGCAAATATATTTTCAAACCAGACCTAAGCATGCTCTCTAATTTTTCACATGAGATCAGGGAAACATCAAGGCTGAATAAACGCCAGAAGTATTCGTTTGTTGGTATTCTTATCGGGATGTTTTGCTTGTTACTCCCCTCCATTATTCCCGCATCTTGGCACATAAAAGAGACATTTAATGAATTGGGTGGTGGTGGCTTGGCGTTGATGGTTATCGGGATTTTAATGGCCGTTCAGGTGGATGGAAAACCCTTGATGGATATCAGGAAAATAGGACAATTCTTCCCTTGGGCCATATTTTTCTGTCTTGCTTTTCTGTTTCCAGTTGCTGGTGCGATTTCATCCGACACACTTGGGCTCAAGCAGATGATTTTAGCGGATGGAGAGGCATTTTTCCGTTCAATCTCAACGATTATGGCTGTGGTATGCCTTATTGCTTTGCCTGCATTTTTTACAAATTTTATGAATAATGCGGTCATTGGCATAACTGCACTGACAATTTATGGATCTATCTCGGGAAGTATAGAGATTAATCCTAATATTGTCTTTGGAATGATCGTATTCGCCGCAAATCTTGGTATGTTTTTCCCTGCCGCCAATCCTATTGCCACAATGGCGTTTGCTGAAAGAGAGATTGTCGGTTTTAGACAACTGTTAGTGTATTCATTTATCACATGGGCCATTATGTGTATTTGGTCTGGAATTATTTGCTACATGTATGGAAGCATAGTATATTGAAGACTAGATTGACAGGGGCGATTTCCCAATCGCCCCTGTCTCATCAATTTTCCTAGGGCACCCTTCTTGACTTATCCAATTTTCTCAACAGAGTGGCATGGCTAACTCCAAGACTTTTCGCCGCTTTCCTTATGCTGCCTAACTGAGAGATCCTTTCTTGAATAATTCCCTTTTCGTAATCACCTACTAAACTGGCGAGAGAACTACAAAAATTATCATTTATATTAATATCTTTTGAAATATTAAGGTCTTCTCTATCAATAATAACTCCCGGTGCCAATGCTATACTGCGTTCGATGGTATTTCTTAATTCTCGTATATTCCCAGGCCAATCGTATTGCTCAAGATGCCTTGCTGCTTCCCTTGAGAGTCTTTTATTGAGATTTTCTTTATGATTAAAGTAATCTATAAAAGAATTTGCAAGTGGAAGGATGTCTTTTTTTCTTTCTCGCAAAGGAGGAATAGTAGCGGAAATTACATTGAGCCTATAATAAAGATCAGAACGAAACTTTCCCGCGTGTACCTCGTCCATAAGTTTCTTGTTAGTAGCTGCCACCACTCTGAAATCCAGCTTGATTGATTTGCGGCCTCCGAGTCGTCTACATTCTCTATTTTCGAGTACACGTAAGAGTTTTACCTGGAAGTTGAGGGGAAGCTCTCCAAGTTCATCAAGAAAAATTGTGCCTGAATTGGCCAGTTCAAAATATCCTGGCTTAGTTTGTGCGGCTGATGTAAATGCCCCTTTTTCATATCCAAAAAATTCAGATTCAAACAGCTCGGCGGGGATAGATCCACAATTCACAGGAATGAAAGGCCCATCACAACGCTTGCTCACCGCGTGAATACCACGTGCAAGTACCTCCTTTCCAACCCCAGTTTCACCGAGCAGTAGCACGTTGCTTTCTCTTAATGCTGCTTTTTTCAACATATGAAGAAGATCCTTCATAGCCGAATCAATTGCGATAATGCTAGATGGAAAACCTGCAATTCCTTCATTGCTGAATTCAATACCTTTTCTTAATGTCTCTCGATAATTTTCAAGCAACTTTTGCTGAAGTTGATCACACTTTGTATGTTGAATAAAAACATACATTTCCCTTGTTTGAAAATCAAAATACGGAAATGCGTTGAGCATGACGGCTTGTGTTTTATCATACAATCCAAAATTATGGATTGGACGTTTATAATGAATAGCATCAAGACCTACTGTACCTGTTGAAAGGAGCGATTCGTCGGTTAAAAACTTACTTCGAATTGGATTTTTTAAAACATGTGTATGGAGCAGAGCCTTTGTATCCATCTTATAAAAATATTCAATATGCTTATTCGCATAAATAAAATTTCCTTCAGAGTCTATAACACATGTAGCCTCATCGGAAAGATCGCATAATTTCCTGATATGCTCGGGGACGGTCAAGTTTGTTTTATTATTGATGGGCATGATGACTCCTACTCCGTTAATTTGGCATATTCCTTGCTCAAGCCCGTATATCCCATTTTCACTTTATCCCAAAGGAGCGCAGTTATGATCATTGATTGCCGTGTTCGTCCGCCCATGAAGTCCTATGTTAACATGAACCTTTACCGGGAGTGCGTGACCCAGTCGTGGGCGGATAATTTCTGTATGAAGATTCCGCCGTCCGTAGTCAAGCGTGACCCGAAACTTATGTTTGAAGAAATGGATGAGGCCGGCATTGATATGGCCGTCACCACTGGGCGCCAGTCCAGAATTCACGGCTCCATCCCGAACAGTGAAATTGTGGAAATCGTAAAGCAATATCCGCGCATGATTGGCATCGCTGGACTTGATGCCAACTGGCCCACTTCCCGAGCGGTTGATGAAATTGATGAATTTGTCATCAATGGACCTTTAAAGGGTGTTGGCCTGGAGCCCGGTGCAGCTGAATTTCCCATGCACACCGATGATCCTCGCCTTTATCCTGTGTACCAGTATTGCTCTGATCATGACCTTCCTGTGTTCATTATGGCAGGTGGTGGCCAGGGCCCTGACCTCACCTACAGCATGCCCGACCATATCGGTCGGGTTTGCAGGGACTTTCCAAAGCTGACTGTGGTGAATACCCACGGGGGATACCCTTGGGTGCCGCAAATTTTGTTCCAGGCAATGATGTGCCCCAATATGTATATTGCGCCTGATATGTATACATATAACATGCCAGGCGCGGAGCAATATGCCGTTGCCTCCCACGGAATATTGCGAGAACGCTTTATTTTTGGAACCGGATATCCCTTTATCCCATTCAAACCGGCTGTGGAACTCTTCAAAAAAATGGGCTTTGCTGAGGAATATATGGATAACTTCCTCTACAAAAATATTGCACGAGTCCTCAAGCTGGATGTCTAATCACGGATCAAATGGCCCGCAATATTGCGGGCCATTTTGTTTTAATTGTCGCTACCGAGGAACCATTTATTTATAGTGAGGAGATGTATGGGAGCTGAGAATAAATACCAGATTGGGGTACTTGAGCCGGCATTTTTGGGTACCCTCGAATTGCGGAACCGCCTGGTGGTGCCCCCCATGGTCACCTATCTCGCCGGCACTGACGGTCGGGTGACCGATGAACTTATCGCCTACGCCAGGGCAAGGGCCGCGGGCGGCTTCGGCCTCTATGTCGTGGAGGCCACCTATGTGGATTCGGCGGGCAAGGGCTTTACCCGCGGCGTGGGCATTGACGCGGACGACAAGATTCCGGGGCTGCGCCGCCTCACGGACGCCGTTCATGCGGCGGGGGGCAAGATCTCCATCCAGTTGCACCACGCCGGGCGCGAAACCACGTCCGCCATCACAGGCATGCCCATCGTGGCCCCGTCGGACTGCCCGGTCTGCTATTCCGACGAAGCCGTGCATGAGCTTTCCGTTGCGGAAATCGAGGAAATTGTCCGCCGATTTGGGGCAGCGGCACGCCGGGCAAAGGAAGCCGGGTTTGACGCGGTCATGATCCACGGCGCGCACGGCTACCTGCTGACGCAATTCCTTTCGCCTTATACCAACAAACGGACGGATGCCTATGGCGGTTCGCTGGAAAACCGGCTGCGCATCTCCCGCGAGGTCATCGAGGCCGTGCGCGAGGGGGTGGGCCGCGCCTTTCCCGTCACCTACCGCATGACGACAGAAGAAGGTGTGCCCGGCGGCCTCACGCTTCAGGAAAGCGCCCGTGCGGCCAAAGCGCTGTGCGCGATGCCCATTGACTGCCTGCATGTGGTGGCGGGCAACTACGCCACCAACCAGCTCATCCTCCCCCCGGCCAGCTACGGCGATGTGACCAACAGGCCCCGTCTCCAGGTCATCCGCGAGGCGGTGGGACCGGATGCCACACTGGCTGTTTCCGGGCGAATCACGAACGTGTTTCAGGCAGAAGCCCTCTACCGTGAAGGGCTCGCCGATTTCATCGGCATGGGGCGCGCATCGCTGGCCGACCCGGAACTTCCCAAAAGGGCCGCGCGGGGCGATCACCGGCGTATCCGCAGCTGCATCGGCTGCAATGACGGGTGCATCGGACGCACCAGCAGGGAAATTTCTGTCAGGTGTGCCCTCAATCCCCTCACCGGACGCGAGCGCGAAGCGGAGGTAGCCCCGGCTGCAACGCGCAAAAAAGTCATGGTCATCGGCGGCGGCCCTGCGGGCATGGAAAGCGCGTGGCTTGCGGCCCGACGGGGGCATAAAGTCGTCCTCTGCGAAAAAGAGGACCGGCTCGGGGGCCAGTTCCTCCTTGCCGCCTATCCGCCGAAAAAGAACGACATCCTCACCTATCTTGAGCACATGGCAGGACGCCTGGACGAGGCCGGCGTGGAGACGCGGCTTGGCTGCACCGCCGACATGCGCCTGGTGGAAGCGGAAAAGCCGGACGTGATCCTGCTGGCCACCGGGGGCANNCCGCTCCGCATCCCCTTCCCCGGCCTGGACAGCNTNCCNCACACCACNGCCCAGGCGGTATTGCGCGANGACCTGGCCAGCCTCGGGCAGCGCGTCGCCATCATCGGCGGGGGCATGGTGGGNTGCGAGACGGCGGAGTTCATNGCCGACACNGGCAGAACGGTTGATGTCATCGAAATGCAGCCCACCGTNCTCGGGGAGCTGTTCTTTACGGTNCGNGACGCCCTCCTGGCGCGCCTCGAGGCANAGGGGGTGCGCATCCACACGGACAGNAAGGTCCTGCGNATCGAGGANGGCTGCGTCATCGCCGCGGACTCAAGCGGGGNGGAAAAGAAAATCGGGCCTGTGGATACGGTCGTCCTGGCCCTGGGCGTCAAGCCCGACGCCGCGTTGGAACAGGAACTGNCAGCNGCAAAGATTCCCTTTCTCAAGCTGGGGGACTGCGAAAAGCAGGGGAATTGCCAGGACGCCACGTCCATGGCTCTTGAAGTCTTGAACATCTAGGGAGGACACCATGAAGAGGAGTTATCTTGCGGGGGGCGTTCTGGCGCTTGCACTGTTATTGCCGGGCNTACAGCCGGGGGCNGGTGCCATTGATTTCAAGGCGCGGGGCTTGTGGCAGCTTGGCGTGGGCGTCAACGTCAACAGCCTCGCGGAAAAGCAGGGGAACACGCATCTCAACAATCCCATCAGCAACGACAAGCTCAAGGCACGGCAGCGCGTACGCCTGTGGCTGGATGCCGTTGCCTCCGAAAANCTTTCCGGTGCGCTGAATTTTGAAATCGGGCATATCCGCTGGGGCCANGCCTCCACGGGNGGTGCCCTGGGGGCGGACGGGAACATCATCAAACTCCGCCAGGCGTACATCGACTGGCAGATGCCCGACACCAACATNAAGACGCGCATGGGCATCCAGAATCTCACGTTGCCGCAGGCTGCCGGTGAGAGCAATATCCTGGCCGACAAAAGCGTTGCCGGTATCGTCACCTCATGGCAGGCCAATGAGAATTTCGGTCTCACCGGCATGTGGCTCCGTCCCTATAACGACAACTACACGGGCAAGGATGCCAACTATCTGGANAATCTTGACCTGTTCGTGCTCAGTGTCCCCATCCAGGCCGGCCCNCTCAAAATGACCCCCTGGGTCATGTTCGGCATGCAGGGGCGGAACACCTTCAANGTTCCCAACGACCATGGGGGCTACAACTACGTCTTCACNGGCTATGACGGCGGCAACCTNGTGGGTTCGCTGGGTTCCGTGCCTTTCGGCAATGTCAACCAGCCTCACTCCACCAGCAAGACCTATGGCGACCTNTTCTGGGGGGCCTTGCCGCTGACGCTGGACNTCGACCCCTGGCGCTTCGAGTTTGAATTTGACTACGGCTATGCCGCGCCCATGGGCCGCTACACCGTGGAGGAGATCCTCCACGGCGTTCATTANGGNACGCAGCGGGCCAGCTCCGAGCGCNAGGGCTGGCTCGTCAAGGCTCTGGCCGAATACAAGCTGGACTGGGGCGTGCCCGGCATCTTTGGNTGGTACAGCTCCGGCGACGACGGCAACCTNAAAAACGGTTCCGAGCGCCTGCCNTACCTCTATGCNCAGACCAACTTCACGAGCATGCTGGGCGACGCCACCTGCCTCTACGGCGGCATCGGCGGCAATGACCGTTCCATGTCGTTCGACGGCACCTGGGGGCTTGGCCTGCGGATCAAGGACCTCTCCTTCATTGAGGGNGTCCAGCACCTTATCCGGGCCACATGGATCCAGGGCACNAATGATCCGTCCATGGTCAAGTATGCCGCCTATCTGTCGCGCGGNGTCTCNGACCCGTGCATCGCGTGGCAGGGCGTGCCCGAAACATTGGACTATTACCTCACGCGCAACGACAACCTGCTTGAGNTCAACGTGCACACGGTGGTCAATATCTACGAAAACCTCAAGATGGGCCTTGAGTTCGGNTATGTGGTCAATATGCTGGACAAGGACACCTGGAAGCGTCCNGCGGATACCACCTTCTCCAAAACGGACATGTGGGTGGCTGACATCACTTTTAACTATTCGTTTTAACACATCNGNGAGGAGAAGCACCCATGAGNACGCTTGAAAGCCGTGTCCAGAAACTGGAAGACATGGAGGCCATCAAGGCCCTCAAGTACACCTATGCCACCATTCTTGACGAAGGCTATGACCNGGAGCGCGTGGCAGCGCTGTTTACCCCCGNCGGCCTATGGTCCATCANCGGNGTGGGNGGGACGGCGCGAGGCACAGAGGCCATAAAGCAGCANAGCAGGAATCTGGGNCAGGACATCATCTGGGGGCAACACAACATGTTTGCGCCCATCATCGAGNTTGGCAGCGACGGGCAAAGCGCNGTNGGCACCTTTTATCTCGTTTGCTTTTTGACGATGAAAGCCAATACCCNCGAAGGAAAAGAGGCATACATCCTGATAGGGAAATATAAGGACCGGTTCGTCAAGGTGAACGGAAAGTGGCTCTTCAGTGAACTGGTGGGGCACATCGATCAGTCCTCCCCATGGTCTGAGGGCTGGGTGAAATGCCCATTTACCAAGGAAAGTTGGTAAGCTACGAATACTCTTTCTGCGGAAAGCCAGCATTGGATGCTCCTTCTCCCTGAGGATAGGAGTGTTCAAGCTGGCTTTTCGTAGCTTTAGCAGTGGTAGATGAGACTTACTCTGACACTCCGCTCCGTCTTGGTGGTTCTCCCTGTTCGATGAGTTTATCTGTCCCTCCTTTTCATCCCAGCTACTTTTCTCACCAAGCTAGATTTGGATAGCCGTTCTGCAGCAGCACATCTTGTCGATGATTGGTTTGTGGGGACATTATCCCCGAGCAATATCCTTTTTGTAGTTTACTAGATTATTAGAATGGTGAAGGATATTCAAGTTTTTACCCAATTCCATTAGATTTACAACATAGCCGATAGACCACTTCTGAACGATTTTCCTTTTTTCAAAGTATTTGAAGTTTTCGCCAGCCTCCCGATCCAGGTTTCAGCAAATGGCGTCGCATCTTTTTGCGGGCTCCTTGCCAAGATTTTGTTCCCCTATTTCTCTCATCGACTATCTGGGCAAGGGGACACACTTGACCCGATAAGCCCATAATTTCAGCTTCACGACCGTTAGACCTTGCCCCATGAGATTGACGATTTCTTAAGACCGTTTCCACCTTTTTCCAGCCGCCAACATCTTCTCCTGGCCAGGACACTTGGCCCTTAATCTTGTCGAAGGCATGGGCGTTTGTCTGCGGCCATCGTCCAGCAAAACATAATACCGTGCATTTGTTTTTTTCGCTGGTCATGGGCTCTTTTCTCTGAGTATGCTTGCGCAAAATTCTGGAGGAGGTGCCGTTTTATGCTGATCGGGAAATTTCGTTTTGTGAAGGCAGTAAGAATTTACAGGTTGGTAGCTGGCTGCCGCCAGCCACTTCAACCTGCCAAAGGGTTTCGCCCTCTGGACTCCCTGAGCGCGCTCGGCGCTTCGCTTCTCGCACGCATGAGGCAAAAGAAATGAGGAAGAGAGTCACCAAATACCCATGCCGCCGCACGGTAAGAATCACCAAAGCCGAGGACGAAAGGCTGCAAACTCAGGCTGCGATTGCGCGTATCTCGGTCGCCGAATACATGCGGAGAAAATTTTTCGGAGGACGACCCATTATCGCAAGAACCGATGATCTTGCTATCAGGGAACTGAGAAGGCTCGGCGGCTTGCTCAAACATAATTTTGTTCTGGCAACCGAGGCGCATCAACCAAAAATATGGGACGAGATGAAGGAGACATTAAAGAAAATCCAAGCGGCAATTGATTTCTTGGGGCAGGAAAATGATCCTTAAAAAATTCAAGCGCACCAATCTCACGCGGACAAAACGGGCCATGATTGGCGCCCTGTTCGACTATGTGTTGGCCGAGAAAGACGAGGACGGCAAAGATAAATGTGTCTGGTCATCCGCCCTGAATTTTATCGCCGCCACAAGGAAAGGCCAGAAGGCGGAAATGGTTTCTCTGGCCGAGGAATCAATCAAAAGCCGTATGCCTGTGGCCCACTGGATGTTGAGCTGGAACGAGGACGAGATCCCTACCGAGGCGCAGGTGACGGAGGCGGTGCAGATGTTTCTCCAGGGCATGGGGTTGGAGGGGCATCAAACGCTTGTGGCTGTTCATGCCAACACCCAAAATGTTCATGCCCACATATTGGTCAACCGAGTTCATCCAGACACCTTGCAAGTCATCCAGCCTCACAAGGGCTTTGACATCGAAGCAGCCCACAAGATTGTGGCGCTGATCGAGAAAAAGCAGGGATGGCAGCCGCAGAA
>NZ_JAAVBE010000030.1:0-1163 GCF_014803725.1 Desulfovibrio sp.
GCGGTTTTTTCGTCCGGCCCGCTGCGCGGCCCGAAAGCACGAAAACCGCTCAGATGACGGCGCGGCAAAGCCGCAGCCTCTTCGCGGTTTTCGTTGCTGTCGGCACAGCCGGCAGCAAAAGGAGGGGCCTTGCGGCCAGCCACACGGATGACAACCCCACACAGGCGCGGTTTTTTCGTCCGGCCCGCTGCGCGGCCCGAAAGCACGAAAACCGCTCAGATGACGGCGCGGCAAAGCCGCAGCCTCTTCGCGGTTTTCGTTGCTGCGGGCACAGCCGGCAGCAAAAGGAGGGGCCTTGCGGCCCCTCCTTTCTCTCAATCGTCTGTTGAGCGGATGCGGTGAGCTGATCGGCGCCAGCCTTCATGTCGGAAAGGTGATGCGAATGATGTGCATCTTTCAGGGCGCAAGCCAGCGAGGCGTCCTACTGGGTGGGCATTTCCTCGCCGGGCTGCACAAGGGCCAGCGCGAGCCGCGCGGCCGAGAGCGCGGGGCCGGGCCGTCCGCCGCCCACGCGGCGGCGCACGAAGCCGGCCATGTCCAGCGCCACGGCGGCGTCATTGGGCACAAAGCGGCTGGCGTTTTTATTGTCTTGCAGAATTTCGAGGTATCTGTCGATTTTTGAGAGTTCCTGATGGCTTCCCGGTGGTTCGTCNGGCCGCTGCGANAGCGGNTCAAAGGATGTGTGATTCAGAATCAGCGACATGTCCATTCCTCCTTGAATGGTTCACTGCTTCCCTGCAGACGGATGGCGCCGTTTCCCGCGCGCAAGGCGCACGGGTNCCACTGCTTCCACTCAACACCGGCCTTATCGGCANGGGGANAAGTGTGCTTTAGGGGAGATTTCGATTTTTCCAGAAAAATTTGAAAATTTTTCCCAACAGGATGGAATCCNTNAGGGTTTTTGNGAAACCTTCGCCGCCCCCAGTTNGAGGACGACCCGGCGCACCAGNTCNTCCGGCGNNANGCCCAGGCTCCATGCGAGCAGGATGGCGGANGTGAGCGAGGGCTGNCGNTTGCCGGTCTCNAGCAGGCTGATGAAGACATTGCTCGCCCCGNTGGCCNCCGCCACCTNNTCCTGCGAAAGNCCNGCCCTGGCGCGNGCCTCGGCNATGATTTCTCCAAAAATGGCTGGGAAGNTCCGGGAGCTGNTTCATNNNCGGGNA
>NZ_JAAVBE010000030.1:1168-41060 GCF_014803725.1 Desulfovibrio sp.
TGGNNGCAACGCCTNNNCNNNGNTGNNTGTTGGNNNTTTCAGGCNAGGNGGNGTCAGATCTCTNCGGGTTCACTTGTCAGNNCNCGCTNATCTCCAGCTTCCCCGTCCTGATGAACGTGTCNACCAGNCCGAANACNAGNTCGTTGCCGCANAAATTNCCCTGCGCGATGGCANCCTTATANNNGTCNAGCCGNGCCTCGAAGNCNCTGAGCGCGTCCGGCGTGAGGCTCGGGAGGTCGGCCTGCATGCCGTAGCCCAGGCGTTCNAGGTANAGGGCGTTGAAGCGNTGCTCCACCATGGCGCGGATGGGCAGGGAGAGGANGGGCTTGCCGAGNTAGAGCGCCTCGCTCATGAGNGTGTGNCCGCCGCCCTGCACCACATAGGCGCANGAGGCCAGNAGNTCGAGNAATTCCTCCTCGCTCTTGCGCTTGAAGATGACATTGCCCTCCTGCCCNTCCTCGCGCACATAGCCGTANACATAGCAGGTGCGCGNGGTGCCGGCGCGCAAAATGTCGATGAGCTTCCTGTGCGTGGAATTGCTCTGGTAGACGAGCACATGCCCNTCGTCGCGCGGCNTGAGNCCGAGCACGCGNTCGCGCAGGATGGGCGGCGCGATGCGCGTGGTCGCCGCNTACTGCGGCAANAGCGGCGGCGCATAAAAGGAAATGATNANNTTGGCGCTCGTGGGCCGNAAGAGCCAGCGCGGCGTCAGGCCCTGCACAAAGGCGTCCCAGCGCATGTTCAGCGGCAGNTCGTGNCGGCAGGAGGTGATGATGTGCTGATGGTCGAGGGTGAGGCAGGGGAGNNNNGCNCGCTCNGCCGCNCGGGGCACGAAATATTCGAGGTCCGTCATGCAGACATGCGGCCGGAAGTCGTCGATGAGCCGCAGGGCCTCNCCGATGTAGCGCTCGCGGTGGAGGAGCAGGGGCACGGCGCGGGCAATGGTGGCGCCCATGTCCACCTTGTAGTTNTTGAAGACCGTGCCCAGNTTGGGCAGGCGGTANACGCGGAACTCCGGCTCGAGCACNCGGGCCGCGTCGTCGTTGGCNACGAANAGGAACTCGTGCTCNGGCAGGCGGCGCGCCAGGGTCAGGCCGCGCATGGCGTGGCCGTGGCCAGTGCCGTGGATGCCGTAGAGGACGCGCGCCATGNTGTANNCGTGGTGGGNAGTTNGGAGCGGGAGCNGCAACTNTNGGGCGNGGNNGNGAANACNNCGCCCCGAAAGNAGCCGGGCGCCNNGGCGCCCGGCCTATATCTTTCNTCNCCCTAGAANGGCACCTCGTCCATGCCCGANGCCTCGGACGGGAAGGCNGGCCCCAAGTCATCGTCGTGCCGGTTCTGCCGGCCTTGNGGCGCATGCGGNGCGTTCCNGCCGCCCTGCTGGNCGCCGCCCTGGCGGTTGCCCTGCGGGCGCTGCCGCTGGCNGCCNCCNTCGCCCCAGTCATTGGGGGCGCCGTCNGGCGCCTGGCCGCGCTCGCCCTTGCGGTCNAGGAACTGGACGCGCTGGGCCTTGATCTCGGTGGTGTAGCGGTCCTGCCCGGACTGGTCCTGCCATTTGCGGGTCTGGAGGCTGCCCTCCACGTAGACGAGGCTGCCCTTGGCGAGATAGTTGGCGCAATTTTCCGCCTGGCGCTGGAAAACGGAAACGCGGTGCCACTCGGTGCGTTCCACCTTGTTGCCGTCCCTGTCCGTATAGGATTCGTCGGTCGCCACGTTGAGCGTGGCCACCGGGGAGCCGCTCTGGGTGTAGCGGAGTTCGGGGTCGCGGCCGAGACGGCCGATGAGCATGACCTTGTTCAGCATGTAAGGCTCCTGCGCGCGGGCTGCCCCGCGCCAAGCTGGCTAGGGTGAGGCGGAAGNGGGCGCCCCTACTCGGTGTAGGCGCGCTCCAGCGCGTCCAGCGCGTCTTCCAGGTCGTCGCTCAGGGCATTGGCCTTGCGGGCGTCCCAGTCGGCGAGCGCGGCCTCAAGNTCGGCCTTGAGGCGCGCGGCCTCGCGGATGCCCGGGCCCATGGCCTGCTTGCGCGCTTCCGACCATTTCATGAAGCGCAGGCCCTCGTCCAGCCGGCGCACNAGCTCGAGCACGCCGCGCCCCTCGCTCTTCACCGGCACGGTGCCGGCCAGCCTGACGAGCCGGGGCCAGTATTCCTCCACGAGTTCGTCGTTCCAGGTGACGGCCGTGACCCTGATTTGCAGCACTTTGCCCATGGTGGCCTCCCTTAGTCGGTTTCCTTCCATTCGGTCTGGACGCGCATGATGACATCCTGAATGGCCGGGAGCTGGTCGCGCGGGCACACGCCGATGAGCGGCGCGCCGGCGTCCATGTTTTCGTTATAGGTGAAATACACCGAGTAGATGACGCCCTCGGGGCCNGAATAGCGCAGGGGCGCCTCGCGCTTCATGCGCGACATGATGAGCAGTTCCATGCCGTCGCGCACGGCCACGGAATGCGCGTCCGAGGCGCGGATCTTCTTGTCCACCTCGGGGGTGAAATAATACTTGGCCCGCTCCGGCGCGCGGAAGAGGTGGAGCGCCTTGCGCAGGATGATGGCCTGCACTTCCTCGCGGGTGAGCTTGTGGCGCAACACGGCGAGCTCCGTGCCGGCCTCCACGAAGGCGCCCTCCAGCTCGTCGCGCACCGCCGAGATCTCGCCCTTTTCCGGCACGCAGATGGGCTTGGGGTTGCGCTCGCGCTCCAGCGTGGCCACGAGGGTGCCGGGCTTTTCCTTCCATTGGCCCTGGGGGCCGTGCACCTTGTCGCCGGGCTTGAGCCCGGCGAAGGTCACCTTGCCGGTATGCGGGGCCGCGATGACGATCTCCCGGTAGGGGGAGTCCTTGATGCCGTCGAGCAGCGCGGAAATGTCGATCATGCTTTTCCTGTGCGGGGCCGCGTCCTGNGCCCGCTAGCGGTAATAGAGGTTCCTGCCGCCGATGGTCATCAGGGCCTGCTTCAGGTTGGTGCGGATCTGCCGCCTGTCCCAGATGCCCTGGATGTGGCCGCGCGACAGGGCGCGGTAGGAGCGGTGGTACTTGGGCGGGATGTCCATGCCCGTGGTCTCCTTGATGACGCCGGGCCCGGCGAAGCCGATATTGGAGGAGCGCACGGCGAACTGGTAGGGCGAGCANCCGAGGAAGCTCGCCACCGGGCCGGCGAAGGAATTGGTGTCGTACAGCACCATGTAGAGGCCGCCGGACTCGATATAGCGGCGCACGGCCACGGTGCAGCGCGGCATCTGGATGACGCCGTGCGTGCCTTCCTGGATGCGGATGCCGGCCGTGCCGTGCACATAGGCGAGGAAGGGCTGGCGCTTCTTGGCGGCGCGCTCCGCGGCCTCCACGAACTTGAAGCCCTCGGCCGCGCCCACGGAGCCGCCCCGGAAGGTGCCCATGAGCATGGCCACGACCATCTTGATATTGTCGATGCGCGCCTCGAAGGTCATGCAGCCGCTCTTGGCGCCGGTCTTTTTCTGCGCCGCGGCGATGCGCTCGGCGAAGCCCGGGAAGTTCAGCGGGTTGCCGGCCTCGATCTCGCTGTTGAACTCAAACACCGAGCCCTCGTCGAACACGTTTTTCACATACCATTCCGGCTCCATGGGGAAGTGGTAGCCGCAATGGCTGCACACGCCGGCGAATTCGGCGAAAAGGTCGGGCCCCCAGAGGTCGAGGCAGCCGTAAGAGGCGCTGTTGGGGCAGGTGACGGCGCGGTCGATCTTGTAGCGCGGCGAGATGTAGTTCCACTTGTGGCGCCGGCCGTCGCCCGACCAGGCGGAAAGCGCGGTGAGCTCGCTCGCGGCGTCNTCCTTTTTGGCGCGCGGGCCGGTGATCTTGTGCAGCGGCGAGAAAAGGCGCCCCTTGAAGGTCTCCCACTCGTTGCCCACCTCTTCCATGAAGCCGCTGAGCTTGCGGCGGTGCTTGCGGTAAAAATCGTACTTGAAGGCCACCCAGGGCTTGCTCGCCCAGTCCCAGAAGGCCGTGGCCGTCTTGGTGAGGAAGGGGCGGCGGTCCATGGCGGCGTTGCGCGAGAGCCGGAGGAACTTCTGCTGGCGGCGTTCGCGCAGGCGCAGCTTGGCGGCCGGCGTGAGGCCCCAGCGCATGTGCATCTCGTCGAGATTGGCCTCGGGGTTGCGGCGCCGCGACAGCGCGAGCCCGCGGAACATGGGGAGCCTGCGCGTGGAGATGACCACCTCGTCCGTGGCGCGGAGCACCTCCTGCCGCAAATTGCGGAAAAACTCGAAGTGCCAGGGCCGCGCGCCCAGCGGCGGCTCCTGCACGATGCGGTCGATATAGCCGAAGCGCAAATTGTCTTCCGCCGTGATGTGCAGGTTTTCGGCGCAATGCTCGATGAGCTCGGGCGTGGCGCGCTCGCCGGCCTTGAGGCGCCCCTCGATGGCCGCGGCGCCCTCCGGCGAGATGACGGAATAGTAGCCGTGCGAGAGCATGAGCCGCTTGTCGGCGAGGCCGATGGCCTCGGCGCCGCCGGAGCCGCCCTCGGAGATGACGGCCACCACGGGCACGCGCAGGCCCGCCATGCCGTAGATGTTGCGNGCGATCTGCTGGGCCGCGCCGGGATAGTCCTCGATGGGGTAGGAGCCGGGCGTGAAGATGTAGGCGTGGATGGGGATGCCCTCGGTCTCGGCGACGCGCATGTATTGCAGNGCCTTGGCNTTGCCCCAGGGCTTCACNGAGCCGCCGTTGCGGAACTCGGCGCCGTGGCCCTTTTCCTGCCCGATGACGAGCACCGACTGCTGNTAGGTCTTCTTGCCGCGGCGGCGGATGATGACNGCNCGCGCGATGAGCATGCTCGGGTCGAGGCTGTGCTCGTCCTGGCCGCCCACCTCGGTGAAATTGTCNTAGACGTTTTCAAGGATGTCGCGCAGGCAGATGCGCTGCGGGTGGCGCACGATGCGNACCTTGTCCATGGGCGTGATCTCGTTGTCGAGGCGCCGCTCCACATACGAGAACAGGTCCTCNACGGTGGCGAGNTCGGCGTAGGGNTCCTCGAGGGAGCCNTCGGCCGCGCGCNTNGCGAAGCCGTCCAGCCGCTCGCGCAAAAGGTCNGCGTTGTCCGCGTGCTTGCCCGCGAAAATATCCTGCAGGTAGGCGAGCCTGTCGCGCAGGCTCTGGATGCGTTTTGCGATATTGTTGTCCATTTCGCCCTTTGCTCGCGNCCTCAGAAGCGGAGGATGCGCCCGGTNTTGGCCTTGAGGAAATTCACGTTGGACNTGAGCGGCTCGCCCGCGCCGTTGACGCCCTCGAGCTTNAGGGAATCGAGNAAGGCNAGNCCCCGCTCCTTGGCTTCGTCGATGTCCTTGCCCCAGATGATGGCGAGCGCCAGGTTGGGGTCAAATTCNGTNGGAATTTCGTAAGGNTGGTCGAGCGGCACATGGGTNAGCACGNTGAGCCAGGGCGCCGGCGTCCACGAGAAATGCTCGATGCGGCCCACCCAGGGGGTGAAGTTGTTGTCCGGGTCTTCGGCGATGAGNCGGTATTCCACGCCNACGCCCTCGGTGGCGATCTCCGCCTGGGTGTAGCCCAGNGGCTCGCCNAGGCCCGTGCGGATCTGCTCGGCGATGAGGTCNACGCCCTCCTCGCCGCGNACGCGCGCGATGCAGGCNGANACGCCGTTCTCCACCTGGATGCGNGTNTTCACCTCCATGAGGAAGGGNTCGCCCTTGCGNGTGACGATCCATTCCCAGGTGCCCACATTNTCGTAGCCCACCTTTTTCGCCATGGCGAGNGAATAATCCACGATGTCGGTGAGCACGCGGTTGGCGTCAAAGGTGTAGTGCAGGGTCTCNGGCGCGAAGCCCGGGGCCACCTCGATGCGCTTNTGNAGGCCCGTGGACTGGATGGAGCAGTTGCGCGTGCCGAAATGCACGGGGTTGCGGCCCGAGCGGTCGGAAACGATCTGCACTTCCAGATGGTTGAAATCCGTGATGCGCTGCTCGATGAGCACGCCCTCGTCCTTGAACTGGCGCAGGGCGTAGTTGCGGATGCGGCGGTAGACGGAGCGGAACTGGTCCGGGTCGTAGACCTCCTCGATNCCCATGCCGCCGCCGCCCGCCGANGCCTTGACGAGCACGAGCGGNCGCTGGATGCCCTGCGCCTCCTGNAANTCNAANACCGACTTGGCGATGCGCTCGGCCTCNAGCTCGTCATAGATGGGCCGGTCGGAGCCGGGCACCGTGGGCACGTTGAGGCTGCGCGCGAGGCGCTTGGTGTTGATCTTGTCGCCGAGCTCGCGGATGATCTTCCACGAGGGGCCGATGAAGATCATGGCNCGGTCGCGCTTGGTCACGCGGCGGGCGAAGCGGAAATCCTCGGCNAAGAAGCCGTAGCCGGGGTGGACGGCCGTNGCGCCNGCCTCGTCGGCCACGGCCATGAGCTCGTTGGCGTCATGGTAGGANGAGACGCGGAACAGGCTCTTCTCGCCGCCGATGCGNCGCGCCAGCTCCACATGGCCCGAGGCNTCGTCCTCNCCGGTATAGATGGCGGCAAAGCCCACGCCGAGCTTNCGGCAGGCCTGCATGATGCGCATGGCGATCTCGCCCCGGTTGGCCACGAGCACCTTGTGGCCCGAGAGGTCCGGGGCGGGGGCGGCCNNCGGTGCCGCTTTCTTCTTGCTGTCCTGGGCCTTGCTCACGCGATTCTCCCCAAAAGGCTCTNCGGTACGCGCCTTGCGGCGCGGGCTTGTGGGAAANGGCCTNCCGGCATATCCTGCGGCCGCNAGCCCTNGCGGGGCTTGCNCGCAGCGGCGCGGCGCCGTTTTCACCATCAAGGGATGATTCTATGCAAAATCCGCAAGAAGTCCAGNATGCCGTGGCCGGCTTGCGCTCGGCGCTCGAGGCCGGCGGCGCCGACCTTNCGCGGGCGCCCGTGGCGCTNGTGCTCGGCACGGGCCTTTCNGGNNTGGNNGAAACGCTNATGGCCGGGGCGGGCAGCGTGCGCGTGCCCTTTGCCGAGGTNCCGGGCATGCCGCGCCCNGGCGTGGATTCNCATGCCGGGGCCTTCGTGTGGGGGCGGCTTTCCGGCGTGCCNGTGCTNGCGCANCTNGGNCGCTGCCACCTCTATGANGGNCGCNCGCCNGCCGAAGTCTGCATGGGCGTGCGCGTNNTGGCCGGCCTCGGCGCCCGCGCGCTCGTCATCACCAACGCGGCCGGCGCGCTCGACCCNTTCTTNGNGGCCGGCTCCCTNATGTGCATCGCGGACATGATCAACCACACCGGCGTNTCGCCGCTCACNGGGCCCAACTGCGACGCCTTCGGCGAGCGCTTCCCGGACATGAGCGCGNNCTATGACCGGGAGTTCCGCAAGCTCGCGCAGGCCGCGGCGCTCAGGCTCGGCATCCGGCTGGAAGAGGGCGTCTANATCGGCGTCCACGGCCCGGAAATGGAGACCCCGGCGGANACGCGCATGTACCGNCAGTGGGGNGCCGACGCCGTGGGCATGAGCACGGTGCTCGAGGTNATCGCCGCGCGCCACATGGGCCTGCGCGTGCTCGGCATCTCCTGCCTCACCAACAAGAACCTGCCGGACTGCATGGCGCCNGCGCCGCTTGCCGAGGTCATNGCCGTGGCCGGGCGCGCCGGNNAGGCGCTGGGCCGNCTGCTTATGGANGTGCTGCCGGGCCTNGCCGAAGCCACGGCNCAGGGGCTCGCGGNTNAGGNGCCGCGGCGCCGGNGATTGCCAAAGCCCCGGCCCCGGGCTAGGATGNANGCGACCGCGCCGCCCCCCAAGGGNCGGCGAACCACTTGCCGGGATGCCTGCATGTTGACGCTGTTTCTGGCCGTTGGCGTGGCCGTGTTCGTGTCCTTTTTCTGTTCCCTCGCCGAAGCCGCGCTCTACGCGGTGCCGTGGTCGGCCATCGAGCGCCTGCGCAGCGAGGGCAAGACCGTGGGCAAGCTGCTCTACAGGATGCGCAGCGACGTGGACCGCCCCATCGCGGCCATNCTCACCCTCAACACCGTGGCCAACACCGCNGGCTCGGCCATCGCGGGCGCGGCCTTCCTCGCCGTGTTCGGNGCCTCGCACATGGCGCTCTTCGCCACCGGCTTCACCGTGGTCATCCTGGCCTTCGGCGAGATCGTGCCCAAGACGCTNGGCGTGGCCTATGCCACGCCNGTGGCCGCCATGCTNGCGCGGCCGCTCACNCTCATCATCCGGGTGCTTTCGCCGCTNNTNTGGCTCACCGGGCTCCTGACGCGGCTGCTCTCGCCGAANTCCGGCAAGCCGGAAGTGTCGGAAGACGACATCCGNGCCATGACCAGCCTCTCGCGCAAGGCCGGGCGCATCCAGGCCTATGAGGAGCACTTCGTCCGCAACGTGCTCTCGCTNGACCANAAGCGCGTCCACGAGATCATGACCCCGCGCACCGTGGTCTTTTCCCTGCCGGACGACCTCACCGTGGCCGAGGCCTACAAGGACCCGCGCATCTGGCACTTCAGCCGCATCCCGGTCTACGGCGAGGACAACGANGACCTCGTGGGCCTNGTGGAGCGGCGCACNCTCGGNCGCTGCTACGCCGAGGACAAGCTCGACCTTCCGCTCTCGGCCATCATGCGGCCGCTGCATTTCGTGCAGGAAAGCCAGACCCTTGACGTGCTNTTGCGCGAGCTTNTGAGCGAGCGCGTCCACCTNTTCGCCGTGCTNGACGAATATGGCGGCCTTGCCGGCGTGGTCTCGCTGGAGGACGTGCTGGANGAGATCCTGGGCAGCGAGATCATGGACGAAAGCGACAATGTGGCCGACCTGCGNGCNCTNGCNCGNGAGCGNCGCAAGGCCCTCACCCGCAAGGCNGCGTCGCNGNCCCGCGAATGAGCGCGGGCGNCTTGACANCCTCNNAGGAATGATTCCTGTATTGTCAGCAGGCGCAAAACCGNCTATACTTTTCCCACTCTATCGGCAGCCAAACAGCGGCGCCGCTCCCGCANNGGGCGCNGCGCCNGGACGGAGCACGCATGGCGCGCAAGAAAACCACACGCCTCTATNTCGCCGCCTTCCTNCTCTTTTTGGGCGGCGTGGGCTTTCTCGCCTATACCGGCTTTGCGGAGAACAGCGTCTACTTCCTCAATGTGGCCGAGGCCCGCGCGGCCNNGCAGGACAGGCTNACGGCNGCGCGCATCTTCGGCACCGTGGCGCAGGANGGCATCGAAAAGCCGGCGGACGCCATGGGCGTNAGCTTCCGCCTNGAGGACAAGGACGACGCGGCGGTCATCCTGCCCGTGGATTANCGCGGCGTGGTGCCGGANGCCTTCAAGCCCGGCGCGGAGGTCATCGTCGAGGGCGGCATGGGCAAGGACGGCCGCTTCTCNGCCAAGGTGCTCATGACCAAGTGCCCCTCCAAGTACCAGAAGGAAAACCGCACGAGCTAGGGGCCTTTTCCNGCCAAAATTCAAGGGGCTGCTTCCGNNTNNCGGAGGCAGCCCCTGATTTTTNNGCNNTCGCNCNGCNCTACTGCCGCGCCAGCATGAGCGTGAAGCGCTCCACNGGGGCNTANTCGTCGCGCAGGGGNTCGNCCGGNTCGATGGCGCCNNTGTAGCGGTGGGCCTCCATGGTNTCGTTCGCCAAGAGCGGCAGGGCGGCNTCNTCCCGCGCTTCNGGGAGCGCCACGAGCATGAGGTTCTGCACGCGCTCCGGGTGGCCCGGGTCGCCCACGCAATAGACGCGCACCTCGGNGAAGGCNTGCGAGAGCGCATGCCAGATNCCGCGGAANAGCCGNCCGTCNGGCCCNTCCACCGCCGAGATGACGTTCATGACGAGCGCCCCGCCCGGCGCCACGGCCCGGNGCAGNGCNTNGGCCGCNTCCACNGTGCCCATCTGGAAGGGCACGGAATAGTGGGAGTTGAACACNTCCACGAACACGAGGTCAAAGGCGTCNGTCTGGCGGTTGAGGAAGGCGCGGGCGTCCTCGTGGCGNACGGTGAGGCGNGGGTCNTCCTTCAGGCCGAACCAGCGGCGCGCGCTNNNGGTCATGGCCGGGTCGAGCTCNACCACGGTGAGGTCNAGGTCAGNNGCCAANGCCGCTCTTGCCCGAGAGCAGCCANTTGGGCACGGANTAGCCGCCCCCGCCGAGCATGAGCAGGCGCTTNGCCCCGGGCACGAGCCGCGGCCCNANGGCNTAATAGCGCGTATAGTCGAAATAGAGNTCGTCCGGCGCCTCCAGCAGCATGCCGGACTGGCTGTAGCCCGGGTCCGTGGCCATGAGNCGCACGGGCTTGCCGCCGCGGGCATAGTCCACGCCCTCCATGATGCGGATGCTGTTGTANGGGCTCTCCACNAGGCGCGTGCCCTTTTTNTCGGCCAGCCATTCGCCATAGAGGCTGTCCTGCCAGGCGAGGAAGAGGCANAGCAGGATGAGGAGNANGCGGCCCCAGGGGCGCTTGCGGCTGTTGGCGAGCGAGAGNAGGAGCATGGCNACGGCGAGNNCCCAGAGNATGAGNGTGCTNCCGAACCAGGANATGAGCACGAAGCCNCCCANGAAGGTGCCGAGGATGCTGCCGGCCGTGGAGAGCGCNTAGAGCCGGCCCACGGTGGCGCCNGCNGTNTCCACGCTGGCGATGCGCAGGCGGATGACATAGGGCGTGATCATGCCGAAGAAAAAGGCNGGCAGGGCNAAGGTGGCGACGGCCGCNGCCACGGCGGCGGCATAGAGGTTGCCNACGGCGCCGGTGATGCCGCTCCCGATGGCNGTNTGGCAAAAGGCCGTGATGCCGCAGCCGATGCCGGCNCCGGCNAGCGCCTGCCCGAGNCCGCGNCGGGAGAGCGACCTGTCGGCAAAGCGGCCCCCNGCCCAGGCGCCCAGCGCGAGGCAGGCCAGGATGACGCCGATGAGGCTTGTCCAGACGATGGCCGAGGTGCCCACATGCGGNGCGAGCACGCGNCCGCCCACCATTTCCAGCACCATGACGAGGGCGCCGCTCAAGAAGACCGTCAGTTCCAGCATAGGTTTCCGTTTTCCCCNCTACCGCCGNNCCGCGAAGCAGCCCCGCANGAGCGCCGNGCATTCTTCCGCACGGATGCCGCCCATNTGCCACACNGGNNTCGGNNNNGCCGGNCCGTCCAGATATTCNGCGCGCGACGTGACGGCGCCGGCNGCCTCGTCCGCNGCGCCATAGACNACGCCCGCNAGCCGCGCNTGNGCGATGGCCGCGGCGCACATGGCGCAGGGCTCCAGCGTCACCACGAGCACGCAGCCGGAAAGCCGCCAGTTGCCGAGCCTNGCGCAGGCCTCGCGGATGGCGAGCACTTCNGCATGCGCCGTGGGGTCGTGCCCGCGCTCCACGGCNTTNCCGGCCCGGGCGAGGATGCTCCCGTCNNCCGCCACGATGACNGCGCCCACCGGCACGTCGCCCTCNGCCCCGGCCTTGCGGGCCTCCTCAAGGGCCAGCTCCATGAGNNCNTCCCAGGNGCGCCCCNGNGGCGGCGCGGGCACGGGGCCGGCCGGCGCGAAGGCGCGCGGGCGCGGAAGCTGGGCCGCGTCCTCCCGCATGTTACAGGATGANNATCTTGCGCAGGTGGTTGACCACTTCCTCCGGCGTGTCGCAAATCGTGATGAGCTTGTCGATCTCNTCCTCGCTGATGAAGCCGCCNGCCACCATGCTCTTGCGCAGCCACTCGGAAAAGCCGCTCCAGAAGCGCGAATTGTAGAGGATGATGGGAAAGGGGCGGCTGCGGCCGGTCTGCGCCAGCACGAAGGCCTCGGAAAGCTCGTCGATGGTGCCCATGCCGCCGGGCATGACCACATAGGCCCGCGCATACTTCACGAACATGAACTTGCGGATGAAGAAATAGCGGAAGTTGCAGCGCGTGGTCACATAGCGGTTGCAGCCCTGCTCGTGCGGGAGCTTGATGTGCAGCCCCACGGACACCCCGCCGGCCTCCGTGGCGCCCTTGTTGGCCGCCTCCATGACGCCGGGGCCGCCGCCGGTGATGACGCCGTAGCCCGCCTGGGCGAGCAGGCCGGCGAGCTTTTCCGCATCCTGGTATTCCTGGCTCCCGGGCTTGCTGCGCGCTGAGCCGAAGATGGAGATGCAGTTGACCTTGAGGGAATTGAGCTCGTCGAGCGCGTTGACCATTTCCGCCATGATGCGGAAGGTGCGCCAGGATTCGGTGCCGGAGGCGGCGAGGTCATCCACGATGTTCTGTCGAAATTCAGGCATTCCTGTTCCTTGGGCCGGCCTTTGCGCCGGACACCCGCGGTGGCATCCGGCGCAGAGGCCGTATCGGTTGCGAAAAGGGCTTTCTAGTTGACGGTGATGAGCTCGTATTGCGGGTTGCCCATTTTGTGTTCGGCCATGGCCGAGAGCTGGCGCAGGCCGTGGCGGCTCTGGATGCGCTCGCGCAGGTCCGCGCCGTCGGCGCTGGCGAACACGAGGTCGCAGGCGGCCTGGTCGATGGCCAGAAGGTCGCTGGAGGCGAGGATGCCGATATCCTTGATGGTCGGATCATGGGCGCTTGTGCCCGCGCAGTCGCAGTCCACACTCATGTTGCGCAGCACATTGATATAGACGATGTGCTTGCCGAAGTGGTCGGCCACGGCCTTGGCGGAATCAGCCATGAGCTCCATGAGTTTTTCCTTGGCCGGCCATTGGCCCCAGTCGGCGGGCGGGGTGCCCTCCACGCCGTGCACCTGGCGCTTGCCCACCTGGCCCGAGGCGCAGCCGATGGCGATATTCTTCATGGAGCCGCCGAAACCGCCCATGGCGTGCCCCTTGAAGTGGGTGAGCACGATCATGGAGTCATAGTCCGTGATGCCTTTGCCCATGGCCACTTCCTTGAGGTGGAAGCCATCCTCGACGGGCAGGTTCACGTCGCCGTGCTCGTCCATGATGTCCACGGGGCAGAAGGTCCAGCCGTTGACCTTGAGGGTCTCGCGGTGCTTTTCGGTGGTGTGGCGGCCGCCCTCGTAGAGGGTGTTGGTCTCCACGATGGCGCTTTCGGGCACCTGCGCCTGGAAGGCCTTTACCATGTCGCGCGGCAGGATGTTGGGGCCGTTGGGTTCGCCCGTGTGGAGCTTGATGGCCACCTTGCCGTAGATGTTTTCATTGACGAGGTTGTAGAGCTTGATGAGGCTCGCCGCGTCGATGACCGGCGAGAAATAGACCTTGGCAGCCGAACCCTTGTGCGGCTGGCCGGTCACGTTGCGCGAGCCGATGACGGGAGCCTGGGCCGGCGCCGGGGCGGGGGCCTTGCCGGGCGCCTTGGCCTCCCCGGCGGCAAGCGCGGCGCCGGGCGCGAGGATGGCGGCCGCGGCCAGAAGGGCCGAGCCCTGGAGCATTTTGCGTCTGGAAACAGGCATATCGTTCATGGCAAACCTCCTGCCTGCGTCCCGTGCGGGACGGTTTCCGCCAAGTTTAGCGCGTCCGGCCGGCCTTTGTCCATGCCTTGCGCTTCAGGCCTCGACCCAGATGAGGCTCGCCTGGCGGCCGCTCCTCGGGTCATGCCGGTGGGAGAAGTAGTGCCCGGCATTGAGGCTCGTGCAGATGTCGAGCCCGAAGATCTGCCGCCGCGGCACGCCGGCGCTCTCAAGCTGGCTTGCCGTGAGGCCCCAGAGGTCCATGCAGCGGCTGTGCGCATCGAACCAGGGGCGGAAGGCGTGGCCCCATTCCCTGTCGAAATTGACGAATTCCGCGCGCGAGGGGCCGAGGCTCGGGCCGCGCACGGCGAAGATGTCCGCCGGGTCGAGGCCATAGGCGGCGCAGAAACGGGTGACGCCGCTCCACGGGAAGTCGCAGCGGTTGCCGCGCCAGCCCACGTGCAGGGCGGCGATGTGGCGGCCGCTGCGATGTGCCAGCAGCAGGGGCTGGCAATCGGCGGTCTTGATGAGCAGGCCCTTGCCCGGTGTTGAGCTGAGCATGCCGTCGGCCTCGGGCGAATCCTGCATACGGTAGGCGGCAAGGGCGGATGCCGCGGGCGCAAAAGGCTCTTCCACGAGCGCGTCGCCATGCACCTGGCGCACCTCGGCCCACGTCTCGAGCCCCCGGCGCCTGAGCGCGTCGAGCAGGGCCGCCCGCGCGGCCACAGTGGCGGCGGGGTCATCGCCGGCATTGAAGGAGATATTGCCGCCCGACCACGGCACAGGCGCGACGGCGCACGAAGCAAAGGGCGCGGCGGGCGCGCGGCCCTGAAAGGCGCACCATACCCGGGGCACGCCGGGAAAGCGGAACCAGCTCAGCGAGATATCCAGAAGAGTTCTCCTTCCGTACAGATGCCGTCCACCGGCCTGTCCCATGCGGCGCAGGGCACCTTGTCCACCACCTGAAAGCCGAAGCAGAAGCCGAGCGTGGGGCACTTCGCGCCTTCGCGGGCGCCCAGGGCCGCGAGAAAGCGGTCATAAAAACCGCCGCCATAACCCATGCGGCCGCCCCGGCGGTCAAAGGCGACACCCGGCACGAGCATGAGACGAGGCCGGAAGTCCGCGTCTTCAGGGCCTGCGCCGGGGAGCTCCGGGCGCGGCTCCAGAAGGCCGAAGGCGCCGGGGCCAAGGTCTTCGGGGCCAGCGCAGCGTACAAATTCCATGCGGCCCCGGCTGCCCCGAAGCACCCGTGGCAGCCACACCTCGCGGCCGCCGGCCCAGGCCTCACGCAGCAAAAGGCCGGTCGCCATCTCGTCGCGCACGCCCGCATACAGTGCCATGCTCCCGGCATCCCGCCAGCAGGGCGCGGCCAGCAGGCGCTCCTGCGCGGCGCGGGAACGGCGTGCCGCGAGCTTTGGGGCCTGGGCGCGCCGGCGTTCGAGCAGGCTGCGGCGCAGTTCCTCCCGGTTCGGGGCGCAGCCGGCGTGGCGAGAGGGTGCCGCGGGCATGGCCTTTCCTTCCGTCAGGAGTTGTGGCACAGTGGAACAAGAGCGGCAAAAGGCCGGCGGCCAGTGATGCGCCGGCGCCGCTCCATCCTTATCAGCATAGCAAAGGACAGCATCCATGCCAAGCACGGAAGGCTCCCACAGTCCGCAGATGCAGGGCGCCGCCCCTTCCGGGGAGGAAGGGCGCAAGGACTATCTCTGGGTCGTCGTGGGCGACATCCATGACGCGCCGGAGAATTTCGCCGAGATCCCCGAACTCGCGCAGGCCGATGGCGTCATCGTCACCGGCGACCTCACCGTCACCGGCGGGGTGCGCCAGGCCGAGGCCGTCATGAAGGCCCTTTCCGCGCCCGGGCTGCCCGTCCTCGCGCAGATCGGCAACATGGACCGGCCCGAGGTGGACGTGTGGCTCAGTGAACAGGGCTGCAACCTGCACACGCGGGTGCGCGAGCTCGCGCCGGGCATCGCCGTCTTCGGGGTGGGGGCCTCCACCTTTACGCCCTTCGGCACGCCCAGCGAATTTCCCGAATCGGCCTTCGCCGCGTGGCTTGAGACCGCCTGGCGCACGGCCCGCACCTTCCCGCACACCGTGCTCATCTCGCACAATCCGCCCAAGGACACGGCCTGTGATGTCATCCCCGGCGACGTGCACGTGGGCTCCACCGCGGTGCGCGAATTCGTGGAGGAGGCCCAGCCGGACATGTGCCTGTGCGGGCATATCCACGAGGCCCGCGCCGTGGACCGCATCGGGCGCACCATCATCGCCAATCCCGGGGCGCTGGCCCAGGGCGGCTACCTCGTGCTCCGCTCCAACGACGGGCGCCTCTCCGTGGAGCTGCGCGTGCTGGAGGGCAAGGCATGATCGACTGGTCGCGCAAGCGCTGCGTGGTGCTGGACATGGACGGCACCGTCTACCTCGGGCACATCCCCATCCCCGGCGCCGTGGACTTCATCCGCCGGCACTGGGACGACCTCGACTTTTACTTTTTGAGCAACAATACCTCCAAGTCGCCGCAGACCTATGTGGACAAGCTCAACGGCATGGGCATCCCGGCGCGGCTCGAACTCTTGCTCTCGCCCGTGACGCCGCTGGTGGACTTTTTGCGGAAAAACGGCATCACGCGCGCCTATGCGGTGGGCAACCGGGACTTTCAGCGCGACCTTTTGGGCCGCATGCCCGAGCTCACCCTGGGCGAGGAGGGGGCAGAGGCCGTCATCCTGGCCTACGACACCGAGCTCACCTACGAAAAACTCGCGCGCTCGGTGCTTTTGCTGCAAAAGCCGGAAGTGCTCTTCCTGGCGACGCACCCCGATCTCGTCTGCCCCTCGCCCGAGGGGCCGCTCCCGGACGTGGGCAGCATGATCGAGCTCTACGCCACGGCCACCGGGCGGCGGCCGCAGCACATCTTCGGCAAGCCCGACCCGGCAGTGCTGGCGCCCTTGCTTGCGCGCTATGCCAAAAAAGACATGATCATGGTGGGCGACCGCCTCTCCACGGACAAGAAGCTCGCCGAAAACGCGGGCATCGACTTCGCCCTGGTGCTCAGCGGCGAGGCCACGCGCGAGGACCTGGCCCGTGAGGAACGCCAGCCCACGGTGGTGCTTGAGGACCTTGGCCACGCGCAGTGGGGACGCCCTGCCTGAACCCGGCCGCCATTCTCTAGGGGAGTTTCGGAAGTGCCGCGGTCAGTTTTCCCTGCTCCAGAGCACACACGAGGAACCATCTGCGGGTGGTTCCTTTTGTTCCTGGCATCTCGTGAGGCATCCCTCGCGGGCTGGACTGAAGCGGAATTTGTGGCTATCAAGAAGATGAGACGTGAATGAAGAAAGAGCTTTTGGGATATTTGGCCGGGCTGTGCCAGGCTGCATCGGCGGCCCTCATGGTATCTGCGGTCATCATGCCGGATGTTCGAGCGGAATCGATCGCCGGCTGCACCGTTGTCGCCATTCTGGGGGCGGTCGCTGCGGCACTTAAATCGAAAGGAGACAGGTCATGACAAGCGTTTGGCTCTACATTATCGGTCTGGGCATTGCCATATTCGCTGTCTATAAATTTGTTCCCGGCGGGAAATAACACCTCACGGCTGAATACAAACCTCAAAAAGGCCCCGGGCAACCGGGGCCTTTTTGCATGAAGAAAACCTCCCGTCAGCGGGAGGTTTTCTTCATGCAAAAAGGGGAGCCTTGCGGCTCCCCTTTCGGATGCGTTGCGGATTCTTTCAGGCTTGATGCCTAGAAGGAATACACGAAGCTGGCGTTGATGTTCCAGGCGTCCTTGGTCTGCGGGATGGACTTGCCTTCCTTGTGGCGGGCGCCCCACGCGGACTTGCTGGTGTCGAGCCAGAGGGCGATGTAGTCGGCTTCAAGAGAGATCGTGAAGTTGTCGTACATCTTGTAGTAGTTGGACAGGCCGAATTCCAGCGCGCTGTCGCCGGTGGTCAGGTACAGGGCGTCATGGCCGCCGCTCCAGCCTTCAAAGCCGCCGAGATCGTCGCCGTTGGCCCACAGGCCGGCCTTGGACATCTTCTTGGCCATGGTGGTGCTGTTGGTGCCGCCGATGTAGTTGACGCGGAAGGTGTGCTTCAGGTCTTCGATGAAGCTCATGTCCTTCAAGCGGGCGCCGATGCCCCAGGTGCCGGCCATGCTGTGGCCGACCACGGCGTCGCGGGCGATGTAGGGATCGCCGTCGAACGCGAAGTTGGAGTACTTGTTGGTGTTGTTGCCGTCCATGGTGGGCATGCGCTCGGAGCCGTTGGCCGGGTTGCTGTCGTCACCGGAGGCATACCAGCCGTAGATGCCGGGAATGGCCCAGTCGAGCTTGTACTCGGCGAGCAGGGTGGCGAACCAGCCCTGGCGGTTCAGGCGGCCGTCGTCTTCCCAGGTCACGGAGCCGTACTCGAAGTCGAAGGCCACGCGGAAGGGATCCCAGATGGTGATGTCAGCGGAGACACCGCCCCACCAGGCGTTGGCGTAGGAGCTCAGGTTGCGGCCACCAACGGCACGGCCATTGGCGTTGCTGAAGTCACGATGACGCGCGCCGCCCACCGGGAAGAGGCCGGAGTTGATGAAGCCGTTGCCGGCCCCCATGTTGGCGAGGTTGCCATACCAGTCGTTCGTGTAGGTCTGCGGCAAGAGCTTGCCGTCCGCGTCGCGCTTCTCAGCATCCTTTTGGCTCAGGCGGAACGTGTTGGGGCCGATGCCGGCATACATGCCCCAGGGGGTCACTTTCGCGCCGTCAAAGGACAGCGGAACGAGCAGGCCAACGGCGTCCATGTTGTCCATGTAGTTGGCGCGCCAGTTCTTGTGGCCGTTGGCGTCGTTGAAGCCGGTGAAGTTGTCGTTGTAGGGGCGGGCCCAGAAGGCGGTGACGCCGGCCATTTCGTTGATCTGGTAGCTGGCCACGACGCCGGCCACGTCGTCGTTAAGCACGGAGTTGCCGGAGGCGTAGGCGGGCGTGGTGATGTTCTGGATACCCATGCGGACCTTGAGGTCGGTCTCGGGGGCCATCCAGTCGATGTAGGCCTGCTTCAGCTCGACGATCTTGCCGTCAGCGCCGAGGGCGCCGCCGCTGGAGTTCTGGCCCCAGATGGAGTCGCCGATTTCAAAGTACACCGTGCCGGAGAGGGACTCGGAGGCAACGGCGTCCAACTGCAGGCGGACGCGCTGGCGGGCTTCGAAGTCGTCTTGCTTGCCGTCGCCCCAGCCGGTCTTCTTGTGGCCGTTTTCCTTGCCCACGAAGGTGCCGTTCTGGCCGTAGTCGAACGACATGATCCACTGACCCTTGGCCTTGAAGTCGATGGCGCTGGCGCCAGTGGCGGCACCGAACACCAGACCGGCCGCCAACAGAAGCGTGGCGATCTTTTTCATGGTTGAACCTTCCTTTTTTTGCCGCCCCGAAATGGGGAGGCCAATTACTGAACCCCCGGGGATTCCCATTTCCCCGTGAGCGCAAAATAAGCAATCCCCCCGAAGGATGCAAGCGTTTTCGTGCAAAAATTTTTACTTTTTTAAATTCAGGCGGCAGGGAATCAAAAAATTCCCTGCCGTTTCACAGTGTTATGATTTTTTGCGCCTAAAAAAATTTTTTATCGGGCCTTGGGGCCGGCCTTGCCCTGGCGCACCAGCTCGGCCACCTGTTCCACATCCTTGTCGCCGCGGCCGGAGAGGTTGACGAGCAGGACCTTGTCCTTGCCCATGCCGGGCGCCATCTTCACGGCCTGGGCCAGCGCGTGGGAGGATTCCAGCGCGGGCAAGATGCCCTCGTGCCTCGAGAGCAGGAAGAAGGCGTCCAGCGCCTCCTCGTCGGTGACGCTCACATACTCGGCGCGGCCCGTATCCTTGAGCAGGGCGTGCTCCGGCCCCACCGAGGGGTAGTCGAGCCCGGCCGAGATGGAATAGACCTCGCCGGCCTCGCCTGCGGGGTTCTTGACCATGTAGGAGTTGAAGCCGTGCATGACCCCGGGCTCGCCGAGGCAGAGCGAGGCCGCGTGCTCGCCGTAGCCCTTGCCCCGGCCGCCCGGCTCCACGCCGATGAGCTTCACTTCCATGTCATCGAGGAAGCCCGCGAAAAGGCCGATGGCGTTGGAGCCGCCGCCCACCGCGGCCAGGCAGGCGTCCGGGAGCCGCCCGAGCTCGGCCAGCATCTGCGCGCGCGCCTCGCGGCCGATGACGCTCTGGAAGTAGCGCACCATATAAGGATACGGGTGGGGCCCCACGGCCGAGCCGAGCACGTAGAACATCTCCGGGTCGGCGATCCAGGCCTCCAGCGCCTCGTCCACGGCCTCCTTGAGGGTGCGCTGCCCGCTCAGGGCCGCCACCACGCGCGAGCCCAGCATCTCCATGCGGATGACATTGAGCCTTTGCCGGGCCATGTCCACCTCGCCCATGTAGACCGCGCATTCGAGGTCCATGAGGGCGGCGCTCGCCGCCGTGGCCACGCCGTGCTGGCCCGCGCCCGTCTCGGCGACCACGCGCTTCTTGCCCATGCGGCGGGCGAGCAGGCACTGGCCGAGGGTATTGTTGATCTTGTGCGCGCCCAGGTGGTTCAGGTCCTCGCGCTTGAGCCAGATCTGCGCGCCGCCGAGGCTGCGGCTCAGGTTGGCGCAGTGGAAGACCGGGCTGGGACGGCCGGCGAAGTGGGTGTTGAGGCTGTCGAGCTCGCGGTGGAAGGAGGCATCTTCCAGAGCGGCGGCAAAGGCGTCCGCCACCTCATCGAGGCGCGCCTTGAGGGGCGGCGGCACGAACTGGCCGCCGTAGGCGCCGAAAAATCCCCTGCTGTCCGGCTTGCCCGTGGGGGCGGCGTCCTGCTTTTCGCTCATGGTCATCTCCTTTTAATGTATATGGATGCGTTTTTCCCGTGTGGGGGCGCGCGTGGCGCGCACAGACAAGCCCGGTCACTCTCACGTTTTTGCGCGGCCGCTGTCAAGCCGTCATCCGCATGGACACAGCGCCCGAAAGCGGCTAGACTGCCCGCTCCAAATGCCCATAACAGGAGGCGGGGCCATGGTGGACGAACGCTATATCGGCGATGGCAAGGTGCTGCTTTTGGCGGGCGGCGGCAGGATCTTCACCGACATCGCCGCTCGTTTCGTCCGCAGCGAGCGCGAGCTGGAAGACATCGCCGCGTCGCCCTATTCGCGCGAGATCGTGCGCAACATCCTGGGCAGCGGGCACGGCGCCGCGCTGGAATTCGACTGGTTCCTCTTCGGCGTGGAGGGCTATTCCCGCGTGACCGAGGTGCAGCTCGTGCGCAAGCGCCACGCCTCCTACCTCATCAAGTCCGGCCGGGCGGAGCTCAAGGGCAAGCGCCGCTTCAGCGTGGCCTGGCCCCGGGCCGCGGCCGACTTCACGGCCGAGCTGAGGCTGCCGGACGGCCGGCCCGCGCGCCTTTCCGGCCGCGACCTCGCCGAGCTCTCGCGCCAGTGGTACGAGGCCGGCCTCGCCGAAGGCATCCCCGAGGAGGACCTGCGCTACCTCAAGCCCCAGGCCACGACCTTCAAGGCCATCATCGGCATGAACGCCCACGCCCTCAGGGACTGGTTCGCCATCCGCTGCTGCCGCAACGCCCAGGCCGAGATTCGCGACCTCGCGTGGAAAATGCTGCGCCTCTGCCGCAAGGCCGCTCCCGACCTGTTCGCGGGCGCGGGCCCGAGCTGCGTCGGGCTTGGCTACTGCCCGGAGAACGCCCTGCAGAACCCGGCCTGCCGCGGCCGCATCCTTACGAAAGAAGAAGCCCTGGGCATCCTGCGCGAACGGGAAAGGGCGAACCACATGCCGAGCCCGGCCGAGTTCAACGGGGGCGAAGCGGAGGACGGCGCAGGGGAGGTGTAGCTGCGCCCGCGGCGCGCGTGTCCCCGTAAAAATTTCAAGGGTCCATTCCCTTGTCTTGCAGAAGTGTTGGCGCTATCATGCTGCCTTCTTTCATGGAATTGTGCCTGTGACGGCACCGGCAGGCCCAAGGCCTGCGGAACCTTTGTTTTTTTGAGGATATCATGGCCCGATTTTCCGATGCCACCCGCTCATCCGAGGGCGCCCGCTTCACCAATTTCGATGAGGTGTACAGTGCGCTCTATGTGGATTTTGACAACATCTATACCCGCATCCTCGAGGCCGACCCGGACGCCGCCCGCGCCTTCGGCTTTTCGCCCTACCGCTGGGTCCGCTGGATAGAGAACCACGCCCTGCGCATCCTCTATGGCGATGGCGTGCGCCGGCGCATCCTGAAGCGCACCTGTTATCTCAACCCCGAGCGCTACCGCGAATTTCGCAATCCCTTCATCCGCAGCGCCTTCCAGGTGGTGGACTGCCCGCCGCTCACCTCGCGCGGCAAGACGAGCACCGACATCCACCTCGTCATGGACTGCATGGACGACCTTTCGCACTCCACGCACTTTGACGAGTTCATCATCCTTTCCGGGGACGCGGATTTCACGCCCCTGCTCATCCGCCTGCAGGAGCACGCCAGGCGCACCCTCGTCCTTTCCGTGGGCTATTCGTCGCCGGCCTATGCGGCCGCGGCCTCGTGGCGCATCCGCGAGGACTGGTTCATCCAGCAGGCCCTGCGCGACGACCGCGCGCCCGAGGACGGGGAGGAATCGGTGGCGAGCCACGCCGCCCGCTATGTGCCCCCGGCGCAGCGCGCCGGGCTCCCCCAGGACGATGACGAGGACGATGACCCCTGCCCCGGCAACGAATAGCCGGAAGCCGGGCGAGCCAGCGGCGTATTTCCGGCAACGGACACACCGGGCCGGTTTTTGTTCACCATAACCCATTCAGGAGGCCCACATGTTCCGTTCCCTCTGCGGCGGGTTCGTTCTCGCCCTGGCCATTGTGGCCCTTGGCGGCATTGCCCAGGCCGCCGAAAAATACACCGTCGCCAGCGACTGCACCTGGCCCCCCATGGAACTTCTGGACGACCAGAAACAGCCCACCGGCTATTCCGTGGACTATATCAAGGAAGCGGCCAAGGCCGCCGGCATCGACGTGGACGTGCAGAACGTGGCCTGGGACGGCATCTTCGGCGGCGTGGCCACCGGCAAGTACGATATCGTCGCCTCCTCAACCACCATCACGCCCGAGCGCCAGAAGCAGTTCGCCTTTACCGTGCCCTACTATGAAGTGGAGCAGGCCGTCATCCTGCCCGCCGGCCAGAGCATCCAGAGCCTTGCCGACCTCAAGGACAAGAAGGTTGGCGGCCAGATCGGCACCACCGGCATCTTCGTCATGCGCAAGGCCGACACCGGCGCGGACCTTCGCGAATACGACGACGTGGGCCTCGCCATCCAGGACCTCGTGGGCGGCCGCATCGACGCGGTGATCTGCGACGACCCGGTGGCCATGTACTATGTGAACAAGAAGCCAGACACCGCCGGCAAGCTCAATCTTTCCTACAAGACCGGCGACAAGGAATATTACGGCTTCACCGTGCGCAAGGGCCGCGACGACCTCGTGGAAAAGCTCAACAAGGGCATCAAGGCCGTCAAGGATTCCGGCAAGGAAGCCGAGCTCATCAGCAAGTGGATGGGTGACGGCAAGTAGCCTGGCAGTTTCAAGCACGGGGCCCGGCCAGGACCTCCCGCGGAGGAGCCCGCATGGACAATCACGGCACCAATTCCGACAGGCCCGCAAGCGATTCGGGAAGGGCGGGGCAGCCGCCCTTCCTCGGCCTCTTCCGTCCCCGAAGGGGGATCAATCCCACCTTTGAGGGCGAAGAAGGCCACAGCAAGGCCAATATCGTCCTTGTCACCGACGGGGCGTCCATTCCCAACCCGCAAGAGCGCAGGCTCGTCAACGCCTGGTCCATCGCCCTCGTGGGCGCGGTCGGCTCGCTCATCGCGCTCTGCCTGCTCTGGCCGGACCCCTACCTGCGCATCCTGCTCTATCTGCCGGATGGGGTGGTCATCACCTTCGAGATCACCATCCTTTCCATCTGTTTCGCCGTGCCGCTCGGGCTTATCACGGGCCTCGGGCGCATCTCGCGCAACCGCTTCATCAATCTTCTGGCCTCCACCTATGTGGAGGTCATCCGCGGCATCCCGCTGCTGGTCCAGCTTTTCTACATTTACTACGCGCTCTCGCGCTTCTTCCAGGTGAGCGGCATCGCCTCGGCCGTGACCGCCATCAGCATCTGCTACGGCGCCTACATGGGCGAAGTGTTCCGCGCGGGCATCATGGCCATCCCCAAGGGACAGAGCGAAGCCGCGCGTTCTCTCGGCTTCAACCGCTTCCAGACCATGTTCCTCGTCATCCTGCCGCAGGCCTGGCGCACCATCCTGCCGCCCGTGGGCAACGAGTGCATCGCCATGCTCAAGGATACGTCGCTCGTCTCCATCTTGGCCGTGCCGGACATCATGCAGCGCGCGCGGAGCTTCGTGGGCACCACCTATCTCTATTTCGAGACCTATACTGTAGTGGCGCTCATCTATCTCATCATTACCCTCATCCTCTCCAAGTGCGTGAGCCACATGGAGGGGCGGCTCAATTATTACGACGGCAAGTAGAGCGGTGAGGTGCCCTTGCCGCAAAAAAGCCTCCGCGCCCGGCGCGGGGGCTTTTGCATTTTTTGGGCGCGGGGGATATGCTCTTTCCGCAGCTTTCGGGCCGGCGCCTCGCCGCGGGCCGGAGATTGCGGAAAAACGCCAAAATATACAAAGGAGTCGCCATGTTCTGTGACCAGTGCGAACAGACCGCCAAGGGCACCGGCTGTACCGTGGCCGGCGTGTGCGGCAAGAATGCCGAAGTGGCCCTGCTTCAGGACCAGTTGGTCTATCTGTTGCGGCGCCTCGCGCCGCTGGTGGAGCAGGCGCGCGAAAAAGGCATGGATACCGATGTCTATGACGATTTCATCGCCGACACGCTCTTCGCCACGCTGACCAATGTCAACTTCGACCCCGAGGCCATCGAGAAGCTCCAGACCGAGACCCTGCTCCACGCGCGCACCCTCGCCGCCCAGCTCGGCGAGGTGCCCGAGGACCTCTCGCTCTCCATCGAGGAGTACCGCAAGCGGCTCCCGGAGAGCGTGGTGGGCATGGACAACTTCTCCAGCGACGCGGACGTGAACTCGGCCATGCAGATCCTGCTCTTCGGGCTCAAGGGCCTCTGCGCCTACAAGGACCACGCCGCGCGTCTCGGCCAGCGCGACAAGGAGCTCTCGTCCTTTGTCTGCAAGGCGCTCATCGCCGGCACGGCGTGGGACGGGGCGGTGCGCGACCTCGGCGGCTGGCTCGACCTTGTGCTGCAATGCGGGCGCGGCAACCTCAAGGCCATGGAGCTTCTGGACGCGGGCAACACCGGCCACTTTGGCGACCCGGTGCCCACAGAGGTGGATCTCGGCCACCGCAAGGGCAAGGCCATCCTCATCTCGGGCCATGACCTTTACGACCTCGAAGCCCTGCTCAAGCAGACCGAGGGCACGGGCATCAACGTGTACACCCATTGCGAGATGCTGCCGGCCCACGGCTATCCGCGCCTCAAGGCCTATCCGCATCTTGCCGGCAACTTCGGCACGGCGTGGGAAAACCAGCAGAAGGAACTGCCGGACTTCCCCGGCCCCGTGCTCTTCACCACCAACTGCATCCAGAACCCGCGCGCCTATGGCGACAAGGTGTTCACCTCCGGCAATGTGTCGTGGCCCGGCTGCACGCACTGCAGGGAGCGCGACTTCTCCGCCGTTATCGAAAAGGCCAAGGAGATGCCCGGCTATGCCGAGGACGCGCCCGGCCAGAAGATCCTCACCGGCTTCGGCCGCAAGACCATGCTGGACGCGGCCCCGGCCGTGCTGGACGCGGTGGCCCAGGGCAAGCTCAGGCATATCTTCCTCGTGGGCGGCTGCGACGGCGCCAAGCCGGCCCGCAGCTACTACACGGAATTTGTGGAAAAGACGCCCAAGGACACGGTGGTGCTGACGCTCGCCTGCGGCAAGTTCCGCTTTTATGACAAGGACCTGGGCAAGCTCGGCGATTTGCCGCGCCTCATGGACTGCGGCCAGTGCAACGACGCCTACACGGCCATCCAGACGGCGCTCGCCCTGGCGGACGCGCTCAAGTGCGATGTCAACGACCTGCCGCTCTCCATGGTGCTCTCGTGGTACGAGCAGAAGGCCGTGGCCATCCTGCTCACCCTGCTCGCCCTTGGCGTGCGCAACATCGTCATCGGCCCGAGCCTGCCGGCCTTCGTGTCCCCGGCCATCCTCAACATCCTTGTGGAACAGTGGGGCCTCTCCCTCATGACCACGCCGGACGAGGACATGGCGCGCCTGCTCGGCGACAAGTAGCGGTACCTTACGCGGCCGCCGCCGGAACGTTCGCCGGGGGCGGCCGCGGCATATTTTTTCAAGGAGGGCGCCTATGCGCCGCAAAGACAGGGAAAGAACCGACGCCGCTTTTTTTGACGCCGTGTTCGCCGCGTCGGAAGTGCTCTTTCTGGCGCTGAAAAACGGCGACGCCCCGTATTGCCTGCCCGTGAACTTCGCCTACGACCACTCACGCGACTGGGCGCGGCTCTACATCCACTGCGCGCACGAGGGGCTCAAGCTCGACTGCGTGCGCAGCGACCCGCGCGTGGCCTTCAGTTGCGCGGTGGACATCCATATCGATGTCGACAAGGCCACCACGTATTACAAGTCGGTCTGCGGCACGGGCCGCGCGCAGGTGGTGGAAGACATGGCGGAAAAGTGCCACGCGCTCGACTGCATCGGCGCCCGCTACGCCGCGCGGTGCCCCAGGCCCACGCCGGAAGCCACGGCCCGGCGTGTGACCATCCTGCGCATCGACATCGAATCTCTCACGGGCAAGGAGTGCAAGCCGGCGGAGGAGGGGGCCCGCGCCTGAGGGGCCGGGCGTCGTTTTCAGCGCCTCGTTTCTCCGTCCACGCGCGCCGCGCGGCGCGCCATCCACAAGGCATGGCCTGCAATGCTGGACGAACACGTCAAATCTTTCGGGCAGCGCGGCAAGTGCTACCGCTTCCGGGATCATGACCTCATCAAGAACATGAAGGCCGTGCACCTGCTCTCGGCCATCGCCTGGGGCGGCGGCGCCTTTGCCATGCAGGCGCTCCACATCCTGCGGACGAGCGCCGGCGGCGTGCCCCCGGAAATGGTGGCCCGCTGCTCGTGGTTCATCGACACGTGGGTGGTGATGCCGGGCCTCTTTGGCTGCATCCTCACGGGCCTGTTCTACTCCTTCTTTACGTCGCTTGGCTTTTTCAGGTTTGCGTGGATCATCTACAAGTGGCTCATCTCCGCGAGTGCGCTCTTCTGGGGGCTCTTTTTCTGGAGCTCCGCGGGCGACAGCCTCATCGCGTGGCTCGGGAACTCGATACTCGCGGATCTTCTGCGCTTCATGCGCGGCCTCATCCTGCCGGATTCCGTGTGGGCGAGCATCCTCCAGACCTGCATCATCCTCTCCATGTGCCTTATTTCCATCTACCGGCCGCTTTCCTTCCTGCCCGGAAGGCACCGCGGGGGCCCGGGCGGGAAGATGCCGCTGCTCCCCGGGGATGTGACGCCGGCCCCGCCGGAATTGTGCGTCACGGAACCAGCGGCTGGGCCCGGGCAACGCCCGGCATGAGCCGGGGGTGAGGCGCCGTCGTGGCGCAGGGCGCGCCATTGGGCGCTTGCCAGATGCCGCCCGCATGCACTACTATTGCCAAAACCCGTCAGAGCGGCGCCGCCGCCTGGCACAACCATGAGGTGCCCTATGCTCCGCACGCTTTTCAGCACGGTCTGCGCGCTCGCGCTGACCGCCTCCCTGGCGATGGCCGCTCCCGTCACCCTTAAACTCGGCCACATCGCCGAGCCCGAGAACGTCTACGGCCAGGGCGCCGACCACTTCGCCAAGCTGGTGAAGGAACGCAGCAACGGCGAGATCGACATCCAGGTCTTCCCCTCCAGCCAGCTCGGCAACCAGCGCGACCTCGTTGAGGGCCTCGACCTCGGCACCGTGGACATGACCCTCACGGGCACCGCCGTCATGGGCAACTTTGTGCCCGAAGTGGCCGTGTTCGACCTGCCCTTCATCTTTCGCGATGTGGACCACGCCTACAAGGCGCTGGACACCGTGGGCATGGAGCTCGCCAAGAAGGGCGAGGACCGCGGCATGATCACCCTCGCCATCTGGGAAAACGGCGTGCGCCACATGACCAATAACAAGCGCCCCATCAAGGAGCCCGAAGACATGAAGGGCCTCAAGGTGCGCGTCATGGAGCAGCCGGTCTACATCGACATGATGAATTCCCTCGGCGCGAGCCCCACGCCTATGGCCATGAGCGAGCTTTACACGTCGCTCCAGAAGGGCGTCATCGACGGCCAGGAGAACCCGCTCGGCCACATCGCCACCAAGAAGTTCAACGAAGTGCAGAAGTATCTCTCGCTCACCGGCCACACCTACGCCTCGGAGCCGCTGCTTATCTCCACCCGCGCATGGAAGAAGCTGACGCCGGAGCAGCAGGCCATCGTCAAGCAGGCCGCCATCGACACCCGTGACTGGGAGCGCCAGCTCTGCCGCGACCTCGAGGGCAAGTTCCTCCAGCAGATCAAGGACGCCGGCACCACCGAGGTCAACGACGACGTGAACAAGGAAGCCTTCGCCAAGGCCACCAAGCCCGCGTGGGACAAGTATGTGAAGCGTTTTGGCGACGCCAACATCAAGGCCATCCAGGCCGTGAAGTAGGCGCGCGAGGCTGGGGCGTTTCTGCGCGCCCCGCTGTTGCCGCGTGAGCACCGGGGCTGAGTCCCCGCGCGGCAGGGCGCACCCGCGCGCATCGTCCCGCGGCGCTTGGGCGCGCCGCGCCCTCCCTCAGGATCTCCGGGGCTGCCGAAACTCTCGGCAGCCCCGGATGGGCGTTTTATTCGCCCGGTTTTCCCCTTGTCCAGGGCAAGGATCTCCAAGAGCACGGATCTCCAAAGGATGGCTTCTATGCAGCAAAAAAGTCTGTGGCAGACCCTCTTTGACGGGCTGGACAAGGTATTGAAATTTTTGGTCATCGTCGGGAACGGCCTCATGCTGCTCATTGTGTTCGGCCAGGTCATCACCCGCTATGTCTTCAACTACACGCCCTATTTCGGCGAGGAGCTGGCCCGCTATCTCTTCGTGTGGGTGGTCTTCCTCGCGCTGCCGCTGGTGGCGAAAAGCGGCGGCCACATGGCCATCGAGACGCTGACAAGCCACGTCCACGGCGCGACCCTGAAATTCCTGAACATCCTTGCGGACATCTTCACCATCATCTTCCTGCTCATCATGGTGGTCTGCGGCGTGCAGATGGTGCTGCGCACGAGCTACCAGACCTCGCCGGCCATGATGATCCCCATGTCGTGGGTCTATTGCGTCATTCCCTTCGGCTGCGCCGTGATGCTGCTCTATGTGGTCATCAACCTTATCAACGTGATCAAGACACCCGCCGGGGACATGTAGCAGGAGGCCACCATGACGCTCTGGGTAATTCTCGTCTCCTTCCTCATCATCCTGTCCACCGGCGCCTCCATCGGCGTGGGCCTGGGCCTCTCCTCGGCCATCGTGCTCTGGGCCGTGCAGGATATGCCCCTTGTGGTCGTCGTGCAGCGGATGTTCACGTCCATCGACTCCTTCTCCTTCATGGCGGTGCCGTTCTTCATGCTGGCCGGCGCCTTCATGAGCGAGGGCGGCGTGACGCGCCGCATCGTGGACTTCTCCATGGCGCTCGTGGGCGCGCTTGCCGGCGGCCTCGCCCTCGTTGTGGCCGTGGCCGGCATGTTCTTCGCGGCGCTTTCCGGCTCGTCCGCGGCCACGACGGCGGCCATCGGCGCCTCCATGATCGACGAGATGGAGCGGCGCGGCTATCCCCGCAGCTTCGCCGCGGCGGTGGTGGCCAGCGGCGGCACCGTGGGCATCGTCATCCCGCCGTCCATCACCATGGTCGTGTACGGTTCCATCGCCAACACCAGCGTGGCCGAGCTCTTCATGGCCGGCTTTTTGCCCGGCATCATCATGGGCGTGGTCATGTGCCTCACGAGCTGGGTCATCTCCAAGAGGAACGGCTATCGCGGCGAGGGCCAGTTCTCGGTCATGCGGCTTTTGCGCACCACCAGGGAATGCTTCTGGGCGCTGATGATGCCGGTCATCATCCTGGGCGGCATCTACAGCGGCATCTTCACGGCCACCGAGGCCGCGGCCGTGGCCGCCGTGTACGGCGCCTTCGTGGGCTTCTTCATCTATCGTGAGCTCCACCTCAAGGACCTCTGGCGCACCCTGCTCAGCGCGGCCTACAACACCACCATGATCATGTTCGTGGTGGGCGCGGCCAACCTGTTCGGCTGGATCCTCACCAACGCCCAGGTGCCGCACATGCTGGCCCAGGGCTTTGCCGACGTGGCGAGCAGCCCGCTGGTGTTCCTCATGCTGGTGAACGTGCTTTTGCTCTTCATCGGCACGCTCATCAACGCCTCGGCGGCCATCGTCATCCTCACGCCCATCCTGCTGCCGGTGGCGCTGGGCCTCGGTATCGACCCGGTGTTCTTCGGCGTGCTCATGGTCATCAACCTCGCCATCGGTTGCATCACGCCGCCCGTGGGCCTCGACCTCTTCGTGGTGTCGTCCATCGCGGGCATTTCCATCGACAAGGTGACGGTGAAGGTGCTGCCCTATCTCGCCACCCTGCTTATTTCGCTCGTCATCTTCACCTGGTTCCCGAGCATCATCACCTGCGTGCCGAGCATGATGAAGTGACGGCGCGCCGCGCGAACGCATAACAAAAGCCCCTCTCCTGCGAGAGGGGCTTTTCTGTTGTGCGCGGGAGGGGCTTGCGACCCTTTCCCTTCTACTTCACATAGCTTTCATAAAGCGCCGCCGCGCGCTCGCGGGCCTTTTTCACGCGCTCGGAAAGGCCGAGCTTGTAGGCCGCGAGGTCGGCGATGGGCCGGGCGGCGATGCCCGAATCCATGGCGGCCTTGGCCACCGCGGGCGTCACCCACTCGATGATGCGCGGGTCAAAGGGCTTGGGGATCACATAGTCGATGCCGAAGGAGAACTTCTGCCCGCCATAGGCCTTTTCCACTTCCGCCGGGACGGGCTCGTGCGCCAGCGCGGCGAGCGCCTTGGCCGCGGCGATCTTCATTTCCTCGTTGATCTCCGTGGCGCCCACGTCCAGGGTGCCGCGGAAGAGGAAGGGGAAGCCGGAGACATTGTTGATCTGGTTGGGATAGTCCGTGCGGCCCGTGCCCATGATGCAGTCGGGGCGCGCCGCCTTGGCGTCCTCATAGGTGATTTCCGGCTCGGGATTGGCGCAGGCGAAGATGACCGGGTCTTTCGCCATGCTCTTGGTCATGTCCTTGGTGACCAGGCCCTTGACCGAGAGCCCGAGGAAGAGGTCCGCGCCGTTCATGGCCTCGGCGAGGGTGCAGTTCTTGTCCTGCGCGTAGCGGGCCTTGTATTCGTTGAGGTCGGTGCGGCCCTTCCAGATCAGGCCCTTGGAGTCGAACATGTAGACATTCTTCGGGTCCACACCGAGCGCCACATAGAAGTTGCAGCAGGCGATGCCGGCAGCGCCCGCGCCGGAGACCACCACCTTGCAGTCGCCGGGCTTGCGGCCCGCGATCTCGCAGGCATTGAGGAAAGCCGCGCCTGTGATGACCGCCGTGCCGTGCTGGTCATCATGGAAGACGGGGATGTTCATCTCCTTCTTGAGCTTGTCCTCGATGTAGAAGCATTCCGGGGCCTTGATGTCCTCGAGGTTGATGCCGCCGAAGGTGGGTTCCAGCGCCTTGACGATCTCGCAGATCTTGTCCGGGTCTTTCTCGTTGAGCTCGATGTCGTAGACATCCACATCGGCGAACATCTTGAAGAGCACGCCCTTGCCCTCCATGACCGGCTTGGCGGCCTTGGGCCCGATGTTGCCGAGGCCGAGCACGGCCGTCCCGTTGGAGACCACGGCCACGAGGTTGGCGCGGCCCGTGTAGTCCGCAACCTGCGCCTCGTCCGCATGGATGGCCATACAGGCTTCGGCCACGCCCGGCGAATAGGCCATGGAGAGATCTTTCTGGGTGTTGCAGGGCTTGGTGGGGAGAACCTCCACTTTGCCCGGACGCGGATAGTGATGGTAGTCCAGTGCTTCCTGTTTGGTGTACAAGGCCATGGCGAAACTCCTTTTGCTTCCTGGCCGGCGTTGTGCCCGGCCGTTGAGGGCTATGAAATGAGCAGGAGTACGAGCAGCTGCCCCATGAGGATGCGCAATATCATGGTGACAGGATAGACCGTCGAGTAGCCCGTTGCCGCCACGTCGCCGCCATAATACTGCATGGCAAAGGCCAGCGCTGGCGGGTCGGTCATGCTGCCCGCCAGCATGCCGCAAATGGTGGGGAAGTTGATCTTCCACACCGCGCGGCAGAAGAGGGCGGCGGTGAACAGCGGCACAAAGGTGATGATGGCGCCGATGCCCATCCAGCGCAAGCCCGGGCCGTTGACCACGGTATCAACAAAGCCCGTGCCCGCATAGAGGCCCACGCAGGCCATGAAGAGCAGGATGCCGATCTCGCGCATGAGGTTGTTGGCGCCCGGGCGCATATACCAGGTGAGCCCGGCGAAGCGCTGCACCCGGGCGAGGATGATGGCGAGCACCAGCGTGCCGCCGGCCACGCCTAGGCGCAGCCCCGTGGGCAGCCCCGGCACGAAGACCGGGATGCTGCCGATGAACACGCCCGCGAAGATGCCGATGAAGATGGCGAGCATGTTGGGGTGCTCGAGATGGGCCGGTTCATTGCCCACGAGCTTCGCCAGGGCGTCGGCCCCCGGGCCCTTGCGGACGACGATCTTGTCGTCCAGCCTGAGCCGCCACTTGCCGTTCCAGGCATATTCGTTCCTGCCGCGGATGAGCACCCTGATGTCCGCGTCGGCGGGCGCGATAGCCGCGAGCTCGCGCCCGGAGACGGCGCCGCTCGTGACGAGCAGGGTCTCCGTGTCCGCAAGGTCGAGCTGTTCGTGGTGCTCGGGCTTCGCCGCCCTGAGCCGTGCCAGCTCCTCGCCCACATTGATTTTGAACAGCCCCTTGAGCAGCATCATGGTGAGGATGATGCCGAAAATGCCGAAGGGATAGGCCACGGCATAGGCCATGCCGATGACCTTGAGGCCCTCGGCCACCACGTCCGGCGCGCCGCCTACCATGCTCCAGGCCTCATTGGCCGAGCCCAGGGCAGGGGTATTGGTCACGGCGCCGCTGAATATGCCCGCGGTCTGCGGCACGGAAAGGCCGAACGCGGCAAAGCAGGCCGCGGCCAGAAGCGCCCCGGCCAGCACCACATAGACGGCCGCGCCGCAGAGCTTGAGGCCCTGGTCGCGCAGCGACTCCACAAAGGTGGGCCCCACGGCCATGCCGATGGCGTAGACAAAGAGGATGAGGCCGAATTCGCGCGTGAAGGACAAGACCTTCGGGTCGAGCGAAAGGCCCATGTGCCCCAGGATGATGCCGCTGAACAGGATGCCGCCGATGCCGAAGCTGACGCCGAAGACGCGGATGCGCCCGAGCAGGATGCCGAGGGCGATGGTGATGCTCAGGACGAGTGTGGTCTGCACGGCGCCGTGCGTGATAAAGAGCTTGGTCAGTAAGTCCATCGCGGCGGACTCCGCAAATGTTGGAGAGTCGGCCCCGGCGCCCGGGCAAAACGCCCCGAGCGCCGAAGCCTGGGGGAAAGGGCTAGTCGTTCTTGTCCGGGCAACCCACGAGCTTGTTGCGGATGAAGTCCGGGATGATGGCCTTGACCGATTCCAGCGTCACCATGCGGCGCATGACGCCGAGCTGGTCCTGCAGGGGTATCTGCTTGGGGCACACATTGTCGCAGGCGAGCAGGCCCATGCAGCCGAAAACGCCGCTGTCGTCGCCGATGAGCTCATAGTAATCCGAGGACTTGCGCTCGTCACGCGGGTCGATATAGAAGCGCGCAAGGCGGTTGATGGACGTGGCGCCGATAAAGTCGTCACGCATGCGCGCCGTGCCGCAGGCCGCCACGCAGCAGCCGCACTCCACGCAGCGGTCGAGCTCGAAGATCTGGTTGGCGAGCTCGTTGTCCATGCGCTCTTCGGGCGCGTTTTCGTCGAACTGCTTTTTGGTGTGTATCCAGGACTCGATCTTCTTGCCCACGCCCCGGAACCACGTCCCGGTGTCCACCGAGAGGTCGCCCAGGAGCTTGAACACCGGCAGCGGGTGCAGGGTGATCCTGTCGGGCAGGTCGGCCGTCTGCGTGTGGCAGGCGAGACCGGGGCGCCCGTTGATGACCATGCCGCACGAGCCGCAGATGCCGGCCCGGCAGCAGAAGTCGAACTGGAGGGTGGGGTCCTGCTCCTCGCGGATCTTGTTGAGCGCGATGAACAGGGTCATGCTGGGGGTCTCCTCCAGCGTGTAGGTCTGCATATGCGGCTTTGAGTCCGGGTCCGCCGGGTTGTAGCGGAAGATTTCAAAGGTCAGCGTGCGTCCCATGACTATGCTCCCTGGGCTTCTTTTTTCTCGGCGAAGGGCACCAGCTTCTCCGCGGGGATGTCCGGCCCGTCGATGATCTTGCCGCCGCCATAGCCGCGGTCGCCGGGGGGCAGGATGAAGAAGGGCGTGGCCTCCTCATAGCTGAGGGTGGGCAGGGTGTCGCCCGGCTTCCAGGTGGCCAGGGTGCGCTTGAGCCAGTCGCGGTCGTTGCGCTCGGGATAGTCCTCGCGGGCGTGGGCGCCGCGGCTTTCCGTACGCTTCAGCGCGCCGTAGGCGATGGTCAGCGCAAGGCGCACCATGCCGGGCACGCGCAGGGCCATGGCCATCTCGGCGTCCTGCCCGCGCTGGCCCTTGCCCGCAAGGCGCATGTTCTTCGTGCGCTCGAGGATTTCCTGGAGCGTGTCCACGCCTTTCTGCAAATCCTTGCCGTTGCGGAAGATGCCCACATATTCCATCATGGCGTCCTGCATCTCGTTGCGCAGGGTGTAGCAGTCGTCGCCGGTGCCCTTTTTCAGGTTCTCTATGCGCTGCTCAACGCCCCGGAGCGCGTCCTGCATGGCGTCCGCCTTGAAGACCATGCTGTCGCCCTCAAGGAACTCCACCACCTTCTTGCCCACCACGCGGCCGGCGACAACGGTCTCGGCGAGCGAATTGCCGCCCAGACGGTTGAAGCCGTGCATGTCCCAGCAGGCCGCCTCGCCCGCGGCGAACAGGCCCTTGAGCCCGTAGGCGTGGCCGTCCTTGTTCACGCGCACGCCGCCCATGCTGTAGTGCTGGGTGGGCCGCACCGGGATAAGCTGGTGGATGGGGTTCACGCCGAGGAAGTGGCGGCAGATGTCGTACACTTCGCGCAGGTTGGTGGTGATGTGCTTTTCGCCCAGATGGCGGATGTCCAGCCAGAGGTGGTCGCCATAAGGGCTTTTCACGCCGAAGCCCTTGCGCATGTGCTCGGTCATGCGGCGCGAGACCACGTCGCGCGAGGCGAGCTCCGCCTTTTCCGGCTCATAGTCCGGCATGAAGCGGTATTCGTTGACATCGAGCAGGGTGCCGCCGTCGCCGCGGCAGCCCTCGGTGACGAGGATGTCGGTGGGCACGGTGCCCGTGGGGTGGAACTGCACGGCCTCCATGTTGCCGAGCGGCACGACGCCCGTGTCCTGCGCGATGATCTGGCCGCCGCCGTCGCAGATGACGGCATTGGTGGTGGCGCGGTAGAGGCGCCCGAAGCCGCCGGTGGCGATGAGCGTGGCGTTGGCGATATAGGCCTCAAGCTCGCCGGTGCGCAGGTTGCGCGCGATGACGCCCATGCAGCGCTCGCCGTCGTGGATCAGGGCCTCGGCCTGCATGCGGTCATGCACCTGCACGCCCAGTTGGAGCATGCGGTTGTCGAGCGTGAAGAGCACGGCGTGGCCGGTGCCGTCCGAGGTGTAGCAGGTGCGCCACTTGGCCGTGCCGCCGAAGGCGCGGGAGTGGATGAGGCCCTCGTTTTCCTTCTTTTCCGTGGCCTGGAAGGGCTTGCCGCCCTTGTAATAGGTGTGCTCGCCGGGGACGACGCGGTTCCACGGCACGCCCATGAAGGCCATTTCGCGCATGGCGATGGGCGCCTGCTCGGCGAAGATGCGCGCCACCTCCTGGTCGCAGCCCCAGTCCGAGCCCTTGACCGTGTCGTTGAAATGGATCTCCGGCGAGTCGCCGTCGCCCATGATGGAATTGCCGAGCGCCGCCTGCATGCCGCCCTGCGCGGCCGAGCTGTGCGAGCGCCTGGGCGGGACGATGCTCAGGCAGATGACGTTGTATCCGGCCTGGGCCGCCTCCACTGCCACGCGTTCCCCGGCCAGACCTGCGCCCACCGAGAGGACATCACAATAATGGATCTGCATTGTTCCCCTCCTATTGCACTGCCTGGATAAGGGCGTCGCCGATGAACCACACGCGGGTGATGGAGCAGGTGCCCAGCACGAGGTAACAGCCCATGACGATCCAGATGAGCTTGCGCCAGAATTCGCGCCGCGCCCGGGAAATAAGGCCGTATTTCACGCCGATGCGGTAGACGCCGATGCCGGTGTGGAGGATACACGCCGGCAGGAAGAAGACATAGAAGACCACCCAGCCCTCATGCAGGCGGATGGCGCTCTTGTCCACCTCGAGCGGCATGTCGATCATCACCGAATAGACATGGAAGAAGGCGCCCACGAGGATGATGGTGGCCGTGACCACCTGCACGAGCCAGAGGCTCGTGTCCGCGTCGCCCAGCTCCCGGCTGTGCTGGAAATAGACGCGCAGCTCGCCGGCGCGGAAGGGCATCTTGCGGGCCGCGATCCAGAAATGGAGCACGATGATGAGCAGGATGAGCGGCGCGGCCACCTGGGCGAGATAGATCTCTTCCATGAACCAGCCGATCCAGTCCGTGATTTTCGGGCTCAGGACGACGCTGCCCTCGAGCACGAGGTGCACGCAGATAAACAGCGCGAGCACGGCGCCGGAGAGGGCCTGCCAGAAATCCAGGCGGGATGGGGCCTCTTGCGGGGATCGTGGAGTCATGGCTTCTCCTCACAATTTGCGGTACGGCTTTTGCCCGGCTTCATAATAGTCGCAGCCCTCGCTGTCTATGACCACGATGGCCGGAAAATCTTCCACTTCCATGGCGGCCAGGGCCTCGGGGCCGAGGTCGGGCCAGGCGAGCACGGTATATTTTTTGATGCGCTCGGCGATGAGCGCGCCGGCCCCCCCCACGGCCGCCAGATAGGGCACGCCGTTCTTCTTCATGGATTCCACCACTTCCGGCTTGCGGTAGCCCTTGCCGATCATGCCCTTCAGCCCCTCGTCCATGAGGCGCGGGGCATAGGCGTCCATGCGCCCGGCGGTGGTGGGCCCGGCCGAGCCCACGGCCTTGCCCGGCTTGGCCGGGGAGGGGCCCACGTAGTAAACGACCTGCCCGGTGAGGTCGACGGGCAGCTTCTCGCCCCTGTCGAGGCATTCGACCATGCGCTTGTGCGCCGCGTCGCGCGCGGCGAGGATGGTGCCGGTGATGAGCACCTTTTCGCCGGCCCTGAGGCTGCGCGCCGTGGCATCGTCAAAAGGTGCGGTGATCCTTCTCGCTTCGGCCATGAGTCGCCTCCTAAAGCACCGCTTCGGCATGCCGCGCGGCATGGCAGTTGATGTTCACGGCCACCGGCAGCGATGCGATGTGCGTGGGCGCCCACTCCACATGCACGGCCACGGCCGTGGTTTCGCCGCCGAGTCCCTGCGGGCCGATGCCGGTCTTGTTGATGAGGGTGAGCAACTCGTCCTCAAAGGCGGCATAGCGAGGGTCATGGTTGCGCGTGCCGATGTCGCGCGCGGCCGCGCGCTTGGCGCAGAGGCAGGCGAGCTCCATGTTGCCGCCGATGCCCACGCCCACCACCATGGGCGGACAGGAGTTGGGGCCCGCGGCCTTCACCGCGTCAAGGATGACCTTGCGCACGCCCTCGATGCCGTCCGCGGGCACGAGCATTTTCAGGACGCTCTTGTTTTCCGAGCCCGCGCCCTTGGGGGCGAGCCGCAGGCGGATCTTGTCGCCGGGCACGATGCGGGCATGGATGACGGCCGGTGTGTTGTCCTTGGTGTTCCTGCGCTCGAAGAGCGGTTCCTCCACGCTGGACTTGCGCAAAAAGCCGCCCACATAGCCCTCGTGGATGCCCTTGTTGACGGCCTCCACAAAGTCGCCGCCGGTGATGTGCACATCCTGGCCGATGTCGGCGAACACCACGGCGAGGCCCGTGTCCTGGCAGATGGGCACTTGCTCGCGCTTTGCGATGTCCGCATTTTCGAGCAACTGGTCGAGGATGTCGCGCCCCACTGGCGAGGGCTCGCAGGCCTTGGCCTTTTCAAGCGCAGCCTTCATCTCGTTGGGCAGGTCGCAGCAGGCCTCCACAGCCAGCTTCGCCACCGCCGCAGTTATCGCTTCAGCCGGTATTTCCCGCATATGTCCTCCCGAAAGGTTTTCTCCCGACTTCTAAAGAAATATGAGTCCGACCACGCAGGCAATATTGAGTGGTCAATCAAACAGTTTTTGAGGCACGCTAAACGAGGCCAAACACTTTTAGGGCACGCAACGGGGCAAAGGCTGTTTGGAGACCTCGCCGGCGCCCCATCTGTCCGAACGTGCGCCCATCCTAATGCGCTTTATTTCACAAGGCAAGATTTTTTCCATATTGCCCGTTGATCGGTCAGCACCGTAAAAAAGAAAGGGGCCTTGCCCTCTGGCCTGACCCCGTGATTTTTTACTTGGTGGGGGCGAGATACGATTTTAAGCATATATGGCTGTTTTTACAAGCATAAAAAATATTTTTAAATTTTGATACCAGCGCCCGTACCAACAAATCGCAAGTATTACTGTAGTTCAAGTCTATTGCCGAAATCATGGTGATAAAATAAGGTTCTGCGCTATTTATTATTTTGAATACATAATGATGAGCGTCACAGGAAGCCTATGGCGGCTAGGATATCCTGATAATGAATAAAGTCCCGGCGGCCTACATCTATCTTCTATTGATATGGTCTATTTTCCTCAATATTTCGCGCAGCCTCATAAGGTTGTCCAGTTGCTCAAAAATCATGCGCTTATCCCAAAATAATCCATGTGGAGCTTCGGGGCGCTGGGCCAAAAGACGGATATCCGTCTTTCCGCCCATCACTGCCCGCACTATGCCGGAAGCTCCCACTCTGTCAAGGCCAAGCCCTTCGGGTCGCTTGCGGGCGCCTTGACATTCGTGGCCGTACCTCCGGCATGGAATCCACGCGGGCGATGGGCGGGAACGTCTCAGGCGGGGGCTTCGGCCACGAACACTCCACGAAATGCAAATGGCGGAACGATAACATCCGCGCTAGGCTGAACCACACCGCTTCAAAAATTATCTTCCCCCCGTTTTTCATCTCGGTTCCCCCACTTCACCAATGCCGGGCAAGTAATTTCAGCTCTCCGACCGTCAGGTTTAATCTCACCTGGTTGATAGCTTCTTAAGACCGCTCTCACGTTTTTCCCGATGCCATCATCCTGTCCCTTGCAAGGAAACGATGGCTCTTAATCTTGCCAAAGGCACGGTGTACCTCTTCGGCCATCGTCCAACAAAACACAATGCCATGTTTTTGTTTTTTTCGCTGGTCATGCCTTGGTTTGCTTGGGTATGCTCGCGCAAAATTCTGGAGGAGGAGTCGTTTTATGCTGATCGGGAAACTTCGTTTTTTGGGGGCAGTAAGAATTTACAGGTTGGTAGCTGGCTGCCGCCAGCCACTTCAACCTGCCAAAGGGCTGCGCCCTCTGGACTCCCTGAGGGCGCGCTCGGCGCTTCGCTTCTCGCACGCATGAGGGAAAAGAAATGAAGAAGAGAGTCACCAAATACCCATGCCGACGCACGGTAAGAATCACCCAGGCCGAGGACGAAAAGCTGAAAACTCAGGCTGCGATTGCGCGCATCTCGGTTGCCGAATACATGCGGAGAAAATTTTTTGGAGGACGCCCCATCATCGCAAGAACCGATGATCTTGTCATCCGGGAACTGAGAAGGCTCGGCGGCTTGCTCAAGCATAATTTCGTACTGGCAAGCGAGGCGAATCAGCCAAAAGCATGGCACGAGATACGCGAGACCTTAAAGAAAATCCAAGCGGCCATTGATCTCCTGGGGAAAGAAAATAATCCTTAAAAAATTCAAGCGCACCAATCTTTCGCGGACAAAACGGACCATGGTTGGTGGTCTGTTCGATTATGTGTTGGCCGAGAAAGACGAAGACGGCAAGGATAAGTGCGTCTGGTCAGGCGCGCTCAATTTTATCGCCGCCACTCGGAAAGGCCAAAAGGCGGAAATGATTTCTCTGGCTGAGGAATCCATCAAAAGCCGGATGCCTGTGGCCCACTGGATGTTGAGCTGGAACGAGGACGAGATCCCCACCGAGGCACAGGTCACGGAGGCCGTGCAAATGTTTCTCCAGGGCATGGGCTTGGAGGGGCATCAGACGCTCGTGGCTGTCCATACCAACACTCAGAATGTCCATGCCCATATCCTTGTCAACCGAGTTCATCCAGACACCTTGCAAGTCATCCAGCCTCACAAGGGCTTTGACATCGAAGCAGCCCACAAGATTGTGGCGCTGATCGAGAAAAAGCAGGGATGGCAGCCGCAGAA
>NZ_JAAVBE010000031.1 GCF_014803725.1 Desulfovibrio sp.
AAGCCCGGCGTCCTCTCCATTTCCAAGTTTCAATCCACGCGTCCCGTGGGGGACGCGACGCTGTTATCCCCGTAATGTGCGCGGTCTATCATGTTTCAATCCACGCGTCCCGTGGGGGACGCGACTAGCGGGGCCGGGGCGCAGGTCTATTCCATCAGCGTTTCAATCCACGCGTCCCGTGGGGGACGCGACTGCCCCTTGCGGACTTCCTCGACTTTGCCACGCCCGTTTCAATCCACGCGTCCCGTGGGGGACGCGACCTCAAAGCCAAGTTTCAGGAGGCCAAGAAAAAATGTTTCAATCCACGCGTCCCGTGGGGGACGCGACCCAACTACCACGATGTCCGGCCCCCGATGTCGAGCGTTTCAATCCACGCGTCCCGTGGGGGACGCGACCTACGAGCGAGCCACCGGGCGGACGCTCTATCCTGGTGTTTCAATCCACGCGTCCCGTGGGGGACGCGACACGGCAGCGGCCCGGCCCACTCCTGGGGCGGCGAGTTTCAATCCACGCGTCCCGTGGGGGACGCGACTGGTGATTACCGGCGGCGAGCCTTTCTACGGGCAGTTTCAATCCACGCGTCCCGTGGGGGACGCGACAGCTGGTGCGGGCTGTGCTCTTGGACCCGCAGGGGTTTCAATCCACGCGTCCCGTGGGGGACGCGACCGCTCCAAGCCGTTTGTCGGCGGGACGCCGGAGAGTTTCAATCCACGCGTCCCGTGGGGGACGCGACATGCAGCCCGCCAAAATCCATTCGATGATGTAGCGGTTTCAATCCACGCGTCCCGTGGGGGACGCGACGCGTGCTGGAAGGGGGCTCCGGCGAAATCGACAAGTTTCAATCCACGCGTCCCGTGGGGGACGCGACTTCTGCTTGGGGCAGATGAGGGCCACGGCCAGGATGTTTCAATCCACGCGTCCCGTGGGGGACGCGACCACGCCCGGCGATGGCAAGTCGATTTTTATCACGTTTCAATCCACGCGTCCCGTGGGGGACGCGACGCTACCGAGGCCCTGGAAAAGCTGCGGCAAATCGTTTCAATCCACGCGTCCCGTGGGGGACGCGACCTCGGCGTGGTGGGCGCGAACTATACGCCCTACCAGTTTCAATCCACGCGTCCCGTGGGGGACGCGACTCCCGGCCATCCTCCAGTCCGGCGAGCGTGTGCTGTTTCAATCCACGCGTCCCGTGGGGGACGCGACGCGCCGAAAAGCTGTACGGCGTCATCATCAAGGTGTTTCAATCCACGCGTCCCGTGGGGGACGCGACGCGCGGCGCAAAGTTCCGCTTCGAGAACACGGTGCGGTTTCAATCCACGCGTCCCGTGGGGGACGCGACGGTCTTGAGCATCTAGTGCCCCCCCCCCCTTGCTGTTTCAATCCACGCGTCCCGTGGGGGACGCGACGAGGCGTCTGGTTTCAGGGGCCAAATTGCCTTGGCGTTTCAATCCACGCGTCCCGTGGGGGACGCGACATGGGCAATCCGGCAACGCAAAAAGACGCAAACTCGTTTCAATCCACGCGTCCCGTGGGGGACGCGACTGGTGGGCATGGAGATGGCCGTGGGACACCTGAAGTTTCAATCCACGCGTCCCGTGGGGGACGCGACTGAAGCGGAACGGCGTAGTGCCGTTTTCCGTTGTGTTTCAATCCACGCGTCCCGTGGGGGACGCGACCCAGGGCAAAGATTATGTGCCCCGCACCTATGAAGTTTCAATCCACGCGTCCCGTGGGGGACGCGACTGTTTGGCTTGGATCTCCATACATTCCAAGCAAATAGATCTGCTTTTCCGACCACCTCCCAAATTTCCTGCTCAATGGATGCAGTCTTGCGCCCTCTTATGATAAGTCTCAAAGTATTTCAGTAAATTGTCGTGCGCGAGATCCGCAGGGATTTTTACGCGGGCTTCAGGTGCTCGCGGGGGCGCGCTCAGAAAATCAGCGGCCCTTCGGGGTCATAGGCGGCCTTGGCTCCCACATGTTCCACGCGGCCGCGCCAGTGCTTGCCGAGCATGTAGAAGCGCAGGCTGTCCTTTTCCGCGTCCATTTCCGCCACCAGGGCGGCGCGCAGCTTCAGCCACTGGGCGTAGTCCACGAGGCATTCAAACACCGAAAACTGCACCCGCTGTCCCCAGCTGGTGCAGAGTTTCGCGATACGGCGCAGGCGCCGCCGCCCCGCCGCGTCTTCCGTATTCACGTCATAACTCACGACAACGAGCACGCTTCACCTCATGGCAAAGGGCGGATAGGCATCCATCTCCCCCCGGATAAAGCGCGCGAGCAGCCGGGCCTGCATGTGGCAGAGCAGGCCCACCGGCATGCGCTCCTTCAGGAAGGGATGCTCCACCTCCTCCCGCTTGCGTTCCTGCCAGGCCGCCAGCACTTCCTTGCGGGCCTTGTCCTTGAGGATATAGCCGCCCACTTCTGTCCGCACGAAGTCCGCGGGCTGGATCTGGCGGCGATTGATGAGCGTCAGGCAGAGCCTGTCTGCGAGATAGGGCCGGAACTCCTCCATGAGGTCGAGCGCCAGGCTCGGGCGCCCGGGGCGCTCCCGGTGGAGGAAGCCCACGCCCGGGTCGAGCCCCACGCCCTCAAGGGCGCTGCGCGCGTCGCCGGCGAGCAGGGTATAGAAAAACGAGAGCAGGCAGTTCACCTCATCGCGCGGCGGCTTGCGGCTCCTGCCGGCAAAGCGCATGCGCTCGCGCAGTTCCGGCCGGATGAGGAGCGGAAAAGCCCCGAAATAGCAGTGCGCCGCGTCGCCCTCCATACCGCGCACCGTTTCGAGGTCATGCGGAGCCGCCAGCCGGCGCAGGATGCGCCCCAGCTTTTCCGCAGCCTCGTCGAGGCCCGGTTCCGCGCTGTTGCGCGCCTGGCGCAGCAGCACCGTCCGGCAATTGGCCACCTTGCCGATGACGAAGAAGCGCGCCAGATCCGCGCTGGCCCCTGGCGTGTCGGCCATGCGGTACTGCGCCCGCCTGAGCAGCACATTGCCCGTGGTGGGCCCGTGCATGGCCGCCATGAAGCGGCCGTTCTCCGTGAGCCACGTCACGGAGACGCCCAGGCGCGCGCAATGCTCGAGCAGATATTGGCTGCACGAGACGCGCCCGAAGCAGACCACCGATTGCAGGGTATGCAGGGGGATCTTGCCGAGCGGCTTCTTGTCCAGCCGCAGTTCCACGCATTCGCCCTCCTTGGAGAGCCAGGTGTCCTGCGTGGTGACAAAGAGGGTGTTGAGATACCGCTTCACGCGCCCTCCTCGCAGAGACGCCGGACATAGGCCGAAGCGCGCCCGGCAGGCAGCCCGGGCAGGCAGCTCCCGTTGAGCGAGCAGGCGTCGCAGACCGGGCGCTCCACGGGCGGCGGCGTGATGCCCGCTTCGAGCATGGCCCGCACCGCGCGGGCGACCTCCTCCGTCCGGGCGCGCAAGCCCGCGTCGAAGCTCACCACATGGCGCCGGCGCGCCTCGCCATAGAAGAGCGCGCCTTCCGGGATGGCCGTGCCGAGCATTTCCTCCAGGCACAGGGCCTGCCCGCAGAGCTGGACTTCGTCCGCGTCCGAACCGGCACGGGGCCTGCCCTTCTTGTATTCCACGGGATAGGGCGCCCAGCCGCCGGGCGCCCGGCGGAACTCCACGACATCGGCCCTGCCGTGGAGCCCCAGCCGGGCGCAGCGCAGTTCAAGATCCGTGACCACCTTCACGCCGTCGCGCATGCGGCTCCCGCCTTCGTGGGCAGTTTCGTGCATCAGCCTGCCGAGGGCGGTGGCGCCGTTCTCCTCCCAGACCTGCTCCAGATGGATGAGCGCGCACTGCCGGGGGCAGAAGGCATAATGCTGCAATGCGGACAGCATGACATCCATGGCGCCCTCTTAGAGCTTTTCGATGAGCTCCACCCCTTCGGGAAGCGCAGCCTCGTCCACCGTGACCTCATAATCGGCGAAGGAGCGCGGCGGCGTCTCTTCATCCAGGCGGCGGCACTGCACAAGATCAAAGAGCTTCTGTGCGGGCGCGTTGCCGAGGCGCTTGGCGTGCTTGAACACATAGAGCTTACGCGTGCCCATCTTGCCGCGCGCGGCCGAATGGTCATGCTCGAACATCTCGGTGAGGGCCTGCCACAGGATCTCGGCATCGCCTTCGGTAAAGCCGCACTTTTCGGCCAGCGGCGCGGAGATGAATCCCTCCATGCGGTAGAGGCCGTAGGGCACGATATGCTTGCGGCCGATGGTGCGTTCCTTGTCCACATCCTTGGCATTGGTGACGGCCATACGGGTGATGCTGATCTCGGCGGGCACCACCGGGTCCTCGCTGCGGGCAAAGGTGAACTGCACGGGCCCGCGCACCTGGCCGCAGTTGACCTCGGTGCTCATGACCGCGCCAAAGGTGCGCACATCGTAAAAGTTGTCGCACATCCAGCGGTTGAGGGCCCTGGCTTCCTCTTCCTTGAGCTGCGACTTCTTTTCCGCCTTGTCGTCGTCCTTGGCGTTTTTCTCGCCCTTCTTGTCGTTCTTCTTCGGGATGGGGATGTTCAGGGCCGTATAGGCCTCGGCGTGGCGGTCGTTGAGCACGGCCTTTTCCTGCACATAGATGCGGTAGTTCTTCCCCTCCTCCCGGGCCAGTTCCTCCTGCGCCAGGTCCACGAAGTTGCGCACCTTGCGCTTGAGGCAGACATCCGAGACGATGCCGTGCCCGGTCTCGGGGTCGATGCGCGGCATGTTGCCCGCATCCGGGTCGCCGTTGGGGTTGCCGTTTTCCACGTCAAAGAACAGGACGAAATCATAGCGGTTGTTCAAGGTCTTCTCGTCGCTCATGGGTGATGCTCCTTATTCCCCGGCTTCGGGGCCTGCGTTCTGTCCGGTGGTTCCAACGCCTTCGGGGGCGCCCTTTTTACGGTACAGATCATTGAACTGCTCGTAGTAGCCGAGCATGAAGCGGCCCTGGTCATCCAGCGACAGGGTCGCGGGGAAATGGGTGATGCCGCCCAGGATATCGCCCATGAGCCGCCCGAAATAGGCCTCATACCCGTCCCGGCCGTTCTTGGACGCCTTGGTCACATGGTGCTGGGTGAGGCGCAAAAGCAGCGGAAACACCAGCTTCGGCGTGGCCGAGGCCGCCCCGATAAAGCGTTCACGCAGGGGGGCGTTCACCTTGCCGAGGGCGTCCTTCTGCGTTTTTTCCAGCAGGGCGAAGGCCCGGCCCAGCCGGTAGCCGATATTTTGCTCGTCCTCGTTCAGCGTGTGCATGGGGATACCCTCCTCCTTGGGATAGTTGCGGCAAAGATAGGCCTTGATGAGCGCGGCCCGGAAATAGTCCACCTTTTTGTCGGCATGGATGCGCTGGAGCAGCGCGGCAAACACGTTGTCAGGAAAGCGGCCGCCCCCGATGAGGCAGCGGGCCAGTTGCCCGGCCAGTTCCGGCGGCACGTTCTCAGCCTTGCCCTGGGCGGCCAGCCCGCGCACGAGGAGCAGCCAGAGCGGGGGAAATTCCGGCTCGGAATCCGGGAACTGGCGCTCGATCTCCAGATCCGCGTACCACCGGGCCACATGGCGCAGCAGCACCTCCAGGGTGGCCGTGAGCCAGAAGCGCACACTGAGGCGCGAGGCATTGGGCGCCAGGCCCAGCACGAAGAAGCGCGCGCCGCCGTCGAGCTCCCTGTCCGCCTGATTGAGCGATTCGCCCTTGCGCAGGGCGCGCAGGATGCCCCTGATGCGGTCGATCTGCTCCCTGTCCTGCAATTCCTCCGGCCCGGAGTCGTCCCCGGCCGGGGGCTCGAGGTCGAAGAAGCCGGTGACCGCCTTTTCAAGCGGCGTCGTCTTGTCCGCCCAGAAGACCATGCTGGTGTCGCCGATGCGCACGGCCTGCCTGTTCCCGCGCTGCAGGAGGTAGTTCAGCGCCGAGGTATAGGCACGGGCCGCGCTTTCCGAGACCGGGGCGTTGGCGCTCTGCTCCTTGCCGTAGGAGGTGAACGATGGGCAGTTGAAGGAGACGAGCGCCGCGCCCGAGCTCTGCGCGCCCGCCACGCCCTTGATGGAGGGATGGATGCGCGCGATGGTGGCGGGCTTTCCCGTGACGAGGCAGATGCCTTCCTGGCCTGCTTCCTCCCTGTCGCCCGCAAGGGCTTTGGCCCATATTTCCCGAAGCTCCGGGGCCTCGTGCAGGAAGCCTGCCTCCCCCTCCCGCCTGAAGACCACATTGCTGTCGAGCAGGGCCTCGCGCAGCTCCAGCGCGGCGAACTGCTCCGGCGTCCACTGGCGGAGAAAGGCCAGCAGCGCCCGGGCATGCGGGCTTTCACTCGTGCCGAGCAGGCCTTCGTGCAGATCGCGGAAGGCCGCGAAGGTTTTGGCCGTGCGGCCGGGCTTGCCCTTGCCGTCCACGCCGAGCACATAGCCCGTATTGTCCCACAGGAAGTTGGGCGCGATATTGACGGCCCTTTTGACGGCGGCGGGCACGAAGCGGCGCCGGGGCTTGCCCTTGCTGTCGCGCAGATCCTCCACGCGCACGAGGCTGCCGTCGGGGGCGATGACGAGGGCAAAGGAGATCTGCTCGGCCGTCATGCCTTCCGGGGGCATCCCCGAGTCGGGGCTGGCGGAGAGGCGGTCGTAGAAGCGGCAAAGCTCGCTCAGATAAGACGACATAGGCTCTCCTCCCGAGCTTTGGCCACGTCGATGACGCCCCCTTCCAGCCGTGGCCGGTAGAACATGGGCTGCATGTCGTGGGCGAAGTCGATGTCATAGAGCATGAGGCCGAGGTCGCGCGGCGCGTTGTCCGCCAGCGCCGAACGGGGCAGCTCGGCCCCCTCTTCCAGCAGGGAGAAGTACGCCGGGAACTCCCGGCAGCCGAGGCAGGGCTGCTGGAAGCACTCGCCGTTGCGCGCCCGGCGCCGGAAGATGTCGCTGTGCTTGCCCTCGTTGTCCTCCGGGCCGGCCTTGGCCGTGAGCTCAAAATGGGCCTCGATGACATAGGCCACGTCGCGCAGCACGAGCGATGCTCGCTGCTGGCGCATCTTGCCCTCAATGGTGAGCGACAGCGGCGCGCCGCTTTTGGCCGCGCTCTTGATGGTGGAGGCCGTGGGGCCTTTCTGGGCCACCTCGTTGCGCCGGATGCTGTCAAAGACGATGGGCTTCAGCACATGGATCCTGTCGACGCTCCAGGTGATCGCCGGCTTCCAGTGGATGGCCTCCAGGATGCCGCGCGCCGCGGACGGGGTCGGCACTTCATACGAAATGCGTTCCGCTTTGCCTTCTGGTCGGGTGAAGAGCGCATAGCGCCCCTCAACATAAAGTCTGACTCCTTTCATGGAGCCTCCCTGATGACGGTTCGCAGGCCGCCGATGCTGCGGCCAAGGATCTAAACACCGAAAAACAGGGGCAGCCGCCTGGCACGGGCTTTCCATGGCAAGCCCGCCTTCTTCCCGCGCCATGCTGGCCTGCGGAGGCCGCTGCCGTGGCAGCAGCCCCCGCGCCCCGTGTTGCGGCGCTTACAGACTAAGCTACTGTTGCAATCCACGGCCCCAAATCAATAAAAAATAGATATAGATAATTCAATAGAAAGAGGTACAGCCAATCCTTTGGGCCGACGCCCTTGTCTTAGGGCATCCCCTTGTATAAGTCAAGAAGAAAATTCAGTAGATTAGTCTGTACATGAAATATTTTCTAACCCTTCAAAATAACAGGTCATCCACCGGAAGCCCCTCCTCCAGCGTGACATCGAGCCCGGTTTTTTCGCTGTAGCCCGCACCGCCGGACAGCACGGGCAGAAAGCCGAACTTCGTTTCGAGCCTGCCCTGCGCCTGCATCCTGTCCAGCTCGTGCGTATAGACCGACACGCTGTGGCGCTGGAGCTTGCGCAGAACGGCAGGGGATGGCCGGTCCCAGCGGTCGGCCCCGGCCAGCAGTTCTTTGGCCTCGCCCTGCTCGATGACGACGCTCACCGTGTCTTCGTCGATAAAGCGGAACTCCTCCGCGATGGTGGCGAACTGGAAGCGCCAGTAGCCTTCATCGCTTTCTTTGTTGATGCCTGTCATTCCGAGGATGCCCTTTTCATCCAGATCGCTCGCCGCATAGAGCCTGGCGAAGTAGCGGCGGACGGTCTCCGGGCAGAAAAGGTCTACCGCCTCAGCCACCTGCTCGAAGGCGGCGCAGCGGCGGTTCAGTTCCGCGGCACGTTTGGGGCCGTCCTGGGCAGACGTGAAGCAGATGACCCGGCCCGACGCGTCCCTGCCCTCGCGGTTGCAGCGCCCCGCCGACTGCGCCAGCACATCGAGGCCGTTCTTCTCGCGCAGGACCACCGGGAAGCTGATGTCCACGCCGCATTCGATGAGCGAGGTGCTGACGACCCGGCAGGGCAGCCCGGCTGCCAGGCGCTCGCGTATGGTGTCGAGCACCCGGGTGCGGTGCGCGGGCGTCATGCGCGCGCTCAGGTGGAAGTCCGCCTCGCCGCCGTCCAGCAGCGCGAAGAGTTCCCGCGCGTGGCGCCGCGAATTGACGATACACAATACCTGCGGCTCGGCCCGGAGCATGGCGGCCAGTGCCTCGTCGTCGAGCTTTTCTTTCCGCACCTCCACCTGCGCGCGCTCGAAGATGCGGAAGAGCGGCCCCTGGGCTTTTTCGGGGATGATGTCCCGCACTTCTTCCGGCGCGAGCCCGGTCTGGAGCCAGGGCGCGCGCATGAGCGCCGGCTGCGTGGCCGTGCACAGCACCACGGAACTGCCGTAGCTGCGCGCAAGCTCCCGCAGGGCGGCGATGCAGGGCGTGACAAAGGGCACGGGCAGCATCTGCACCTCGTCAAGGATGATGACGCTTTCCGCAAGGTTGTGCAGCTTGCGGCAGCGCGAGGGCCGGTTGCTGAACAGCGACTCGAAAAACTGCACCGAGGTGGTGACGATGACGCTCGCATCCCAGTTTTCCGTGGTCAGGCGGTAGGCCATGCTGGCGCTTTCGTCGCCTTGGGCCCCTTCGGCCCCGGCCTCATCCGGGTGGATAAAGTTGCTGTGATGCTCGAGCACGGCGTCCTCGCCCAGGGCCTCGCGCAGCACATCGGCATTCTGCTCGATGATGCTGGTATACGGCACCACGAGCACGATGCGCCTGAGCCCGTGCTTGCGCGCATGGCGCAGGGCGAAGGCCATGGAGGAGAGCGTCTTGCCGCCGCCCGTGGGCATGGTGAGCGAGAAGATGCCGGGCCGCTCTTCGGCCGCGTTCAGGCAGCACTGGAGCATGAAGGCCCGCGCCTGGCGGATGGCCGCGCGCCGGGCGAGAGAGCCGCAGGCCGTTTGCGCGCCCGCGGCCAGGGCGGCTTCGCTCACCGCCGTTTCAGGCAGGAAGCCTCTCTCCCCGAGGAAGTGAAAAAACCTCTCCGCGAGCCCTGCCAGCGTCGGCGGCTCCTGGCGCAGCGCGTGCCGCTCCGGCGCGCATACCCGCTCCGTGTCCAGATAGTCGGCGTCCACCAGGCAGGAATAGAGCATCCGCAGCAGGAAGGCCGTGGCAAAGGCGTCCAGCGTTTTGCCGTCCTTGCTCATCAGGCGCCGGAGCTCCTGGAAATAGCCGCCAGCCGGAGAAAGCGCCGCGGCCTGTTCGGGCTTCCAGTCCGGCACCGCATTGATGCGGTCGCCCGAAAGGCGCCAGGCGAGTGTCCCGCTGTCGGCCTGACTGCCCAAGTCCGCCATGCCGCCATGATGCCCGAGCAGCGGATAGGCGAGCAACCACGCCATCTTGAGGCCGGATGTGTCTGCCCCCCACTGCTGCCTGAGATAGAGCCACGCCGCGGATGTGTGGTCGACCTTCCCATGCTTGCCGTGGAGGCGCGCCTGGAAGCTGTCTGACGTTTTGCCTATGTCATGAGCGCCCCCCAGCAGGGCGCCCGTGAGCGGCGCCCAGGGCGTGGCAAAGCCGCCTGCGCGCCTCGCCACCTCCGCATGGTGCTCGGCCAGGGTCTGCCACTCGTCCTCGGGCTTGCCGTCTATGGAATGGGCATAGACCATGGGCGCCTCCCGGTTTTCTCCTGCTTGGGGATGTTGGCCGAGTCTCCGTATCCGGGGTCTCAAATCGTTGAAAGAATATCAGGAAATCAATGGATTCCGCAATATATATGCACCTGAAGCCACGCAGGCAAGTAACGCCCATCCCCTCGGGCGCGTGCACCGTGGAGCGCCTTTTCCGCCGCCCGGATCACGACAAAAGAAAAGCAGGCCGCCCCGCATGGGGCAACCTGCCAAGTTCTTGGTATGGCGCGCCCGAAGGGAGTCGAACCCCTGACCAAGAGCTTAGAAGGCTCCTGCTCTATCCTACTGAGCTACGGGCGCGTGAGAAGTGGTGTGGTCTAGTTGTTGGCGGCGTCCTTGCGTTTGGGGAGTTCGAGGAAGCCCAGGCGCGCGGCCAGTTCCAGGGTCTGGAGCGCGAGCGGCACCAGCGCAAGGCCGCCTGCGCCGCGCCTGAGAAAGCTCAGCGAAAGGCCGAGCAAAAAGGAGCAGGACACGCTCTTCACAGGATGCGCGCGCACATAGTTGAGCGGCGCCACGGAAGCCGCCGCCTGCAGAAAGCGCGCCTTGGTCTCGCGGACATTTTGCGCCGCGGCGCCCAGCTTTTCCTTCATCTTTTTTCCTGCATCCCGGCATTTCCTGCCGGGCTTGCGCCTTTCCCGGCCTGCGCGGGAGCGGCCGGGGCTGCGCCATGCCCATAGGGGGCCACTTCCGCCCAGGGGTCATGGGCGCCCGCGGTCGGCTGGACGGCTGCCGGCTTCGGGGAGGCCGCTGCCTGCACCGCCCCGGGCTTGCTGGAGGCCTCCGCCGGCTTTGGCTCCCCGGCGTCCTGCGCAGCCCCGCCGCGCGCGCCCCAGAGCAGGAGGGCGGCGATGAGCGCGCTTGCGCCGCCCAGAAGCCCGAGGGCCGCGGGCGTGGGCAAAAGGGAGGTCAGGAGGGTATAGAGCGCGCCCAAAAGCAGCGCAAGGGCGGCGGCGCCAAAGAGCAGCCCCAGTGAGAGCAGGCCCGCCCGGCGCACGGTGCGCAGGATGCCCGCCTCGAGGAGGCGGCCCTCAGCTTCGCAAAGGTCGCAGAGGCTGACGACCAGTTCCGCCAGGCCCTTCACGCGGCGGGCTACCTCAGGTTCCTGAACAGGCAGGAAAGCACGCAGCCGGCGCCGAAGGCGATGAGCAGGCTCATCATGGGGTTGCGGCGCACCTGCTCGCTTACCTCCTCCATGCCGGCGCTCCCCGCATCGTGGAGCCTGTGGGCCTGGTCCTGGGCGAGGCGGCGATAATGCGCGAGCTCCCGGGCGAGACGCGAGGAGACTTCTCCGCCGAGCTCGTCCTTCTTGTCCTTCAGCGTCTCGAGCAGGCTGTCCATCTGCTCACGCATGGCGTTGAGTTCCTTGCGAAGCTCGTCAACCGTATGTTCATGATGATTGTCAGCCATGGTTTTCTCCCTTTGTGGCCGGGCAGAGCCCGGTATATGTGCATCCGGGCACCGTTTGCCCGGCATGGCAAGACATTACATAGCGGGCCGGCCCTTGGCAAGTATGTGACAAATGCGACATCTTTGCCTTTGCCCCGAAACGTGCTATGCCCACCGGGCATGCCGGGGCGACCCGGCCAACGCCCCGGAGGCGGCATGGCGGACGAGCCTATCATCAAGATCGAGCACCTTGAAAAGAAGTATCCCGGCCACGGCGAGGCCGTCTATGCCCTGCGCGGCATCGACCTTTCCATCGGCAAGGGCGAGATCTTCGGCATCATCGGCAAGAGCGGCGCCGGCAAGTCCACCCTGGTGCGCTGCATCAATCTCCTCGAGCGGCCCACGGCCGGGCGGGTGATGTTCGAGGGGCGCGACCTCTGCGAGCTCTCGGGCGCTGCCTTGCGCGAGGCGCGCCGCTCCATGGGCATGATCTTCCAGCAGTTCAACCTGCTCATGCAGCGCACGGCGCTCGAGAACGTGCGCTTCCCGCTGGAGCTCGCGGGGGTCTCCCGCGCCGAGGGGCGGCGCCGCGCCGAGGAGCTGCTCGACATGGTGGGCCTCTCCGCGCGCATGCAGGCCTATCCCTCCCAGCTTTCCGGCGGGCAGAAGCAGCGCGTGGCCATCGCCCGCGCCCTTGCCACGCGGCCGCGCGTCCTGCTCTGCGACGAGGCCACCTCCGCGCTCGACCCGGCCACCACCGACTCCATCCTTGCGCTCATTAAAGACATCAACGCGCAGCTCGGCATCACGGCCGTGGTCATCACCCACGAGATGCGCGTCATCGACCAGATCTGCAGCCATGTGGCCATCATCAGCAAGGGCGTCATCGTGGAGCAGGGCCCGGTGGAGGAGGTCTTCTTCCACCCGGCCACCGAGGCCGCGCGCAAGCTCGTGCTGCCCGAGGCGCTTCAGAACCTGCCGCTCGACAAGTGCGACAATCTCTACCGGCTCATCTTCAACGGGCGCTCCTCGTTCGAGCCGGTCATCTCCAACCTGGTGCTCCACTGCGGCTGCCCGGTGAACATCATGTACGCCGACACGCGCGACATCGGCGGCACGGCCGTGGGGCAGATGGTGCTCCAGCTGCCGGATGCCAAGGACACGCGCGAACGCATCATGGGCTGGGCGAAGGACCACCACCTCGCGCTGGAAAAACTGGAGGACGCGCCCCATGATTGACGAAAAAACGCTGGAGATGCTGCTCGTCGGCACCTGGGACACCATTTACATGACCGTGGTGGCGACCTTCTTCTCCTATGTGTTCGGCATCGTCATGGGCGTGGCGCTCGTCATCACGCGCAAGGGCGGCATCCGCCCGCACGCGGCCTTTTACAACGTGCTCGATGTGGTGGTGAACCTCACGCGCTCCTTCCCCTTCCTCATCCTCATGATCGCGGTCATCCCCTTCACCCGCTTTCTCGTGGGCACCACCATCGGCAACAATGCCACCATCGTGCCCCTGGTGCTGGCCGCGGCGCCCTTTGTGGCGCGCCTGGTGGAGTCCTCCCTGCTCGAGGTGGACCACGGCGTGGTGGAGGCGGCGGAGAGCATGGGCGCCTCCGTGTGGCAGATCATCACCAAGGTGCTCATTCCCGAGGCGCTGCCCTCGCTCATCAACGGCAGCGCCGTGGCGGCCATCACCATCCTCGGCTATTCGGCCATGGCGGGCGCCGTGGGCGGCGGCGGCCTCGGCAAGCTCGCCATCATGTACGGCTACAACCGCTACCAGACCGACATCATGATCATCACGGTGGTCCTGCTGATCATCATCGTGCAGGCCATCCAGAGTTTCGGCAACTGGGCCACCCGCCGTTCTGACCGGCGCGGCGGCTAGCCGGCGCGGGCCGAGTGTCCGCAACGCCCCCGGCATCACCCTCAACGTGAAGGAATCGCAGCCATGAACAAACTCCTCCTTGCGGCGGCATTCGTCGCCAGCCTCTGCGTCGCCGGCGCGGCCCACGCGGCCACCACCCTCACCGTGGGCGCCTCGCCCACGCCGCACGCCGAGATCCTCGCCGAGGCGGCCAAGCTGCTCAAGCCCGCGGGCATCGAGCTCAAGATCGTGGAATATTCCGACTATGTGCAGCCCAACGTGGCGCTGGACAGCGGTGATCTCGACGCCAACTACTTCCAGCACAAGCCCTATCTGGACGATTTCATCGCCCAGAAGGGCGTCAAGCTCGCCTCCATGGGCCCCGTGCACTACGAGCCTTTCGGCATCTACGCCGGCCGCAGCAAGGACTTGAAGACCCTCAAGGACGGCGCCATCATCGCCGTGCCCAATGACGCCACCAACGAGGGCCGCGCCCTGCTCCTCCTGCAGGACGAGGGGCTTATCAAGCTCGCCCCCGGCTCCGGCCTCACCGCCACGACGCGCGACATCGTGGAGAACCCCAAGAAGCTCAGGATCGAAGAGATCGAGGCCCCGCAGCTCGTGCGCGCCCTGCCGGACGTGGACGCGGCCGTCATCAACGGCAACTACGCCATCCTCGGCGGCCTCAAGGTGGCCGAGGCGCTGGCCGTGGAAGCGGCAGACTCCATGGCTGCCTCCACCTACGCCAATGTGCTCGCCGTGCGCGAGAAGGACACCGCGCGCCCCGAGCTCCAGGCGCTCTATGAAGTGCTGGTGAGCCCCGAGATCGCCAAGGCCATGCGCGAGAAGTACACCGGCGCGGTGCTGCCCTCGGTGGCCAAGTAGGAAAAGTGCTGAAAAGGGAGCGCGGCGCCCGCCAGGGGCGCCGCCCCCGCCCGCCAGCCATGCCCCCGCGCGACAGCTATCATCTCTGGCACCCCGACATCCTGGGCATTTTCCAGGCCGCCAAGGCCCAGGGGGCGCCCGTCACCCTGAAGAGCCACATGCGCCTCGACGCCGCCAATGAGGCCGATGTCCTCCTGCGCGGCGGCTTCACGGCCGTGCGCGGGCAGGTGGCGCGCTTCAGAGCCGACAGCCACGATTTCCCCTTAGGCAACCGCGCCCCGCTCGACCCGGCCTGTGCCTATGCCTTTGCAGTGGATCTGCCCCGGGGCCTCAGGGATGTCATCCGCGTGGAGTACGAAGGCCGCGCCACCATCCTCGACCGCGTTCTCGGCCGCAACAACCTGCCCATGGCGCTGGAGCTGCGCGTCTCCGTACCCTCGAAGATCCGCCGGTGCCGCCGCCATGACCGCATCAGTTGCGCCCCGGGCCGGGTGGAGGGCGCGCGCCTCGTGCTCGTGGAGGCGCCCCCGCGCCGGCCGGCCGACCTCGAGCGCCTGCTTGAGCCCGGTGAGGGGCAGGCGCAACAGCAACTGCTCAATCTTTCGGTGAGCGGCGCCTGCCTTTTGGCCGGCGAGGCCATCCGGCAAAAGCTCATGGCCGCGCAGGAGCGCTACCTCGTGGCCTTCACGCCGCTCACGCCGGAGCGCCCGGCGAAGCCGCTGGCCTTTCTGGGCCGCAAGGTGGGCGTGTTCCCCCGGCGCGACGGCCCCGCGGCCCTGCGCATCCGCTTTTCTGAAGAACTGGAGTGGAATGACGGCGAACTGCGCTGGCTCAACATCGAGCGCAACGGCTCGCAGGCCTTGGCGCGCCTGCTCCGGCACTGGGAGAAGCTGGACGCCGAGGAGGCCGCGCGCGCGGCCGAAGCGGAGAGGAAGGCCAGGGAGGAGCGGGCCGCCATCGAGGCCGAGGCGGAGCGCGCCGCCGACCTCGGGCTGCCCGTGGCCTTTCTGGACGAGGACGAGCCGTAGGTATCAACTACGACTGCACGCCCGGCGCTTCCGCTCCCCCGCCTGGAGCGCAGCGGAAGACGGGTGCCCCCTCAGCGCTCGCGCAGGGCGTTCTGCCGCGCCTTGAGGATGGGCTTGAGCAGATAGTCGAGCACGGTCTTCTTGCCGATGAGGATGTCCGCCGTGACCATCATGCCCGGGATGATGGGCAGGGTCTCGCCATGGTGCTCGATGGCCGTCTTCTGGGTGCGCACCTTGACCACATAGTGCAGGTCGCCGCGCTTGTCCTCGATGGTGTCCGCGCTCACCGATTCCAGCTTGCCGTCGAGCCCGCCGTAAATGGAGAAGTCATAGGCCGAGACCTTGACCATGACATCCTGCCCGGGCCGCAAAAAGGCCACGTCCTTGGGCTGCACGCGCGCCTCCACGAGCAGGGTGTCGTCCAGGGGCACGATCTCCATGATGGGCTCGCCGGGCTTGACCACGCCGCCCACGGTGTTGATGTGGATCTGCTTCACCGTGCCGCGCACGGGCGCCCGAAGCTCGGTGCGCTTCACGCGGTCGCCGCCGGCGGAGATGGTCTCGCGCAGGCTGGTGAGTTCGAGGCGCCGCTTGGTGATCTCCTGGGTGATATTGGCCTTTTGCTCGGCCTCGCGCGCGGCGATGCGCTGGCGCGATTCCTGCGCGGCGGCCTGAGCCTTGGGGATGCTCGCGGCGAGCATGTCGATCTGGCCCTTGAGCTCCACCACCTTGGCCTCGAGGCCCAGAAACTCCATGCGCGCGAAGTTGCGCCGGCGCATGAGCTCGGCCGCGGTGTCGCGCTGCTCCACGGCGATCTTGTAGCTCTTTTCGAGCTGGTCCTTGCGCGCCTCCTGCTCTTCCACATCGCGCTCGCGCTGCTCGTACTGGGCGCGCAGCACCTCGAGGTCGGCGTCGAGCTGGTGCTGCCGCGACTGCCAGGCATATTCCTGGTCGCGCATGAGCTGGCGCGCGCGGGCGAGGGTCTTGCTGTCCACGTCGCGCCCGAGGCGGCTCGTGAGCCAGCGGCGCAGATCTTCGGGGAAGACCGGCTTTTCGCCGCGGTGCTCGGCCTCGAGGCGGATGATGGCGAGGCTGTTCTCGATGGCCTTGCTCACCGCGTCGCGGAAGGCGGACTCGGCCATCTCGTTGTCCAGCTGGGCGAGCACGGCGCCCTTCTCCACAATCTGGCCCTCGTGCACCTGCACCTCGCGCAGGATGCCGCCCTCGAGGTTCTGGATGGTCTGGGTGCGCTGCGAGCCCACCACCTGCCCCTCGGCGTGGGTCACTTCGTCGATGTCGGCCACGGCCGCCCAGACGATGAGGCAGAGGAACATCACCGCCACGGTGACGGAAAGCGCGCGCACCCCGAAGCGCGGCCGGCGCGCCAGCGCCGCGTCCACCTCGTCGGCATAGTGGATGTCGTCGGGCGTGAGGCCGTTGAGGGGCGCGTCCATGGCCGCGAACAGGCCCTGGCCGCCGGAACCCGGTGCGCCTGCCGGCCCTTGCGCGCCGCCCTTGCCGAGGCGGCTGTCCAAGGCCGAGCGCGCCATCTCGGAGAGCGGCTTGTCCGGGGTCTGCTCGTTTTCGCCGCGCACGAAGATGGCGCGCACAAAGGCAGCGGCCTCGGCGAAGAAGGCCCGCCAGCCGCCGTCCTGCGGAGGCGCGGCGGGAGCTTGAGCCGGAGCCTGGGGCGCGCCTGTGGGCGCCGCGGGGGATGCGCCGGGCGTCTCGGCCGCCGCCTGCGCGGCCTTTTCAGCCCGAGCGGCTGCCGCCTGTTTTTCGCTTTCGGGAACGGAAGTTTCAGGATCTTTTTTCATCACGCCGCCCCCCCGGCCGAGGCCGGCCCGGCATTCACGGCCCGCGCCTGCGCCCCGGCGCCGGCCTGTCGCGCGCCCTGCGGAGCCTTGCCGCGCAGCCGCGCCAGCACCTCGTCGCGCGGGCCGTCCAGCTTGATGCGGCCGTTTTCCATGACGATGAGCCGGTCAACGATGCGCAGCATGGAGAGCCGGTGCGTTATGAGGATGAGCGTGCGCCCCTGGATGATGCCGGCGAGGCGCCGCTGGAGCATGAGCTCCGAGTCCGTGTCCATGTTGCTCGTGGGCTCGTCGAGGATGAGCACCTCGGGGTCGCGCACGAGCGCCCGCGCCAGCGCCACGGCCTGCCGTTGCCCGCCGGAGAGCGCCCTGCCCTGCTCGCCCACCTGGCTCGCGAAACCGGCCGGGAAGCTGCGGATAAAGTCGGTCACGCCGGCGAGCGCCGCCGCGCGCAGCACCAGATGGTCGTTGATGGAGGGATCCCCCAGGGCGATGTTCTCGCGCACGCTGCCGTAAAAGAGGGTCACGTCCTGCGGCAGCACGCCGATGCGGCCGCGCAGGTCCGCCGAGGGTATCTGGCGGATGTCCACCCCGCCGAAGCGCACCGCGCCCTCGCCCGGCTGGTAGAGCCCGAGCAGCATGCGCGAGAGTGAGCTCTTGCCCGAACCCATGGGCCCGATGATGCCCACGCGCTCGCCCGGCCTGATGGTGAGCGAGACATGCTCCAGCGCGGGCCGCTCCGAGTGCGGGTAGGAAAAGCTCACGTCATCGAGGGTGAAGGTGGGCTCGAGGCTGCCGTAATCCATGCTCACACGCTCGGCGTCGTTCTCCGAGGGGAGCTCCATGAGCATGTCCAGCGCCTTGAGCGCCACGCGCGAGTTCTGCACCCGCGTGAGCAAGGAGGCCATCTGGAGCAGGGGCGCCATGGTGCGGCCGACGAGGATGTTGCAGCCGATAAGCGCGCCCATGCTCATGAGGCCGTCGTTGATGCGGTAGACGCCCCAGACGATCATGATCACCGTGACGATCTGGGTGATGAGCATGGCCGAGGTCACGGCCATGCTGTTGTATTTGCGCGCCTCGCTGGAGGACTTGGCCGAGAGCCCGGCGATGGCCTCCCACAGGCGCTGCATGCGGCTTTCCGCCATGCAGGACTTGAGGGTTTCGAGGCCGCCCACCATCTCCACCAGGAGGGCGTTTTTCTGCATGTTCTGGCGATAGCCGGCCTCGGCGCTCAGGCGCGCGCGCCGCTGAAGAAAGAGCCCCAGGCCCACGAGCACAGGGATGGCGCCCAGCGGCAGGAGCACCATGGGCCCGGCGATGAAGGCGATGAGCAGAAGAAAGATGACGAGGAAGGGCAGGTCGATACAGGCGAGGAGGCTCGACGAGCTGAAAAATTCGCGCAACTGCTCGAACTCGCGCAGATTGTTGACCATGGCGCCCGTGGACTCGGGCTTGGCGTCAAGCCGCATGGAGAGCACCTTTTCCACCAGGGCGCTCGAGAGCACGATGTCCGCGTTGCGGCCGGCCACGTCCACAAAGTGCGTACGCAGGGCCGAGAGCAGGAAATTGAAGAAATAGATGACGAAGATGCCGGACGCGAGCACCCAGAGGGTGTCCGTGGCGTTGTTGGGCACCACCCGGTCATAGACGTTCATGACGAAGAGCGGGCTCGCCACGGCGATGAGGTTGATGACCACGCTCGCCAGCGCCACATGGCGGTAGATGGGCGCGTAATAACGCAATACGTCCCAGAACCAGCGCTTGCCGCGGCCAAGGCGCGGGGCCTCCATGCGGCGCTCCGGCGCCTTGGGCACGGCCGCGAAGATGGCGTAGCCCGCGTAATCCTCCTGCAGCTCCTCCTGCGAGACTGTCTGCGTGCTGTCGCTGATCTCGGGGAAGATGACCTCCGCGCGGCCCCCGCGCAGGGCGATGAGCACGCAGGAGCGGTCATTTTTTAACAGGAGGATGCAGGGCAGCACCAGCGGCGGGATGTCGTCAAGGCTCGGGCGCGAGGCGATGCGCCCGGAAAGGCCGGCCTTGCGCGCCGCCCCGAGGCAGGCGCGGGGCGTGATCTGGCTGCCGGAAAGGCCGGCCAGCAAAAGCTGCGGCGAGACCGGCTTGCCGCGCAGACGCATGAGCACGGAAAGGCTGCGCAACAGGCCGGGCATGAAGTCCACGTCCGACGGGCGAAGCCCTCCAACTCCCGGAGCCCCGCCAGCGCCGGCGCCGGGGTTCCTGGGAGCCGCCGCCCCAGCCGGGGCCGCAGGGGCCGCGGCTGCATCGGCCGCCGTTGCCTCGCCGCCGGAAGCGGCGCCGGGCTGTGCGGCTTGGGCCTGTGCAGCGCCGTTGCGGACGCCGCCCTTCTCCGCAGGTTTCTCAGGCGTGTTGCCGGTTCTCTCTTTCTCCGCAGGCTGTTCCGCGTTCGGCGTTTCCATGCCCTCCCCCCTGCGGCTCAGTTGAACCAGCCGAGGTCAAAGTCTTCGCGCGGGTCCTTGGGGTCGCGGGGCGGGTTCTCGCCCAGGGGCACGAGGTCAATGGAGAGCATGGGCAGAAGGTTCCCGGTAAGGGCGCACAGCCGGTAGGCACCCACGAGGATGTTGCCGCGCGCGGTCTCGGCCTGGGTGGAGGAGCTGTAGAGCTCGTTTTCCGCGTCCAGCACGTCGAGAAGGCTGCGCTTGCCGAGCTGGAACTGCTCTAGATAGGCGGTGCGCGTGAATTCGGCGTACTTCATGGCCTCGGTGTAGTTGCGGTACTGGTCCTGCGCGGCCAGGTAGTTGACCCAGGTGCTTTCGATGTCCAACTTAAGGTCGTCTCGGAAGTCGTAGAGCACCTGGCGGGCCTGGCGGATGCGCGCGGCCGCGGCCTTGGTTTCGGCCACATCGGCGCCGCTGTTAAAGACATTCCAGCGCATGGTGGCCACCACGTCGAAGCTGTAGACCCAGCGGTCGTAGGCGCCGCCCCGGTCGGTATAGGAGGGGCCCACCTCGGCGTTGAACGTGGGGTAGAAGGTGGATTCGGCGAGCTGGCGGTCCGCCTGGAGGGCGCGGATGTCCTGCATGTAGGCCACGAGCTTGGGATTGTACTGCTCCGCCATCTCAAAAACGGGCTCGGGCCCGCTGAAGGTCTCGGGGGGCATGGCCACGGGCTGCATTTTCGCCACGGGCGGCATGCCGGTGAGGCGGTTGTAGGTGTCCTCGGCCACGAGCAGGGCGGCCTGGGCCTCGGAAAGGCTGGAGAGGGCGCGCATGAGCCGCGACTGGGCCTGGCTCACGTCGGCCTCGGTATCGGCGCCGAGATTGGTGCGGTCCTGCGTCTGGCCGAGGATGGCGCGGTGCTGGGCCACATTGCGCTCGGCGAGCTGGTAGAGGGCGCGCCGGCGCAAGAGGTCGATATGCGCGATGATGCCGTCGAGCGAGAGGGTCGTGGCCGTGTCGAACACGCGGGCCTTGACCGACTCCAGGGTGGACTTGGCGTTGCGCACGCGCGAGCGCGTGGCGAAGCCGTCCCAGATGGGCTGGGTGAGGCGCGCGCTGATTTCGCCGAGGCCGTACATCTGCTTGTCGAGGTCGGCGTTGCGGGTGGTGTTGTCGCTCAGGAGCTGGCCGCCGGCCGTGCCCTGCACATCCACGCTGGGGCCGAAGCCGGCCCGGGCGCGCCGCAGCTCATGCTCGAGCACCTGGCGGTTCTCCTGCATGCCCTGCAGGGAACGGTGGTGCCGGAGGACGCCGTAAATGGTGTCCGCCACGGTCACGGTGTCGCCGGCGGGCGGCGGCGGGGGCCACGCGCTCTGGGCCTTGCCCTCGGCGCAGAGGGCCGGCGCGGGCAGACAGAAACAAAAGACGAGGAGGATGGCCACGAGCGCCGGAACAATGGTGACACTTTTCGCAGTTTTCACGACGGTCTCCACGATGTTGCCCAGTCTTGACAAGGCGCGGCGCAAGCGTCCCATTCTGTCCCTTCTGACAGAACGGCGCGGCGTTGCCTGCCGCTGCCCGGCAGACGCGGCCACGCCCGGAACAAGGTTTGACGCGCCTTTCAATTTATCGGCGCTTGATGTATACCTCTTTAGGCATTAAGGCAATACGCCCCCATGCCCGTCACCCTCTTTCCCGGATGGACCATGCGGCAACGGTTTTTCGCTTTCTTCCGCGCTTTCCCCCGTCCCTGGGGCGTTGCAGCCGCGGCTCTCGCGCTCATCCTTCTCGGCGCCGGCGTCTCCGGCGCCCTCGCCGCGCCGGCCCAACGCACCCCCGTGGGCGTGGGCGCGAACATGGAACCGGAAGCGGAGCCCGCTGTTCCCGAAGCCGCCTCGCCCGAAGCGGCAGCATCGGGGGCGGCCGCGCCCGCCCATCCGGCCGCGCAGGGCGCCGCGGGCCACGGCATCAAGCTCTTCGGCACCGTGGAATTCCGCCGGCCGCTCTCCACCCTGCCGGGCTGGCTGGACGTGCTCGACCGCAATGCGAAAAGCCCCATCTTCAGCCCGGAGCGCCAGTTCAATCGCACCACCACCTGGAAGATCCTCAGGGACCGCGCCCAGGGCAAGAGCCCGCGCGATGTCCTGAAGCTCGTCAATACCTTCTGGAACACCTGGCCCTACCGCGAGGACATGGTCAACTGGGGCAAGCCCGATTACTGGGCCGTGCCCGCGCAGTTCCTGAAAAAGTCCGGCGACTGCGAGGATTACGCCATCGCCAAGTATTTCACCCTCAAGGAACTGGGCATCTCGCCGGAGGACATGCGCATCGTGGTCCTGCGCGACACCATCCGCAACCTGGCCCACGCCGTCCTTGTGGTCTATCTCGACGGCGAGGCCTATGTGCTTGACAACCTGAGCAATGTGGTGCAGCCGCATTCACGGCTGCGCAACTATGTTCCGCAATATTCCGTCAACGAAAACGGCCGCTGGACGCATATCAAGGGGCGCCCGGCAGGTACCGCCAAGGCCCGGGGGGGGAAACGGCAATGATGGCACTGGCTGGAACGGACAGCGCAACGGGCAACGAGTCACGGCGCAAACTCGTCCGCCGCCTGATACTGGGCGGCATCCTGATTTTCCTCATTCTGGTGGCGCTCCTCGTGGCCCGCTACGGGACGGAAAACGATACCCAGGCCACCCTCGCCAAGCAGCGCGACACCCAGCAGACCTGGCTCGACAAGTCGCTGGACGCCATCCGCGTCTGGCGCAACGAGCTCGTGGAGCAGTCACGCTTCATCAGCGCCTCGGAGATGTTCCGCCTCTTCGTCATGGACGCGCGGGAGCTCGACGCAGACGCCCTCGCCCGCATCGCCGACCCCGAAGCCCTCAATTCCGATGACGAGGCCGTGCGCTCCCTGGCCGAGCAGCTCACCTACATGCAGGACCTGCTCAAGGATTTCACCCGGCGCCGCGCCTGGACCAACGCCCGCGTCATGCGCGCGGACGGCACGCCCCTGGTCGCCCCGGATTTCGCCACGCCGCTCACCGGGGAGCAGACGGCCCTCGTGCGCCGCGCGGGCGAAAGCGGCAAGGCGGCCTTCGGGCCCCTGCGCATGACCGACAACGGCCTTGTCATGGACATGGCCGACCCGCTCTTTGAGGTGCTCGGCGCCGAAGAGCCGCAGACCGTGGCCGTGCTCCTGCTCTCGGTGCCCATGGACAAGCCGCTGGCCGGCTTCCTCGCGCGCACCGGCGAGCACGAGGAGACGCTGCTGCCGCGCATCGTGGACCAGGGGCCCGACGGCCCGGTCATGGTGCTCATCAAGGGCGGCCATGTGGTGCAGGAGCCCGTGACCCCCACCCTCGTGCAGGAACTGGAGCCCAAGACCATCCCCTTCCTGCGCCGCGAGGCCCTGGACGGCCGCGGCGAGGTCTATTCCATGGGCGCCAGGCCCACCGTCCTCGACTGGCGCTTCGTGCTCGAAACTCCCGCCGCCGAGGTGGACGGCATCATCCGCAGCCAGACGCTCCAGAACTATATCCTCTTCCTCGCGTGCGCGGGCGTGCTCTGGCTGTTCATCGCGCTCATCTATGTGCGGGCCTCCAACCGCGCCTTTGAGGCCAGGAACCGCGTGCTCATGGACAAGAATGCCACCATCAGCAAGCAGAAGGCCCTGCTCGACAGCGTGAACGCCTCGCTCCACGCCGGGCTCGTGCTGGTGGACAGCCAGGGCCGCGTCCAGATGGAAAATCCAGCCTTCACCGCGCTGGCCGGCCACAAGGACGCCATCGCCCCGGGCACCCCGCTTGTGGAGGTGCTGCCCGGCAAGGTGGCCGTGCAGCTTCTGGGCGACATGGCCGTGGTGCATGACTGCGGCCAGTCGGCCACCGTCGAGGTCGCCATGCCGCCGCTCCCGGACGCGCCGGCCGATGCGGACGATGACGGCGACGGCACGCGCCTTTTCCGCGTCACTCTCTACCCCTATGACGCCGACGCCAAGGGCGGCGAACTCGCCACCACGGGTTGCGTGGCCACCTTCCAGGACATCACGCGCTTCCGCCGCAATGCCGAGCGCGCCCGCCAGCGGCAGCTCGCGCTGATCACCGCGCTCGTGCACGCCATCGAGAGCGTGGACCCGAACCTGACAGGCCACTCGGACAGGATGGCCCGCGCCGCCGAACTGGTGGCCGACGAGCTGGACCTGGACAGCCGCGAAAAGGAGACCCTGGGCCTTGCCGCCAGGCTCTCGCAGATCGGCAAGATCTTCGTGCCGCGCGAGCTTTTGACCAAGAGCGGGGCGCTCACGCCCGAGGAAAAGCAGGAAGTGCTCCGCGCGCCGGAACATGCGGACAGGATCCTCCACGACCTGCGCTTCGACCTGCCCGTGCGCGAGACCGTGCGCGAGATGGGCGAGCGCATGGACGGCTCGGGCAGCCCGCAGGGCCTGCGCGGGGAGGAGATCTCGCGCGCCGGCCGCGTGCTCGCGGTGGTCAACGCCTTTGTGGCCATGACGAGCCCGCGCGCCTGGCGGGGCGACAAGGGCATGGACCCGGCCGAGGCCGTGCGCCAGCTCTCCAATGACCTGCGCTTCGACCAGGAGGTCGTGGCGGCGCTGGCCCGGGTGGCCGGAAGCGCCGCCCCTGGCGGCGCGGACGCAAGCGGGGAAGCGGTGCAGCCATGAACCGTCCAGCGAAGCGCACGCCGCGCCGGGGGGGGCCGGTGCAGGTGACGCGCGCCAACCTGCCCCCTCTGGAGGACTATCTCGGCTGCGTACGCCGCATCTTCGAGACCCATGACCTCACCAACATGGGCGAATACGCGCGCCGGCTGGAGGCGGAGCTCGGCCGCCTGCTCGACGCGCCGGCCATCGCCGTGTGCGCCAACGGCACCCTGGCCCTGCAGCTCGCTCTGCGGCTGCTCGGGCTCAACGGCAAGACGGTCATCACCACGCCCTTCACCTATGTGGCGACGCTCTCGGCCCTGCTCTGGGAGGGGTGCACCCCGGTCTTCGCTGACATCGACCCCGAAAGCCTCTGCATGAGCCCGGAGGAGACCGCGCGCCAGCTTGAGGCCCATCCCGAGGCGGCGGGCCTTTTGCCCGTGCATGTCTATGGCAATGCCTGCGACGTGGCGGCCCTCGGGAGCCTCGCGGACGAGCGCGGCATCCCGGTGCTCTACGACGCGGCCCACTCCTTCGGGAGCCGCCTGGACGGCAAAAGCCTCTTCGCCTTCGGCGACGCGGCCACGGCGAGCTTCCATGCCACCAAGCTCTTCCATACGGTGGAGGGCGGCTGCGTGGTGGCGCACGACCCGGGCGCCAAGGCGGAGCTCGAGCTTTTGCGCGCCTTCGGCCACAGGGGCGACACGCATACCTCGCTCGGCATCAATGCCAAGCTCTCCGAGCTGCACGCGGCCATGGGGCTCTGCCTGCTGCCCGGCGTGGCGGAAAACATCGCCCGGCGCGCGGCCCTCAATGCCGTCTATGACGCGGCCTTCGGCATCGGCCCCGACGGCGCGCCCGGGCCCGAAGGGCTGCGACGGCCGCGGCTGGCGCCCGGGCTCGAGTGGAACAACGCATACTCCCCCGTCATCTTCCCGGACGGCGAAGCCCGCGCCCGCGCCGCAAAGGCGCTCAACGCGCGCGACATCCACCCGCGCCGCTATTTCTACCCGAGCCTCACGCGCCTCCCCTATGTGGACGCGCCGCCCTGCCCGGTCTCCGAAGACATGGCCGAGCGCGTGCTCTGCCTGCCCTTGTGGGCCGACATGGCGCCGGAGCTCGCCGCCGAGGTGGCGGACGTGACCCTGAAGGCCCTGCGCGGCTGAGGGCGGCGCGGCACAAGCCCGCGCCGGGCCTTGATGCTTTGGCCGCTCTCCTGTACAACCATGGCACGGCTCCCGCCGGGGCCGCAGCCCGGAGCCTTCATGCCCTGCACGTTCACGCCCGCCTTCTGCCGCATCGACCTCGCGGCCCTGCGCCGCAATTTCCGCCGCCTGGGCGATCCCGCGGGGCTCATGCCCGTCATCAAGTCCGACGCCTACGGCCACGGCCTTTTGCCTGTGGCGGCGGCTCTGGCGGATGCCGGCGCGCGGCGCTTCGCCGTGGGCACGGCCAGCGAGGGTATCGCCCTGCGCCGCGCCGGCTTCGGGCAGGAGATCGTGCCCCTCATGGGCTGCCTGACCGCTGGGGAATGGCGCGCGGCCGCGGCCAGTGGCCTGACCCTGCTCATCGCGGGCTTTGACGACATCGAGGCGGCCGCGGCCGCCGCCACGGTCTCGGGCGCGCGCTCCGTGCCCGTGGCCCTCAAGTGCGACACCGGCATGGGGCGCCTCGGCTTCACCCCTGAGGACGCCCCGGCGCTGGCCGAGCTCCTGCGCGCCCATCCCGTGCTTGCGCCGCGTTTTGCGCTCTCGCACCTTTCCAGCGTGGACATGCCGGAAGAAGACGCCTACACGGCCATGCAGGTGGAGCGCTTCGGGCGCTTTTTCGCGGGCCTTGCTGCGGCCTTCCCGGGGCTGCTCCCCTCCCTCGGCAATTCCGCCGCCACCGTAGGCCCGGCACGGGCCGAGAGCGGCATCTGCCGCCCGGGCCTCGCGCTCTATGGCGGCAATCCCTTCGCCGGCACGAGCCGCGAAGCCCTCGGGCAGGATCTCGAATGGGCCATGAGCGTGGCCGCGCCCATCCTCGCCGTGCATCGCCTCAGCGCCGGGGAGAGCGTGTCCTACGGGCGCCTCTTCACGGCCCCGCGCGACATGCTGGTGGCCGTGGCCGCGGCCGGCTACGCCACGGGCTACGCGCGGGCGCTCTCCGGGCGCGTGTCCCTGCTCGTGGGCGGCCGGCGCGTGCCGCAGGTGGGCCGCGTCTGCATGAGCATGCTCATGCTGGACGTGAGCGACGTGCCCGACACCGCGCCCGGCGACCTCGCCTGGGTGCTCGGCGGCCCTACCCAAGCGGGCGAGACCCCGGTGGACGCGCAGGAGCTGGCGCAACTGCTCGACACCATTCCTTACGAGATCCTTTGCCTCATGGGCGGCCTCAACCCGCGCGTCTATGCCTGACACCCCCAAGGCGGACGCCCCGCCCCTCTTCTTCCTACATTTTCCGCGCACGGGCGGCACCACCGTCGATGCCATCTTTGCCGCCAACTATCCGGCCGAGCAGATCCTGAAAATTTATTCGCAGGAAGAATTCAAGAAATACCAATATATTGACGAAGCCGCTTTCGCCAGGTTCCGCTTCATCACCGGGCACCTGCTGCTGACGGGCACCAATCCCACGCAGTTTTACGGCAAGCCTGTGCGGGCCTTCACCTTTTTGCGCGACCCTGTAAAACGGCTCCATTCGGAATACATCTTCCTGAAAACCTGGAAAAACCAGCATCTCTACGACTACCTGAACTCGCGGGACATCACGTTTTCCCAATACATCACCAGTACGGACAAGCTGCTCCGCTACCGCGGCAAGAACTTCATGACCCGCTGCATCTCGGGCCACTCGCTGGAAAAGACCGATCTTGCGGAAGCCCTGGCGAAGGCGAAACACAATCTCGAGTACGCGTTCCTGTTTTTCGGCATTCAGGAACGCTTCATGGAAAGTATGCTGCTTTTGTCAAAGCTTACGGAACTTCCCAATATCCTGCACCAGAAAAGGAACGCCCTTACCCATGCGGGCGCACAGGCGCCCATGAGCGCGGAAGAGGCGGAACTGGCCCAGGAATACAACAGTGCGGATATGGAGCTCTACCGCTTCGCGCAGGAGCTTTTTGCGCGGCGCGTTGCGGAGGCGGGGCCGGAATTTCAGAAGCAGCTCAAGGAATACAGCTTCATCAACGCCAAATTCCAGAAGATCTCAAGCCTGCTTTACGAGCGCGTGGCCGAAGTACAAGACGAGACGGACGGCATCGCCCTGTCCAAGGACATCCGCTGGTAATACGGGGCTAGGGACGGCGGGGAAGGGGCGCACCGGCAGGTGCGGCAGGTATGGCCGCAGTCGGCGCCCGTGCCCCAAGCCCGGTGCAATCAAAGAAGGTGCCGTTATACAAAACAGCTGATCGTCCTTCCTTAATTCCGTCTGGAGCGAAGCGAAAGACGGGGGCTGGTGCCGGAAGAATCCTAAAAAATAAGATTTTTCGGTGCTGGCAAGGAAGATAAAAATTTCCGAAGGGAGTGTACTTAAGTACTCGACCGAGGAAATTTTTCTCTGACGCAGCCAGCACCGAAAAGGCTGTTTTTGACGGATAATTTCGGCGTTACCCGTGCAGCACAGCTAGCGCACCAACTCGCAACTATAACAAAGCCTCAAAGAAAATCCGAGTGGCGCTAGCCCTGCTCGGCCGGCGCCTTGGCCGCGGGCTTGGCGGGATTGCGCATGGTGATCTGGCCCTCGATGACGCCGCCCTCCTCGGTGAGCAGGCTCGGCGTCTGAAGCGTGCCTTCCAGCACCCCCGAGCCGTAGACCACCACGCGGCGCTTGGCCACGACCTCGCCGTTGAAGTGCCCGGAAAGCAAAAGCTCGCCCACATTGAGCGTGCCGCGCACCTGCGCGTCCTTGCCCACGTTGAGGGTGCCGTCGCTTACGATGTCGCCGGTGAAGCGGCCCTCGATGCGCACGGTGCCCTTGAAGCTGAGCTTGCCTTCATAGACGGTATCCGAACCGAGATAGGCGATCTCGTCCTTGCCCATGTTTCCTCCCGGGTGACGCGGCGCTAGCCCTTGAACATGAAGCGCCGCATGGACACATTAAGCACAATGCCGAGCAAGGTAAAGTTCACCAGTGTCGCGCTGCCGCCGTAGCTGATGAAGGGCAGCGGGATGCCCACCACCGGCATGAGGCCGATGACCATGCCCATGTTGATGAAGATCTGCCAGAAAAAATAAAAAAACACGCCCACCACGAGCATGCTGCCGAAGCGATCCTTGGCCTGCACGGCCGTGGAGAAAATGGAGAGCAGGAAGAGGCAGAACAGTGTGACCAGAGCCACGCAGCCCACAAAGCCCCACTCCTCGCCGAACACGGCCACGGCGAAATCCGAATGGCGCTCCGGCAAAAAGCGCAGCTGGCTCTGCGTGCCCTCGCCGAAGCCCTTGCCCCAGACCTCGCCGGAGCCGATGGCGATGCGCGACTGCAGGATGTGGTAGCCCGAGCCGCGCGGGTCATTGCCCGGGTTCAAAAAAGTGAGGATGCGCTGCCGCTGGTAGTCGTGCATGCCCACGAACCACATGAAGGCCGCGGCCAGCGGCACGGCCACGAGGCCGGTCTTGATGATGTAGCCGCGCACCCCGTGGAAGAGGATCATGCCGCCCAAAATGAGCAGGATGAGCATGGTCGTGCCGAGGTCGGGCTGGATAAGGATGAGCCCGGCCGGCACAAGGCCCACGGCCATGACCGAGCAAAAGGACTTCCAGCCCAGGGGGCGCCCGTCGCGCGCGAGCAGGCGCGCCCCCAGCACGAGCACGGCCAGCTTGGCGAGCTCCGAGGGCTGCACGCTCATGAACCCGAGGGAGAGCCAGCGCTTGGCGCCGTAGACCGTCTTGCCGGCGATGGGCACGAGCAGCAGAAGGACCACGGTCAGGAGAAAGAAGGGCCACGCCATGTTGCGCAGCCGGCGATAATCGAAGCTCATGGCCGCAATCATGCCGAGCAGGCCCACAAGGCCCCAGATGAGCTGGCGCTGGTAGAAGTCCGAAAAGGCGAGGCCCGCCTCGAGCCGTGTGCCGCTGGCGGAATAGAGATTGCCCACGCCCACGAAGTAGAGCGCGAACATGCAGGCCAAAAGGCCCCAGTTGAGGTGGCTGAAGAGGCGCTTATCCACGAGAAATACCGGGGGATATACCGGGAGTGGTTCCTGGGGATGCGCGCGGGGCCGTGGGGGAAGCTGTCGCGCCGGGCGCGGGCAACGCGGCCGCCGGGGCCGGAGCAGTGGCTGCCGCGCGAGGCTGTGCCGGGGCTCCGGGCTGGCCGGCAGCGGCAGCGGGCGGGGGCGCTATGCCGGTATCCGGCCCGAAGAGGTGCTCATAGACGCGCTTGGCCACAGGCCCGGCCACGCTGGAGCCGCCGCCGCCGTGCTCCACCATGACGATGACCACGTAGCGCTTGCCGTTCTTGCTGCCCCAGGTGGCGATCCAGGCGTGGTCGCGCTGGGCGTATTCCATCTCCGAGGTGCGCAGGCGCCGGTCGCCCGCAGCCATCTTGAGCTTGACCACCTGGGCCGTGCCCGTCTTGCCGCCCATGTCCGCGTCCTTGCGGCCCACCACGCGGGCCGTGCCGGCGCCGGCGGTCTTGCGCATGGCATTGACCACAAAGTCCAGCGTCTCCTTGCGCGCGGGCACCTTGCCGCGCACCTCGCGCGGCGCGTTCTCCAGCAGTTGCGGCTTCAAAAGGTCGCCGCCGTTGAGCATGGCCGACACATAGACGGCCATCTGCACGGGCGTCACGAGCGTATAGCCCTGCCCGATGGAGACATTGAAGGTCTCGCCGCGCACCCAGGGGCGCTTGAAGCGGCGCTTCTTCCACTCCTTGGAGGGCACGAGGCCCGATTTCTCGTGCGGCAGGTCGATGCCCGTGGGCGCGCCGAAGCCCGCCGCCTTGGCGAACTGCTCGATCTTGTCGATGCCCAGGCGCTCGGCCATGAGGTAATAATACACGTCGCAGGAATGGATGAGCGAGCTCTCCATGTTCATGCTGCCGTGGCCGCCCTTTTTCCAGCAGCGGAAGATCTGGTTGCCGAGGCGCACCTGCCCGGCGCAGAACACGGTGTCGCGCGGGCTCACCCCGCGCTCGAGGAACATGGCGGCCATGAGCAGCTTCCACACCGATCCGGGAGGATAGACGCTCTGGATGACGCGATTCTGGAGCGGGAAGCGGTTGTTGGTGCGCAGGGCCTCCCAGTCGCGGCGGGAGATGCCGCCCGCAAAGAGGTTGTTGTCATAGGCCGGCGAGGTGACGAGCGCGCGGAGCTTGCCCGTGTCCGGCTCCATGACCACCACGCAGCCGGCCTCGCCGTTGAGGGCGTTCCACGCTGCGCGCTGGAGCTCGCTGTTGAGCGAGAGCTGCATCTCGGCGCCGCCCCGCGGCTCCTCGCGCAGGGTCTTGCCGAGGGCGCGGGCGAGGGCGTCCACCTCCACGTCGTAGAGCCCCTTGCTGCCGCGCAGATCCTTTTCCAGCTTGTACTCGAGGCCCTGCTTGCCCACGAGGTCGCCCATGGCGAGCGCGGGGTCGGCCTCCATCTCCTTTTCGTTGGCCTCGGCCACATAGCCGAGCACATGGGCGAAGAGCTCGTTTTCCGGGTAGCTGCGCTTGGTGCGCACCACGATCTCGAGGCCCGGCCAGGCATGGATCTCGGACTCGATGCGCGCCACGAGGTCGAAGTCGATGTCCGTGATCATGAGCAGGGGCTCAAAGGGCTTCACCTTGAAGCGGTCCTGCTGGTACTTCTCCTGCACATGCGAGAGCGGGATGCCCGACCAGGCGCTGATCTGCGCGAGCGTGGCCGGCAGGTCCTCGCAGTCCTCGCGCACGAGGGAGAGGCCGTAGGCCGTGCGGTTGTCGGCGAGCACGCGGTTGGCCTCGTCGAGGATGCGGCCGCGGGGCGCGAAGATGCGCTCCTGGCGCAGGCGGTTCTCCTGCGCCTGGCGCGTGAACTCGGCGCCGAGATGCACCTGGAGATACCAGAAGCGGACAACGAAGATGAAGAAAAAGACCCCCACCAGCACCTGGAGGAGGATGACGCCGCCGCGCGGGGGCTGGTAGCCCTCGTTTTCCACCTGGATCCTGAGCCAGGAGTGGGCCTGGGGGCGCTTGGACTCAGTGCCGGTGGGGGCAGGCTTCTGGGTGTCGTTCTGCTGCATGGGCTCTATGGTTGAGGTTGGGGAAGGCCGCCATTTTCATGCACATTCGATGCCAGCCAAGGCCGGCAAAAAACGCCGGGAGCAGCCGGCGCGCGGAGCTGCTATTCCTCCTCCTCGGGGGCGTTCAACTGCCGCGCCGCCACCAGCAGCCGCCAGGCAAAGGGCATGAACAGCGCCTGCATGAGGGCCTTGTCCAGCGTGTCTTCCACATTGAAGGCGAGGTTCTGCAGCGGCGCCATGAGCCAGGTCACGCCGTAATAGGCCGCGCCGAGGCAGGCCGAAAGCAGGAAGACGAACACGAAATTCTCCACCTCGAAGAGCCAGCGCCCCAGCCGGAAGAGCACGATGGTCGCGGCGTACCAGACGATGACCGCCCCAAAGGGCCGCGTGCCCATGCCCTCCTGCACCAGCACGAAGAGCGGCAGCAGCCAGACGAGGTTTTTGTAATCCCGCTCCTGGAGCAGGATGATAAGGCCGACCGCCAGAACGTCCAGCCCCGGCGCAAGGGCCTGGATGCACACGCCCACGGCGAGAAAAATGAGCCACCAGCCGGCGGTCTTCAGCACCTTCATGGGCGCCGGCGCCTCATGGCAACACCACGCGGTAGCGCGGCGCCGTCCCGTCGGAAGCCGGGGGCGCCGGCGGAAGCGGCGAAGCACCGGGCCTGGCGTTGCCGGCGGCTGGCGCGGGGGGCGCGGTGCCCGCTCCGGGGGCAACGGGCGCGGCCTCCCTGCGGTTTGCCGCAGGACGCGCCACGGGCGCT
>NZ_JAAVBE010000032.1 GCF_014803725.1 Desulfovibrio sp.
ACCCAAGACTATGAGTAAACCCGACCATCGGCGCAAGCAGCATTGACAATAGGAATAATTTATATTAACTATTTTGTAGTAACAAAAGGGACGGCATGAAATTTGAGTGGGACGAGACCAAGAACAGGCTCAATAAAGCAAAGCACGGCATCAGCTTTGAGGTTGCAGCGCGTGTATTTACTGACCCGTGGAGAATAGAGTACTACGATGAGGCACATAGCACTGAAGAAGATCGCTGGATAACTATTGGTATGGTCTGTCCTGCAATTTTGATTGTTATCTATACTGAACGTAAAAATGGAGAATATCTCCGTCTTATTTCAGCGAGGCTAGCCAATGAAAAAGAACGACAGGCATATCACCAATTTTGAGTTGGATATCGACAATCCGCCGCCGCTCACCCCAGAGCAGCAAGCGGAACTTGAGGTACTCTCCGCCAGACCGGAAAGCGCCATCGACTATTCGGAAATCCCTCCCATTGAGGATACCAGCCGCTACTATCGCCCAATCAAGAAAATGACGACTATCCGCCTCGATGCTGATGTCTTGGCGTGGTTACGTTCGTTTGGTAGCGGTTATCAGACGAGAATAAATGCCATTTTGCGCCGTGAGATGCTCGCTGCAAAGGAGCATCCCCACGCGTAACCAGAGCGAAACAGGATGACTGGCATGGAAACTAAAAAGACTTTCCTCAAGCTTTTGCGCGATGAGCTCTTCTCCTGGCTTCCCACTCAGCAAAGGCTGGCAACCGCCATTGATGGCCTGATGCTCACACGGATTGACCAGCAAACATCTCCAGAAAAATGTCTGTATTATCCAATGATTGCGCTGGTCGTACAAGGGGAAAAACAGGCTTTTTATGGTGAGCACGAAATTTTATACGGCGCGGGTGAATATGTAATCCTGGGCAGCGATATGCCCGGCATTTTTCATATTGTAGAGTCGTCACCGGAGCATCCCTTCCTTTCCCTGTCCATTCGGCTTGACGCCCGCATCCTCGCCGGGCTCAGCCTTGAAGACGGCGGCGACCTGCCGGCCGGACAAGGGAACGACAGCGCCATAGGCAAGGAAAAGGCCTCGGCGGACATCCTGCTGGCCTTTTACCGCCTTGTCCGCCTCCTGAAAGAGCCTCGGGGCATCCCGCTCTTCGCGGGCCCGGTCATCCGCGAGATCCATTATGCCATCCTCAAGGGGGGCCTCGGCAAAAAGCTCAGGCTCGCTATCACCCCGGGCACGAGGGACCACAGGATAGCCCAGTCCATTGCCTGGTTGCGCGGCCACTTTGCCGAGGCCTTTTCCATGCCCGGGCTGGCCCGGCAGGTGAACATGGCCCCCTCCACCTTCAACCGCTGCTTCCGCGAGACCACGAGCATCAGCCCCCTGCAATTCCAGAAACGCCTGCGCCTCTACGAAGCCCAGCGCCTGATGCAGCGCGAAGGGCTTGACGCCCGTTCCGCCTCGCGGCGCGTGGGCTATGAAAGCGAGGCCCAGTTCTCACGCGAATATAAGCGGCTATTCGGCCAGACGCCCGGGCGCGACTCGTCCCGAAGCCTGGCCTGAACTCTCCCTTTTGCCGCATTCCTTTCACAGGCTTTTTGCCCCGGGGCTTCCGAGGCATAGCCTGCTCTTATTCCGCGCCTGGAAGCTCTCAACTTTGAGCGAAACAGGTAAACAAAAATAGCGAATTGGGTATTCGCTTTCGAGCCTGTTGGAGTATCATCCCCCTTAAAGATTTGCATCTTTTGGGAGGAAGTTCCTGTTATGCTTCTCAAAAAAAGTACTGTGGCGTTCCTGGTTTTTCTGGCAGTGGCGGCATTTTCGGTTATTCAGGCAAGGAGCGAAGTCATGAATTCCGGGCTGACCATCCAGCAGCAGGCCATCATCCCCATAGCGGCATTCGCTGCCAACGGCGATACTGAAAAGCTGAAATCCGCACTGGAAGACGGCCTTTCCGCCGGGCTTTCCGTTAACGAAATCAAGGAAGTCCTTATCCAGCTCTATGCGTATGCGGGCTTCCCGCGCAGCCTCTCCGCCCTCAATGTGTTCCTTGACCTGCTCGACACGCGGAAGGCGGCGGGCATCACTGACAAGGTGGGTCCTGCGCCGCATGAGCTCCCCGCGGATGCGGAAAGGCGTGCCATCGGGACAAAAATCCAGACGGAGCTTGTCGGGCACTCTGTGAGGGGCCGGATATACGAATTTGCGCCCGCCATGGACACGTTTCTGAAAGAACATCTTTTTTGTGATATTTTTTCACGGGGTGTTCTCTCCTGGAAGGATCGGGAACTCGCGACCATTTCCATTCTGGCAACGCTTCCGGCCCCTGCGCAGCTCGCTTCCCACTTGCGCGTGTGCCGCAATATCGGCATGACCGAAACGCAACTGAAAGAAGCGGCGGCTGTGCTGAAAGCCAGGGTCTCTGAAACGGCTGGAACTCTTATGAACGACCTGCTGGAAAAAATGTATTCAGCGGACAGAAAGGAAGGCAATTAACATGAGGAGCATGAAAATGGCAGCAATGGCAATGGGTGTGGCGATGGCAGCGGCGAGCCCGGTTTTCGCGGCCCAGGAGAATCCCTTCGGGCTTGTGTACGCCAACGCCATCAAGGAGAACGTGCCGGGCAAAGTGCAGATACATCCCGTGAACTATGAGCTGAACGGGATAAAGATTGCCGCCAATGTCTATACGCCGCCACAGTACAAGGCGGACGGCAAGTATCCGGCCATCGTGGTCGCGCATCCCAATGGCGGGGTTAAAGAGCAGGTCGCAGGAGAATACGCCCAGCGCCTCGCGGGCGAGGGCTATGTCACCATTGCGGCGGATGCCGCGTTTCAGGGGGCGAGCGGCGGCGAGCCCAGGCATACGGACAAACCCTATTACCGCACGGAAGATATCCGCGGCATGGTGGACTTCATCAGCACCTATCCTGGCGTCGATGCCGACCGCATCGGCGTGCTGGGCATTTGCGGCGGGGGCGGCTATACGCTCAACGCCGCCAAGTCCGACAAGCGGTTGAAGGCCGTCGCCACCCTGAGCATGTTCAACTCCGGCAAGGTGCGGCGCGACGGCTTCATGGAAAGCCAGCTCTCCACGATTCAGGAACGCCTGAAGCAAGCGGCCGACGCCCGCGAAAAGCGCGTCAGGGGCGGCGAGATCGAACTTTCCGGCAATGTGGATTTTGATGCCCTTACCGTTGAAAAGATCGCCAAAATCCCCACCGATCTCTATCGAGAAGGCATGATCTATTACGGGCGCACGCATCGACACCCCAACTCCACCTTTGCCTACACCACCGAAAGCCTGATGGATCTGATGCCCTGGGACGCCACCGACCAGATCGAGTTGATAAACGCTCCTCTGCTGATGATGGCGGGCGACAAGGCAGACACCCTCTACATGACCGAAGAAGCCATCGGCAAGGCCACGGGCGCTAAGGAGCGGGAGCTCTTCCTGATTCCGGGCGCGACCCACATCCAGACCTATTATGTGCCTGAATATGTGGATACGGCCATGGGCAAGCTCAAGGAATTTTACGGCAAGAACCTTTAGCCTTCCCGGCCCCTGTCCTCAATGTTTGGGGGCGGGGGCCCCCAAGAAAACGCATGAAAACGCTCATTGTTCTCTGTTTTTTGGTCGTGGCCATCCTCGCCCCCCATATCAGCCCCGCAGACGACAGCAGCGGGCAGACGGTCATTCGCGCGGGGAGCGTGCCTTCAAAATCCGTTGGCGCTGAACATTTCACAGGCCGCGTGCGCACCGACCAGGGCTTTAAGGCGAGCGCCCCGGCCCGGCATTACGGGGCGACCGTCACCTTTGAGCCGGGCAGCCGCACGGCGTGGCACACCCATCCCCTCGGCCAGACGCTCATCGTCACTTCCGGGCGCGGCATCACCCAGGAATGGGGAAAAGAGCCCACCGTCATCCTGCCCGGCGACGTGGTCATGTGCCCGCCCGGAGTAAAACACTGGCACGGGGCAGCCCCGGATACGGCCATGACGCATCTCGCCATCAGCGAAAGCGCGCCTGGAATGGCAACCCAATGGGCCGACAAGGTTTCGGATGAGGAATATGCGAAAGCGGCGGAAAAAGCCCTGAAAGGAGTTGCCAGATGAAAATGGCGGGTATCGCTCTTTGCTGCTGCCTTGTCCTCCTGAGTTCATATTTTTGCCCCTGCGACGCGGATGCGGCGGACACCTCCACCATGCAGCTTCTGGAACAAAAAAACTTCCCGACCTTTGAGGTTCCCGCAGGCGTCCATATCTACCGCGTGAGTTTCGACAACCAGTACGGCATGAATCTCGTCGGTTATCTCTTCATGCCGGATAAATTGGAGGGAAAGGCGCAAGCCATCGTTATCGGGCATCCCATGGGTGCCAGCAAGGAGCAAGCCGCCGCAGTCTATGCCGCACAGCTGGCGGCCAAGGGCTTTGTGACCCTTGCCATTGACCAGCAGTTTTGGGGCGAGAGCGGCGGAAACCCGCGCCACGCCATCGCGCCGGATCTGTATGCAGAAGCTTTCAGCGCGGCGGTGGATTTTTTGGGGACAAGGGATTTTGTGGACCCGCAAAAAATCGGCATTCTCGGAATTTGCGGCAGCGGCAGCTTCGTCATCAGCGCCGCCAAGATCGACCCGCGCATGAAAGCCGTGGCCACGGTCAGCATGTACAATATCGGTGAGATGCGCCGCAGCGGCCTCAATCAGTCACAAAGCCCTGAGCAGCGCAAGAAGGTAATCGCCGATGCGGCGGCTGCCCGTTACGACAATTTTCTCGGCAAAGAAAGGCCGCTCACGGGCGGGGCGCCCTTTTCCATAGATGACAACTCTCCGGCCCCTCGCAAGGCATCCTATGCGTTTTATCGTGGCAGGGGCGCGTTTCAGCCTGCCCATGAGACGCCGGAAATGAACACAAGGTCGGACAAGGCGAGCAACGCGGCCTTCATGAACTTCTATCCGTTCAATGATATTGAAACCATTTCGCCGCGTCCAATGCTGTTCATCATGGGAGAAAAGGCCCATTCCCAGCCCTTCACCAAAGACGCCTACGCCAAGGCCGCTGAACCGAAGGAGCTTTTCATCGTCCCCGGTGCAGATCATTTTGACCTGTATGACAAGCTGGACGTATTGCCCATCGACAAGCTGGCGGAGTTTTTTGGTGCCAGCCTGAAATAACGGAGCAAAGGATGAAAAAAGTGCTGATACTCGCGGGCAGCCCGCGCAAGAATGGCAATTCCGCCGCCCTATGTGCGGAATTCGCGCGCGGCGCGGCGGAAGTCGGCAACGATGTGGAACTCCTGTATCTGCGCGATAAAAAAATCGCATACTGCAACGCCTGCTACTATTGCAAGAATCACGACGGGCATTGCATCATCAAGGACGACATGGCGGAAATTTTGGAAAAAATGAACGATGCCGATGTTATCGTCATGGCCAGCCCGGTCTATTTTTATTCCATCGACGCGCAGATGAAAACCCTCATTGACCGCACCGTCGCCCAGTGGCTGAAAATCCGCGGCAAGACCTTCTACTACATCATGACGGCTGCTGAAGACAGCGCCTGGGTGATGGACTGCACACTGGAGTGTATGCGGGGCCTTGCCAAATGCCTTAAGGGTTCTAGCGAGGGCGGCGTCATTTACGGCAAGGGCGTGTACGCGCCGGGGGAAATACGGGAAAAGCCCGCCATGCGTGAAGCCTATGAGATGGGCAAATCCGTGTAAAATTGCGACGACGCTGCTGCTCCTGATGATATCGGGCGGCATGGCGGTGTCCGCAGCGGCCAACAGAGATAGAGCTACTCCAATCATGGAAGAAAAAGCACCAGCTTTTCTATCGGGCAAGAACACCGTTGCTGACCTGTTGGCGCATTCGGCCCTCAGGGACTTTGCCGTACATATGCTGCCGCGCACGGAGGATGCGCAGGGGAATGGGAATATGCGCCTTGACGCTGTCGCCACTCTGATGCCCTGGCATTCCCATGTCCGACCCGAGGTCATTCTTTCTGGCATCAACCGCCTCATCAGCGATGCCGCCAGTGGCAAGCCCGTATTTTATTCCTTTTCCGACGACGCAGCCGTCCGTGACCAGACGGGCCTCTTTTTTTTCAGGGGGAAACCCGGTGCGCCCTTTGCCCTGATATGTCCTGGCGGCGGTTTTCGCTATGTCGGCTCCTTGCACGAAGGCTATCCCATTGCGGACATTATCAGTAGACATGGTTTCAATGCCTTTGTCCTGCAATACCGAACAGGCGGTGAAAGCGTTGCCTGCGCGGACATGGCGCACGCATTGAGCTGGATATTCGCCAATGCCTCCACGCTCGAAATCAGCGTCAATGGTTATTCTGTCTGGGGCGGTTCGGCGGGCGCACGCATGGCAGCGGATTTGGGGGCGTATGGGGCCAGGCGCCTCGGCGGCGCTGATGTGCCGAAGCCCTCGGCGGTGATCATGGCCTATACGGGTCATGATTGGATGACCCCACAAGACCCGCCGACCTTTTCTGTCGTCAGCATGGACGACCCCATCGCCGACTACCGCATCATGCAGGCAAGAACAAAGGCGCTCAAAGACGCGGACATTGATGCGGAAATCCTTCTCGTCAGGCACGCGGGGCATGGATTCGGCGTCGGGCACGGCACGGATGCCGAGGGTTGGGTCGAAGCTGCCCTGCGCTTCTGGGAGCGGCAACTTTCCCAATTTCGCGATTGAGGGGGAACCATGATCAGCGAGAGGACAAGGAACAGCCTGTGGAAGAAAGGCGTGACTATCTGCCTTGGCCTGATAGTCATTATCGGCTTCACGTCCGTTTCGGGCGCTGCGCCGCTGAGCATTGAAAAGCAGGGGAGCTTTGCGGTGGGCGGTACGGTAGTGGAGGCCACGGAACCCTACGACCCGCGCCACCCCACCCCCCAATCACAAACCCTGCATGGTGACCATGCCAATGTGAATTACCAGATTCCCGTTGATGCCAAAAAGCCCCCGCTGGTCTTTCTTCACGGCGCAGGCCAGTCCATGCGCACCTGGCAAAGCACTCCTGACGGGCGCGACGGCTACCAGAATATTTTTCTGGGCAAAGGCTATCCCGTCTATCTTGTCGACCAGCCCAGGCGCGGAGATGCCGGTCGTTCCACAGTAAAGGGAGAAATCCCGGCCACTCCTGATGAGCAGTTCTGGTTCGGCCAGTTCCGGCTGGGCATATGGCCCGACTTTTACGCGGATACACAATTCGCGCAGGGCGAGGAAAACCTCGATCAATTTTTCCGGCAAATGACGCCCAACACAGGCCCCTTTGACGCCGGGCTTGTGGCGGATTCCCTGAAAGCCCTTTTTGGCCGCATTGGCGACGGCGTGCTTGTCACCCACTCTCAGGGCTGCGGACCTGGCTGGCTCGCCGGGATGGGCAGCGGAAACATCAAGGCCATCGCAGCGTATGAGCCGGGCAGTGGCTTTGTCTTCCCTGAGGGGGAAGTGCCGGAGCCGATTGACAACGCGAGCCCATTCTCACCGCTGAAAGCGTCATCCGTTCCGAAGCAGGAGTTTATGGAACTGACCCGGAAGCCCATTGTCATTTTTTACGGAGACAACATCCCCTCGGATCGCGTCGCGGAGCCGCACAAGGACTACTGGCGAAGCGCCAGGGAAATGGCCGGAAAGTTTGTCGATGCCGTGAACAGGCATGGAGGGGATGCCTGTATTATCAACCTGCCAGACAGGGGTCTCACCGGCAATACGCACTTTCCCTTTTCTGACAGGAACAACGAAGCGGTCGCAGAAATTTTTGAACAATGGCTCAAACAGAAGGGGTTGGACTGAGATGGCAGACACATGGTTGGTAACAGGCTGTTCCTCGGGCCTGGGGAAAAATCTTGCGACCGTCGCGCTTGAGCAGGGCAAGCAGGTCGTGGTGACCGCAAGAGACGTGCGAAAACTCACGGAGTTCGCGGAAAAATGGCCCAAAAGCGCACGCATCCTTCCTCTGGACGTGAATGATGCGACAAATGTCCGGAAAGCTGTTGACGCAGCCATTGAATATTTTGGCAAGATTGATGTGCTGGTGAATAATGCCGGGTACTGTCTGCGCGGAGCCGTTGAAGAATGTACCATGGAAGAAATCCGGAAAGAGTTTGACACCAACTTTTTTGGCGCAGTGCGCACCATTCAGGCAGTTTTGCCTCATATGCGCAAGGCGCGCCATGGCATGATCATCAATTTTTCCTCCATTGCGGCCCTCAGCACTTCCGAAGGTTCCGCATTCTACGGCGCGGCCAAATGCGCGGTGGAAGGCATGTCCGACGGACTCCGCAAGGAGGTGAGGCCTCTGGGAATCAAAGTGATGGTCGTTGAGCCAGGTCCTTTCAAAACGGACTTTTTTTATCGCTCCATAGACGTCAACACGAATGATATTGCGGATTATGCCGAAACCGCAGGCAAACGCAAGGTTCGCCTTGAAAATCCGGAAGATTCCGGCATCGGTGGTTGGGGAGATGTGCGAAAAGCGGCAAAGGTCATCATCCGGGCAGCGGAAAGCCCGGAGCCGCCTTTCCGGCTCTTGCTGGGCTCGCTTGCCGTCAGGATGGGCGAAAAGTTCGCGGCGGAGAGGGCACGTGAAGTGGAAAGCTGGAAGTGGTTGAGTGTGCAGACCGATATGGAGGAAGCGTGATGAAGATCATCCTTGTTAATGGAAGTCCGCATCCCAGAGGGTGTACATATACGGCTTTGTCAGCCATGAAGCCAATTTTTGAGGATGCCGGGATTGAAACGGCACATTTCTGGATTGGCAACAAGCCCATTGGCGGCTGTATTGATTGCCGGAAATGCGTTGATACTGGATTTTGTGTCTTCAACGACAAGGTAAACGAATTTCTTGAAATCGCAGCCGAATATTCGGCATTTGTTTTTGGAAGCCCGGTTCATTGGGGCGCGACGAGCGGCAACATGAAATCCTTCATGGATCGCGCCTTCTTCGCGGATTTTTGCGGCAATAAAGGCCGATTCCTCTTCAAGCCCGCCTGCTGTGTCGCCTCGGCGAGACGGAGCGGCCTCGTGGCCGCCACCGACCAGATGAACCGCTACTTCTCGCTCTCGCAAATGCCCATCGTGACCTCCCGCTACTGGGATGGCGTGCATGGCATGACTCCCGATGAGGTGCAGAAGGACAAGGAGGGCGTGCAGACCATGCGCTTCCTTGCCAGAAATATGGCTTGGCTTGTCAGGGCGCTGGATATGGCGGCGCGTAACGGGCTTGTCTTCCCCGAGCAGGAAAAAGTCACCTTCACCAACTTCATTCGTTGAAAAAAATTAGGGGAAATATGCCACCATTTCATCAAGATAACGGACTTGGAAAGGCAATGAAAGGTAGCCTTGTGATATGTATCACGCTGGTGTTTTTAAGTGCGACAATATCTGTCATGGCCGAGAACGTTGTCACGCAAGGTCTTACTTATGAAATAGCCGATAAAAATATTGTCCCAATACCTCCGTTTGAAAAACAGTTACGGAGTGTTGTGGCTACCCACCTAAAAGAGGTGACACCAAGCGCCAATGTCCTTGAGGGGGCTATTTTCGATGACAACGGGAATCTGTATTTCACTGAAATAGGCCCGAACCGGGTTTTACAGCTTGATAAGAAAGGGAAACTCAATACGCTGGCCAAATTTGAGGATTTCATGCCAACGGGACTTGCCTTTCTCCCAAATGGACGTTTGCTGGTATGCGGTAATACGGACGGCGCAAGCAAAGGTGCTATTTATTCCCTTAATCCGGACGGCCGCGATCTCCAGGAAGTTCTCAAAGCGGATGAGGGATATATTCCAAATGACATGGCCGTCAATTCCAAGGGGGGGATATATTTTACTGATTTTAAAGGCACAATGACAGACACCGCGGGTGGAATTTATTATATTCACCCTGGATTTGAAAAAATCGAAAAAATTGTTGGGAATATGGCAAACGCTAATGGCATAGCGCTATCTCCGGATGAGAAAGTGCTTTGGACCGGTGATTATGGGCGCTCGATCCTTTATAGAATAGATTTATTTGATGATACTCATTTTGATCGTATTCATTCCACTCCTGTCTATTACTTTACGGGCCGAGGCCCAGATTCAATGCGTACGGACTCTGATGGAAACCTTTACGTTGCGATTATGAGCCAGGGACGCGTGCTTGTCTTTAATCCACGGGGTTTGCCTATAGGACAGGTTCTCTTACCGAACAGAGAACAAGGACATAACCTTTATTCTGCAAGTCTCGCCATCAAACCCTCTTCTCGAGAAATGGTTATACTTGCCATGGATGATCTTGACAAAAGCAGCAATCTTTTTTTGTCAGGGGCTTTTGCTCAGGGCAAGTACAAATGAGCCTCCACAAAATGTGGCAATACATTTCAGCATGGCAAAACAGCTAAATACCATTTCAATATTCTAAGGAGAGATATAACTGATGTATAAAAGAAATCTTGGTAGTTCACTGTCTGTTTCAGCAATCGGCTATGGCTGCATGGGACTCTCGCATGCGTATGGATATGCCGTTGAAAAAGAAGACGCCATCCGGCGCATCCATGAAGCTGTGGACATTGGCTATACCTTCTTTGATACGGCGGAAGTGTATGTGGGCAAGTATGCGGATGGTTCCCCCTCCATCAATGAGGAAATCGTTGGCGAAGCCTTGCGTTCGCTGCGCCACAAGGTCAGCATTGCCAGCAAGGGGGGCATTGGCCTTGATACGGATCTTAAAATAACGCCACGTTCGCAGCCGCGCGAGCTTCGCAAGTCGTTGGAGCAAAGCCTGAAACGCTTGGGCGTTGAAACCATCGACCTCTATTACCAGCACAGGATGGACCCGGCGGTGGAGCCGGAAGTCGTGGCAGAAGCCATGCGGGGATTTATCAGGGAGGGAAAGATCCGCTTCTGGGGCATATCCAACGCCTCGGAAGAATATATCCGCCGTGCCCATGCCGTTTGCCCTGTGGCCTGCGTGCAGCTCCGCTACTCCATGATGGCCCGCTGGAATGAAAAATTGTTCCCCGTGCTTGAGGAGCTCGACATCGGCTTTGTGGCGTACTCTCCGCTTGCCAACGGCTTCCTTACCAGCGCCGCCAAGGGCGATCCAACGTTTGGCGGCAGCATGGATTATCGCAGCAAAATGCCCCAATATTCGCAGGAGGGCCGGGAAAAGGCGCGGCCGCTGCTTGAACTGATTGAAACCTTGGCAACGGAAAAACACGCGAGCCCCGCGCAAATCTCACTTGCATGGGTGCTGGCGCAGAAACCGTATATCGTGCCCATTCCGGGCAGTTCCAAAGCGGAACGTATCAGGGAGAATGCCGAAGCGGTCACGATCACGTTCACACAGGAGGAGCTGAAGAAGATAGACACGCTGCTGGGCGCCCTGAGTGTTCCGATTTTTGGCGAACAGGAAAAAAATGGTTTTTAATCCCTTTCAGGAGTGGTGATATGAAAGAATTGCGTTTGAACGACGGCAATCACATCCCGGTGGTGGGATTTGGCGTGTTCCTCATTCCCGCTGACGGCTCGACATACAGGGCCGTAAGGGAAGCCCTGGACGTTGGCTACCGCCATATCGACACGGCAGCTGCCTACTTCAACGAGGAGGAAGTGGGAAAGGCCGTGCGCGATTCCGGCATCCCGCGCGAGGAAATCTTCATCACGAGCAAGCTGTGGCTTCAGGATTACGGCTATGAGGCGTCGAAAAAGGGTGTCCGCGCTTCCCTCGACAAGCTCAAGACGGGCTGGATCGACCTCTATTTGCTGCACCAGCCCTATTTTGACGTGGTTGGCGCGTGGAAGGCCCTTGAGGAGGCGAAAAAGGAGGGCCTCATAAAATCCATCGGCGTGAGCAACATGACGCCGAACCTCTGGAAAAAATATGTCGGTGAGTTCACCACCATTCCGGCGGTGAACCAGGTGGAGTGCAACCCGCTCTTCCAGCAACGGGCACTGAGGGAGTTACTTGCCCCGGCGGACGTGAAGATCGAGGCATATTATCCCCTTGGTCACGGCGACAAAAAACTGCTGGAGAATCCCGTCATCACGGCGCTCGCGCAAAAATACGGGAAAAATCCCGGGCAAATCATCCTGCGCTTTGAAGTGCAGGACGGCCTCATCGTCCTGCCAAAGTCCACAAACCCGGCGAGAATTGCGGGAAATATAGAGATCTTCGATTTTGAACTCACAGCGGATGAAATGTCGAGCATCCGCAATCTGGATACTGGCCGCGGAACGCATGATCCTGAAACCCCAGGAATGGGGGAAGCACTCCTCGCAAAGTTTAAAATCCATGATTGAGCTGAGAACTTGCACCTCTGTGACCTAAGGTCTCAGGTTCAAGCTGGATTGAAACAAAGCCCCCTTGGTAATCCGGGGGCTTTCTTTGACCCCTCCCCCAAAAACAGGTCCATTGAAAAGTTAGTGTTCCTGGCATAGGAGCACTTCCATGAAACGGAGTCGATTCAGCGAAGAGCAGATCATCGGGATTTTGCGTCAGGCAGAG
>NZ_JAAVBE010000033.1 GCF_014803725.1 Desulfovibrio sp.
CGCGCCAGCGGCAGCCCCCGCCGCCACTCCGGCGACGCCGGGCACGGCGAGCCCGCAGGCCCCCGCCACGCCGGCCGCGCCCGAGCCGCCGCGCAAGGGCCGCATCCTGCTCGCCGAGGATGCGGAATTCAACGCCGAATTTCTCATGGAAGTGCTGGCCGACGCGGGCTTTTCCGTGGTGCACGCCAAAAACGGCGAGGAGGCGGTGGAGATCTTCCGCGCGTCCGCCGAGGACGAGTTCGCGGTCATCCTCATGGACATGCAGATGCCGGTCATGGACGGCTGCGAGGCCACCGCGGCCATCCGCGCCCTCAAGAGGCCGGACGCGGAGACCGTGACCATCTACGCCTGCACGGCCAACAGCTTCAAGGAGGACATGGACAAGGCCATGGCCAGCGGCATGGACGACTTTCTCACCAAGCCCATCGACATCAAGGTCTTTTTGCAGAAGATGGCCGCCATCAACTGCGCGCCCGGGAGGCCCGCGGCGAAGGGGCGCCCGTGAGCCGCCGCCCCGCGCACGCCGCGCTCGCCGCCCTGCTGCTCGGGGTCCTGCTGGCCGGCTGCGGTTCCGAGCCATCCACGCCCGAGCCGCTGGTCATCATGACGCCCGCACAGACCATGAACACGGTGAGCAACCCGCATATCCGCGACACCACTTCCTTCCTCAAGCAGGCGTCCGCGGCCTTTGCGAAGCAGCGCGCCGGGGCGCCCGTGCAGCCGGAGGTCAAGACCTTCAACCATGTGGACGAGATGCAGGCCGTCACCGGCAGCCTCGGCACGGCCCAGGCGCCGGACATCCTTTTCGGGGCGTTTTTCAATCTTATCGGCTATATCGACATGGGCCGCGCCGTGCCGCTGGACGATGTGCTCGACCCGGCCCTCAGGGCCGATCTCGACCCGCAGGCGCTGGACACCGCAAGCCGCGAGGGGCGCGTTTATCTTTTGCCCTTCCTGAGCATGCAGAACATCCTCATCTACAACAAGGAGCTCTTCCGGCGCTGCGGCCTCGAGGACTATATCGGCACGGGCCGCGAGATACAGGACTGGAGCCTCCCCCAGTGGCAGCACATCCTCGACACGCTCGCTGCAAAACTTCCGCACGGCATCTACCCGCTGGCCCTGTTCGCCAAGAACAACGACGGCGACACGCACATCCTCACCTATTTGCGTGCTTTCGGGGGCACCATCTTCGACAGCGACGGCAATTTCGACTTTCAGGCGCCCGAGACGGTGAAGGCGCTGGCGTGGCTTCAGGAGGGCGTGCGCCGCGGCTGGTTCCCGCCGCATCCCGAGAACCTGGAGATGAAGGACTGCGCCGCGCTCTTCGCCAACGGGCAGCTCGCCATCTTCATGTTCAGCAACGTCAACCGGGCGCTCGCCCCGCATCTGGACGAGTACGGTTTCGTGAACTATCCGGGCACGGTGGCCACGGCCTTTTACATCGGCTTCGCCGTGTTCGACAACGGCGACCCGGCCCGGGTCAAGGCGGCCAAGGATTTTCTGGCCTATCTCTACAGCCATGACGAATGGCGCGACCTCTCGGCCGGCAATATCCCGGCAAGCAAGCGCAGCCTCGCCCGCTACCGCGACCGCATCGCGCTGATCGACGAATTTGAGCGCAATGCCGTGAACGTGGTCAACTTCACCAACAAAAGCCCCAACTGGCAGGGCCGGCGCGACTCGTTCCGCAGCGTGTTCTGGCCCAATATCAACAAGCTGCTGGCGCTCAGGATCACGCCGGAACAGTGCGCCGCCGACCTCGACCGCGCCTGCAACGCCGCGCTGGAACGGGGGCGCAAGGAGCTGAGGCTGCATCCGTAGGCGCTCGGCTCTCCGCCGTACGAACCTGAAAAAGGGAGGGAAAAATGCTGAAATCCCTGCTAATCGCGCTCGCGCTGGGCGCGCTGCTGGCCGTGGTGCCCGTGAGCGGGCAGGCCCAGGAGGGATATACGGTCATCAAGAACGGCGAGATCCCTTCCCACGTGGGCAAGGGCGACACCTTCACCGGCACGGTGCGCCGCGAACATTTTTTCCGGCCCACGGAGGACGCGCCCTACGGCGTCTCGCTCGTCACCTTCGACCCGGGCGCGCGCACCTACTGGCACACGCACCCTCTGGGGCAGCGGCTCATCGTCACCGAAGGCTCGGGCCTCACGGGCACGGCCGACGGCAAGGTGTGGGAGATCAAGGCCGGGGACGTGGTCTGGTGCCCGGCGGGCGTGAAGCACTGGCACGGCGCCTCGCCCACCACGGCCATGCAGCACCTGGCCATCCACGGCATGAAGGACGGCAAGATGGTGGACTGGATGGAAGAGGTCACGGACGAGCAGTATGCCGGCAAAAAGTAGGCGGGAACACGCATGAAAAAGCTCTTTCTTCTCCTCGCCGCAGGGGCGCTCTTCCTGTCGCTCGCGGGGGGCGCCACCGCCGGGCAGCTTGACGCGCGCCGCGCAGCCATCGTCCCCATTGCCGCCCATACCGCGTCGGGCGACCAGGCGGCGCTCGCGCAGGCGCTGGAGGCCGGGCTGGAGAGCGGCCTTAACGTCAACGACATCAAGGAAGTCCTCATCCAGCTCTATGCCTATTGCGGCTTCCCCCGCAGCCTCGACGGGCTCAACACCTTCATGGCCGTTGTGGAAAAGCGCAGGCAGGCAGGCAAGGAGGACGCCGAGGGGGAGGCGCCGAGGGAGCTCCCCGCCGGCGCGGACCGGAACGCCATCGGCACGGCCACGCAGACGGCCCTGCTCGGCCGGCCGGCCAACGCGCCCGTCTATGAGTTCGCGCCGGCCATTGACGCGTTTTTAAAGGAGCACCTGTTTTGCGACATCTTCAGTCGCGGCGTCCTGACCGAGCAGGAACGGGAGCTCGCCACCGTGGCCGCGCTGGCGGCGCTCCCCGCGGTGAACCAGTTGCGCGCGCATCTCGGCTTTGCCCTCAACACCGGCCTCACGCCGGAGCAACTGGACGAGGCCGTGGTCATCCTCACGGAAAAGGGCGGCGAGGCGCCGGGCATGCTGGCGCGCGCGACGCTTGAGAAGGTACTGGCCGGGCGCGGGAAGAAAGGGGCGAAGTAGGGTAAAGCGATGCGGGGCCGCGAGCGGCCGCCCGCCGGGGGCCCGGCTGCTCACTCCGGGCTGTCCTGCCCGAGCAGCCGCGCCAGCGTCCCGAACAGGACGTTGAAGTCGATGGGCTTGGCGATGTGGCCGTTCATGCCGCGGCGCAGGGCCTCCTGCTTGTCTTCCTCGAAAGAATTGGCCGTCATGGCGATGATGGGCACCGAGGCCCGGGCCGGATCCTCCAGGGCGCGGATGGCCTGGGTGGCGCCGTAGCCGTCCAGCACGGGCATCTGCACGTCCATGAGCACCACGTCATACGTTCCCGCCGGGGCGGCCGCCAGCATTTCCACGGCCTCGCGGCCGTTGGCGGCCACGTCCACCGTATAGCCGGCGTCCGTCAGGAACTCCACGGCGATCTCCTGGTTCATGGGATTGTCTTCGGCGAGCAAAAGGCGCCCGGGCCGCGGCGCGCGCGGCACCGCATGGGCCCCGTCCCCGGCGCCGGCCCCCCTCGCCGCCTCGAGCAGCGCGCGCACATCCCCCCAGAACACGGGTTTGCCGAGCCATGCGTCCACGCCTTCTTCCGGCGTGTCGGGCATGTCCGGGTGCACCCCGGCCCAGTTGTCGCGCATGAGCGCCGTGAAGGGGCGCGCCTCGCCGCCGGCCGCGGCAATGCGCCGGGCGAGTTCGGCCGCGCCGCCCGGAAAATGGCTGCTCACAAGGCACAGGTCATAGCCGCCCGGGCTTTCCAGAAGCGCCAGCGCCTCGGCCACGGTGGTGGCGAGATGCGCCTCCACGCCGCGGTCGGGGAGCATACGCAGGAAGCGCGCGCCGTCCGCCGGGTCGGGCTCGGCCACGAGCACGCGCGCCGTGGCGCCACCGGGGAGGCCGTGCTCCGCCGCATCCTCGGGCAGACGGAAGCTGACGCGGAACACGAATTCCGTGCCCACGCCAAGGGCGCTCGTGACCTCGATGTGGCCGCCCATCATGTCCACAAGGTTTTTCGTTATCGCCATGCCGAGGCCGGTACCCTCGGTGCCGGCCACGGTGGAGGTCTGCGCGCGCTCGAAGGGCTCGAAGATGCGCGCGAGAAAGTCCTCGCTCATGCCGATGCCGTTGTCGCGGATGCGGAACTCATAGGCCGCGCGCCCCGGTTCCGGGCATGCCGTCTCGCGCACGAGCATGCCGATGGCGCCGCCGCGGTCCGTATACTTGACCGAGTTGCTGAGCAGGTTGAGCAAAATCTGGTTCAGGCGCAATTTGTCGCAGAGCACGCGCTCGTCGCGCAGGCCCTCCACCTCGAGGGTGAGGGTCTGCTCCCTGGCGGTGGCCGTGGGCTGCACGATGTTCCAGATCTCGCGCAGGATGACGGGCAGCTCCTGCGGCTTTTCCTCCAGCTCGATCTTGCCGCTCTCGATATAGCTCATGTCGAGGATGTCGTTGATCAGGCTGATGAGGTGGTTGCCCGAGGCGAGGATCTTCTGCAGGTAGCCCTCCACCTGGCCGCGCCGCCCGAGATGGGTGAGCGCCAGTGAGGTATAGCCCACCACGGCGTTCATGGGCGTGCGGATGTCGTGCGACATGTTGGAGAGGAAGAGGCTCTTGGCGCGGCTGGCCTTCTTCGCCTGCTTGAGGGCCTGGGCGAGCTGGCTTTTCTGCTCCATCTCGCGGCGGGTGCGCGCGTCCACGCTCTGGAGGCCCACCACCACGCCGAAGTCTTCGTCGGGCGCGCCCACGCGCACGGCCTTGAGCTGGAAATAGAGGATGTCCGCGCCATTGAGCGCCCGGTAATTGTGATAGACCGTCTCCCGCTCCGCCAGGGCCGCGCGGAGCGCCGCCGGCGAGCAGCTTTTGCGCAGGGCCTCGCGGTCATCGGGGTGGACGCAGGTGAGGACATAGGTCTCCACCTTTTCCATGAAGGGCGCGTCGCCGGCGAAGATCTCGCCGAGGCGCCTGTCCGGGGCGCCGGCGAGCTGGAGCACGCGCCCGTCGTCCGAGCCCGCGTCAAGCACGCACACGAGCTGGTAATCCGCGCTGAGCGCGCGCACGAGGCGCCGCTGGCGGCGTTCCTTCTCGTGCTGCTCGCGCTCCTCGGCCAGTTTCTGCGCCGTGCAGTCGAGAAGGAAGCGTTGGCAGACGAGCTCGCCGTCCTTCTCCACCAGGCGGGCGCTCCCCATGATGTGCACGGTGCGGCCGTCCCGGTGCAGGACGCGGTATTCGTAATTGGTGCTGTCACCCGCGTTTTTGAGCTGGCCGATGGCCGCGCGCAGCTTGTCCTTGTCCTCCTCGGCCACGGTGCTCGCCACCATCTGGAAGCCGTGGGATTGCAGGTCCTCGCGCGAGCTGAAGTCGAGCAGCTCGAGGGCCGCGCGGTTGATGCTGATGACGCGGCCGCCGTCCAGCGAGTGACAGAGGATGCCGCAATCCATGCTGGTGAACAGGGCTTCCAGGGCGGCGTTGTCCTGCAGGATGCGCTCCCGGTAGCGGCGCTCGCGGGTCACGTCCACGGCGATGCCCATGGTGCCCATGACCGAGCCGTCCACATTGTGGAGCGGCGACTTGTAGACCGTGAGCAGCCGCTCGCCCGCGCCCGTGCGGATGGCCTCCTCGGAAACGTGGATGCCGCCCTCTGCCATGACGATGCGCTCGGACTCGACGCAGGCCGGGTCGTCGCGCTCCACGTCCCACACGGCGGCGTGCTCCCGGCCCTCTATCTGCGCCTTCGTCTTGCCCGCGGCCCGGCAGAAACTGGTGTTGACGCGCTCGTGCAGGCCGTCCTTCGTCTTGAACCAGATCATGTGCGGGCTCGTCTCGAGCACGGCCTCGAGGAACTGCCGCGCCTGCCACAAGTCCTTGCCCTCCCTGAAGCGCTCCTGCCAGCGGCCGAAGCGGAAGCGCAGCTCGGCCTCGTCCATGGGCAGGCGCCAGATGTCCGCGGCGCGCCGGAGCACGGCTTGGGGCACATCGAGACCGCAGGGCGCCAGCACGATGAGCCCGGCCGACGGGTGTTCCCGGCCAAGGGCGAGCACGGCCTCCCAGTCGGGCGCCGTGTCTGCCCCGCCCCGGCTCGTGAGGATGACATCGGCCCCGGCGACGGGCTCAAGGAAAATTTCGTGCGAAAAACCGGGCAGCGGCGCAAGGGCCTCGGCCACGCGGACGACAGGCTCCGGGCAGCCCGCAAGACAGATCCTGATGGTGCAGCTATACATGGAGGCGCTTCCCCGGCTCCGTGCCCCTGGGCCTTGCCCGTGCGGCCAATGCGGGCCTTCGCCCCGCGGCTGTCGGGCGCTCCCGGCGCGAGCCTTGAAAAAGGCGCGATACAACGCGGCAGGTGCGGAAAATCGTACCCTTGGCTATACGGCGATTTGCCCGCTTTTACAAGCCCGGCGCGCTTCGGGCGCGAAAAAACCGCCCCCTCCCCTGCGCTGGTGGGGAGAGGGCGGCCGGGGCCCGAGGGAGGTGTGGGCCCGATCTTGAAAAGTGTGTCGGCGATCTAGGGGGCGCCGTGCCCGCTCCCGCCTTCGCAGACCCGCCACCGGGCGCCAAGCTCGCCGGCCAGGGCCTCGGCCAGTTGCCGCCCGCGCACGCCGTGCACGGCGAACACGGCCCACGGGAGGCTCGCGCAGCTTGCCTGCGCCGCGCGGAACACGCCTGCAAAGGCGGCGTCGCGCCGGGCCTCGTCCTCTATCTGCACGGCAGCGGCGCAGGCCGCGTCCAGCCGGCCCTGGGCCGTCGCCTCGGCCGCCACGGCGGCCAGGCGCTCCGCCTTGACTTCCGGGGCCACGAAGCCGCTGGCCGCGCTCACGATGCGCTCCTTCCAGGGGCGCCCCCCGGGCGCATCGAGGTCGATGGCGAACGCCCGGGCCTTGTCCATGAGCGGCTGCGGCAGCTCTGGCGGCGGGGCCGGCGGCGTGCGCAGGAGCGCGCCCAGCCCCACGAGGACGAGCATGGCCCCGCAAAAGAGCAGGGGCACCTTCCAGCCGGTGGCCTTTTGCCGTGCGCCCATGGTGTTCTCCGATTCCCGCGTCCTGCATACCTGACCGGCACCGGGCCGGGCAAGAAAAAGCCGGTTCGCGCGGCCAGATTTTTATTGAAAAATCATTGAAAATTTTAGAGGGCCCCGGCGGGAGGCGCAGCCGTGGAGGCACGGGGCACGAGCTCGGGCCGGATATGGCGGCGCACGGCCACCTCGGTGGCCTCGCTTTCGCCGGCCATCTTGCGGTAGAGCAGGCGGAAGGCCTCCTGCGCATTCTGCGCCATGGAGTGCTCCACGCTTGTCAGGCTCACGCCCACGAGGTCGGAGGGGAAGTCATTGTCCAGCCCGCAGACGCTGCAATCCCCGGGCACGGAAAGGCCCGCGGCGGCCAGCGCGTCCAGCGCGCCGTAGGCCATCATGTCGTTGATGGCCACGATGGCCGTGAAGGGCTCGCGCGCCTCCTCGAGCACCGCGGCGGTGATTTTGCGGCCGAGGTGCCGCTCGAGCAGGATATTGTCCCTCGCCTGGGCGTGGCTCGCAAAGCTCGTGAACAGCGAGACCTTGCCCCCGGGGCAGAGCTCGGCCCAGGCGTCGCGCAGGCCCTCGAAGCGCCTGACGCGCACCGGGAAGGCCTGGGAGAGCGGGGTCGAGATGCAGATGATGCGCCTGTGCCCGAGGCCGGCCAGGTGGCGCGCCGCGAGAGCCCCGGCCTCCCGGTTGTGCAGCTCCACGAAGTCGGCCGCGCTCTCGCCCTCGCGGTCGGCCATGATGACCATGGGGAGCTGCCGGGCGATGCGCCGCACCAGCGGCCGCGACTGCGGCATCATGGCGAAGATCACCCCGCCCACGTCGGACTCGGCCATGACCCGCAGAAGGCGCGCCTCCTCGGCCGCATTGCCGTAGGTGGTATAGACGAGGACATTGCACTCCATGCCCGCGGCCTCGCTCTGGAGCGCCTGGACCACGGTGGAGTAATAGTAGTTGCGGATGAAGGGGCAGACCACCATGACGGTGCGCCGCGCGAAGAGCGCGCCCCGGCGGCGCGCGGCCGTATAGCCCAGCTCCTGGGCGGCGGCGCGCACGAGGCGCACGGTCTCCTCCGCGAAGGAGACATCCGGGCGCCGCGAGAGGATCATGGAGACCGTGGCCTGCGAAAGCCCGGTCTTGCGGCTCACGTCCGCCAGTGTCACCCGCCGGCTCATGCTTCGGCCGTCGACAACGCGTTAATCCTGCTCAAGGCCGTACTTGCGCAGCTTGTTGTGCAGGGTGGCCCGGGTGATGCCAAGCCGCCGGGCGGCCTCGCTCTTGTTGTCGCCGGTCTGGCGCAGGGTGTCCTCGATGGCGAGGCGCTCCACGTCCTCGAGGGCCATGCCCGCGAGGGAGATGGCGTCCTGCGGCTCCGGGGCCTCTGCGGGCTCGGGCGCGTGGGCCACGGTGTCCGGCAGCTCCGCCGGCGTCACGAGGTCGCCGCAGCAGAGAATGACCGCGCGCTCCACGGCGTTCTCGAGCTCGCGCACATTGCCGGGCCACCGGTAGCGGCGCATGCTGTCCAGCGCCTGCGGCGAGAAGCCCTTGATGCTCTTGCGGTTGCGCTCGGCGAAGCGCTGGAGGAAGTAGGCCGCCAAAAGCGGGATGTCGTCCCCGCGCTGGCGGAGCGCCGGCACCTCGATGGAGATGACATTGAGGCGGAAGAAGAGGTCTTCGCGAAAGCGCTTTTCCTGCGCCTCGCGCAGGAGGTTACGGTTGGTGGCCGCGATGACGCGCACATCCACGGTGATGGGCACGTCCGAACCCACGCGCTGGATCTCGCCCTGCTGGAGCGCCCGGAGGAGCTTCGCCTGGAGCTGGAGCGGCATCTCGCCGATCTCGTCCAGGAAGAGCGTGCCGCCGTTGGCCTGCACGAAGCGGCCCTCGCGGCGCCGGTCCGCGCCCGTGAAGGCGCCCTTTTCATGGCCGAAAAGCTCGGATTCCAGCAGGGTCTCGGTGAGGGCCGCACAGTTCACGGTGACGAGCGGCTTGTCCGCCCGGGCGCTGGAGGAATGCAGGGCGCGCGCCACAAGCTCCTTGCCCGTGCCGGACTCGCCCGTGATGAGCACCGTGGCCTCGGTGGGCGCCACGGTCTCGATGAAGCCGAGCATGCGCTTGAGCGCGTCGCTCCTGCCCACGATGTCCTGGCTCGATGCGGACTCGGTGAGCTGCCGCCTGAGTTCGCGGTTCTCCACGCTGTGCTGCGAACGCTCGATGGCCTGCTCCAGCGTTTCGCGCAGGAGGTCGAAATCGAGCGGCTTGACGAGATAGTCGTAGGCGCCGATGCGCAGGGCGTCCACGGCCGTCTCCACCGAGGAAAACGCGGTCATGAGCACCACCGGGAGCGCCGGATTGTACTCCAGCATGGCCTTGAGCGCGTGGATGCCGTCCATGCGCGCCATGCGCACGTCCGAGAGCACGGCGTCGAAGGCGCGCTCGCGCACGAGGTCCACGGCCTCGTCGCCGTCCGTGGCCTCTTCCACGGTGAAACCCCAGGAGCGCAGCATGGTCTTGAGCATGCTGCGGTGGGCGTCGTCATCATCGACCACAAGAATGGAGCTTGCCAAGCCTTCCTCCTTCATCCCTCTGCGTTGCCCGGGCGCCTTTCCCGAAGCGCCGGGCCAGTCCCCCGCCGGGCCTCCCCCGGGCCGGCAGGGCGTCGAAAAAATCCCGCCCCGGTTCAGCGGCCCCCGTGCTCTTCCTCTGGCGCCAGCGGCAGCCAGATGCGGAAGATGGTCTCGCCGGGCTTGCCCTTGGCGCCGTTTTTGCCGGGCACGGCCTCCCGCGAGGAGACCGAGATCCTGCCGCCGTGCGCCGTGACGAGCTTGTGAACGAGCGGCAGCCCCAGGCCCGTGCCGCTGCCCTTGGTGGTGAAATACGGGTCGAAGATATGGTCCAGCGTGTCCGGCGACATGCCGGTGCCCGTGTCGCGCACCATGAGACAGACGCTGTTCTTGGCGCGGGCGATGGCGATGGTCAGGGTGCCGCCGTCGGGCATGGCGTCCAGCGCGTTGAGGCAGAGGTTGAGCAGGGCCTGCCCCAGGCGCTCCATATCCACATAGACCTTGGGCACCCGGCGCGAGGTGCGGCAGACGATCTCCACATGGCGCTCGGCCGCGGTCTGGCGGATGAGGCGCAGCGCATGGGTCACGATGGCGCCGAGGTCCACCGAGCCCGGCTTCACGTAGCTCGGCCGGGAGAGCCCGAGCAGGTCGGTGATGACGCGGTTGAGGCGGTTGACCTCGCGCACCATGATGGAGGCGGCCTCGCGCTCCTCGCTGCCCTCGCTGAAGCGCTGGCGGAAATAGGTGGCGTAGCCCTTGATGGAGCTTAAGGGGTTGCGCACCTCGTGCGCCACGCCGGCCGCCATGGTGCCGATGGCCGCGAGCTTTTCGCGGCGACGCACTTCCTCCTCGAGCTCGTGCACCTTGCCCTCGGCGCGGTACTGGCGCCGGCGCGACTCGCTGGCGCGCTGCGCGAAGCTCACGGCCAAAAGGCAGAGCAGGCCCATGAGAAAGGTGACGACGCCGAGCGCCGTGGCGTAGCTGCGGTTCTGGCTGCGCGTGATCTCAAAGGGGGCCACGTCCAGCCCGAGGAAGATGGTGGGCAGCGGCAGGTCGGCCGGCCAGTTCTCCCGGCCGAGCAGGAAATGGCGGTAGACCACGAAGACGCGCCGCCCCTCCATGCGCACCATGGTCCAGTGGATCTCGTCCGTGGGGTCGAGCTCGGCCATGCGGTCTTCGTCCATTTCCGCGTCCTGCATGCGCAGGGTCTCGCCTAAGCGCGTGCGCTCGCTGTGGGCCACGATGGTGCCGTCCGGCATGGTCACGGCCACGAACTCGATGTCCGGGCTGCGGGCCATCTCCTCCAGAAGCACCTGGAGGCGCACGGCCGACTCGCCCCGAAGACCCGTGCGCAGCGAGCTCTCAAAGGCCATGATGAGCGAGGAGCCCTTTTCGGCGAGCAGGTCGGCCATGCCCTCCTCGCTGCGCACGATGGAGAGATAGGTCACGAGGGCCACGGCAAAGATGAGGATGAGCGCGGCGCTGCCGAGCATCCAGCCGATGGGCATGCCGAGGGCCGGATTGCGCGGGCGCGCGCCGCCCACGACCAGGCGGGCCGTACCTTTGCCGCCCTTGCCGTCCTTCCCCCCCTTGCGGCCGGACGTGACAGACGGCGCAGACACCTCCGGCGCCCCGGGCGACGCCGCTGTGGCGGCCCAGGCATCCCTGAGACGGCCCTCGCCCGGCGTGCCGGGCGCTGCCTCTTGCTCTGCATTCATGTGTGGAGTATAGCCGGGCGGCCGGCGCCTGTCATCTCCCGGGGGCGCCCCTTTTAACGGAGTTTCTCGCACATTTCTTGCATATCATTTCCTCAATGGTGCCGGACTGCCCGGCCCAGGACTTCGTTTTTCTGTCCCTCTGCAACGCCCCTTTTGCCGTATCCTGCGCATACGCCCTGAAGAATACCGCCATGCCCAAACTCTCCTGTAGTCTCCTGCTCGCGGCCGCCCTGCTGGCCCCGGCCGCCGTGTCCGACGAGGCCGCGGCCCGCGGCGGCACGCCGGCGCGCCACGCCATCCAGAACGAAACAGACGCCCATGACCTCTCCCCGGAACGCGAGGCCCATTACACGCGCTCGGTGCGCCAGTGGCTCGAAACCCTGCCCGAAGGCCAGCGGGAACAGGCGCTGAAGATCCTTCAGGAGGCCCATCCCGATGTCCACGCCCTGCGCGTGCGCATCCGTGAAAAAAAGGCCGAGCTGGAGAGCCTGCGCTTCGACAGCTCGACCCCGCCGGACACCCTGCCGCGCATCGGCCTTGAGCTCCAGATGCTGCGCAGCCAGTTGCGGCAGCGCCTGCTCCATATCAGCGAGGTTTTGCGCACCGAGGTCGGCGTGCCCATGGGGCCGCTCGGCGAGGAAGGCTTCTGGCTCAACCCCTTGACCGACGACCGCCCCCTCCTGCCGCACAAGGGCTCGGGCCTCGCCACGCCGGTGGCCGCTCCGGGCCGGAGCTAGCCGGTCAAACGCCGCGCGTTCTCCCGCACACGTTTTTCCGCCAGGGCGCCCCAAACGGGGCGCCCTGTTTTTTTCACCGCCCGCTCCCTCCCCGGTTCCTTCTTCCCGCGGTTCCTTTTAATGATCCCCCTGCCGGCCTCCCCGACCCTCTGCCCACTTTCTGGACACTTGGATGATATTTTTACAGCCCCTCTGAACAGATGTATAAAAAGCATACATCCGCCCCGGGGTTGGCCCCCTCTGCGGGGGGCGGGAAAATAAAATATCAATATATAACATATGGTTATCTCATAAAACTCATGTTGGCACGCGGGTTGCTATAAGAAAGGGCAAGAGCGCGCCGGAAAGGGGCGCTGGAAAAAACCGAAGAGAGCTTGAAAGAAACCCAAGGTTCTGCAAAGGCCAAGGGCCAAGAACCTGGAAAAGATATACAGCGGATGGCGGAGCATGGGCCCGCATCCCCCCAACACTCTTTGACTCCGCCACCGGCGGTCAACATATAGGCAGACCAGCGAGGCGCGCATGAAGCAAATTTCCGCAGCGTCCTGAGCCCCCATCAGGGACGCCGCGATTTTCACCCCCCAACCTTCCTCCCTTACAGAACACTCTGAAACCCCCATCAGAACATCCTCCCTCCCAAGCGGCCACCGTCCCCCCGGTGGCCGCCCTTTCTTTTAACCATCATTAGTTGGAAATTTGAGGCTGGCCCGCTCTTGGCGGGCCAGCCTCAAATTTCCAACCATACGCGCTTGCGTTTCGCGGAAAGGGCGTGGCCTTTCCGCTCACTATCGCGCGGGCGCCCCTGCCCGGGGCGCCTGGTTACAGCCAACACTCGCAGGCAGCGGGGGCTTGAGAAAATTTCCAACCTTACGCGCCGGCGTTTCGCGGCGGTGCTGTTATACAAAACAGTTGATTGTCCTTCCTTAATTCCGTCTGGAGCGAAGCGAAAGACGGGTGCTGGTGCCGGAAGAATCCTAAAAAATAAGATTTTTCGGGGCTGGCAAGGAAGATAAAAATTTCCGAAGGGAGTGTACTTAAGTACTCGACCGAGGAAATTTTTCTCTGACGCAGCCAGCACC
>NZ_JAAVBE010000034.1 GCF_014803725.1 Desulfovibrio sp.
ACCTGTTCGCAGGATCCAAAAAACCGCATTGAGAAACTTTCGATTATCACGGGCAGTAACTCCTCGCGTTCCTTCTCGGCCTGGAAGGTGCGGTTCCAAAAGCTCCCAAACCTTGTCAGGTATATCGTGGCGACGATGTGCAGTTTCCATGTCTACCTCCTTTTGGAAAAGGATAGCAGAAAGCTACATAAATTAAAAGAGAAATGACGACACTATCTAGTCTGTCCGGTAACAAGCCCTTATAGGGCTAGAACAAACCACCCGCTATGCGGGTGGTTTTGATTTCCGTCCAGTGTAATCCCATTACAAACGCCGTTTCGATATATCCCGTTTCTTCCCGGTTTATCCCGCCGTTTTCTCCTCAGTTATTACGCCACGGTTCACCAGGTTGTGCGAGAGCTGGTACTCCAGTGCCTTGGAAGCGATCTCGGAAAGGGAGACAAAAGGGGGAATCCACGCCGGGACATGAAAACCCACCCTGATAGGGCGATGTTGCTCAAGGTGATCCTGAAGCGTGAGGCCGCTTGACTCCTCGCGCCAGAGGCCGGAGCGCACGCCCAGATCGCGGTCGGCATCTATCCAGTGAGCGTGGCAGTGCTGGCATTCGTAAAAACCCAGGGAGCGGGAGCGTATCTTCACGGGGTCCGTCTTTTCCGGCCAGCGGATGTGGTCAAAGTCCATGAGCAGCCCGCAGCCGAAATGGGGACACACCACATGGTAACGGAACCGCGCCTCGCTGGTCTTGAACGCGCAGTCGATGGGGCCGTCCACCACGGTTGGGGTGGAGAGCTTCCAAATGATGGCCCGGCTGCCCCAAGTGATCACGCACTTTTCGGCCAGAGCCTCGGCCGCGGCCTCGCGCTAGGTGCCCTGATACTTGTCCAGCTCGTCCAGCATCAGGTAGCGGATGGGCTTGTTGCCCAGGCGCGCGGCAGAGCCGGACCAGGCCATGTAGATGGTGAGGTGGCTCATCTTGATGCGCAGGCTGCCCATGCCATCGGACGTGCCGGTGAGGTATTCGCGCAGGCGCGGGCTCGAGCGCAGCATGGGGATGATGCGATCCCGCGCGTTTTCGCGCGCGGTGGCCTCATCTGGATAGACGTAGAGCACCGGGCCCGGTGGGCGGTCGATGGTGTAGCCGACGCAGTTGTGGACCGCCTCAGTGGCCCCGGATTGCGGGCACTTGATGATGCTCTCCACGCGCATGGACGGGTAAAAGGCCGCGTCCGTGATGCCCACGGAATAGGGCGTGACCAGGTTGCGCCACGGGCCCTTGCGCAAGGACTCATGGACCACGCGATGCCTGAGCACGGCCCGCTGCGAGAAGCGACCGTCATGCTCGCGGCGCAGGCGGTCGCGCTTGAGGTCCTTGTGGAGCCGGGATTGCGAGATTTTCCGTCCCTGCAACTGATATATGCCCATTCATCCATGACGCCTGCCAATACCCGATCCTTGCCCATAGCTGCCTTCGCCGCTCCCGGCATTTGCGTTGCAGGGGCAACGGCGGCAAGATTGGTAGCCGATGGGTCATACTTGACCCGTCGCTTGGCTTCTTCCCTGGCACGCAGCAGCAGAGGCACATCTGTGCCGTTGCTGCGTTCCAGTATAGTGTCCAGATTCTGTTCGATATCCGTCCTGGGATTCCTTATCCACATGTTGCCGGAAATCTCACCCAAAATGAGTGTTTCCAGTTACATGGGGTATCTCAACGGCAAGAGTAGCCTGATGATTTATGAACAATTCGGCGACCTGAAATTTAAATACAGCAATCGAGAATTTTGGTGCCGGGGCTTCTTCTATGTGGATACGAGAGGAAAAAATACAAAGAAAATTCAGGAGTACACCAAGGGACAGATAGCTCACGATAAGCTCGGGGACGAGCTCGGCATCCCGTACCTTGGTAGCCCGTTTACGGGCGGCGAGTAACAAAAACGCAGATGTCAGATCGCACATGAAGCCCCCCGGCTATGCCGGGGGGCAGCACCAGAACTATCACGGCCGTCTAGCCCTTGAAGGGCGAAATGGCCCGCAGGGTCTCGATGACGCCGGGGAACTTGTCGAGTACATAGTCGATCTGTTCCGCCGTGTTGTAGCGGGAGAGGGAGAGGCGGATGGAGCCGTGCGCGTAGTTGAAGGGCACGCCCATGGCCCGCAGCACATGCGAGGGCTCGAGGCTGCCGGACGTGCAGGCAGAGCCGGAGCTCGCCGCGATGCCCAGGCGGTCGAGCATGAGCAGGATGGCCTCGCCCTCCACATTCTTGAACGAGATGTTGCTCGTATTGGGCAGCCGGTGCTCGATGTCGCCGTTGACCCGGCTTTCCGGGATGCGTTCAAGCAGGCCATATTCCAGCTTGTCGCGCAGGCGCGCCACATCCACGCGCTCCGCCTGCATGAATTCCGCGCAGAGCTGCGCGGCCACGCCCAGGCCCACGATATAGGGCACGTTTTCCGTGCCAGCGCGCCGCCCGCGCTCCTGGTGGCCGCCGCGCAGAAGCGGCCGGAAGCGCACGCCTTTGCGAACATAGAGCGCGCCGATGCCCTTGGGCGCGTTGATCTTGTGGCCCGAGAGCGAGAGCATGTCCACCGGCAGGTGATGGAGGTCGATGGGGATCTTGCCCACGGCCTGCACCGCGTCCGTATGGAACAGGATGCCGCGGTCACGGGCGATCTCGGCGAGCTGCTGTATGGGGTAGATGTTGCCGACCTCGTTGTTGGCGAACATAATGGACACGATGGCCGTGTCGTCGCCGAGGGTGGCGGCGTATTCCTCAAGGTCGAGGCGCCCCTTGTTGTCCACGCCGAGCATGGTCACGCGGTAGCCCTGGGTCTCCCAGTAGCGGCAGACGCTGAGCACCGCTGGGTGCTCCACCCTGGTGGTAACGATGTGGCGCCGCTCGGGCCGGCTCTGCAGCGCCGACCAGATGGCCGCATTGTCGCCTTCGGAGCCGGAGGCCGTGAAGATTATCTCGTCCGGGTCGGCCCCCAGCAGGGCGGCAAGCTGCTCGCGCGCGGTATCCACGGCCTCGGCCACCTGGCCGCCGAAGCTGTGCATGCTCGAGGGATTGCCGTAGAGGTCGCCCAGATAGGGCAGCATGGCCTCCAGCACCTGCGGGGCCACGGCCGTGGTGGCATTGTTGTCCAGATAGACGACTTCCATGGATTAGGCCTCCTCCACCACGATGTCGGGTTCCACATGCTCGCGCAGCAGGCGCTGCACCAGATTGGCGATGGTCACGTTGCTCGAGCGGCACTGCGAGCAGCGCCCCTGCAGGGATACGACCACGCGCTTGCCGTCCACATCGATGAGCTCGATGTCGCCGCCGTCGGCGGCGAGCTGGGGCCGGATCTCCTCGTCGATGACCTTGAGCACCTGCTGCATGCGCTGCACATTGGTGAGCTTCGGCCGCGGCTTGAGCTCCTGCACGGGCTTCTGCTTGAGCTCGGCCGCGAGGATCTCGGCGATCTCGTCCAGGCACTCGCCGCAGGCGCCGCCGGCCTTGGTGTAGGCCGTGACTTCCTCGACGGTCTTGAGATTGTTTTCGCGGATGGCGCGGATGATCTGGGCGTCCGTCACGCCGAAGCACTTACAGACGAGCTTGCCCTCCTCATGGGCATGCGGCACGGCGGGCTCGCCCTTCCACTGGCGGATGGCGGCTTCCAGCGCCTCCTGCCCCATGACGGAGCAGTGCATCTTCTGCTTCGGCAGGCCGCCCAGCGCGTTGGCGATATCCTTGTTGGTGAGCTTCAGGGCCTCGTCGACGGTCATGCCCTTGATCATGTCCGTCAGGACAGAGCTCGAGGCGATGGCGCTGGCGCAGCCGAAAGTCTCGAAGCCCGCGTCCTCGATGACGCCCTTGTCGTTGATCTTGAGGTAGAGCTTGAGAGCATCGCCGCAGGCAAGGCTGCCCACTTCGCCGATGGCGTTGGCATCGGCGAGCGGACCCGCGTTGTGCGGGTGCAGGAAGTGGTCATGGACGGCTTCAGTGTAATTCCACATAGGTTCCTCCTGAAAGGGCGCGGCCCTTGGCCGCTTCTTCAGATGCGGCGCCGGCGCCCGGGGTAGTTTTGCACTGTTCGCTCATTTCCTGCAAGGTACAGGAGCGCAAAAATTCGCGCATGTGCCGATCCAGGGCCTGCCAGAAGGCCCTGGTGGAGCACTGGCCCTCGTGAGTGCAGGGCTTGTTGGTGGTGAGACAGCGCACGGGCGCGATCTCGCCTTCGAGATGCAGGAAAACGTCTTCCATATTGATGTCCGCCGCGGGCTTGGCGAGGGCATAGCCGCCGCCTGTGCCGCGCACGGCCTTGAGGATGCCCAGCGGCTTGAGCGCCCGGACGATCTGCTCCAGATACCCGGACGAGATGCGCTCCTCCCGGGCCACCTGGCCGAGCTGGAGCAGGCTGCCCGGCGGCTGGGCGGCGAGGCGCAAAAGGAAGCGCAGGCCGTAGCGTGTTCTGGTGGAAAAGCGCATGAAAGGGGGCGTCTCCTTTGGCGGCTGCCCGGCTTCAGGCCGCGGGGCCGCCCTGCGGGGCCAGCGTGCTCAGGCTGAAGGGCGTTTCCTGATAAACGTAATAGTTGAGCCAGTTGCTGTAAAAGAGGTGCGCGTGCGCCCGCCAGGTCATGTAGGGCATCACGTCCGGGTCGTCACCGGGATAATAGTGGCGCGGGATGGCAGGGGCGTCCCCCTTGGCGAGGTCGCGCCGGTATTCGGCGTCGAGCGTGCCGCGGTCATACTCGAGGTGGCCGGTCATGAAGACCTGGCGCTGGTCGCGGCTCTCCGCCACGGCGAGGCCCGCCTCGCCGGATTCCGCCAGGACGCGCAGTTCGGGGTGCTTGAGCACATCCTCGGTGCGCACTTCCGTGTGGCGGGAGTGCGGGGCGAGAAATTCGTCGTCAAAGCCTCGGAACAGGCGGCATTCGGGCTTGAGCACCTCATGGCAGAAGATGCCCGAGACCTTTTCGGGCAGCACATACTTGGGCACCCCGTAAAAATGGTGCAGCGCCGCCTGCGCGGCCCAGCAGAGATAGAGAGTGGAATACACGCGCTCGCGGGCGAAGCTCATGATCTCCACAAGCTCGTCCCAGTAGTCAACCTCCTCAAAGGGCAGGTGCTCCACCGGCGCGCCGGTGATGATCATGCCGTCGAAACTCCTGTGGCGGATCTCGGCGAAAGTCTTGTAAAAGCGCTCCAGATGCTGCACGGGCGTGTTGCGCGATTCGTGCGCCGCCGTCCGCAAAAGGGTGATGTTGACCTGGATGGGAGAATTGCCCAACAGCCGCAGAAGCTGCGTCTCCGTGGCGATCTTGGTGGGCATGAGGTTGACGATGGCGATCTCCAGCGGACGGATGTCCTGCTGGTTCGCGCGCTCGTCCGTCATGACGAAGATATTTTCGCTCGCAAGCGCCGCGCGGGCGGGAAGGTCTGCGGGGATCTTGATGGGCATCGCATTCTCCCGGAAAGTGCCGGGGCTGCGCCTGCCGGCCTCAGAAAACATAGCACTTTGCTAGGATTTGTCAATGCGGACGCCCCCGTGTCAGGGGCGTCCGGCGAGGAAGCGCGGCGAAAGCTCAGGGCAGCTCGACCGTATACACCTTGAGCGGCACCTTGCTGCCCGTGACCGCGATGGCCTGTTCCGTGAGGCGGTCGAGCCCGCAGCAGGGCACGCTCATGCGCAGCACGGTGATGGCGGAAGGCGCGCCCTCCTTGAGGATGCCCTCGAGCCGCTGGAGGAGGAAGTTGTGGTCCTCGAGCTTGGGGCAGGCGAGCAGGGGGATGTGACCAATGAGCCAATGGGCGTGCAGTTCCGGCAGGGAGAGGGCGGCGCAGTCGGCCGTGAGCAGGACGCGCGCCCCGCGCAGGAAGGACGCCGACGGCGGCACGAGGGCCAGCTTGACCGGCCATGCGGGAAGATGCGCGATGACCGAACCCGCCTCGGGCGAGTGTACCGGGGCGGCCTGTGCGCCCCCCAGCGGCGCCAGGGGCTTGAGGGTGCGCGCCGCGCTCCCGGGGCAGGAGCCGCCCGGGGCACAGCTCTTGCCGGCCCCTTCCCGCTTTTCCTTGGCGGAGAGGGCGGCGGCCTCGTCAAAGGGCGCGGCCTCGCGCGTGGTCAGGGTGAGGGCGCCCTGAGGACAGTTGAGGCAGGCCCCGAGGCCGTCGCAATAGACATCGCTGATGAGGCGCGCCTTGCCGTCCACGATGGCGAGGGCGCCCTCGGCGCAGTCAAGGATGCACTTGCCGCAGCCGTTACACTTTTCTTCGTCGATCTCAATGATGGGCCGAAGCATGATTACCTCACTTTTCCGCAAGGGGAGAACAAAGAAGTTCGGGAAGCTCCGCGGGCTGTGCTGCCAGCAGGCGGGCCCCTGCCCGCACGAGCTCGTCCGGCCCGCGAAAGCCCCATGCCGCGCCCACGGGCAGCATGCCGGTATTTCGCGCCGTGTGCATGTCCACGTCGCTGTCGCCCACATAGGCGCAGCGCGCGGGCTCAAGGCCAAGCCCGGCGAGCATGGCGCGCGCCGCCTGCGGTTCCGGCTTGAGGGGGCAGTCGGCCCGGGCGCCGCGGATGAGCGCAAAGGGGATATCCGGGAAAAAGTGGCGGATGATTTCCACCGTCCAGGCATCGGGCTTGTTGGAGAGCACGGCGAGCGTGAGGCCGCGGTCTGCCAGCGCGGCGAGGGCCTCGCTCATGCCCGCATAGGGCACAGTATGGTCGAAAAGATGCGCCGCATACTGGGCGCGGGCCTCGGCGACGAAGGCATCGAGCTCCTGCGCGGAGATGCCGGCATATACCTCTTGCGGCAGGGCGCGCTCCACGGTGCGCGTGAAGCCGTTACCCACCATGGTGGCGTACGCGGGCAGGGGATGCTCGGGAAAGCCGTGGGCCGCGAGCATCCTGTTGCAGGCGCTCCCGATATCATCAAGGGTGTTCAAGAGCGTTCCGTCAAGGTCAAAAAAGGCGGCGTCCATGCGGGCTCCTATGAATGTGGCGGGGAGGTGGCTCGGGGGAGGATAGTCCATGGCGGCGGAAAATCCAAGTCTCGCCCGGCACCTTGCAAGGCAGGCCGGCGCCCACGGTTGAAGTTCCATGACAAGCGGGGCCGTCTCTGGTATGCGGAAGGGAGCACGACTCAGGCAAAGGAGCGCCCATGGCAGACACACAGAAGAAGCAGCGGGAGCAACTTACGGAAATTTTTGCGGCGGCCCTGGCCGCGGTGGCCCCGGACGCGGCAGTGAGGCGGCATGTGCGCCTCGCCGACGGCGGCAAGAGTCTCGAGGCCGCGGGCCGCAGCTGGGATCTCACCCATGGCCGCGTGCGCGTGGTGGGCGCCGGCAAGGGCGCGGCCCCCATGGCGCAGGCGCTGGAAAAGCTCCTGGGGGCGCACATCGCCGAGGGCTTCGTGGTCGTCAAGTACGGCCACCATCTGCCGCTCGCGCATATCACCATCGACCAGGCGGCCCACCCGGTGCCCGATGCGGCGGGGGTCTCGGCCGCGGCGCATATCCTTGACATCGCGCGCGACTGCACTCTCGGGGATCTGCTCATCTGCTTGCTCACCGGCGGCGCCAGCGCGCTCACCCCGGCGCCGGCCCCGGGCTTGAGCCTTGCTGACCTGCAGGAGACTACCTCCCTGCTGCTCCAGTGTGGCGCGACCATCCAGGAGGTCAATGCCGTGCGCAAGCACCTCTCCCTCCTCGGGGGCGGGCAGCTCGCCGCGGCCGCCAACGGTGCGGATGTGCTCGCCATCATCGTTTCCGATGTGGTGGGCGATGCGCTGGATGTCATCGCTTCGGGCCCCACATCGCCTGACCCGAGCACTTTTGCCGAATGCCTGGAAATACTGGAGCGCTTCCAGATCCTTTCCAGGGTGCCGCAGCGGGCGCGCGAGCGCCTGGAGGCCGGGGCTGCCGGCAGCATCCCCGAAACGCCCAAACCGGGAGACCCGCTGTTCGAGCATGTCTGCAACGTGCTCGCCGCCACCAACCGCCAGGCGCTGGAAGCGGCCGCCGCCAAGGCGGAGGCCCTCGGGCTTGAGGCACGCATCCTGACAGACAGCCTCACCGGCGAGGCGCGCGAGGTCGCCGCCGGGCTCGTGGCGGAGGCCCGGCGCGCGGCGGCAAGCCTCAAGCCCGGCGACCGCGGCGTGTGCCTGCTGGCCGGCGGCGAGACCACGGTGACGCTCACGGGCGCTGGCCTTGGCGGCCGCAATCAGGAAATGGCCCTTGCCGCCGCTCTTGAGCTGGAGGGCAGCCACGGTATCAGCGGCATATTTGCGGGCACGGACGGCACGGACGGCCCCACGGACGCCGCTGGCGGCTTTGCCGACGGCGAAAGTGTGGCCCGCATGGGCGGCCGCGAGGCGGCGCTCGCCTTTTTGCAGAAGAATGACAGCAACGCGGCGCTCCTTGCGGGCGGCGACCTTCTGATCACCGGGCCCACGCGCACCAATGTGATGGATCTCGCCGCGCTGCTCGTGGAGGCGCCCTGCGCCGGAGCTTCGGCATGAGGGCGGCGCCCCACTGCGGCGCGGTAGGCCCTGGCACTACAAGCGCGGAGGAAAGGCATGACGCCATATCCTGACGATGACCGCACAAGCGGCAGTCTGCCACCGGGCAGGCGCCCGGATGAAGGCCGCGTCTTCGACGCCGAGGTGGTCGGCCCCGATGAAGGGGAAGGCACGGGCGCCCGCACGCAGTCAGGCGCGGGCCAGGGGGGCGCCGGCGGCGATGCCTGGGGACAGGGCTCCGCAGCCGGGCCGCGCTTCTACCGCATGGGCGGCACGTTCGGCAATGGCGCGGGTTTTGGCCGCGTCTGGACGGCCACGGGCGCGGACGGGGGTGGCTGCCTCGCGCCTTGCGTCACCTTTGCCCTCTTTTTTGTCTGCGTCTCGCAGTTCGGCCTGCTGGCGGGCATCGGCTTCGTGGTGTTCCATCTTGCCGGGAGCATCGCGGGCAGCATCCGCTCCATGCGCAGGCTTGTGGAGGGGCGTCCGGCCAATCCCTGGGCGTGGCGGCTCGGCAACTGGTTCGTTTCGTTCATGCTCACGGCGTGGCTGGCGGGCGGGTTCAACGGATGAAGGCTTCCGCAACGCTTAAAGGCTCGCTCTGGTATGTCTACCTGCTGGAGTGCCGCGACGGCACGCTCTATTGCGGCATCACCTGTGACCTTGAGCGCCGCGTGGCGCAGCACAACGGGCTCCTGGCGGGCGGAGCGCGCTATACCCGCGGGCGGCGGCCGGTGCGCCTGACCGCGAGCCTCGTCTGCGCGGACAAGCCCACGGCGCTCAGGCTGGAACGGGCCGTCAAGGCACGGCCGCGCGCGAAAAAACGCCTTTTTTTCTGCGTTGAAAGCGCCTCCGTGGAGCGTGCGCCATGCTGAGCCCCGAGGTGGCGGGCGCCTTTTTTGCCGCGGCGCTGGTGCTTTCCATCGCGCCCGGGCCCGATAATATCTTCGTGCTCACGCAGTCGGCGCTCTACGGCGCGGCGGCGGGCATGGTCACGACCTTGGGCCTCGCCACGGGCCTTTGCTTCCACACCACGGCCGTCGCGCTGGGCGTGGCCGTCATCTTCCGCAGTTCCCCCACCGCGTTCTGGGTGCTCAAGATCCTGGGTGCCTGCTACCTGCTCTATCTCGCGTGGCTCGCCTTCCGCTCCGGCGCGGTCCTCGCGCGCGTGCCCGAGGGCGGAGACGATGCGGGCGGCGCCGCTGCGTCCTTTCCCGGCTATGGCGCGCTCTATCGGCGCGGCATCCTCATGAATGTGACCAACCCCAAGGTCTGCCTCTTCTTTCTGGCTTTTTTGCCCCAATTCTGCGAACCTGAGCGCGGCAGCATCCCGCTCCAGGTGGTACTGCTCGGGGCGCTCTTTATCCTGGCGACGCTACTGATCTTTTTTTCCGTGGCGCTGCTCGGTGGGCGGCTCGCGCGGCGTTTCAACGCCTCGCGCCGCGGGCAGATACTCATCAACCGGCTGGCCGGCCTTGTCTTCCTGGGGCTCGCCGTGGCCCTGCTCGTCACCGGCCAGTGAACGACATTACAGAAAACCAGGAGGAGGGCGCGCAAGCGTCCTTACAGTGAGGGAACCATGCGCAAATATCTTGTTTCCATCAATGACCTGCCGCCGGACGGCAAGGAATTCACCCTTGAGGACCAGGAGATATGGCTCGCGCCGCTCAAAGAATTCCATATGGACTGCCGCATCGAAAAGCCGCTTGTGGCGCGGCTTACCGTGATGCCCGCCGAGGACGGCTGCCTGGTGCGCGGCAGCCTCACCGGGGAGGTCGTGGTGCCGTGCAATCGTTGCGCCGAGGACGCCGCGGTCGCCATCGACACCCGCTTCGACGAATTTGAGGACATCCCCCCGGAGGAAAACACCGCAGGCGCCGCCCCTGACGACGCGAGCCATGTGGTCTATGACCGGCATGCGCCCATGCTCGACCTCGCGGCCGTCTGCTGGGAGCAGTTCATGCTTTCGCTGCCCGTGGCGCCGCTCTGCAAAGAGGAATGCAAGGGACTCTGCCCGGTGTGTGGCGCCAACCTCAACGAGGGGGAATGCGGCTGTGAGCGCGAGCACGATGACCCCCGCATGGCCCCCCTGCGCGACCTGGCACGCCGGCAATAACGGCGGCCGCGGAAAACGCGGACTTCGAGGGAAAGCCAGTGAACAGCCATATCCGTTTTGATGCGCGAGAGGGGGCGCTCCACCTGCTCGACCAGCGCAAACTGCCGGAAGTGGAGGCGGATGTCGTCTGCGTGACGCCGGATGACGTTATCGCCGCCCTCAAGACCATGGTGGTGCGCGGCGCGCCGGCCATCGGCGTGACCGCGGCCTTCGGCTGTGCTTTGGCCGCACGGGGTGCCGCTTCCGAAGACGCGGAGGCCGGGCGCCGGCGCCTTGAAGTGGATCTCGACCGCATCGCGGAGGCGCGGCCCACGGCCGTCAACCTGCGTTGGGCGGTGGAACGCATGCGCCGCGCCTGGCGCGAGGCGGAAAGTGGAGGTCCGTTGCCTTTGACGGAAGTGGCCGCGCTCTTCGAGCGCGAGGCGCTGGCCCTCCAGTGGGAGGACGAGGCCCTGTGCCGGCGTCTCGGGCGTCACGGCGCGGCGCTCCTGCATGACGGCGACACGGTATTGACCCACTGCAATGCCGGGGCTCTCGCCACGGCCGGCTACGGCACGGCGCTCGGCGTCATCCGCGCGGCGGTGGAAGGGGGCAAGCATATCAGCGTCATCGCGGACGAAACGCGGCCCTTTCTGCAGGGAGCGCGGCTCACCGCGTGGGAGCTTGCGCGCGACGGCATCCCCGTGACGGTGGCCTGCGACAATGCCTGCGCCCATCTCATGAGCCGGGGGATGGTGCAGGCCGTGGTGGTGGGCGCGGACCGCATCGCGGCCAACGGCGACACGGCCAACAAGATCGGCACCTTGGGCGTCGCCATCCTGGCGGGGCATTTTCAGGTGCCCTTCTATGTGGCGGCGCCGCTTTCGACCATCGACGCCGCCACGCCGGACGGTGCCCATATCCCTATCGAGGAGCGCCCGGCGGAGGAAGTCACCCACATGGGCGCCCGGCGCATCACGCCCCAAGGCGTGCCGGTGTACAATTTTGCCTTTGATGTCACCCCGGCCGCGCTCATCAGCGGCATCATCACCGAGGCTGGCGTGCTCCGCGCGCCTTACGGCGAGGCCATTGCCAAGGCCTTGGGCGCAAGCGGGGAGCGCCAGTGAAGCGCCTTGTGGTCCAGACGGGGCGAAGCTCAGGGCCAGCCGCCCCCGCGCAGGACGCGGACACCCTTGTCGCCCTTTGGGATGACTGGGAAAGCGGGCCCGGCGTCGTCTCCATCCCCGAGCGGCTGCATGGCGAACTGCTCGCCATCCGGGCCGAACACATGGCCTGGGCCTATGACATGGGGCGTCTGCCTGTAAAAATGGGGAATGACCCGGCGCGCGAGCTTCAGGACTGGCTGCGCTGCGGCGAGGAACCCTCCATGTGGTGGTGCTCCCTGCTCTATGAGCGCCATCCCAAGATGACGCCCCAGCTCTACACCATCTACAAGCTGCGCTCCCTGGAGCGGCTTATGGATGCGGAAGGCTGCGTCGCGCTGCACCTTGTGGGCGGGGATGCCGCCTTGCGCGACACCCTGGCCGATCTTTGCGCGGCCACGGGGCGGCAGTTTTCCGCCGCCGGAGGGGCTACGCCGGAACGTGAGCCGCCCTCGCTTGCGCGGCGCTTGTATGGCCTTTTGCCTGCGCCGTTGCGGGCGCTGGCGCGCTATGCCCACTGGTGGTGGAGGGTGCGCCGCCACCTCAACTTTGCCGGTGCGCAGCCAGCGCGGAAGCCCGGGGCAGGGGAGCGGCCAGATGCCACCATCGTGACCTATTTCCCCAATGTGGACTTGCAGGCGGCCGGCAGGGGGCATTTCCGCTCCCGCTACTGGGAGGGACTGCACGATGCGCTCAATGCCTGCGCCCGGCGCGAATATCCCCACGGCGGCCATTTCGTGCGCTGGCTGTTCATCCGCTTCCCTTCGCCGGAGCTCAGTTTCGCCCAGTGCCTCAAGCTGCGCGACCTGTTCCGCAAGACCGGCAAGGACGGCCTCTCGTTTCACTACCTTGAGGAATTCCTCACCACAGGCGACCTTTTGGCCGCCCTCGGGCGCTGGCGCCGCCTTTCCCGGGCAAGCCGGCGCATTGAGCCGCAGGCGGTGGCCGCCTGCCATTTTGCGGGCTCAAAGCTCAATTTCTGGCGCTATGCCAAAGATGACTGGGCCGAATCCTTCCGCGGCTGGCGCGCGCTTGAGCGCTGCCTGCAACAACGGGCCTTCCTGCGCTATGCCGCATGGTGCGGGCCGCAGCGCTGGACGCTGTTCCCGCTGGAGAATTGCCCTTGGGAACGCATGCTGACCACGGCCATGCGCCTTATGGGCGCGGCGCGGGCCCCAGCGCCCGAGGCCGCAGCCGGGCTTGCGCAGCCTGTGGCGCCCGGCCCGGTCATCGGGGCGCAGCATTCCAGCATCCGGCCAACGGATTTCCGCTATTTCGATGATCCGCGCACGTTCAGCACGCCGGATTGCGCCCTGTTCCAGCCCGAGGCCATCGAAGGCAACGGCCGCTCGGCCTGTCGCCAGTGGCTCGAGGCGGGCATGCCCCCCGCGCGCCTCGGCGAGGTGGAAGCGCTCCGCTACCTCTATCTGGCGGAGCACAAGCGGAGCGCCCCCCCGAAGGAAGACGCCCTGCCGCCGCAAGCGGGCGAGCCCGTGGACGGGCGCCCGGGGCGGTATTTGCTCCTGCTCACGAGCTTTTTCAGGGACGAGACCGAGGCTCATCTGCGTCTGTTCGCGCGCTGTTATCAGCAGGGCCTGCTCGACGGCTGGAACATCACCGTCAAGCCGCATCCCTATCTCCCGGTGGAGGACATGCTGCGCGGGCTGCTGGGCGCAGATGCCGAAAAGGTGCGCATCGGCAGCGCGCCGCTGGCGCTGGCGCTCGCCCCGGGCGTCACGGTGTGGACTTCCAATTCCACCACGGCAGCACTCGAAGCCTCGCTCAAGGGGCTTGCCCTCATGGTCATGATGCCGCGGGACGATTTTGACCTCTGCCCGCTCCAGGATGTGCCGGGCCTCGCGCGCACGGCCACGCCCGAGGACGTGCGCCGCCATCTGGCCGCGCCCGCCGCAGCCGAGCTCCCCGGGGAATATCTGGACCTCGATACGGAGCTTCCCCGCTGGCGCAAGCTCCTCGGCCTCGGGGGGCCGCACGCCGCAGAGTGAGCGCCGGGTACTAAGTTTTTTCGGAGAGTGCCGATAAGTGAGGCACAAGGGGGCGGCGCATGCGCCGCGCAAGGAGGATATGCCATGACTCAGGTTGCCACGTCCCCGGGCCATGACCCGCACGACGACGACCTCATCCAGCTCGTCACCTTCCGCATCGGCGAGGAGGAGTTCGGGGTGGATATCCTCGCCGTGCAGGAGATCATCCGCTTGATGCAGATCACCATGGTGCCCCGCGCGCCGGAATTCATCGAGGGCGTCATCAACCTGCGCGGCAAGGTCATTCCCGTCATCAACATGCGCACGCGCTTCAACAAGCCCGCGCACAAGCCCGACAGCAACACCCGTATCGTGGTCATGGAGCTGGAGCAGAAGATCGTGGGCTTTCTCGTGGATGGCGTTTCCGAGGTGCTGCGCATCCCCGAAAGCACGGTGGAGGACCCGCCGCCGGTGGTGGCGGGCATCGGCTCCGAATATATCCGCGGCATCGGCAAGCTGGACAACCGGTTGCTCATCCTGCTGGATCTGGATCACCTGCTCGGCAGCATTGATTTCGTTCCTGCGTAAAGACCCGTGCGGGCGACCGCGGTGCCGTGAGCAGGGACTTTGGGGGAGAAAGGAAGGGGGACGCCCGGAAGCGGGCGTCGGCACGGGCGGCGGACGCGCGGGGGCGTTGTCTGCCGCCCTGCATCTTTAATGTGGTGCTTGAACAATAGGGTCGTCGCTGGCGTGGCCGCCATGGCGCCTGAAACCGGAAACAGCAAGGACAGCCAGATGTCAGAACCAGTCATGGGCCCCTTCAAGCGGGGGGAAGTCAATCCGTACGGGCAATTTTTTCAGGGGCAAAGTTACCTGAACATGCTGACGCAGGACGGCCTCCCCATCGGCAATGTCACCTTTGAGCCCGGTTGCCGCAATAACTGGCACATCCACCACGCGGCTGAGAAGGGCGGCCAGATCCTGCTCTGCACCTGGGGCCGTGGCTGGTATCAGGAATGGGGCAAGCCTGCGCAGGAAATGCGCGCCGGCGATGTGGTGGTCATCCCGGCCAATATCAAGCACTGGCACGGCGCGGCAAAAGACAGCTGGTTCGTACATCTCGCCGTGGAAGTGCCGGGCAGGGACGCCTCCACCGAATGGCTCGAGCCCGTGGACGAGAAGGAATACGCCAACTTGTAGGAACAAGGTTTTTTGGGGGGCCGTGGGCGGGAATGGCCTAGCCGCAGTGCGCAGGTCAGACCCGGGCCTCGGCCACGGCGCATCACAGCAACAAAAAAGGACGCCCGAAGGCGTCCTTTTCGCATCTTTGGCGCGTTTGTGCCTATTCCGCGGCGCGCGCGGCCTCGTGCTCGGCGATGACCTTTTCGGCCACGGGCTGCGGCGCTTCTTCATAATGGTCGAATTCCATGGTGAAGAAGCCCTGGCCGCCGGTCATGGAGCGCAGATCCGGCGCATAGCGCAGCACTTCGCTCATGGGCACATGGGCCTTGATCTCCGTGAGGCCGCCCTGTGAGTCGGAGCCCAGCACCTTGCCGCGCCTCGAGGAGAGGTCGCCGATGACATCGCCCATGCTTTCGTCGGGGATGGACACGGTGAGCAGCACGATGGGCTCGAGCAGCACGGGCTTGAGCGTTTCCATGGCCTTCTTGAATGCCAGGGAGCCCGCCACCTTGAAGGCCATTTCGGACGAGTCGACGGTGTGGTAGCTGCCGTCATAAACCTTGACGCGGAAGTCCACCACCTGGCAGCCGGCCAAAAAGCCCCGGCCCGCGGCCTCCTGGATGCCCTTGTCGATGGCCGGGATATACTGGCGCGGGATGACGCCGCCCACGATGGCGTCTTCAAACACATAGCCCGAGCCGCGCGGCAGACCCTCCATCTCGATCCAGCAGTCGCCGAACTGGCCGCGGCCGCCCGATTGCTTCTTGTGCCGCCCCTGCACCTGGCACTTGCCGCGCACGGTCTCGCGGTAGGGCACCTTGGGCGTTTTCAGCACGATGTCGGTCTTGAAGCGGCGCTTGGCCTTTTCCACGGAGAGCTCGATGTGCAGCTGCCCCATGCCGGAGAGGAGGATGTCGCCTGTCTCCTCGTCACGCCCGAGCTTGAGGGTGATGTCTTCGTCGAGCAGGCGCTGCATGGCCGCATAGACTTTATCCTCCTCGCCCTTTTCCTTGGGGGCGAGGGCATAGGTGATGAGCTGCGGCGGCAGCTCCGGCACGGCCAGCGCGAAGGGCGCCTTTTCATCCGAGAGCGTGTCGCCGGTGCGGGTATTCTTGAGCTTGGCCACGGCCACCAGCGCGCCCGGGCCCACGGGCTCCTTGCAGGGCGTCTGGTTCTTGCCCACGAGATAGAGCAGGTTGCCGAGGCGTTCGGTCTCGTCGCTGCGCATGTTCTTCAGTGTGGCGTCGCCATCGATGGTGCCGGAGAGGATGCGCAAGAGGGAGAGCTGCCCAGCGAAAGGATCGGCCAGGGTCTTGAAGACGAAGCAGGCCACCGGGCCATCGGGGTCGGCCGCGCGCTCAGAACCGTCCACGCCCACGAAGGGCGGACGGTCGAGCGGGGAGGGCATGAGCGCCTCCACCGCGTCAAGGATGCTCTTGCCGCCCTTGTTTTCCAGCGCCGAGCAGGTGAGCACGGGCACGAGCTCGCAGTTGCGCACTCCGGTGCGCAGGCCTGCCTGGAGGTCTTCCAGCGAGAGACTGCCTTCCTCAAGGTATTTTTCCATGAGGACTTCATCGCTCTCGGCGATGTTCTCCACCGTCACGTCACGCAAGAGCGCCATGTCGTCGGCGAGCGACGCCGGCATCTCCATCTCGGTGAGCTTGCCGTCCGGGCCGAAGCGCCACGCCTTGCCGGAGAGCACGTCGGCAACGCCGGCATACACGTCGCCCTCCATGATGGGCAGCTGGAGCGCCACGGGCTTGATGCCGAGCGCGGCCAGGCCGTCGAAGGCCATGTGGAAGTCCGCGCGGTCGCGGTCGAGCTTGTTGATGACGGCGATGGCCGGCAGGTTCTCGGCGCGCACGAGGCTCCAGAATTTCTTGGTCAGCGGGCGCACGCCGTCCACGGCGTCCAGCACGAAGAGCACGCTGTCCACGCCCTTGAGCAGATACTCCATGTCGCCCGTGAAGTTGCCGTCGCCGGGCACGTCAACGAAGAAATGGCGGTCCTTGTTCCAGAGGAAGGTGGCGACGGCGGGCTGGATGGAGCCGCGGCGGCGTACCTCTTCGGGTTCGTAGTCAAGGCTCGTGGTGCCGTCCTCGATGGCCCCCATGCGCGTGATGGCGCCGGCATTGAAAAGGAGCATTTCGGCCAGGGATGTCTTGCCGCAACCGCCGGTGCCGACGAGCGCGTATGTGCGTTGGGTTTCCAAAGGGCTTGGCATGGTCTTCTCCCTTAAAAAATACGGTATGCAGAAAATGGGGGCCGTCTACCTGCTTCCTGATGACCATACAGGCATGCCGTGAAAAAGAAAAGGGGCGCACCCACGAGAAATGCCCGTTCGGGGGCGTAATTGCCTTGCGTCCCGGGCGGCATGGCCCTATATTGGAGCAATCCCTTTGTCGTTTCACGCCGGAATGAGGCCCGGCGGCCAGCAGTTCCGGGAGGATTCAGATATGGCATTCCCTGTTTTGCAGCTAGGCGACCTCGTGGCCAGGATTCCTGTGGTTCAGGGCGGCATGGGCGTTGGCATCTCCCTTTCCGGGCTTGCCTCCGCCGTTGCCAACCAGGGGGGCATCGGCGTCATCGCCGGCGCCATGATCGGCATGCGCGAGCCGGATGTGGCGAGAAACCCCATCGAGGCCAATGTGCGCGCGCTTCGCAACGAGATCCGCAAGGCGCGCGAGCTCTCGAACGGCATCATCGGCGTCAACATCATGGTGGCCCTCACCACCTTCAGCCAGATGGTGCGCGAGGCCATCGAGAGCAAGGTGGACGTTATCTTTTCCGGCGCCGGGCTCCCGCTCGACATGCCCCGCCACCTGCGCGAGCTCTGCGAGGTAAAGAAAAAGGAATTCAAGACCAAGCTCGTGCCCATCGTTTCCTCCGGGCGCGCGGCCACGGTCATCGCCAAGAAGTGGCTCTCCCGTTTCGGCTACCTTCCGGACGCCTTCGTGGTGGAGGGGCCCAAGGCCGGCGGCCATCTCGGCTTCAAGCGGGAGGATCTTGCAGACCCGGGCCACGCGCTCGAGGTGCTCGTGCCGGAAGTGGTGGACGCCGTCAAGCCCCTGGAAGACGCGCACGGCCGTGCGGTGCCGGTCATCGCGGCCGGAGGCGTCTATACCGGCGCGGACATCAGGAAATTTCTCGATCTGGGCGCGGCCGGCGTGCAGATGGGCACGCGCTTCGTGGCGACGCACGAATGCGACGCCGACGACCGCTTCAAGCAAAGCTATCTTGACGCGCGCGAAGAGGATGTGACCATCATCAGCAGCCCTGTCGGCATGCCGGGGCGCGCGCTGAACAACGGCTTTATCGAGGCGGCGCGCGAGGGCCTGAAAAAACCCTTCAAGTGCATCTTCCACTGCGTGAGCACCTGCCAGCAGGAAAAAACGCCCTATTGCATCGCGCAGGCCCTCATCAGCGCCATGCGCGGCAACCTTGACCGAGGCTTCGCCTTTTGTGGCGAAAACGTCTCCCGCGTGGATTCCATCGTTTCCGTGCGCGAGCTCATGGATTCGCTTGAGCGCGAGTACGACGAGGCGGGGGCCGCGCCCAAGGGGACGGCCGGCCCCGAAGCAGCGCCCAAGACCGACTGAGGGGGCCAGATGTACGCGCTGGAAGTACTGAACCACGGCACGACGCTCACGGTGCGCCTCACCGGCGACGTGCTCATGGAGGATGTGGCCGCCTTCAACAAGGTCATGCGGGAGCACAGCAAGACCCCGGGCATCAGCCAGCTCGTGCTCGACCTTGGCGCGGCCGGCCGCATGGAAGTGGCGGGCCTCGGGGTGCTCGTGAGCCTGAATACCTCCATGCAGCGCTACGGGCGGCGCCTGGTGCTCCTGGGGCCTGCCCCGCATGTGACGGCGCTGTTGCAGAAGGCCGAGATCGAGGGCTTTTTCCCCACCTGCGAAAGCGAGGAAGAGCTCAGGAACTTCATTCCCGAAGCCTGCGCCCCGGCGGTGTGATGGCCGCCTTCCCCGGGCGCCACGAAGCATGACTCCACGCCCCTGTATGGACGGTACCTGTGCGTTACTACTTAAAGCATTACTTCAACCCTGATTTTGACCACCTGAGCGCCAAGCCCGGCGGCGGCGTGGGCACGGACGACAGCGCCGATCTCTACAGCCTCGGCTATGTGCAGAACGTCATCGCCGGGCAGATCCTGGCCGAGATCGTCCCGCTCGACGAGCTCGATGAGAAGCCGGACCCGCGCTTCATCCTCTCCGGGCCGGACTTTCCCGCCGGCGCCAATACCCGGGTGGACCCGGCCTATCCCCGTTATCTCCTGGCCGCGTCCAAGGGCTATGTTTTTTACAATGAAGGCCAGATCACGGTCAAAAGCCTGCTCAATGTGCGCAAGGATGTGAGCTTCCACACGGGCAACATCTTCTTTGTGGGCGACATGGCCGTGCACGGTTCGGTGCGCTCCGGCTTTTCGGTGCAGGCCAACAACCTGCGCATCATGGGCATGGTGGAGGGGGGCGTGGTGCGTGCCCGGCGCGACCTCATGGTTGAGGGCGGCGCCCGGGGCGGCTCCGGCCAGCATTGCCTGCTCGATGCCGGCGGCAAGCTCCTCGTGCCCTTCCTCGAAAAGGTGGAGGCGCGCGCCCGCGGCAACATGCTCATCGACAAGTACTGCCTCTACAGTACGGTCTACGCCGGGGCCAACATGGTCGTCCGCGGCCAGCTGTACGGCAGCACGGTGAACGCCTATGGCAGCGTCCACGTGGGCACACAGCTCGGCAACCGCGCAGGCGTGCCCACCAAGGTCTATCTCGGCTATGACCCGCTCAATATCCGCCATCTGGAAAAGATCGACCAGATGATCGCCACGCTGTCCCAGACCATCACCCACCTGAAGGCCGTGGCCGGGCACCTCCCGCCGGACGCCAGCGAGGCCTCGCGCAAGCTCGCGCGCCTCACCGCCCAGCGCGAGGTCATCATGCGCCGCCGCACGGAGCTGTGGTCGCACCTTTCACAGGACGAGAACAATCTGCAAAACTGCCGCCTCATGGTGGCGGGCATCGTCCATCCCGGGGTGGAGATCTCCATCGGCAGGGCCTTCATGATGGTGGAGCGGCCGTATGAAAACGTGCTCTTCCGGCTCTGCTACAATGACATCGTGGTGGAGCCGCTGCCCGCAAAGGCTGCCCAGTGAAGGCGGATGACGGCGCGGAGCGGCGCTATGAAGCCGTAGCGGCGCCCGGGTGCGCGGGAAGGCCCGCCGACATCGTCGCCCATGAAAAGGGACGCAGCGTAGCCATGCTCGGGCCGGGCGGCCCGCGGCGGGAGCTCGCGCCCGTGGAGACCTTCCTCAAAGAACTGGCCGGCAAAGGCGGGGAGAACGTGCTCCCCGTCCTTCTGGGCGCCGGCCTCGGGCATGCGCTCGGGCGCCTGCTTGAGGCCTGGAGCGGCCCGCTCGCCGTGGTGGACAAGGAAGCGGAGCTCGAAGCGCTCACGGGCACCCTGGCGGCGCTCCCCGAGGGCAGCAGGGAGCGCCTTCTCGTGGTGGACGAAGGTGAGCCAGCGGCGGCGCTCGCCGAGCTCACCCGCTGGCAGCTCGCCCATGGCGGCAAGCCGCTTGTGCCGGTGCCGCTGGCCTTTTACCAGCGTCTCGACAAGGCCTATTACGGCACCGTGCGCGACAGCCTCAACGCCAGCGCCCGTTTTGATTTCTGGAGCCGCGCCGTGCAGCCGCGCTTTCGCGGCGCCAAGCCCCGCGTCCTTCTGCTGACGAGCAAGTATTTCCTCATGGGCGAGCTTGAGGGCGCCTGCCGCAAGCTTGGCATCGACTATCACCTCGTGTCGGTGGGTGAGGGCGAGGTGGCGCAGGACGCCTTCGTGCGCCAGCTGCTCGAGGCCGTGCTTTCCTTCAGGCCGGACTGCTGCCTCACGCTCAACCATATGGGCGTGGACGTGGAAGGCGTGCTCATGGATCTGCTGGCGAAGCTCCAGCTCCCGCTCGCCTCGTGGTTCGTGGACAATCCACACCTCATCATCCATCTCTATACGCGCTGTGTGAGCCCGTGGACGACCCTGTTCACGTGGGACGCGGACAATGTGCCGAGCCTCGAGGCCGCGGGCTTCGAGCATGTGCGCTACCTGCCCCTGGGGACGGACCCGGAGCGCTTCGCGCCCACGCGCAAGGCCGTGCCCGAAGCGTGGAAGGCCGATGTGTCCTTCGTGGGCAATTCCATGCTCTACAAGGTGGGAGGGCGCCTCAAGCAGGGCCACTTCCCGCGGGAGTTGCTGCTCCCCTTCCGTGAGGTGTCGCAAGCCTTTGCGCACAGCGAATTTCGCAGCGTGGCGGATTTTCTCTGCCAGCGCTTCCCCAAGGTATATGACGGTTACCTGCTCCTGCCAGGCAATGAGGCGCGGCTTGCCTATGAGACCGCCATCACCTGGCAGGCGACGCGCCTCTATCGCAATGATTGCGTCCGCCGCCTCATGCCCTTCCGGCCGCTCATCGTTGGCGACGGCGGCTGGAAAATAGAGTTCAGGGATGCCGTGCCCCAGCCACGCTACCTGGGCGAACTCAGCTATTATACGCAGCTCCCGGCCTTTTACGGGCATTCGGCCATCAATTTCAACAGCACGAGCAAGCAGATGAAGGGCGCGGTCAACCAGCGCGTCTTCGATGTGCCCGCGGCCGGCGCCTTCGTGCTCACCGACTGGCGCCCGCAGATGGAGCAGCTGTTCACCCCGGAGGAGATGGCCTGCTACCGCGAACCGGACGAAATCCCCGAGCTGGTGCGCCGCTATCTGGATCACCCGGACGAGCGCCAGCGGCTCGTCACGGCTGGGCGCCGCCGGGTGCTCGCCTGCCACACCTGGGCGCACCGCCTGGAGACCCTGCTCGCCGAAATGCGCGCCATATACGGCACTCCTGCGGCTGGGGCTCCCAAGGCGGCGGGATGAGCGCCGACCCGGTCCTCGTCCTCCAGCTCAGGCGCCTGGGGGATCTGATCCTCACCTTCCCCCTGCTGCTGGAGCTCGGGCGCCGCTACCAGGGCCACCCGCTCTGGGTGGCGGCTGACCCGCGCTTTTTTCAGGAGCTCATGCCGCTCGCGCCGCAGGCCGTCTTTTTCCCGCCGGAGCACCTACCGGCCATGGCCGAGCGCCGCTATGCCGCTGCCATCAACCTTGACAGCCGGGCGGACGCCGCGGCCTGCATGGCGAAGCTCACCGCCCCCCTCAAGCTCGGCCCCGTGGCCGAGGGCGGCGCCTTGCGCGTCAAGGGCTTCTGGCAACTGTATCGCACGGCGCTCACGCGCAACAACCGCCACAATGCCTTTCACTGGGCCGACCTGAACCGGCTGGATGTGTTGCCGCCGGGCTCCCCGTGGCCATCACCGGCAGCGCGCCCGGAGCGTGTCAGGGAAGGACGGGTGGGCCTCGTGCTCGGCGCGAGCGAACCCGCCAAGCGCCCGGATGCCCGTTTCTGGGCGCGCCTCGCGGGGCGCCTTGTGCGCTCGGGCCTCGTGCCGGTCTTTCTCGGGGGGCCGGCCGAGCGCGAACTGGGGGAGGAGGTGGGGCGGCTTGCCCGGCTGCCGCAGGCCAACCTTTGCGGTCGCCTTTCCCTGCGCGAGGTGGCGGCGGTCATGAGCGGTCTTGACCTTTGCATCACCCCGGATACCGGCCCCATGCACCTTGCGGACTGGATGGGCGTCTCTGTGCTCAACCTCTCCATGGGGCCCGTGCACGCCCGGGAGACAGGGCCGGTCTCGCCGGGGCAGTGGGTGCTCCGCGCTGCCATGAGCTGCGTGGGCTGCTGGAGCTGCCAGCGGCACCGCCTCGCCTGCAAGGCGGCGTTCAGCGCCGAGGCCGTGGCGCGCGCCGTCCACGCCGTGCTGGACCATCCGAAAGACATCCGGGGCGATGCGGAGTGGCCGGGCTTGCAGTTGCTGCGCACAGGCCGGGACGAACTCGGGCTGCACACCGTCGACCCGGTGGGGCCTGCCCCCTCGGTCGGCCGCTTGCTGGAAGACTTCTGGCAGGGAGCTTTTCTTGCGTTTTCGGCGCCGGGATTCGAGCCTCTGCTTGAGCGCCGCGCCAAAGCGCTCCTCGAGGCGCAGCCGGTGCTCGCCGGGCGGCTGCGGGCAGCCGTTGACCGGCTGCTTACGGGATGGGCCAGGCAGGGGGGCGCGCCGCTGCCTGAGGATTTCTGGCTCACGCAGCCGCCCATGCTGCGCATCTTCGCCGGGCACGCGCAGATGGCGCTCCAAAATGAGGACTATTCCCGGGGCGCCTGGCGATCCGCGCTGGAGCGCGCGGAACAGCTGCACACGGCGCTGGCCTGAGCCGGGCCTGGGCCAACCTAGTCCCGCTTGTCCCTTCTGGCGGAACTCTCCCGCAAATCGGGCGCACGCCGGATCTCAGGATGTGGTTCTGCGGAGTGGATGGGATCACGCAGGGGCCGTTCTGGCGCCTCGTCCCTATCCTCTTCTTTTCCCGCCTGCCATAGCGTTGTGTCACTTCCATCAAGGTTCGATAGAAGTGCCGCTGGCAGTTTTTTGCCCATAAGGGCGGAGAATTCGTCGCTGTCGCAGGCATCGGGGATGGCGGGAGCCTCACCCTGACGGGCGAGGCTCTGCCAGAGCTTGAGCGCGGCGATAGTCGCCCCGGCCTCCCCCGTGGGCGTGGGGAGCGTCATCCCTTGGCGCCAGCCCCGGTCGGAAATGCGCGAGGGCAGAGCGGGGATCTCCCGGCCGGCCGGGCCCTTGGCCAGCGGGTGGATGGAGACGTGCCTGCCGTCAGGGCTGGCCGTCCATTCCAGAGTCTCCAGCGGAAAGGCCCTGAAGGCCCGGCCGCCAAGCCGGCGCCGGCACAGGATGGCCGTGCCGTTCTCGCCGTCCAGCAGCAACAGCGGAGCCGCCCCGCGGCGCACGGCGGCGAGGAGCCCCACTCCGGCGAAAATGCAGGCGCCGCCCCCCGCCAGCGCCGGTGGCAGGGCTTTCTGGGTGCCCACGAGCAGCAGGAGCAGCCCGAAGGCCACGAAGGCCGCGCCCAAAAAGCGGCCAAGACTCTGGCTGCGGCCGCCCGGCGCCATGGCAAGGATGAAGAGCCTTGGCCCCTCGCACAATGCGGGCCACGGCAACGCGAGTTGCGGGGGCGTGACGTGGGGCCGGGGAGAATCGGGAGACGACATCCTGACTGGGAGGCACGGCACGGGAAGAGGCCCCCGCGCCGTGCCGGAACCGTACAACGCCGGGGGCTATTTGCCCATGGCGTTGAGGAAGTCCTTGTTGGAGGGGGTGCCGCGCATCTTGTCGAGGAGGAATTCCATGCTGTCGAGCGGCGCCATGGGCGCAAGGATCTTGCGCAGCAGCCAGACGCGGTTGAGCACGTCGTCGGGGAGAAGCAGGTCTTCCTTGCGGGTGCCCGTGCGGTTGATGTCGATGGCCGGGAAGACGCGCTTTTCGGAGAGGTGGCGGTCGAGATAGATCTCCATGTTGCCCGTGCCCTTGAACTCCTCGAAAATGACTTCGTCCATACGCGAGCCGGTGTCGATGAGCGCGGTGGCGATAATGGTGAGGCTGCCGCCCTCCTCGATATTGCGGGCCGCGCCAAAGAAGCGCTTGGGCCGCTGCAGGGCGTTGGCGTCCAGGCCGCCGGAGAGCACCCGCCCGGAAGAGGGCGTCACCGCATTGTAGGCCCGGCCCAGGCGCGTGATGGAATCCAGCAGGATGACCACGTCCCGCTTGCGCTCCACAAGGCGCTTGGCCTTTTCGAGCACCATCTCGCAGACCTGCACATGGCGCTGCGGCGGTTCGTCGAAGGTGGAACTGATGACCTCCGCCTTCTTGACCGTGCGCTCCATGTCCGTCACCTCCTCGGGGCGCTCGTCGATGAGCAGCACGATGAGGTACACGTCAGGATTGTTGGCGATGATGGCGTTGGCGAGCGACTGGAGCAGGATGGTCTTGCCCGTGCGCGGGGGCGCCACGATAAGGCCGCGCTGCCCGCAGCCGATGGGCGCCATGAGGTCGATGACGCGGTTGGAGAGATTCTTCTCGCCATTTTCCATGACGAGCTGGTGGTCGGGATAGATGGGGGTGAGGTTGTCGAAAAGAACGAGATTCTTGGCGTTTTCCGGCGGCTCGAAGCCAATCTCCGTCACCTTGAGCAGGGCGAAATAGCGCTCCCCCTCCTTGGGGGGGCGTATCTGGCCCGAAACCACGTCGCCCTTGCGCAGCGAAAAGCGGCGGATCTGGGAGGGGGACACATAGATGTCGTCGGGCCCTGGCATGAAGCTGTACAGCGGGGAACGGAGAAAGCCGAAACCGTCCGGCAGGATCTCAAGCACGCCGTCGCCGTAAATGGCGCCGTTTTGCGAGGCGCAGGTGGACAGGAGGGCGAAGATGAGCTCCTGCTTGCGCATGGAACTGGCATTTTCGATCTCGTACTGTTCGGCAAGCTCCATGAGCTCTTGCATGCTGCGGGTTTTGAGGTCGGTGAGGCTCAGGCCATTGTCAGTGATCAGGGTGGGTGTGGTTTTTTTCTTGCGCATAAAGGTAGTGAGGTTTCAAACAACGGTGAGGGCAGCGGAGTGCCAAGCCGAACAGAACCGAAGGGCCGGAAGGATGGGATGGATGCAAGGCGTGCGGCAGCAACACTAGGGCATTCCCACCCGAATGGCAAGGAAAAAAGCGGATATTTCGCAAAATGTTGAACGAAGCCGCGCTCTTCCGCAGGTGGGCGCGCTGGCTCTTTGGCTGCGGGCTAACAGGCAGGGCGCCCCGGCAAGACGAGGCCCAAGAGATAGCCGGCCCAACGCGGGCAAGCCATAGGGGTCGGAAGCAGGCGGAAGCGTCCCCGCGTTCAGGCGCTCTGGCAGTGGGTTTCGGCAGCCGGCTGGGCCGCGGCGTAGAGGGCCGTCAGCTCGTCACGCAGTTCCTCCGCCGAGAGTCCGAGGACTTCGGCGAGCTCGCCGCCCACGAGGCTCATGGCCTGTTCGAGCAGGCGCCGCTCCCCGAAAGAGAGTTCCTTGGTGCGGCCGATGAGCAAAAGCTCCCGCAGCACATCGGCCACGACGGCGAGCTCCGGGCTTTTCAGGCGTTCCGAATATTCGCGGAAGCGGCGGTTCCAGTTCTGGCCGGTGAAGACGGTGCGCTCGCGGTCACTGCGCAGCATGTCGAGGATGCGGCTCGCCTCCTTGCGCGTGATGAGCGGCCGAAGGCCCACATTGACGGCATTGTGCACCGGCACCATGAGGGTAATGTTGTTGGCCCGGATGCGCACGATATAGAATTCGCAGGCAACGCCGCCGATGTCCTTGTGGTCGATGCGCTCTATCCTGCCCACGCCCTGGGCCGGATACACCACGAGCTTGTCCGGTGAGAACATATGCCATCCCTGCGCTGTGCGGCGCAACTGCGCAGATTATGAAGAGTCGGTTCATTCGCTGCGGACGGCATTCCGGCTGCGCCCGGGTGGCCGATTCCCGTAGGGGGGAGGCAGGGACAAGAACACGGTTGCGCAAAGGCGCCAAAATACGACTGTGTTAAAATCATATCGGATTTACGGATGAGTGTCCAGCAGGGGAGGCGTATTTTCCTTTTTCTCAGCGCCCCGGGTGCCCTTGCAGCCTGCTCAGGCAGCCGGGGCGCCGGCGCTGCGCGCCAGCCGGGCGGCCTTGGCCGTATCCCCTGAAGCGGCGGCAAGAAAGACCGCAAGCGCGGCCGGCATGGCGTCTTCCATGCGTCTGGCGTCTTCCGCATCCGGGCGCCCGAGAACCCAGTTGATGACATCGCCCTTGTGCGGGGGCCGGCCGATGCCGATGCGCAGGCGGCCGAAATCCGGGGTGCCCAACTGCTCGCAGATGGAGGCGAGCCCATTATGCCCGGCATTGCCGCCCCCGAACTTGTAGCGCAGTTCGCCCGGGGGGATGTCAAGCTCGTCATGCGCCACCACGAGCCTCGCTGGCGCTATCTTGTGCCAGGCGAGGAGCGGCTGGACGCAATGGCCGCTCGCGTTCATCATGGTCAGCGGCTTGGCCGCGAGCCAGAGCCCGGGGAGGCCCTTCATGCGCAGGCGCCAGAGATCGCACTGGAAGCGGCCGCCGTTGAGGGCTTCCACCTGCCCGGCCCCGCGCGCGTGCCCGAGCACGAAGTCCACAAAGGCGAAGCCCAGGTTGTGCCGCGTGCCCGCAAAGCGGTTGCCGGGATTGCCAAGGCCCACCAGGGCGCCAGTATATTCCATGGAAGTCTCCCTCTGAGAACGATTTTTGGCCGCGGCCGCTGTCAGGCCCCCGCCGCATCAAGGCGTAGCGGCATGCCGAGGCCCGCGCAGACGGCGGCCGCATCCCGGGCGATGAAGGCGGCCTGGCGCGGCGCCATGGGCGCCATATGCCCCCCGGAGGGGAGCCAGACGAGGCTTTTTTCCGGCGCCCTGATCTCGCGGAACACAGCACGCGCAAGCTCTGGTGTGAACAGGGCGTCGTCTTTCGCATTGTAGAGCCGGAACGGGCAATGGAGCAGCGGGGAAACGCGGGTAGTGAACAGGCTCGCCAGAAAACCCAGGGGGTAGCTCAGGCGGCTGCCGCGCCTCGCCATGCTGATCTCTCCATGACCCGCCAGGACCCGGCGCACGGAGAGATAGCAGTTCACGGTCACGGGCAGCCATGGGAGGACGCGCCCGAGGCGCGCGATGCCACTCTCGATCCGGTCGCGCTCCCCGGCGAAGCGTGCAAAGCGGGTGAGTGTGATGGCCTCCGTCATTTGCGGCAATATGGTGCAGATGGCGAAGGCCGCCGTGAGCGTGCGCGACCTTCCGGCATGTGCCGTGGCAAGGATGCCTCCCTGGCTGTGCCCGCACACGGCCACGGGACCTGCGCCGGCAGCGTGCAGCCAGCGCTCGGCATGAAGGCCGTCTTCCAGGAGCGAGGCAAAGGTGAAGCCGCCTTTGTGCGGATTGACGCCATGCCCTTCGAGATGCAGGCCGGCCACGGCAAGGCCAGCGTCATGCAGGGCGCGCATGAGCGGCCGGTATTGGCTGGGCGAGAGCATGGTGCCCGGATAAAAGAGCACGCTCCCTGCGCCGGCATTGGCCCAGAGCTCAAGGGTAAAGCGGCGCCCCTCGTGTTCAAGGCGCTGGAAGTGCGGGGCGGGGGGCATGGCGTCCGGGGAGCAGGGTCTGATATGAAGAGGCCGACCCGCGATGGGCCGGCCTCAGGATGCTGACACGTTCCGCGCGGCGGCAGGGGCAAGGGCCGGGCGCCGCCTCTTTCCGGGAAAGCGCTATTCGGCGGCCGCCTCGCCCTCGCCCTCTTCGCCCGCGTCGTCCTTGCTCTTGGCAAGCACGCTGACGATGGCGAAATTGCGGTCATGCACGGCGGAGACATTTTCGGGCAGCTTGAGGTCGGCCACGGAAATGGTGTCGCCGATATTCATGTCCGTCACGTCCACCACGACCTTCTGCGGCATGTCCATGGGCTTGCTCGCCAGGCGCACGTTCTCGCGGTAGGTCTCGAGGATGCCGCCGAGCTTGGTGCCCTTGGCAACGCCCACAAATTCCAGCGGCACATCGACCTTGACTTCCTTGTCAAGATCCACGCCGTAATAGTCGATATGGAGAAAGCAGTTCTTGTAGGGATGGCGCTGCACCTGCCAGATGAGCACGGGATGCACTTCCTTGGTGCCGTTGTCGTCGATTTCCAGATTGAACACCGTGGTATGCCCCACGGCTTCATAGAGCTTTTCCAGCGGCAGGGTGGGCGCCTGGACCATAACGTTCTCGCCCGTGGCGGTGTAGAAGACCCCCGGCACCAGATCCTTGGAGCGAAGACGGCCGTTGGGGCCCTTGCCGCGGCCATCACGCTTCTGGACATTCAATGTTTTTTCGATGCTCATCTCGCTCTCCTTGCTGACCGCCGAAACGTGCGGAAATTGTTCTTCCCTGATGATGTCCCCGGCCCGCTACACAAAGAGCACGCTCACCGAGGAACCCGTATGGATATTGTGGATAGTCTTGCCAAGAAGCGCGGCCACGGAAGCCACCTTAAGCTTGGGGCAGCGCTCCAGCTTGTCGCCGAGGGGGATGGTGTCGGTCACGATGACCTGAGAAAGGGCGTCGGTCGCATTGATGCGGTCGATGGCCGGCCCGGAAAGCACCGGGTGCGTCGCGCAGGCCACGATACGCGTGGCGCCGTAGTTGAGCAGCACCTCCGCGCCCGCGCAGAGCGTGCCCGCGGTGTCGATCATGTCGTCCACCACGATGGCGACCTTACCCTCCACGTCGCCGATGACGTGCATGGCCTGGGCCTGGTTGGGCTTGTCGCGGCGCTTGTCCACGATGGCGAGGGGCGCGTTGAGCCGCTTGGCGTAGGCCCTGGCGCGCTCCACACCGCCCGCATCCGGCGAAACGATGACGATATTGTCGGTATGCAGGTCGCGCAGGCTGTCCATCATGACGGGCACGGCGAAAAGATTATCCACCGGGCAGTTGAAGAAGCCCTGGATCTGGCCGGCGTGCAGGTCGATGGTGACGACCCGGTCGGCCCCGGCCACGCTGATGAAATCGGCCACCATCTTGGCGCTGATGGGCGCGCGCGGGCTGACCTTCCTGTCCTGCCGGGCATAGGCGTAGTAGGGGATGACCGCGGTGATGCGCCCGGCGCTCGCGCGTTTGAGGGCGTCCATCATGAGGCAGAGCTGCATGAAGTTGCGGTTCACGTCCGGCGGGCAGGTGGGCTGGACGACAAAAACGTCGTCCTCGCGCACATTGTCGCCAATCTCGACGCGCAGCTCGCCGTCACTGAAGGTCGTGGCAAGGGTGGGGGTGAGCTGGCAGCCCAAGTGGTCGCAGATGGACCTTGCGAGCTCAGGATTGGCAGAACCCGTGACGATTTTCAGGTCGCTGAACATGGAGCCGCCTTGGCAAATCCGTTCAAGAACCGACAGCTGTCATCCGGCGCTGCCGCTGATTGGCTGGGATGGAAGGGCTCGAACCTTCGGATGACGGAGCCAAAACCCGTTGCCTTACCACTTGGCTACATCCCAGCAGTTCCCAGCGCCTGGCAATAGACGCGCGGGTATGGGCCGCGCAGCCGGGCCGCGGCTGACCGGGCGGTGGCCTCGGCCGCAAAAAGCCCGAACACGCTTGAGCCGCTGCCGGTCATGCCGGCCTTGAGCGCCCCGAGCCGCCCGAACTCCGCCTTGAGTCCGGCAAGCTGCGGATGCCGGGGAAAGACGGCGCCCTCAAGGTCATTTTCGAGGTCAAGGCGCGCCGCTCCAATAAGACGATTTCCATTATCCGCGCCCGCGGTGTTTGTCAAGTTGTTTTGGCAGGGAGCGGGTGGAGGGGGAGTGTTGCCCCCTCGCAGTTCATCGAGCCTCGCGAAGGCTTCGGCCGTGGATACATGGATGCCGGGGCAGACGAGCACGAGGAAGAGGGGCGGGGCGGACACGGCGACGGGCTCCACCACTTCGCCGATGCCGGTGACGCGGCTCGGGCGCGACTGGAGAAAGAAAGGCACGTCCGCGCCCACGGCCAGAGCCGCCCGCGTGAGCTCCGCAGGCGAAAGCGGCTCGGCAAGGAGGGAATTGAGCCAGAGGAGGAGCGCCGCGGCATCGCTGCTGCCTCCCCCGAGGCCGGCGCCGCTGGGGATGCGCTTCACGAGCTCCACATCAAATCCCGGCGCGCCCCCGGCGAGTGCGGCAAAGGCGGCATGCGCCTTGGTGAGCGTGTTGCGCGCCGGGTCGATGCCGGGCACGGCGCAGCGCACCGTGATGCCGGAGCCGGGTCTCAAGCGGATGCGGAGCTCGTCGCGGGGATAGCGCAACGGCCAGAACAGCGAGTCCAGCTCATGGTAACCGTCGGGCCTGCGCCCGAGGACGCGCAGGCCGAGATTCACCTTGCAGCCTGCGCGAAGGCGGATCACAGGGTTTCCAGGGTCAGGCGGTCATTGGTGTAGACGCAAATCTGCGCGGCGATGGCCATGGCCTCGCGCGCGACGCCGGCCGCATCGAGCTGGCTGTGCCGGAGCAGCGCTCGCGCGGCGGCGAGCGCATAGGGGCCGCCGCTGCCGATGGCCGCCACGTCGTCGTCCGGCTCGATGACATCGCCCGTGCCCGACACCAGCAGCAAATGCTCGGCATCGGCCAGGAGCAGCATGGCTTCGAGCTTGCGCAGATACTTGTCCTTGCGCCATTCCTTGGTCATTTCCACGGCAGCGCGCAAGAGATTGCCCCGCATTTCCTTGAGCTTGGCCTCGAAGAGCTCAAACAGGGTGAAGGCGTCGGCCGTGGCGCCGGCAAAACCGGCCAGCACGCGCCCGTCGTTGAGCCGGCGCACCTTGTGGGCCGTGTGCTTCATGATCATGTTCTGGCCGAGCGTCACCTGCCCGTCGCCGGCCATGGCGACCTGGCCGTTCTTCTTCACGGCGAGAATGGTGGTGGCATGCGTTTCCATCATCAGCTCTTTTCCCAGATTTCCTTCCGTTCCTTATAGGCGGCCTCAAGCCGCTGGAAGGCGCGCCTGTCCGACGCCTTGGCGGCGAGGGCCTTGGCCTGGTTGAAATAGCGCTCCGTGAGCTTGCGGTTGTTGGCGTAGAGCGCGCTGTAGGTCATGTGGATATAGGCGTCCGCGGTCTTGCCGGCGTTACCGAGGGAGCGGGCATAGGCCTGGTGCACTTCCGGGTCCTGGGGCACATGGCGCAGGACATCCGTATAATACTTGCCGGCTTGGGCCTGGCGCCCGGTCTCGTCCAGCATGCGCGCATAAAAAAAGGAGACCATGAAGTCCTTGGGGTCGCGGCGCATGGCTTCGCGCAGCAGGGTCTCGGCGCGATCCATGCTGCCCTTGCGGTAGTGGAAGGCCCCGGCCTCGCGGAGCACGAGCGGGTCATGCGGGGCCGCGGCAAGCGCTTCGTCAAAGGCGGCCATGGCTTCGTTGACGCGGTTCTGGCGTGCGAGCACGATGCCCCGGCCCATGCGCGAGAGGCCGGCCTTGCCCGAAAAGCGCTGAAGCGCTGCCTGCTCGTCGCCATAGCGCGCCCAGAGCAGCGTCTTGACGCGCTGAAAGCGGCTGTTGTCGGCGGTGCGGTTGCGCACGGAGGCGGGCAGGGTCTCGATGCGTGCCTGGAGGCTGTTCACGCGGTCGCCGATGGCCGGGTGCGTGGAAAGATAGGTGGGGATATTGACCCCGCTCATCCAGTTCTTGTGGCGCAGCACCTTGAAGCCGCCCACCATGCCGGCCGGAGGATAGCCCGCGGCCACGAGATATTGCAGGCCGAGATTGTCGGCCTCGCTTTCGTCAAGGCGGCTGTAATTGAGCATGGCCGATTGGCTCGCCCCGGCGGCGCTCACGGCCGCGGCGCCACCGGCCGGGCCGCCCAGGGCCACGCCGGCGATGGCCACCAGCAGCGAACCCAGCGTGAGATACTGGGCGCGCTCCAGCCGGGAGGCCACATGGCGCTGCGTCACGTGGGCGAGCTCGTGGGCGAGCACGCCGGCGAGCTCTTCCTCGCGCTCCAGGTTCATGATCATGCCCGTGAACACAAAGACGTAGCCGCCCGGCACGGCAAAGGCGTTGAGCGCGTTGTGGAGCACCACGGAAGAAGTGAAGTCGAAGGGCTGCGGCGGGATGGCCTTGACGAGGCGCTTGAGCAGATCCGCCACATAGAGGCTCACTTCCGGGTCTTCCACGATGGGCAGATGCGAGCGCACCATCACGTCAAACTTGTGGCCCATCTCCTTTTCGTCCTTGAGCGAGACACCGCCGAAAAAGAAGGCCCGGGCCTGCGGCGGGAAGGCCAACGGAAGCAGGAGGACGACGATGGCGAGAAGCGCCGTTACGCGGCGGAAAGGGTGAGGCTTGCTATGATTCAAGGACATGGATTCCATGGGCAGGGGTTTTCAGGAAGTTTCGGGGCCACGACGGGGTCATTCCAAGTCCCATTCCTGGCCCTGCGGGGTGTCGCGCACGCTCACCCCGAGGGCGGCGAGCTCGTCGCGCAGGGCGTCCGAACCGGCGAAATCCCTGGCGGCGCGGGCTTCCGCGCGTTTGGCGAGCAGCTCTTCCACATGGGCGAGGTCGAGCTTGCGGCGCCGGGCGCGCACAGCACGAAGGTCATTGAGGAAGGCCTCCGGGTCCTCACCGAAGAGGCCGAAGCGCGTGTGCCACTGGCGCGCGCGGGAGAGGAAGTCTTCCAGTATGTCGCCGGCAGCGCGGGAGGCGCGCAGGGCCTTGTCCTCCAAGAGGCGGTTGACGATGCGCACCTGCGAGAAGATATGCCCCAAGGCCTGGGCGGTGTTGAGGTCATCGTCCATGGCCGCGGAAACGGCGGCGTCAAGGCCGTCCCACTCTTCGCGCAGGCCTGCGGGGAGGGGCGTGTTCTTCCACGAGGTGCGCAGGAGCGCCCGCGCGGCGTCGCGCAGGGCCGTATACACGCGCTGCTGGCCCCTTTCCGCATCGTCCATGCCTTCGGGGCTGAAATCGATGGGGCTACGGTACTGCTTGCCGAGCAGGAAGAAGCGCAGGGTCTCGGGCAGGTAGTCGCGCAGGATGTCGCGGATGGTGGTGAAGTTGCCGAGCGATTTCGACATCTTCTCCTGGTTGATCTGCACAAAGCCGTTATGAACCCAGAAGCGGGCGAGCTCGCAGTTGCACACGGCCTCGGTCTGGGCGATCTCGTTTTCGTGATGCGGAAAGATGAGGTCCTGGCCGCCGCCATGGATGTCCAGCGGCAGAAAGGGCTGGCTCATGGCCGAGCACTCGATGTGCCAGCCCGGGCGCCCGGGCCCCCACGGGCTCTCCCACGAGGGTTCGCCGGGCTTGGCCGCCTTCCAGAGGGCGAAGTCGAGCGGGTCTTCCTTTTCCTCGCCGGGCGCCACGCGCGCGCCGGCCATGAGCTCGTCGAGGCTGCGGCGCGAGAGCTTGCCATAGGGCGCGTAGGAGCGCACGCGGAAATACACGTCCCCGGAGGGGGTGGCGTAGGCCTTGCCCTTTTCAATGAGCTGTTCGCAGAGGGCAATGATTTGGGGGACAGTGTCAGTGGCGCGGGGCTCAAGGTCAGCCCGAAGCACGCCCAGGCGGTCCATGTCTTCGTGAAAAGCCGCCATATAGGTGGCGGCAATCTCGCGCCAGTCGCGGCCCTCGGCCTCGGCGCGGCGGATGATCTTGTCGTCCACGTCCGTGAAGTTGCGGACGAAGAGCACCTCGAGCCCGAGATAGCGCAACTGGCGCACGAGGATGTCAAAAACGACGGCCGAACGGGCATGCCCGATGTGGCAATAGTCATACGCGGTGATGCCGCAGACATAGACATGGGCCTTGCCGGGCCGCACGGGAACGAACTCTTCCTTGCGCCGGCCAAGGGTGTTGTAGAGCTGCATGACAGTCCTTCCGGCCGCGCGGGCGGCCTCGCTGTGGGGGATCAGGAGCGGGGCGTGATCTGGTCGATGCGCCGCTGGTGGCGGCCGCCTTCAAAGGCCGTTTCGAGGAATGCCGCCACGATGGCAAGCGCCAGTTCCTCGCCGGTGATGCGCGCGCCGAGGCAGAGCACATTGGCGTCATTGTGGCGCCGGCTCAGGCGCGCATGGAGCTCGGTAGTGCAGAGCGCCGCGCGGATGCCGTCATGCCGGTTGGCGGCGATGGACATGCCGATGCCGCTGCCGCAGACGAGGATGCCCTGGCCCCCCTCGGCGAGGAGCGCCGAACAGAGCTTGTGGGCGAAAACGGGATAATCGCAGCTTTCGCAGGAATCGGTGCCGTGATCCTGAACGGTGAAGCCGAGGCGCGGCAATTCGCGGGCGATGAGCTCCTTGAGCGCGTGACCGGCATGATCCGAGGCCAGATGAACGACGGGCATGCAGACTCCTTTGCGTATGGCCCGAACCGCCGCCTGCGGCTCAGGATTTGGGCGCGCGGTACTGGGAGAGCGGGAGCAGGGGCGCACCTTCAGGCAAGGTAAGTCGCATTTGCTCCTGGGTAAAGGGGCTGGCGAGATTTTCCCGCTCCTTGACCAGCAGGATGGCCCGCTTGCCGCTGGCGTGGTTCAGGGTGAGGCGGCGGGGCAGCGGCGGCGTGGCATCGTCGTAGGCGATCTCCATGCGCCAGCCGTTGGGCGCGTTCTCGCGCCAGGCGACGGGCAGGCCGGCGGCATCGAGGCTGAGGCGCCCGCCGGGCTTGTCTCCAAGCGTAAATTGGGCCACGCCGTCCGAAAGCAGCTCCGCATCGGTGTATGCGTCGCCGAAGGCTGCCGCATAGTGCCCGGTGAGCAGGGCCGTCAGCCGCGCAAGGCCGAAGGGCACGGGCACCCCCACCTTGAGCAGGGGGCTCGTGGCGCCCTGATGGAAATAGGCCTTGTTTTCCAGGGGGGCGTAGACGAGGAAGTGATCGCCGTCTTCCAGTATCTTGGCGACCACCGTGCCCACCCCGGCCATGACATCGAGCCTGAGCTCCCGTGCGCCGTTACCCCACAAAAGGGCCGTGACGCGCCGGGTGTTGCCCTCCTCGCCGAAGCGCAGGCTGAGTTGCAGCCGATAGGGCGCTTCCTCGCCCAGGCCGGCGGTGCTGTAAGCCTGCCAGCGTTCCGCCAGCGTCTTGCCGTCCTCACCTTGCGGCACACCGGGGGACGGAGCCTTGCTCGCGCAGGCGCAGAGCAGAAGAGCCAAGCAGAGGAGGGCGAGCTGTTTCACGGGCGCCCCATGCGTTGCCGCAATGCCTCGGCATTGGCGGGTTTGAGGTCAAGCGCCTTCTGGTAGGCGCGCCGCGCCTCGCCAGTATGGCCGAGATGGCGGGCGATGTCGCCATAATGCTCCCAGATGGTGGCGTCCACCGGCCCTTCGAGGCTCACGGCCCGCCGGATCTTGGTCAGCGCTTCTTCCGCCTTGCCGGCGCGGAAGAGGGCCCATGCCAAAGAGTCGATGATATAGGACTGGTCGGGCGCCAGCGTGTCCGCCCTGGTGAGCAGCTCAAGCGCGCGGTCGAGGTCGCGGTTTTCCTCGGCGAGGCTGTAGCCCACATAGTTGAGCGCCTGGTAATTGTCCGGCTGCTTTTTCAGGATATCTTCCATGACGGCCATGGCTTCCTGCTTCTTGCCGTTTTCATCAAGAAGGGAGCCGAGCAGGAAGGCGAGGTCGGTATTGTCAGGCCACTCGGCCGCGGCCGCACGGGCTGCGGCAAGCGCGGCGTCCGTCTGCTTCAGCCGGGCGAGCAGGCGGATCTCAAGGTCGCGCAGCTCTGTCGAGCGCGGAAAATCCTTGTGGCTTTCGCGCGCAAGCTCAAGGGCCGCATCCGGCTTGCCCGCCTCGGCGAGGAGCTGGATGCGGAGCTGCCGGGCGCGCACGGCGATGGGGCTGCCGGCCGGGATCTTGTCCAGCCAGGAAAGGGCCATGTTGAGGTCGCGGCGCTGCTCAAAGGCGAGGTCGGCCAGCAGCAGATAGACATCGTCCGGCGCGCCCTCCCGCGCGGTGAGCTGCTTGAGCAGCCGCTCGGCCTGGAGATAGTGGCGCGCGTCCATGAGCATGCTCACGGCCGTGAGCTTGAAGGGCACGGTGTCCGGCCCCTGATTGATATACTGGAGGGCTTTTTCCGGCTGCTTGAGCCGGAGGGACAGGTTCACGAGCCGCAAGGACACATCCTGCGGCGAAAACTGGAACTTGGCCAGCTTTTCATAGGTGGCGCGGGCCTCGCGCAGCTCGCCCTCCTGCTCCAGCAGGAAGGCCAGCTCGGCGAGCGCTTCCACAAAGTCGGGCATGCCGCGCACCGAGCGGCGGAGCAGGGGGATGGCCTCGGCCTTGCGCTCCATGCCCGCCAGCGCCTTGGCGTGGTAATAATCGACGAGGGGGGTGCGCTCCTTGGCCGGGATGTCGGTCAGCAGCTTTTCGGCCTCGTCGAACTGGTGCTCTTTCACGAGCAGGAGCGCCAGCTCCAGGCGCGCGTCCAGCGTGTCCGGGTGGCGGGCGAGATAGGCGCGCATGAGCCCGGCGCCGCGGCCGGCCATTCCGTGCTCGCCCAGGGCTTCGGCAAGAAGAAGGTTGAGCGAAAGATCCTCGGGCTGCGCCTTGAGGGCTTCTTCCAGATAGGTGACGGCATTGGGCGACTTGCGGCTCATGAGCCACACGCCGCCGTCAAGCCAGATCTGCGTGGGCCACACCTGGTCAGGGGCAGGCTGCGCGGCCGGGACTGGTGCGGACGGGGAGGCTTCGCTCTCTGGCGCCCCTGCGGTCTTTGCGTCTTCGTCTGTCGCGCTCACCTCAAGCCCGGGCACCGGCTTTCCTGTGGAGGCCTCGGCGGCGACCAGCGCCGCCTCCAGCAGGGCGGCCTCGTCCTCGTCCAGGATGGCGCGCACGGCGCGAAGATAGGCATAAAGGCCGACAGCTTCGGGGGAAAGATCCTTCTCCACCGGGCGCACATGGATGGCGGGCACCACCCTGAGGCGCGGAGTCTCTTTCAGGATGTTCGCGGCCGCCTGCACCGTGGCCTCGATGGACCTGTTCCCGGCCTCAGCGGGGGAAGACACCTGTTTCGCAGGGCTCTTTTGCGGCTCCTCGCCATTGCCGCCGCAGGCGCACAACATAAGCGCGCAAAGCACAAGCGCGCAACAGCGCGCACCGCGCGACAGCGCAAGGCCGTAGCGCGCGCTGCCCTTTGCCGCACCCGGGGGCGGCACATCAAGGGGCCGGAGACCTATCCGTGGCAGTTTCATGAAGCTGGCGCGCCTTCCCGGCTGGCTTGTTCCTGGTGCCGCACGGCCCGCGCGCGGTCAGGACTGGATCCAGTCCTCAGAAAAATCCTTGACGTCGAGCGTGATGTGCTGGCGGATCTTTTCCAGCAGGCGCGCCTCGAGCTGGCGCACGCGCTCGCGAGTGATATTATAGCGTTCGCCGATTTCGCGCAAGGTCACGGGTTCGTCGGTGAGCAGGCGGTGGCGCAGGATATAGTGTTCCTTGTCGTTGAGCTTGGGCAGGATGGTCTTGAGCTGGGCGCGGACGAGCTCCGCCACCTCCACGGAGGCCAGGCGTTCCTCGGCGCCCTGGTCGAGCGCGGGGAGAAAGTCCATGCGCGTGGCGCCGCCCGTCTCGTCGCCGACCTGCACATTGAGCGAAAGGTCGGTGGAGGCGAGGCGCTGGTCCATCTCGTTTATCTGCTCCACGCTCACGCCAAGGCGTTCCGAGAGCATGGCGGCGTCGGGGTCAAAGCCCTGTGCGATGAGCTTCTGCCGCTCCCGGTTGAGGTTGTAAAAGAGCTTGCGCTGCACCTGGGTGGTGCCGATCTTGACCATCCTCCAGTTGTCCATGATGAACTTGAGGATGTAGGCCTTGATCCAGAAGGAGGCGTAATAGGAAAACTTGATGCCCTTGTCCGGGTCGAACTTGTTGACCGCCCGCATGAGGCCCACATTGCCTTCCTGCACGAGGTCGAGGACGTTCTGCATCCAGCGGCGCTGAAAGTCCATGGCGATGCGCACCACCAGCCGCAGGTGGGAGGAGACGAGCCTGAAGGCCGCGTCCGGGTCATTGGCGTCGCGCACCCTGAGGGCGAGGTCGTGCTCCTCTTCGGGCTTGAGCAGGGGGAAGCGGCTGACCTCGCGCAGGTAAAGCTGGAGGCTGTCCCGCGTCGCAGCCGGGGAGGGCAGATGCGGCGCCCGGCGCAGGGGAAGGCGCCCATGGGCGCCGTCGCCGCTGTCTTCGGGGAGGGCCTCCGGGCCATTCGCGTCCAGCGGGTCGTCATCGAGCGCAAGCCCATCATCGGCGTCGGCATCCAGGTCGAGGATGTCGTCGCCGTCTTCCGGGGCCTCGTCTTCGGGGAGCTCGTCTTCAGGGGCGCCGTCGGCGATGGCTCCTCCCGCATCTGCGGGCAGGACCTCGGGGATGACGGTGCCCTCGGCGGGGCTGCCCTTCGCGGGCCCGGTGGCGCCGTTGCCGGCGGAGCGTTCTTGCGTCTTGGTCATAGGATTTCGTCACCGTCTGGAAGATACGGCAGCGAATCATATAATTTTGATTTGTCCTTTTCAATGTTTTTCAGTACTAAAAACGCAGGGGCGTGCTGCCCGGCTTTCGTGCGTTCACTGCAAGGATGTGACATGACCGTCTTTCCCTTTCTTCAGGCTCTGGGCCAGGGGCGCCCGCTTTTGCTCGACGGAGCCATGGGCACCATGCTCCAGGCGGCCGGCATGCCCGCGGGTGTGAGCCCCGACCAATATTGCCTGGAAAACCCGGACATCCTGAAGGGCATCCACCGCGCCTATCTTGAGGCCGGCTCCAACATCATCACCACCTGCACCTTCGGCGCCAACCCCTTCAAGCTGGCGCCCGGGCTGGATGTTTTCGATGTGTGCCGGCGCCTCACCGGCATCGCGCGCGAGGCCGCGCAAAGCGCCCCGGAGGGGCGCCCGGTCTTCGTGGCCGGCAATGTGGGGCCGAGCGGTCTTTTTGCGCGCCCCCTGGGCCCCCTTGAGCCGCGGGAACTGGTGGAAGGTTTCGCCAGGCAGATTCGCGGGCTCGCCGCCGGCGGCGCCGACCTCATCTTCATCGAGACGCAGTTCGACCTCGCCGAGGCGCGCGCCGCCGTGGCCGCTGCGCGCGAGGTCTGCGATCTGCCGGTCATGGTCTCCATGACCTTCGAGCACGGGGTGAGCCTCACGGGCTCAAGCCCCGAGATCTTCGCCGAGACCATGCAGAACCTCGGCGCGGACGTGGTGGGCACCAATTGCAGCCTCGGGCCCGACGAGATGCTGCCCGTCGTGCGCGAGCTCCTTTCCGTGTGCGCCTGCCCGGTCATGGCCGAGCCCAACGCGGGCCTCCCCGAACTTCGGGACGGCCAGACGGTCTTCCCCATGGGGCCCGAAGCCTTCGCGCAAAAAACGGCCGCCTTCGCGGCCATGGGTGCCCAGGTGCTCGGCGGCTGTTGCGGCACCACACCGGCCCATATCACGGCGCTGGCGCGCGCGGTCGCTTCCGTCAGCCCGCAGCCGCGGACCCTGCCGCGGCAGGACGGCATCGTGCTCACCAGCCGCTCGGCACTCGTGCGCATGGCCGCGGACGCGCCGCTGGCGCTCATCGGCGAGCGTATCAACCCCACGGGCAAACCCGTGCTCGCCGCCGAGCTTCAGGGGGGGCGCTTCGACGTGGCCCTGCGCCTTGCGGACGAGCAGGTGGCCGCGGGCGCGACGGTGCTTGATGTCAATGTGGGCGCCCCGCTGGTGGACGAGGCCGTCTGCCTGCCCGAGCTCGCCCAGCGCCTCATTGCCCGGCACCAGACACCGCTCTCGCTCGATTCTTCTCATACCGCGGCCATTGCGGCGGCCCTCCCCTATGCGCCCGGCTCGTGCCTCATCAATTCCATCAGCGGCGAGGCCGGCCGCATGGAGGCCCTGGGGCCGCTCTGCCGCCAGTTTGGCGCGCCCTTCATCCTTTTGCCCCTGCAGGGCAAAAAGCTCCCGGTGCGCGCGTCCGAGCGCATCCGCATCGCCGAAGACCTGCTGGAGCGCGCTTCGGCGCGCGGCATCCCGCGGCGGCTCGTGCTGGTGGACATCCTGGCCCTGGCCATTTCCTCCACGCCAGAAGGCGTCAACGAATGCCTGGAATTCGCCCGCTGGTGCCGCGCGCAAAAGCTCCCCACCACCATCGGCCTTTCCAATGTCTCATTCGGGCTGCCGGCGCGGCCGCTGCTCAACTCCACCTTCCTGAGCATGGCCGTGGGCGCGGGGCTGACCTCCTGTATCGCCAACCCCACGGCCCCGCTCATGCGCGAGACCACGGCCGCCATTGCTGCATTGCGCGGGCACGATGCCCACGCGGAGTCCTTCATCGCCGGCTTTGGCAACTGGAAGCCGGGCGAGGGGAGCGCGGCGCCCGCGGCCGGCGCCCCCGGTCTCGCGGCAGCCGCGGCGAGCCTGTATGACGCCGTGCTGCATGGCGACAAGGAGGGCGCCCCGGCCCTGCTGGAAAAGGAACTCGCCGCCGGCGCCGACCCGCTCGAGATCGTGGACGGCATCCTCATCCCGGCCATCACCGAAGTGGGCGAGCGCTATGAGCGGCGCGAGTATTTCCTGCCGCAGCTCATCCGCGCGGCAGAAACCATGCAACTGGCCTTCGGGCGCCTCAAGCCTCTGCTGGAAGAGCGCCGCGGCCCGGAAAAGCGGCCCGTCATCGTGCTTGCCACCGTGGAGGGCGATATCCACGACATCGGCAAGAATATCGTGGCGCTCCTGCTCGGCAACCACGGCTTTGAGGTGGTGGACGCGGGCAAGGATGTGCCCGCTGCGGAAATTCTGGCTTGCGCGATGCGCCACAAGGCGCGTATCATCGGGCTTTCCGCGCTGATGACCACCACCATGGTGCGCATGGAAGACACTATCCGCCTAATCCGGGAGCGCGGGCTGCCCATCCGGGTCATGGTGGGTGGCGCCGCCGTGACCAGGGCCTTTGCCGAGGCCATCGGGGCCGATGCCTATTGTGAAGACGCCGTGAGCGGCGTGCGCGCCGCCCAGGGCTTTCTCCGGGAGGATGCGGCCGGCGCCGCCTGCCCGGATGCGGGTCAACAAGGAATGGAATCTTGAGGACACTGCCATGAAACGGATCTCTCTTGCACTTCTCATCTCGCTCCTGCTTCCCTGCGCCGCGCTGGCGGCAGCCGACACCACCATCCCCACCATGGACCAGGCCGGCCTCACGGCCACGCTCCAGAAAAACAAGGGCAAGGTGGTCATCCTGAACTTCTTTGCCACTTGGTGCCCGCCCTGCCGGGTGGAGATCCCGGAGCTCGTCAAGGTGCGTGAGGCCTATCCCGAGTCCGAGCTCCTGCTGGTGGGCCTCTCGGTGGATGAGACGAGCGCGCCGGTGGTGCCCTTCATCAAGAAGGCCGGCGTCAACTATCCCGTCTATATGGCCGCGCAGGACGTGACCGACGCATACCGCGTGACCAGCGTGCCCCACAATGCCTTTTTCGCCAGGGACGGGCACCTGGTCATTTCCGAACCCGGCATGGCCGAGGCCCATGTCATCCGGGAGCTGGTGGATGAGCTGCTTGGCAAGAAATAGCCAGAGCGCGCCGGCCCCCGAAGCGCAAGCGGCGTCCGGCGGCAGGCTTGTCACGGTTTTCAGCGCGGAGGACATCGCCGGCCGTGTCCGCGGCATGGCGGCGGAAATCGACGCCTGCTACGGCGACGAGCCTCTGGTGGCTGTCTGCGTCCTCAAAGGCGCCTGCATCTTTTTCAGCGATCTCGTGCGCGCCCTGCGCAACAGCAAGCTGGAGCTCGAGTTCATCCGCATCGCCAGTTACGGTATGGGCACGGCCAGTTCCGGGCAGGTGGTATTCAGCAAGGACGTGGAGAACGACATCCGCGGCAAGCATGTGCTGCTCGTGGAAGACATCGTGGACAGCGGGCGCAGCATGCGCTTCGTGCTGGACACCTTTGCGGCGCGCGGGCCGCGCAGCCTGCGCGTTGCCGCCCTTGTCAACAAGACCGGGCGCCGGGAGAAGGAAGTGTCCGTGGATTTTATCGGCTTTTCCCTCGATTCCGGCTTTCTTGTGGGCTATGGGCTGGACTATGCCGAACGCTACCGGGCGCTGCCCGGTATTTACGAGCTGGAGCCGGCCAAGGGCTAGAGGCCTCCTGGCCGTCAACGTGCTTTCTGGAGTCATGGCATGGAAGTGAAATGTCCGCAGTGCGCGAGCCGGTTCAACCTGCCCGATGCCGCCGCCAAGCCGGGCGCCAAGTTGCGTTGCGCCGTCTGCAAGACCGTGTTTTCGCTGCCCGGGCAGCCGGAGCCCGCGGCAGCCTCGCCAGCCCCGCAGGCGCCGCGCAAGGAAGCCCCGAGGGAGCCCCTGCCCGAGTTCAGCCGCAAGCGTGGCGGCCGGGGCAAGCTCTGGCTGGTCCTCGTGCTCATCCTGCTGCTCGCTGGCGGCGGGGCCGGCGCCTGGTTCTACTTTTTCCACCAGAAGGAGACGCCGCCGAGCGAGGCGGACATCGCCAAGAAGGTGGAGCTGCTCACCATGCGCAACGTGCGCCAGTACAATGTGCTCAATGAAAAGGTGGGCAAGGTCTTCGTCATTGAGGGGCGGGTGGTCAACGAATTCCCCGAGCCCAAGGAGCTCATCGCCCTCGAGGGCGCCATCTACGACAAGGACAAGAAGCCGCTGGCCGTCAAGAAACAGCTGGCGGGCACACAGCTTTCGCTCTTCCAGCTCCAGGTGTTGAGCGAGAAGGAGATGGAAGCCTTCCTCAACAACAAGGTCGAGATCCTGACCAACAATACCAATGTCCCGCCCGGCGGGGAAGTACCTTTCATGATCCTGTTCTATGACCCGCCGGATGATGTGGCGGAATTCGGCGTCAAGATCGTGGATGTGAAGGACGCCGGCAAGTAGAAGGCTTTTCCGGCCGCGCAATGCCGGATGTTTTGGAGACCAAAGGAGCCCGACGGCAGTACCGTCAGGCTCCTTTACATATGCGGTCACGCTGCGAGCGCGCCGCCGTGACAGCTTTTGTCAGCAGCTCTGCTGGATTGCTGTCAGAAGTGCCGCGCGGGCCTGTGCGGCCTCGGCCTCCAGCTCGCCCTTGCGGCCGGCGCCGATGCCGAGGCTCTGCGCCAGGGCGTCCAGATAGCCGCGCTCCATGAAGTGGTCGATGTCGATGACCGAGCAGGAGAGCCGGTACACATCCTCGGCCTGTTCGGGCGTGCGCGTCTGCGCGGCGATCTTCGCGGGGTCGATGGTCTCGCTCTGGATGCGCTCAAGGACGACGCCCGCATCCTGATTGCCCAGCATGGTCTGGAGCACCTTCTGCATCCGCTGGCGCTCGGTGGCGTCGATGTTGCCGTCGGCGCGCGCCGCATAGACCATGGCGCGCATGACGAGTTCGGCCGTGGGGTCGGCGGCGTCCACACCGGCGCCCCGGCTCCGTTCCTCCGCCTGGGCGTCCGCCTGCTGGCCGGCCGCCCATTTGCGGTAGAAGTTCCACGCAACGGCGCCGGCGCCGGCGAGCGCCACATTCTTGAGCAGGTCGCCGGAGGCGAAGTTGCCGAGCACGGCGCCCAGGGCGCCCGCGCCGAGCAGGCCGCCGAGCCCGCCCGGGGTGCTGTTCCCGAGGTCGCGGGCCGCGGATTTCGCCTGGCCGGTCAGGATCTCCAGGGCGGAGCCGAAGGAATCTGTATTGAGAACGTCAAAAATCGACATGGTTTTCTCCTGTGCAAAGGGTTTCTGTGGCCCGGCGCGATTCGCGCGGGGAAGTCGCCGCGCCCCTGCGTGGCCGGCTCCCTGCCTTATCCTAAACAAGAAGGCGCGGGCCGGCAAGAAGGGGCCGAAAAGCCGGCCCCGTCACTAGACGGGCCGCGCCCGAATGCCGCGCGCGAGCAGCACGGCCACGCAGGAGGACACGAGCAGCCCGGGCGTGGCGGTATAGGCGCCCGTCATCTCCAGCACGAGCACGATGCTCGTCAGGGGCGCGTGCTCCGCTGCTGCAAAAGCGCTCGCCATGCCCATGGTGATAAAGGCCCCCATGCCCCCCCCGCCGGCGATGCCTGCTGCCGCAAAGCCCATGGCGCAAAGGCCCCCGGCCACGCCGCCCAGGGCGAGGATGGGCACCATGACGCCCGCGGGCACGCCCGACCCGTAGCAGAAGGCCGTAAACAGGAGCTTGGCGCACAAAAAGGCGAGCAGGATGGAAGCCACGGTGCCGGCTTCCATGGCGGTGAAGATGGAAAGCCCCTCGCCGGTGGCCTGCGGATAGATGAACAGCATGACGGCCGCGCCCAGGAAGGGGAGCAGAGGCCTCAGCATGACGGGGAAGCGGCGCCCGCGCGCGTAGAGCGCCAGCGAGCGGCGGAGCATGCCGGCATAAATGACGCCCACAAAGCCGGCGCCCAGCCCCACGAGGATGCTGTTCCAGAGATAGCGGAGCTCGGGGAGGGCGCTCCCCTTGAGGGGCAGCATGAGGCCGAGCCCGAAAACACAGGTGGCGGAAAGATAGACGCCCAGGGCCGCGCCGAGCATGAGGATGAGCAGGCTGCGCGTGATGCGCTCTTTCAGCACCTCGATGACATAAAAAATGCCGGCAAAGGGCGCGCTGAAGGCCCCGGCGAGGCCCGCTGCGCAGCCGCACAGGACGAGCATGCGCCGTTTGGCCGCGTGGGTGGCCGCATCTCCTCCGCCGTCCAGGCACGCCAGGCCGAGCGCCGTGGAGGCGCCCATCTGGATGCAGGGTCCTTCACGCCCCACGGATAGACCGCAGGCCATGACGAGCCAGGTGCCGAGGAACTTGGGCACAAGGATGCGCGCCCAGACATGCTTTTGCGGGCCGGCCAGGGCCTGCGTCACCCAGGCGCCCGCCCCGGAGCGGATGGCCGGGTCGCGCATGAAATAGCCGGTGATGAGGGCGGCGATGACAGCGGGGATGAGCCAGAGCAGGCACTGGAGCGGGTCGCCCGCATGAGCGCGGAACCAGCTTCCCACGGCGTTGAAGGCCATGCTGGTCGTGATGCGGAAGACCGAAATGACGCTGCCCGAGAGGAGCCCCACGACGAGCCCCCACAGGGCAAGCCGCATATCCCCGCCGACGCTGCTGTCCCCGCCTGGGGCCGGAAAGTACAGCACGCCGCCAATGCGCTGAAAAATGGATGCGTCTTTCATGAGCCGCTCCTGCCAGGGAGGTTCCCGCGGGTGCAGTGCTTCAAGCCGCCGCGCCCCGCTGCACCAGCATAGCGTCTTCACGCGCATTTTCCAATGCTCTTTGACGCGCCGGGCCGGATTTGCATGGCGTTCTTCCTTGGCATATGTTCGGTGAGGCGGCTGGCGATGCGCAGGCCGTCTTCATGGCGAAGAACACAGGGAGAATGAACATGAAAAACGCTGCTCCGCGCCGCTTCACACCATCTGCCTTCTTGCTGGCCCTTGTCCTTATGGGCGGCCTTCTGGGCTGCGAAGGTGTCCTGCAAAGGGGCATGCTCGGCTCGGCCTATGTGTCCACCGCCCGGCCGGACATCGCCATCGAGGCAAAAAATATGCCTCTGATGACCGCTGGCCGCGGCTCCGCGAGCCTCATCTGGAGCGACATGCTCGGCGGCCTGCCCATCCAGATGTGGCTTGCCGTGTATGGCGAGGGGGGGCTCGCGCCCATGGCCATCGCGGCCCAGGCGGCGGTGCCCCAGGGCTGGTACTGGGACAGCATCACTCGCCATTTCCAAAGCGTGGATGAAGCCGTGGAGGTGTTCGGCGGCGTGGGCTACCAGGCGTGCACCTATATCGTTGACCCGGCGCGAGACCCCTTCAGCGGCCTCATGACCACCGTCAAGCCCGACGGCAGCCCGCAGCTCTGGATGGCCCGGTATTTTGCCGCGCGCTTCAACTTTAACGATGACAAGATCATCATGGAATACCGCGAGCCGCTGCCGGATGGCGTGGAATCGCTTTCGGCGCTGCCCCTGGGTTACGGCGACCTGCTCGCCGGCTTCGAGCAGCGCGCCCGGGAAGCCTTTGTGGTCAGCGTGGCGCCGCAAAATCTCGCCGGGCTCAATACCGGCTACATCCAGGGCATCCTCTGGCAGTACATGGGCCAGAATTTCCTCGGCACGGCCTCCAAGTATGACATCTATAACCTCAACTAAACCCGACTGGGCTCGCATCGGACTTTTGGCCCGGTGCTGCCAAACTACAGAAAAAGGGGGCTGCAAAGCTCCCTTTTTGTTGTAGGAAGAAATCCTCCCGCCAGGGGGAGGTTCAAAAAACTTATAGCTTTAAGTGTGTAATGAAAACTCCTTTTGATTTGTCACTCTGGAAAAGCGGTCTGGCAACTGCACTCTGCAAACAAATCAAAAGGAGGTCACAACGTGTGGCGCAAAGAATTGAGTGCACACCAAATGGAATTGTAAATATCACATCGTCTTCGCCACTAATATCGCCGACACAGGCTATATCGGTGCCGTTTGGACCAAGAACTGGCGTCCTCCTACAGGATAATGAGGTTATCATTTTCTGACTGTGTATATACTCAGTCCCTGATCAGCGGCCACAGCGGCAACAGATTTTGTCACCAGCTTGCGCACCAATTCTTCTCGGCCTCGTCCTGTAAGTTTGGCATTCTTGGGGTGATTCCCTCTTTCCTTCCAGATTGTAGTTGTGTGCCGCTTTCGGCCCTGTCGGATTGAAAGAGGTCGAACAACCGATTGAAACATTCCAGCGCGGCAGGCATCTTCTCGGCGCATGCCAGCAGGTTGGCCTGAGGTACAGACGGCCCCGAAAAGGGGAAGGCGCCACTCTTTGCATATATCACGCGAGGAGAAACCGTCAGCCGAACCTGTGCGCGACATCGAAAAAGTGCTACTTGTCGCAGGCGCGCCGGGGATGTTCGCGAGGTTTACAAAGTTGCTTGGCTGCGCGAAAGTGCCGGGCGCTCGCGTACAGCCGGGGATGCTCATCGAGCATCACCCTGTCAAAACTTCAAGCTATACTTGTAAACGCCCCCGCTCAGGCCTTGTCCTCGGACGCGCCCGGGCTCTCCGTCTTTTCCCGGTTCTTGTTGCGCAGCATGTCGCCCGCCACAACGATGCCCCGCATGCCCGCGTCGCCCGCCTGGCGCGCCAGCTCTGCCAGCGGCGTGTCTCGCGAGGTGCAGACCTTGAGCAGCATGGGCATGTTGACGCCCGTCACCACCTCGACCTGATGGTTGCCGAGCAGCGAGAGCGCGAGATTGGCAGGCGTGCCACCGAACATGTCGGTAAGGATGATGACCCCGGCCCCCTTGTCCAGCCTTTGCGCGGCGTCTTCGAGGCGGCGCACCGTCTCGGAAACTTCATGTGCCGCATCAACACTGATGGAGCTGCAATCGCTCACGGGCCCGAGGATGAATTCCGCCGTGCGCAAAATCGCCGAACCATAATCCCCGTGTGAAACGATGATGATCCCCACCTGTGGGGAAGTGTCTTGCTCTGGCATGTCAAGCCTCGAATGGCGTCGGCCTTTTGCTCTCAGCCGAGTTCAAGATGTCGGTGCTCAAGGGATACAGGATAGCCCGCCTGGCGCACGCCCTGCGCCAGGTGCTCGGCCATGGCGACGGACCGGTGGCGCCCGCCCGTGCAGCCGAGCGCGATGGTCACGCGGTAGCGTCCCTCGCTCTCCATGAGCGGCAGGAGAAAGAGCAGCAGGTCAAGGAGCTTGGCCCCGTATTCCCGGGCTTCGGGCGACGCGAAAACATAGTCGGCCACGGGCTTGTCCCGGCCGCTCAGGGGGCGCAGGTCTTCCACAAAATAGGGATTGGGCAGGAAGCGGAGATCGAAGACCATGTCCGCCTCATGCGGGATGCCGTACTTGAAGCCAAAGGACATGATATTCACGCGCAGGGTGCGCCCCGAGCCGCTCTCACTGCTCCAGCGCTTCTGGATGGCGCGCCTCAGGTCGTGGATGGAAAAGCGCGAGGTGTCGAGAACCAGATCCGCCATGCCACGCAGAGGCTCCAGGCGCTCGCGTTCCGCATGGAGCGCAGCTTCGAGGCCCATGCCCTCCCGCTCCAGCGGGTGCGGCCGGCGCGTGGCCGCATAGCGGCGCATGAGCGTCTTGTCGTCCGCCTCAAGAAAGAGCAGTTGCGGGCGGATGCCCATGCGCGAAAGCTCGCCCAATGCGGTATGGAGCTCTTCGGGAAAATTGCCCTGGCGGATGTCCATGCCGAGGGCGATACCCTTGAAATGCCGCATGGAGTCGCGCTGCATCATGGCCGCCATTTCTGTGGCCAGGCTTGCCGGCAGGCCGTCCACGGCCAGATACCGCAGGTCTTCAAAAACGCGCAGGGCGGTACTTTTGCCGGCGCCGGAAAGGCCCGTCACGATGCTGACCCGGGGGCTCTCCCCGCAGGGCACCGAGGCGCCCGCCGCGGGCGACGGCTGTACGGCCGTGGCCGCATTTTCAGGAACGGAACGGGGCATCGCAGTCCTCCCCGTTGTGCCGGCCCGCGGGCGAACTGCGGGCCGGCAGGCACTGTGGCTAAAGGATGGGGTCGATCAGCGCGTACCCGCTCGTCCGGCGCCGGTAGATGACGTTGACGCGCCCATTTTCCGCATTGAGGAACACGAGGAACTCGCCCCCGATGGAGTCGAGCTGCATGAGCGCCTCGTCCAGATGCAGCGGCTTGGGCGCAAAGCGGTCGGTGCCGACCACGGCCGCGTCGTCCGCTGCCTCGGCCACGTCGGTGGCCTCGCTGTCGAGGTTGTAGGTGAACACGTCGATCTCGGCGTTGCGTGCCTTGCGGCGCTGCTCCTTGACGCGCGAGACCTTGCGCTTGATCTGCGATTCAACCTTGTCCGTCACGAGGTCGATGGCGGCGTACATGTCCGGGGCCTGCTCAGTGGCGTTGATATGCAGCCCTTCGCCGCTGACATTCACCTCGCAGCGGTGCCGGAACTTGTCCACCGTGAGGATGACATTGACCTCCAGCCCGGCCGCCTTGCCGAAAAAGCGGCCCAGTTTTTCCATGCGGCGGCGCGCATATTTCTTGAGGTGGTCGGACGCCTCGAAATTCTTGAACGCGAATGAGATATTCATGGTTCCTCCTTGGGATGCTTCGGATGGCTGGCCGCGCGGGCCGGTTTCAGAAATGTTCCTTGCGCCTCGAGGACGAGGGGATGTCCAGCGCGGTGCGGTATTTGGCAACGGTGCGCCTTGCGATGTTCACCTTCAGGCGCTCCTTGAGCATTTCGCCTATGCGTTCGTCGCTGAGGGGATTCTTGGGGTCTTCCTCGGAAATGAACTTCTTGATGAGCGCCTTGACGCTCTCGGAGCCCACCTGGCTGCCGTCGTCCAGTTCAAGGCCACTATTAAAGAAAAACTTTAACTCAAAGATGCCGTGCGGCGTGGCTACATACTTGTTGGTGGTGATGCGGCTCACTGTGGATTCGTGCATGCCGATGTCGTCCGCAATATCCTTGAGGATGAGCGGCGCGAGCTTGGTGACGCCGTCTTCAAAGAAGGGCCGCTGGTGGCGGACGATGCTCTCCATGACCTTGTACAGGGTGCGCTGCCGCTGGTAGAGGCTCTTGATGAGCCACGAGGCGGAGCGGACTTTTTCCGCGCAATATTCCTTTTCCTTTTCCGAGGCGCCTTCCATGTCCATCTGCGCGAGAGAAGAGAGCTGGAGCTGAGGCAGGCCGTCCTCGTTGAGCAGGATGACGAAGTCATCGCCCATCTTGTAGACGAACACATCCGGGCTCACATAGGTGGGCTCGCCGCCGCCGAAACCGGCGCCGGGCAACGGATCAAGGCTCTGGATGATGTCCAAGTACTCGCGCAGTTCCTCCATGTCAAGGTGGAATTTCTTCAAAAGCGGCTTGTAGCGCTTGGCCTCGAGGTCTTCCAAGTGCGATTCCACGAGCTCGCGGAGGATGGGGTCGCGGTCATAGCCGAGATTTTTCAGCTGGATGAGCAAGCACTCGCTGGCGTCACGCGCGGCCACGCCCACGGGGTCGAACTGCTGGATGCGCTCCACCACCGGGCGCACGGCAGCCGGGTCGCAGTGGGCGAGTTCCGCAATCTCCTCATCCGTGGCCGCCAGATACCCAGAGGAAGAAAGATTGCCGATGATGACCTCGCCGATAGCCTTCTGCTCGTCCGTCAGCGGGGAGAGCCGCAACTGCCAGAGCAGGTGCCCCTCAAGGGTGGGCTTGGCGGCATAGCGGGCCTCAAGGGGTGAAATCTCCTCCGCGGCCTCGAATTCGCGGGACTGAGAATCCCGCGGCGTGCTCGCGAATTCGCCCATGTAATCTTCCCAGGAAGCGTCCTTGGCGAGCTCCCGGTCATAGGCTTCTTCCTCGATGCCCTCGCGCTGCTCGGCCGGCGCCTGGTCGCTTGGGTCCTCGCCCGAAAATTCTTCGAGGAAGGGATTTTCCAGCATCTCCTGCTGGACGGTCTCCAGAAGCTCCACGCGCGAAAGCTGGAGCAGCTTGATGGCCTGCTGCAACTGGGGCGTCATAACCAGTTGCTGCGCGAGCTTCATTTGTTGGCGGAGTTCCAGAGCCATTGTAAGTTATGTCCGTCCTTGCCGTGAGTTGCCGGTGGGACAAATGGGACCAAAGCCGCAGCCGGGCGCGGTTTCGGCGCCGCGTTTCAATAAGTGTGCCACACATAAAAAAAGAACGCAACCAATGGGCGCCAGTGGGAGGGGAGGGGCCTCATCTTGGTGTCCCGCCACTACCTACTGTCCCAGCGGTTGCCCTTACCTCTTAAATCTGGATTGACCCATACGGAAAAAATACTTGCCAAGACGGACGAAATCCGCTATGTTTCCGACTCGTGCCGAAGTGGTGGAATTGGTAGACACGCTAGGTTCAGGGTCTAGTTCCCGTTCGGGAGTGGGAGTTCGAGTCTCCCCTTCGGCACCACCAAAGAGTCCAAAAAAGTCCCGCAAGGTCTAAAAAGCCTTGCGGGACTTAGCTTTTTGGGAAATGGGTTGTCCAACAGGGTGTGGTGAAAACCAGGGACAAATCGCAAAAAAGACGGTATTAGGAACGGTACGAGCCGAAAAGGAGGAAAGGCGCCCAGAAAAATACCGTCAACCCGAAACCCCTTGCCAGCAAAGGATTTGAGCCATGCCACTGAACGACACATGCTCAGGAATTTGAAGTCCGACGGTACTCCGGCCAAGCTCGCCGACTCTGAAGGGTTGTACCTCTATCTCTCCGCTTCCGGGGGAAAACTCTGGCGGATGGACTACCGTTATGGTGGGAAGCGAAAGACGCTCAGTTTCGGCGCGTACCCCGCAATTTCCCTGAGAGAAGCCCGGCGCAAGCGTGACAAGGCCAAGGAACTGCTCGCCAATGACATCGACCCCGGCGCGCAGAAGAAAGCCGCCAAGGAAGAAGCGGCGGCTGCCGCGCGGGAGCAGGCGCTTACGTTCGCCGTTGTGGCCCAGGAATGGTTCGCCACAAAACAGGACTCCTACGCGGCCACCAATATCAAGAAAAAACAGTGGCTCATTTCCCTTCTCAATGAGCGCATCGGCGAAATGCCCATCACGAAGCTCACCCCCGGAGATATTCTTGGAGCGATACGACCGGTGGAAGCGGCGGGCCATTCGGTAACGGCGCACAAGCTGGCCGAAACCGCAGGGCAGGTCTGCCGCTTCGCCAGAACGTGCGGCTATATCGTTTACAACCCGGCGGACGGCCTCAAGGAAGTCCTCAAGCCAATCAGGACAAAACACTACGCCACCATGACAGACCCCGCCGCTGTGGGGTACCTCCTGCGCTGCATAGACGAATATCAGGGTGGGGTCGTTGTGGGTTATGCGCTTAAGATACTGCCCTATCTGGCGTTACGGAGCGCCGAACTTCGCGGCGGAAGATGGTCGGAAATTGATCTGGACAAGGCGCTCTGGATTGTGCCCGCAGCCAGACGGGAAAATGCCAAGGACGGCGGCGGTATGAAGATGCGAATCGCCCATGCCGTGCCGTTGCCCACCCAGGCCGTCAAACTTTTCCGCGAGCTGCACCTGCTCACAGGTACCGGCGAACTCTGTTTTCCGGGACGCCATTCAGCCACGCAATGTATTTCGGATATGGCGCTTTTGAACGGTATCCGCAGGATGGGTTTCAGCAAGGAGGAAATGACCATCCACGGTTTCCGCGCCATGTTCTCCACCATCCTGAACGAGAAAAAGCTGGAATGGGGCTTTGACGGCGACATCATCGAAGCCCAGCTTGCCCACAAGGAGCAAAATACCGTTCGGGATGCCTACAACCATGCGTCCTATCTCGATAAGCGCCGAGAAATGCTTCAAAGGTGGGCCGACTATCTTGACGAACTGCGGAGCCAGAGCGTGAATAAAAACTGAGATACTTCTGAAAACAAAACTCCTCGTTTTTTGGAGGCAGGGCGCTGTGGCTATGGCTGCATTGCCCTGCCTTTTTCTTTGGCCAAATCGTATGAACCGCCAGATGGGAACTGGCCCAAATGAAGGCTTCTGAGCCTTATATTCGTTTGAACTTGAGGTATTACATTAAAAAATAGAATCCCCTTTTTCCGGTTCAGGCAATGGCCAATCAAGGCCAAGGATTTTTTGCCTTTTCCCACGCCGTCCGTATTGCCTCCGATGGAGGAACATGGGGCGTTAATTTACAACTCTCCTATGGGGGTGTCTGAGACTATCGTGAAAGTCCCATAACGAAGCGGCTCAGGTTTCGGCGTGGGCTTTGCCTCATTCTCCGATGAAGGAGTGGTGTCTTTTGCCACCTCGGCGTGTACTGTTTTCTGGGGCGTGCTGTTTCTCTCATCACCGCCCCCCTTTTTCCCGGCCCCCAAATCCCTGTTTTCCTCATCCTCCTCCGCGGGTTCCTGATAGCGGGCAATCAGGCGTTCGGGGATGATGATACCGACCTTTTTCAAGAGGTCGCATAGCTCTTTTGGAGTGTAACCTTTCCTGAACGCCCGCTTGAGATCCTTTTCAAGAAATGCCGCCGCTTCCTCACGGGAGCAGCGAGTATCCTTCACCGGCAGTTCTTTTAAAATCTTTTGGGCCGTCCTCAGTTGCTCCGGTCTGATTTTTCCGACTTTCCCCACGGCTGTGCCTCCTTTGGCAAAGATTGAGGACAGCATAACGAAAATTTTGCCACCCCTACAAAAAAGCCACTGCACGTCGGGGGTTCTTTGTGGCAAGATGACACCAGTGCTACGCCCTGGTGTCATCTTGCAAAAGGGGCACGCCCCTCTTGACTCCCCAATGGCGCTCGGCGCTACGCTTCTCGCACCTGAAAGCCAGAAAGACATGAAAGGCAAAAAGACATCGGGGTCGGCTAGAAAGCTGGGCTGTCACCAGGGCGAGACGTGGCCCTTGAGGGTTTGAAAAACAGGCCAGGTGTCCCATGGTAGTCAAGAAAATTAAGTACACGAAAAACGCCAAGCCCAAGGAATGGCAGATCGGTGACCTGGTGGACTATATCCGCAATCCCTCAGTGAAAAATCGCGGTGAAAAGATTGAACATGCGGGAGGCCGTAATTTCATAACCGACACCCATACGGCGCAAAAACTTGAGATGATTGCCCTGGCAAGAGAGACCGTCAGGAGCAAGATGCCAGTTAATCACTGGGTATTTTCCTGGCCCGAAGGCGAGCAGCCCACGCACGCTCAAGTTGATGAATTGGTGGATATTTTCTTGGAAAAAATGGGGTTGAAAGACCATCAGGCCATCTATGGCCTGCATTGTGACACGAGAAATTATCATGTGCATATCGCCGTAAATCGTGTGCATCCTGAGACCTTAAAAGTGGTTCGCACCAACAACGGTTTTGACATCAGGGAAGCTCACAAAATCAAGGCGTTCATCGAGAAGAAGCAGGGATGGTCGGAGCTGGCGAACGCCCCATTTGTGTACACGGAAGATGGCGAGCTGGCAGAAAGAAAGCTCCTCGATTCCGCCGTGAAACCGACCCCGAAAGCACAAAATTTTGAGCGGGCGACCGGTGAGAAATCCGCACAGAGGATCGCCCAGGAACGCGGCCACGAACTCATCAAGAACGCAGAGTCATGGGCCGAACTACACGCCGGTCTGAAGCAGGCAGGGCTGCGCTTTGAAAAGAAGGGTTCAGGCGCGACAATTTGGGTCGGGGAGCAAGCGGTGAAGGCATCTTCGGTTGATCGCGCGTTCAGCATGGGAAAACTTTGTAAACGTTTGGGCGAGTTTGTGGGAGGAGATTACGAGGACATAGCACCAAGCCCTGCGCCTGAGCCGCTCTATCCGGCCCTGCGGCCCGCATGGGAGATGTACCGAGGCGCTGTATGTGCCGAAAGGGCAGCCAAGAAAGAGCTTGAGGAAAAAGTCAGGGATGAAGTGAACCGCCTCAAGGAGCTACAGGCCAGAGAACGCGGGGAGAAGCTAGCCAAAATTGCTAAATATGGGGTGCCATTTTTAAATATTGGCCGCCACTGCCTGAAACTCGAACATGGCGAGCAGTTGAAAGATCTGCGGGCCAGCTTGAGAGCGGCGTTGCCGTCCCGAAGGATAAAACGCTTTTCTGACTGGCTGAAAACCCAATGCAGACCGTCTAATCCGCTTTATGCCGTTACGCATGAAGAGAATGGTAAGCCCAGACACACCCCCACCCCCCTGTCCACCGAAGCCGCGTCATTGCCACAGGCCAAACTGTTCATGGAGTATGAGAAAACCGTCAATGCGGAGCGCTACCGGGTAACAGCCATTAAAATGGACACAAACGGCGAGAAGAAGGTGATGATCCTGGACAAGCAGAACGGGGAGAGCCGGGGCTTCACTCCAGAAGAATTGCTCAACCGGATGCCGGAAATCGTGAACTTGGCAAGACGCGGCGAAAATATCTACTACAC
>NZ_JAAVBE010000035.1 GCF_014803725.1 Desulfovibrio sp.
AAGAGGCTGCGGCTTTGCCGCGCCGTCATCTGAGCGGTTTTCGTGCTTTCGGGCCGCGCAGCGGGCCGGACGAAAAAACCGCGCCTGTGCGGGGTTGTCATCCGTGTGGCTGGCCGCATGGCCCCTCTTTTTGTGTGCCCCTCGGGCGGCACGTCCCGGGCAGCTGGCCCCCTTTCGCCCCTTCGTGGTGCCGGGGCCTTCTCCCCCGCCTTGCGTTGCAGCCCTGCATCTGGTAAATTGCGCCTTTCTGCGGAGGCGCCTGCCGCTTCCGCCCGCACACGCATTTTCCCGGGGGGAAACCAGCATGAAAAAGAGTTTCTGCGGCGCGTTCCTGGCCGGCCTCCTTACCCTGTTCCTCGCGCAGGGCGCCTTGGCCGCTGATGCCAAGACTTATGTCAACGGCATCGACCCCAACTATCCGCCCTTCGCCTATGTGGACGAAAAAACCGGCCAGCCCGCCGGTTTCGACGTGGACTCCATGAACTGGATCGCCAAGAACATGGGCGTGAAGATCGAGCACAAGCCCATGGCCTGGGACGGCATCATCCCGGCCCTCCTGGCCAACCAGATCGACATGGTGTGCTCCGGCATGAGCATCACCCCCGAGCGCGCCAAGATGGTGCAGTTCTCCGACCCGTACTGGACGGTCTCGCGCGTCTTCGTGGTGCCCGCCGACTCCACCCTCACCGTGGAGGAGATCCTGAGCAAGCCCGTCAAGGTGGGCGTGCAGCGCGGCACCTCCGAGGCCAATGCCCTGAAGCAGGAGCAGCAGGCCAAGGGCTATCCCATGGAGCTGCGCTTCTATGACTCGGCGCCGCTCGCCGTGGAAGACCTGCTCAACGGCCGCATCCAGGCGGCGCTCATGGACGAGCTGCCCGCGGACGACGCCATCTCCAAGGGCCGCGCCGTGAAGAAGGCCGGCACGCATGGCCAGCCCGACGGCTTCGGCGTTGCCCTGCGCAAGGACGACAAGGACCTGCGCGCCCTGGTGGACGAAGGCTACCGCAAGCTCATGGCCGATCCCTACTGGCAGGAATTGCAGAAGAAGTATCTGCACAAGTAAGCGCCATGCCGGCCCTGGCCTGGGCCGGCGTGAACGGCACTTGCCCCGGGCTTCTGCCGCTTCTGTGGCCGGAAGCCCGGGGACATGCCCGACGGGGTGCTGACCCGACGCCCCGCATTGTCCGGAGCCCCGTGCGCGCCGCCTGCGGCTGCCGGCCAGCGGCACCAACCCCGAACCGCCACGCCCATGGATTCGTTGCTCGTCGTCATTCAGGCGCTGCCCGCCATCCTGCCGGGCATCCTCGTCACCGTGGGCAATGTGGCCGCATCGCTCGCCATGGGCCTCGCCCTTGGCGTGCCCTTCGCCGTGGCGCAGGTCTACGGCCCGGCGTGGAGCCGTCGCCTCGTCCGCCTCTATGTCTGGTTCTTCCGCGGCGTGCCCATCCTCGTCCTGCTCTTCCTGTTCTACGGCTTCTTCATCAGCCTGGGCCTTCCCGCCGAGCCCTTCATCATTGCCTGCCTGGTGCTCGGCTGCACGAGCACGGCCTACCAGTCGCAAATCTTCCGCGGCGCCATCGAGAGCCTGCCGCGCGGGCAATTGCAGGCGGCGCGGGCGCTCGGCATGAGCGACGCCACGGGCATCGCCTGTATCATCCTGCCGCAGGCCCTCAGGCTCTCCATCCCGGGCTGGGCCAACGAGTTTTCCATCCTGCTCAAGGATTCGGCCATCTGCTTCGTGCTCGGCACGCAGGACATCATGGCCCGCACCTCCTTCGCCGCGGCGCGCACGCACGAGCACCTGGCGCTCTATGCCGCCGCCGGCGCCATCTACTTTTTCCTGACCTGGGTGGTGCTCCGCCTTTTGCGCCGCCTGGAAGACAAGGTCCATGTGCCCGGCTACTCCACCGGGGGGGCCGGCTTCGACATGGGAGAACCGGCGTGAACGCCGCGAGGGATGCGGAGGGCCGATGAGCGCGGAACAGGACAGGGTGCTCAGGGTGGAGCATGTCTCCAAGCGGCTGAGCGGCAAGCTCATTCTGGATGACTGCTCCCTCGATGTGCGCCGGGGCGAGCTCATGGTGCTCATCGGGCCCTCGGGCGCGGGCAAGAGCACCCTGCTCCAGTGCATCGACTGCCTCATCCCGCCGGACACGGGCGAGATATGGCTGGAGGGCGAGCGCCTTGAGCGCGACGACAAGCGCAAGCTCTGCGCCTTTCGCGCTCAGGTGGGCATGATCTTTCAGGATTTCAACCTCTTCGACCACCTGACGGCCGAAGAGAATGTCGCCATCGCCCTGCGCAAGGTGCGCGGCATGTCGCGCAAGGAGGCCCGCGAACGGGCGCTGGACGAACTGGCGCGCGTGGGCCTGGCGCGGCGCGCCCTGCTCTATCCGGCGCAGCTCTCCGGCGGCCAGAAGCAGCGCGTGGCCATCGCCCGCGCGCTCGCCATGGACCCCAAGGTGATGCTGCTGGACGAGCCCACCTCCGCGCTGGACCCCGAGCTGGTGGGCGAGGTGCTGGCCGTCATCCGCGACCTGGCGGCCGGCGGCATGACCATGGTCATGGCCACGCACCAGATGGATTTTGCCCGCGCGCTCGCCACGGAGATCCTGTTCATGGAGCGCGGCCGCATCATCGAGCGCGGCTCGCCTGCGCAACTCCTCGCCGACGGCGCGGGCACGAGGACGCACGATTTCTGCGTGCGCATCCTCGAAGTCAGTCTCTGACGGGATTTCATCAGACTTTTGCGAAGGCCGGGCCCACAGCCGCCCGGCACTGCGCCGCAAAAAACCCTCGGGCAGCCGCCGTCGCGGCGGTAGCGCCCAAGGGTTTTCTTCATTGCGGGATGGGCGTGGCCCCCGCTCCATCTGGCCGCCCTAGCGGCCCTCCCCTTCCTGTTGGCGCGCCGGCCCGGAACTGCTCCAGGTGCCGTCGGTCGTGCCCTCGCTGGCCGGCTTCTGCTCCTTGGGCTGGTTCGGCATGAAGCGCTGCAGATCGCGCGAGACCTCGAAGGTGCGCAGTTCCGCTGCGGCCGCCTGGGCGAAGGGCGAGTCGGGGAAGCGGCGCACGATGTCCTCCAGGAGGGCCTCGGCGCGCGAGGCGTCCCCGAGCTTGCGGTACAATCGCGCCTCGCGGAAGCGCAGCCCCGGATATTCCTCCGAATCCTGCGGCACATAGGCATTATAGCGCTCCACCCATTGCAGGGCCTCGGGGATGCGGTTGCCCACCTCACAGATGTCCATCAGGGCCGCTGTGGCTTCTTTGATGCGCTGCGGGTCGGCCTTGTCCGAGCGCTCGTCCTGCAGGCGCGTGAAGAGCTCGATGACGCGGCGGTTGGTCTCGTAGGCTGCGCGGATGTCCTTGCGGGCCTCGGCGTCGCGCGCGAGGAAATAGGTGGCGTAGGCCTGCTGGTAGAGCGGGATGTCCGATCTTTCGGCGAGCTTGCGCCACATGGCGAGCGCCGGCGCGCCCAGGTTGAGGTTTTGCGCGGAGAGCGCCTGTGCGTAGTCGAGCTGGTTACGCAACTGCGGCTGGAGGTTCCACGACTCCACCAGCTTTGCGAGGTCGAGGATCTTGTCCCAGGCGCCGTTTTTCAGATAGTGGTTGAAAAACTGCGAGAAGGCGGCTTCGCCGTAGTCCGGATCCATGGGGCCCTTGAGGAAGTCGGCCATGAGCTCGAAGGCCTTGTCCTCGTCGCCGCGCTCGAGCCAGCCCTGGGCCAGGGCGTAGCGCAGGCGCGCATCCGGCTCGCCGTAGCGCTCGCGCACCAGCGGAAAGCCGTTCCAGAGCAGGAGGATGCGCCCGTAATTCTGCTCGGCCAGCGAATTGGCGAGCTCCTTGCTGAAGGCCTGCCACAGCAGTTCGCGCGCCTCGGGCACGTTCTGGTGCTCGGGATAGGCGTCGATGAAGTCCGCCGCCTTGCCCATGGCCTCGGGATACTGCCGGTCCCAGTAGAGCCACATGGCCTGCTTGAGCCTGGCCAGCACCGCCTCGGGCGTGGTGTCGGACGACGCCGCGAGGTCCGAATACACCTGCCAGAGCGGGGGCTCGGAGCCCCGCGCGAAGACCTTGCTCATCTCCTCATAGGTGATGGGCGCCTCGTAGATGCCCTTTTCCGCCAGGCGCAGGCGTGCGGTGCTGGCCGCCGGCGACTCCGGGAAGTCGCGCACGATGTCGTTATAGATGAAGTTGGCGGCCTGGGCATTGCCCTCGCGCAAGTAGGTGTCGGCCATCTTGAGCAGGAGGCTGTCGTTGCCATGGCGCTTGGGGTCGAGGTTGATATAGAGCCAGTAGAGATCCATGGCCGCGTCGCCGCGCCCCATTTTTTCGTCATTGGCCGCCTGGAGGAGCAGGAATTCCGGGTCCTCGATGTAGTAGCGCGGCCAGCGCTTGCTGATAAAGTCGAGGATGACCTGCGCGCGCTCGTGCTTGTCCTGGTTGACGAGGGCGCGCGCCAGCCCCACCGAAGCCGCCTGGAGCTGCGACGATTCCGGGTACTTGTCGAGCACGATACCGAAGGACTGCTCGGCCTCGGCGTTGAGGCCGTTCTTGAGCTGGGCCTCGCCCAAGGCCGTGAGCCCCTGGGCCACGCCCGGATAATCGGGATAGCGCCGGAGAAGGGCGATGATATAGCCCCCGGCCTCGCCGAGATTGCCCACATTGGCGTTGGCGAGCCCGAGGCGCAACAGGGCGTCGGGCACGCGCGCCGAACGCAAATTGGCGTTCATGGCCTCGCTGGTGGAGGACACGATGGGGTCGAAGCCGGCCAGCGGATTGTCCGCATAGCGGGCCCACATGCAATCGCTGATGCGGTAGAGGACCTTCTCGAGCAGTTCGGGCGAAAGATTGGGCAATTGCCGGATGGCCTCGAAGGCAGGCAGGGCCTCGTCGTACTTGCCCTCGTCCATAAGCGCCTCGGCCTCGGCGAACATCTTGTCCGGCTCCGGCGGCTTGGGCACGGGATTGCCCTGCTCGTCCACATAGATGACTTCGCGGGGCTTTTCCGGCTCGGGCGGGGGCGCCGCCTTTTCGCCCAGCGGCAGGCCAACGGTGCCGGGCACGGCGGCGCCGGACGCGCTGCGCCCCTCGTGGCGCACGGCTGGCGCCTGGGGCTGTGCCGGCGCGGCGGGCGCTGCGGCTGCAGGGGACTGGCCTTGCGCCGCAGTCGGGGCCGCGGCCGGCGCCGAGGCGGA
>NZ_JAAVBE010000036.1 GCF_014803725.1 Desulfovibrio sp.
AGCGGGCCTCGAAATGATGCGCACCTGCGGGGCGGCGTCCTGGCGGGCGCCGCGGGCGCGTTCGTCGCCCTCGGCGTCGGCCTCGGCCTCGCGGCGCGACTCGCTGCGCGGCGGCAGGGTGGGCGCGGAGGAGCCTTCGGGCACCGCCGAGGCGTCGGGTCGCGCGATGCGCGAGAGCTTGGCGCTCTTTTCCGCCGGCTCGGGCCGGGAGGCCTGATCAGCAGCCGCGGCCGCGGCTTCGGCCCCGGGGGCTTCCACCTTTTCTGCCGCTTCGGGGGTGGCGGCTTCGGCCGGCTTGGCCGCCGGCGCTTCCTCGGACCGGGGAGCCTGGGCAGCGGACTCGGCGATCTCGGCTTTGGCGGCTTCGGCCTTGGGGGCCTCGGCTTCGGCCGGGGCGGCCTTGGCGTCTTCGGTCCTGGTGGCTTCGGCCTTGGCCGCGGCGGGCGCGGCCTCGCCGGGCCTCCTGATGATCCGCGCCCCGGCGGGACGGCGCTGGGCCGCGGCTTCGGCGTCGGCAGCAGCCGTGGGGGCGCTTTCCGCGGCGGGCGCGGTCCCGGGGGCGGCTTCGGGGGCCTCGGCTTTGGCCGCCTTCGGGGCTTCCGCGGTCTTCGCCGCTTCCGGCCCGGGCGCGGCTTGCGCGGCCGGGGGGGCTGCCGGGGCTTCAGGCGCGGGCGCCTCCTTGCGGCGGCGGCGGACGATGACATTGGGCTGCACCGTGGTGCGCTCCACCGTGCTTTCCTTGCGGGCGGCGAAGTGCGCGCGCAGGCGGGCGGCCTCCTCCTCGTCCACGGAGCCGGCCATGCTCTTGGCCGAGACGCCGAGCTCGCGCAAGGCCGGGAGCATGTCCCGCGTGGGCACGCCGAGCTCGCTCGCGAGGTCCTTCACCTTGATCTTTATTTCTGCCATATGGCCCCCTTGCTCCTCCCGGCGGCAGCGCGCGAGCGCCGCCCCCTTTGCCGCGTTCCCGGCCTGTACTTCTCGAACCTGCGTCCGCAGGCGGGGTCGGGACACAGGTAAAAGCCCCTGCCCGGGCTTTTCTGCGCCTCGTCAATGATCAAAATCCCTTCCGGCGTCAGCACATGGCGGGCCAGCTCCGCCTTGGCGAAGCGGCGCCGGCAGATGACGCACATCCGCACGGGGCCGCAGATGGCGCCGGCTTCAGGCATCCGCGCCGTCCTTCGCCGCGCCTTCCGCCGGCACATCCTCCGCGGCTTCCACCGTCAGGCTCACGGCCGAGGGCTCGGGATCGTCCTCCACCACGGGCGCGAGGAAGTTAATGGCCGAGCGCAGGTCGGAAATGCGCGCCTCGCTGATGCCGAGCTTGTCCGAAAGCTCCTCGTCCGTGGCCTCGCGCAAGGCGGCCAGCGACGAATAGCCCGCGGCGAGCAGCGCCTCGATGGAGACCTCGGCCACGCTCGCCACCTGCTCGAGGCCGTGGCCGATGGCATTGGCCTCGTTGTAGCGGGTCTCGGTGAAGATATCGACCTTCCAGCCCAGAAGGCGCGCGGCGAGCTTCACGTTCTGGCCCTTGCGGCCGATGGAGTTGGTGAGCTGGTCGTCGGGCACGATGACCTCGAGCAGGTTCTCCTCCTCGTCCACCACGATGCGCGAGACCAGCGCCGGCGCGAGGGCATTGCGCGCATAGGTGGCGATGTCCGGGCTCCAGACCACGATGTCGATGCGCTCGCCGTGCAGCTCCTGCACGATGTTCTGGATGCGCGAGCCGCGCACGCCCACGCAGGCGCCCACCGGGTCCACGTCGCGCTCGCGCGAGATGACCGCCACCTTGGCGCGGGAGCCGGGGTCGCGCGCCACGCCCATGATCTGGACCACGCCGTCGTCCACCTCGGGCACCTCGCGGCGGAAGAGCGCGGCCATGTAGTCGCGGTGCGCGCGGGAGATGACCACCTGCGGGCCGCGGCCCTCCTTGCGCACGTCGATGATCAGCGCCTGGAGGCGGTCGCCGCGCTTGTAGTGCTCGCGCGGGATCTGCTCCTCGCGGGGCAGGATGGCCTCGGTGCGGCCGAGATTGACCACCCAGCCGCCCTTGTCGCGCCGCTGCACTATACCGGAGACGATCTCGCCCACGCGGTCTTTGTATTCCTCATAAATGATTTCCTGCTCGGCGTCGCGCATGCGCTGGATGATGACCTGCTTGGCCGACTGCGCGGCGATGCGCCCCAGGTCCTCCACCTTGACGCGGAAGCCCATCTCGTCGTCGAGCTGCACCGAGGGGTCGTGCTCGCGGGCCTCTGCGAGCGCGATCTGGGTGTCCTCGTTGGCCACGTCGCCGTCCTCGACCACGATTTTGAACTGATAGACCTCAATGTCGCCGGTTTCGTCATTATAGGTCACTTCCACGTCCATGTCCTCGCTGAAGCGGCGCAGCACGGACATCCGCACGGCCTCCTCCAGGGTGTCGATGAGCATGTCGCGGTCAAGGCCCTTGTCCTTGCTGATCTGGTCAATGGCCTTCTTGAGCTCAAGATTCATGTCTGCCTCCGGCGGCCGCACGGGCGCGGCCGGCTTGGCTGGGATGGCGGGCCCGCCCCTTGCCGGGAGCTTTACCCGGCCCCTTTCCTGGCTTGGCGGGCTTCTGAAAAACGGGGATGCGGGAGGCCCTGCGCACTTCGGCCCAAGGGAGATGCACCGGGGCGCCGCCCTCGGGGCGCACCTCGCCGTCGGCCGAGACGGCACACGGCTCGAGGGTGAAGCCGTCGGCGTCCACGCCCGTGAGCCGGCCGCGCCAGCGCAGGCGCGGGGCCGCGCCGCCCTCGCCCTCGGGCGTCACCGGGGAGGCGAGGCGCGCTTCCACAAGGTCGCCCACATAGGGGGCCATCTGGTCAAGGCTGAAAAAGCGGCGGTCAAGACCCGGGGAGGACACTTCCAGCACCCAGGCTTCGGGCACGCAGTCCTCCACGTCCATGGCGATGCCGAGCTGGCGCGAGATCTCCTCGCACTGGTCGATGCTCGCCGAACCGGGCTCGGCGAAAGCGGCTTTAGCGGCTTCTTCCGCGGGCGCCTCAGCCCCGGCGGCACCGGCAGGCTGCGCCGGCCGCGGCACGTCCACGAACACGCGCACCTTGGTGCGCCCGCCGGGCAGCACCTCCACGCCCCAGAGCCCGAGCCCCTGCGCCCGGACGAGCGGGCTCACGAGGCGGGTGACGGTTTCTTCAAGAGTTTCCGGCATGGCCCTTGTCATTCTCCTGCGGAGGGGCCGGCATGGCCGGCCCGGCGCCGGGACAAAAAAAAGGGGGCCCCTCAAGGCCTCCCCACATGAACGGATATTTGCGGACGCCCCGCCTGCGGGCGAGCCCGCACTTCCCGTTCGAGGACGCAGCGGCTCGCCCCGAAAAACCACGGGAACACAGGGCGAAACCACTTGAACGCGCCTTGAATACGCAGTTTCGCCCCCCCTGTCAAGCGCAAAGACGCCATGCCCGGGAAGATCCCGCGGCATGGCGCCCTTGGGCAGAAAAAACAGCGCGCTACAGCTCGGTGACAGGCTCCCGAGCCGGCGCATCCTGCGGCGCCTGTTCCGGGGCTGGCACGGCTTCGGGCGCCGGTTCCGGCGTAGGGATCGCTTCCGGCGCCCGGACTTCAGGAGCGGGCGCAGCTTCGGGGTTTTCCGGGGCTTCGGGCACGGCCGGCGTGTCCGGCACGGGCGCCGCTTCCGGCGCCGCATCAGGCACCGGCGGCACCTCCTGCACCGGGGCCGCGGGCGCCTCGGGCGCGACTGCTTCGGGAGCTGGAGCTTCGGGGGCCGCCGGCACCTCGGCCGGAGCTTCGGGAAGCGCGGGGGCAGACTCGGGTGCCACCGCTTCGGGCGCCGCGGGCTCCCCGGGGGCGGTTTGCGCCGGCACGGGCGGCACGGGCGCCGGCTCGATGGGTTCCGGCAGGGGCGCCGCCGAGGCCGGGGGCTCCGGCGCGCGCCTGGGCATGAGCTGCGCCTGGGCGGCCTTCTGGATGGCCGGGAGCGTCGCAAGCCCGCAGGCCGGCACCTTGCCCAGTTCCGGCGCGATGAGCAGGGTCGCCGGCTGCGCAAGAAGGACGCTGATCACGCTGGCCGCCACGAGGCCCCCGCCGCCGTGCTCGCCGCGCACGAAGCGGGCCATGATGACCGCGCCCAGAAGGGAGAGCCCGCCGAGCACGGGCATGCCCGGCATGCCGCGCAGGGCCGCGAGGAGCTGGCCGTCAAGGCTCACGGGCGAGAGGCCCGCGAGCGCGCCCTGGGTGAGCTCGAAGCTCGCGCCGAGCAGCACGATGCCCGCCGCCAACAGGAGCAGGGAGGCGCAGGCGTAGAGCAAATGCCCGGAGAGGCGCGGCAGGGCGAGGATGGCCTTGCCGAGCAGGGGCGCTCCGAGGCAGGCCAGCGCCACGGCGAGCATTTGCGCCTGCCCTGCGGGCACGCAGGGCGTGAGCAGGAGGCCGGCCACAAGGGCAGTCCACAGCAGGGCCGCGCCGCCCGAGCGCCGCGACGCGGCGAGGTCCCGCGGCGCCTCGCGCAGCACCCGGAACCAGGAAACGCCGAAGATGGCAAGCACCCACGGCACGAGGCCCGCGCCGGTCACGCAGGCGGCGAGCCACCAGTGGCCGGGCAGCGGCCACGGCTTCTGCACGGCGCGGCCGAAGAGCTGGGCGAGATAGCCGCCGTCATCCTCGCCGAGCATGATGGCCGCAAGCCAAGCGCCCACGAGGAGCAGGAGGAGCAGGAAGCCCGCCACCGCGTCCAGCGCCTGGGCGCGGCGGAAGCCGCCCCGCCATACGAGGAAGCAGAAGCTCGCGATGAGCGGCACCGCGAGGAAGAAGGGCCCCCCGGTGAGCCCGGCGAGGCCGGAGAGGGCGAAGCCCGCGGGCAGCGAGCACCAGGCGTGCGACGTTTGCCAGCCGTGGCAGAAGCAGACCAGCGAAAAGACCATGAGCGCGGAGGCGAGCGCCGCGGGCCCGGTGAAATGCCCGAGCGGCGCGAAGAGCGGCGCGGCCAAAAGCAGCAGCCCCGACGCCAGCGCGGCCTTGGCGCCAAAGCCCGCGGCCCGCGCGAGGCCCCACACGGCGATGAGCGCGAGCGCCGCGGCGAGCGTCCCGGCCAGCGGGAAGAGCGGGTCGGGCGAGCCGGTGAGCATCACCGGGAGCGGCGCCAGCATGCCCATGAACCAGGTGAAGAAGGGCCAGTGGGCCACGCCGTCGGCCCCGGGCGTGAGCCACGCGCTCTGGGCCATGGAGAGGAAGAACGCCTCGATGTTCCGGGCCTCGGCCGGGCAGTAGAGCCCGTTGCCGGCAAGCGCGTGCCAGAAATCCGGCCAGACCTGCGCCGCCAGGATGACCAGCAGGAAGAGCGGCCCGAGACGGCTCAGGAAGCGAAAGACACGCTCGCAGCGGTCCGGGCGCGAGGAGGCTCCGCCGCCGGCGGCTTCCGATCGGGCAAGGGCCGCGGCCACCGTGTCGCCGTGGCGCCCGGGAGCGGCGGCAGCGTCCACGGGAGCTTCCGCGGAAGATCCAGGAGCAGCGTCCGCGGCGCCTTCCGGGGACACAGCGGCGGCGTCCGCGGGGGATTCGGGGCCGGCCTCCGGCTGCGCCGCTTCGGCCGCATTGCCGGCAGGGGCTTTTTCCGTCAGCGGGCTTTCATCCTTGCCAGTGGTGGCCGTGGTCGTCTCGGCGTCGCTCATGGCTGGCTCCTTGTGAACATTTTTAAGGGCGCGGTTCAGTGTCTTAGAAGTACATGCCGGCATTGGCGGGCGTCAAGCTCCACTTCCACGCTGCGGCCCCCGGCCCCAAGGCGCGGGGGCGCGAGGCCGGGGACGGCCTCGGCGGCGTCGGTGGCGGAACCCACGCTTGCGGGCAACGATATGGTGAGCGTGCGCCGTTTCGACGAAGCGTTGCCCACGGTGAGCCACATGCCGCCTTCGGGGAGCGCGCTGAGCGCCGCGAGCCAGCCGTCCCGGCCTCCGCTCACGGCCACAAGGCGCCCCAGGGCGAGGCCCGAAGCCTTGCGCGCGAGGAGCAGGCGCCCCACGGCGCGCAAGAAGCTGTCCGGCTTGCCCTCCTGCTCCGCCAGCGTCCCGAAGGCCAGCCGCAGGGCTTGCGCGGTGCCGGCATGGCCCGAGGCAGTTTCCCACACCGGCGTCAGGCCTTCGCCGCCGCCTTGAGGCGCCAGGGCGCCCGTGAGTTCCTGCGGGCTCAAAAAGGCGAGCCCGGGAAGGCCGATGCGCCAGCCGAGCACGAACAGGCAGGCCTCGCGCAGGGTGCGGCCATCCGCGGTGCCGGCGGGAGGTGACGCGGGAAGGCCCAGGGCGCGCAGGGCGAGCGTGGCCGGCGTTTCCCCCTCAGCCTCCGGCCCGAGGCCGCCCTCCCCCAGCGGTCCGCGCGCAAGGCGGCTCTGGTCCACGCCTTCGGCCAGGGCTGCGCGCAAAAGCCCGGCCAGCGGGGCCGTGTCGCCCGTGAGGAGCGCCCGGGCGGCGGCGCTTGGCGTGGCGGCGTCGCGGGTGAAATCCACAGGCCCTGTGAGGATGAGCGGCGCGAGCGCTGGCGGCAGGGCGTCGGCCTGAAGCGCCCAGCCGCCGTAGCGGTGGATCTCGCGCGCGGCCTCGTCCAGCGCCTCGAGGCCCGGCGCCAGGGCGGCGCGCTCAAGGGGCGCCTCCCCCGCTGCCCCCGCAGCTGCCCCCGTACCGTCCGGTGCCACGTCTAGGCCCATCAGGGCCTCGAAGCGAAGGCCCGTCAGCGTCTGGCCCTCGAGGCCGGTCTGGCGGATGCTGGCCGCGGAAAAGATGCGCCGCGCCCGGCCCGTGGGGTCCTGCCAGTGGAGCACCGGCGCAAGCACATGGGGGCCGTGGCGGTAGACCCAGCGCCGCAGCTGGCCGTCGGCCCCGCGCACCTCGCCGGTGGCGGCCCAGCCCGAGGGCGCGGCCCAGTGGAGGCGGTCGCGCAGGAGCGCCGGCGGGAGCAGACCCCGCTCCGCAAGGCGCGCCACCCCTGCGGCGTCCAGCGGGCGGCAGTCCCATTCGCCGCGGGCCTCGGGCAAATCGCCCCAGGCCTCGGGCGGCACGGAGATCATGGCATAGGTGCCCGCGAAGCGCGGCACCTGACGGGCCTGGAGGATGAAATCCGGGCCGAGGCCCGTGGCCGCCGGGATGAGTTCCCCGCCGAGCTGGACGCCCGCTTCCTCGGCCATGGCGGCGAGGCGGCCAAAGTCCTCGGCATTCCCCCACGCCGGGTCGGGCGTGAGCGAGGCCGGGGCGGCCGGGCGGCGGCTGTCATCAGTGGCGCCACCGTCCGGGCTTTCCGCCGTCCAGATGTCGGCCCGCTCGCCCACGGGCGCGAGGAAGAGACCCTCCAGGCCGAGGGCCGGGAGCTTTTCCGGCAGGCGCGCGGCGCCGAGGGCGGCGAAGAGCGGCCGCGACGCGGCGAGGGAGCTGCCGTCCAGCGAGAGCCAGTTGGGCGCGGCGCGCAGAAGCACGGGCACGCGCACGGCCTCGCCGCTGTTGTGCCAGAGGCGTTCTGTGCCCGAGACCTGGGCGGCGAGCTCCGGGGCCTGGCCGAGCATGGATTGCCGCTCGAGCCATTGCAGATAGCCGGGGTCGGCGCGGGGCAGGCCGCTCGCTGCGGGCGGCGCCGCGTGCGGGGCGCGGCGGGCGCAGCCGCCCAACAGCAGGAGCAGACACGCGCCCACAAGCGCGCAAAAGAGGAGGGAGCGGAAAAGGGCGGCCGGCGCGGGACGCCCGGGCGCCATGGCTAGGACTCCGCCCCGGGCGTGCCGGCGGTCTCGCCAGCTCCGGCAGGGGCGCCTTCCTCCGCCTTGGCCTCGTTCCAGAGTTCGTCCTTTTCGTCCAGCGAAAGGGCCGCGAAGTCGAGACCGCGCTCGCGCGCCAGCTCCTCCATGCGGGCAAAGCGCCGGAGGAAGCGGTTGTCGGCGGCGTCCAGCGCGTCATTGGCCTTGATGCCCTTGCGCCGCCCGAGCTCCACGAGGGAAAAGATGAGGTCGCCGAGCTCGTGCTTCTGGGCCGCAGTGTCGTCGCCGGCGGCGACATCCAGCCATTCGAGCCATTCGGCCTCCACCTGCTGCTCCACCTCCTCGTCGGTGGGCCAGGTGAAGCCCACGCGCGCGGCCTTGGAATGGATGCGGTAGGCCTTGGTGAGCGGCGGCAGGCTCGCGGGCAGGCTTGCGAACAGGCCCTGCGGCGCGCCCGCGGCCTCGTGCTCGGCGCGCTTGATGGCCTCCCAGCGGGCGAGCTGCGCGTCGAGGTCAGGGAAGGTCTCGCCGGCAAAGACATGCGGGTGCCGGCGCACCATCTTGGCGCGGTTCTCGGTGAGCGCGTCGGCGAGGGTGAATTCCCCGCGCTTCTCGTACATGCCGGCCACGAAGAGCAGGAGAAAGGCCACGTCGCCCAGTTCCTCGCGCACCGCGGCCGCGTCGCCCGCGCGCAGCGCCGCCGCCAGTTCATGGCTTTCTTCAATAAGGTATTCGGCCATGCTCTCCGGGGTCTGCGCCCTGTCCCAGGGGCAGCCGTCCGGCGCGGTGAGCCGGCCTATCACCTCACTGAGGGCGGCAAGGGCGCACGAGCTGCGGTCATCTTTCATGAAATCCCTCCCTGGCCGTGTCAGAGGCCGAGCTTCGCCGCGATGTCCGGCGGCAGCCATTCCCGAAGCTGCCCCACCAGGGCGTGAAAATAGGGCATGACGCGCGAATCGCGCATGAAGGCGTCGTTCTGGAACAGCTTTTCCGCCACGATGAGCACGAGCGCCCAGATGAGCACGCCCTTGGCCAGCCCGAAGACGCCGCCGGCCAGCCTGTCCGCCCAGGAGGCGAAGGAAAAGGCCACCAGCTTCTTCACGAGCCGCGCGGCAAGCCCCACGCCGAGCATGATGCCCGCGAACACCAGCCCCCAGGCCGCGAACGTGCGCCAGCCCTCGCTGGAAATGAAGGTCAGGTGCGGCGAGACGAGCCCGTGAAAGGCCCGGGCGCCCCAGAAGCCGCCCAAAAGCGAGACCACGCCCGCCACCTCGCCCACCAGGCCCACGCGCGCGCCGCGCAGGGTGAAAAAGACAAGGGTGAGGATGATGACGAGATCGAAGATGTCCTGTCCCATAGGCCGGCCTCCCCGCCCAGCGCCGCGACCATAGCAGAAGGCCGGCCCGGAGACAATGGCGCGGCCGGGGCGGAGTGCGGCGGGCGCCCATCCGGGAGGGGTGCCACCACGGAAGCCGCGCACGCGCCTCACGGTTGCGCCACGGGCCGGGAACGGCTATAGTGCGCCCGGCGTACCCTGCGCCCAAACTCAAGGAGTCCCGGGATGAAACCTGCCCTGCGCCTTTCGCTCGCGCTTTCGCTCGCCATGGCCGTCCTCTGCCTGGGGGCAATCGCGCATGCCGCCCAGCCCTCGCAAAAATCCTTTGTCATCGCGCCCTTTACGGTCAACGCGCCGCAAAGTTACAGCTATCTTGCCAAGGCCGTGCCCGGCACCATCCAGGGCAAGCTCAACCGGCCGGGCGTGCTCGAGGGCAAGAGCCTTCAGGGCAAGGCCCTTTCCGCGGCCGAGGCGCGCAAGGCGCTCGCCTCTTCCGGCGCGGATTACGCCGTCTTCGGCACGGTCAACGTCATGGGCAATGACTGCGCCATTGAGGTCAACTGCGTGGACAAGGCCGGCAAGACGTGGAGCCGCACGGTGGAGGCCCCGGTGAGCGGGCTCACCGGCGCGGTCCAGAACGTGAGCTCCGCGCTCGGCTCCGAGGTGATGGGCGTGACCGTGGCCGCGAAGCCGGCCTTCATGACGCGCCAGCCCGGCCAGACGGCCCCCGCGGGCGCCCGCGCTGCCGGCGGCGAGATCATCGTCAACGAGACCGGCCAGCAGCAGACCTACCTCAACCCGCAGTTCCGCTACCAGGGCGCCGGCGCCGCGGACGGCTCGCGACTGCGCAGCCAGCGCATCAAGGAAAACATGGTGGACATGGCCGTGGCCGACTTCAACGGCGACGGCAAGAACGAGATCGCCTTTCTGGGCGACCACACCCTCACCATCTACCTCTGGGAGGAAGGGGGCCGGCTCAGGCAGCTCGGCACCACCACGGTCTCGGCATCCAACCTGAATTTCTCCATGCGCGCCATGGACCTCAACCGCGACGGCGCCTCCGACCTCGTCATCGCCACCTTTGAGGAAGAGAGCAACCGGCCCTATTCCTACTTCTTCTCCTTCAAGGGCAACAAGCTCACCCAGTGCGCCGAGCGCATCCCCTATTTCGCCAGCGTGCTCCGCACGCCGCCCAACTTCACGCCCACCTTGGTGGGCCAGGGCTATGACAGCATCAAGCTCTTCGCGCCCGGCGTGCACCTGCTCGTCAAGCAGGGCAACAAGTACGCCCTCGGCGCACGCCTGAGCCTCCCCTCCGGCGCCACCGTGTTCAACGTGGCCTGGATCCCTGCCGGCAAGGACAATTCCGGCGACATGCTCGCCATGCTCACCGACGACGAGCGCGTCAAGCTCTTCCAGGCCAACGGCTCAACGCCGGTGCACACCACCATGGAGCGCTTCTCGGGCTCGGCCACGGGCATGGATTTTTACAAGACCATGCCCGGCCTCGGCATCGACAAGACAGGCCAGCTCCCGGGCAAGATCTATGCGCCCATGCGCATGATTTCGGCCGACATCGGCCGCACCGGCGAGCATGTGCTCATGCTCAACAAGCCCATTTCCACGGCCTCGCAGTTCTTCGACCGCTACCGCTTCTTCCCGCAGGGCGAGATCCACGCCCTCTACTGGGACGGCGTGGGCCTGGCCCTCAAGTGGAAGACCCGGCGCATCAAGGGCTCGGTGGCCGAGATCGACCTCGCCGACGTGACCAATGACGGCATCGTGGACCTCGTGGTCGGCGTCAACACCTCGCCCGAGCTTGGCATCGGCAGCCGGCAGTCCATGATCCTCGCCTATCCGCTCGATGTTTCGCAGATGGACCCCAACACGCCGGCGGACATGAGCGACTTTGAGGTCAACCCGAACCGCTAGGGCCGAACCCTCAGGCCACAAGGAGTCAGCGTGCGTATTCTCGTCATCGGTTCAGGGGGCCGCGAGCACGCGCTCACCTGGAAGCTCGGCCAGGCGGCCGAAGCCGTCTTCGTGGCGCCGGGCAACGGCGGCACCGAGGGGGGCAAGGTGCGCAACGTCGCCCTCGCCGTGGACGACCTCGACGGCATCGTGGACTTCTGCCGGCGCGAGCATATCGACCTCGTGGTGCCCGGGCCCGAGCTGCCGCTCACGCTCGGCATCACTGACAAGCTCACGGAGGCCGGCATCCCCTGCTTCGGGCCGGATGCCTATTGCGCGCAGATGGAAGGCAGCAAGAGCTTCGCCAAGGAGGTCATGGCCGCGGCCGGCGTGCCCACGGCGGCCTGCGCGGTGTTCACCGATGCCGAAGCCGCGCGCGGGCATATCCGCGACAGCAGGAAGCCGCCGGTCATCAAGGCCGACGGCCTCGCCGCGGGCAAGGGCGTGGTGGTCGCGCGCACGATGGAAGAAGCCCTTGAGGCGGTGGATTCCATGCTCAAGGACAAGGCCTTCGGCGCCGCCGGCGCGCGCGTCCTGCTTGAGGAGCGGCTGGACGGCGAGGAGGTCTCCCTGCTCTGCCTCTGCGACGGCGAACGCGCCGTGCCCCTGCCCTCGGCGCAGGACCACAAGGCCGCGTGGGACAATGATGAGGGCCCCAATACCGGCGGCATGGGCGCCTACAGCCCGGCCCCGGTGCTCCCGGACGAAAAGCTGGAGGAACTGGCCGACATCGCCGTGCGCCCGGTGCTCCGCGAGCTGGCGCGGCGCGGCCACCCCTTCCGCGGCGTGCTCTACGCGGGCCTGATGATGACGCCGGACGGCCCCAAGGTGCTGGAATACAATGTCCGCTTCGGCGACCCGGAGTGCCAGCCCCTGCTCATGCGCCTTGAGGGCGACCTCGCAGGGCTCATGCTGGACTGCGTGCAGGGGAAGCTCGACCCAGGCGCCCTTTCGTGGAGCGACAAGACCGCGCTCGGCGTGGTGCTGGCCGCCAAAGGCTATCCCGGGAGCTATGAAAAGGGCATGCCCCTCGAGGGGCTTTCCGAGGCAGATGCGTTGCCCGGGGTCAAGGTCTTCCACAGCGGCACGCGCACGGAGGGCGGCAAGACCGTCTCCGCCGGGGGCCGGGTGCTCTGCGTGACAGCGCTCGGCGACGACCTCGCCGACGCGCAGGCGAAGGCCTATGCGGCGCTGGAGAAAATCACCATGCCCGAGAGCTTTTACCGCCGTGACATCGGCGCCAAGGGCCTCAGGCGCCTTGCCGCGAAGAACTGAAACGCCGGAAAACACGGGAGGGAGCGCCCATGGCGCATGTGGTCATCCTCATGGGCTCACAGTCGGACGAGCCAACCATCGCGCCCTGCGCGGACGTGCTGCGCGAGCTCGGCGTGCCCTTCGTGCTCACGGTGAGCTCGGCGCACCGCACGCCCGAACGCACGGAGGCCATCGTGGCCAGTGAGGAAGCGGCCGGGGCGGCCGTCTTCATCTGCGCGGCGGGCATGGCCGCGCATCTCGCCGGGGCCGTGGCCGCGCGCACCCTGAAGCCGGTCATCGGCATCCCGGTGAGCGGTTCTTCGCTCGGCGGCATGGACGCCCTGCTCTCCACCGTGCAGATGCCCCCGGGCTTTCCCGTGGCGACCGTGGCCCTCGACAAGGCCGGCGCGCGCAACGCCGCGTGGCTGGCCGCGCAGATCCTCGCGCTCACGGACGCGGCGCTCGCCGAGCGCCTTGCCCAGGCCCGCAGGAAGATGCGCGAGGCCGTGACGAAAGCCGGGGACGAGCTGCGCCGCAAGTACGCGGGCGGCTAGGCACGCCCGCCACGGTTTCCCGCGCTCAGTCCTCGCCCACGCGCAGGGCCACGCCCACCGGGCAATGGTCCGAGCCGTGGATGTCGCTTTCTATCCAGGCGTCCACGATGGCCGGGGCCAGCTCCTCGGACACGAAGAAATAGTCGAGCCGCCAGCCCACGTTGCGCGGCCGCGCCCTGGCCTTGTACGACCACCATGTATACTTCTCCGGCACGTCGCCGTGCACATGGCGGAAGGTGTCCACATAGCCCAGCGCCTTGAAGCGCTTCATGAAGTCGCGCTCCACGGGCAAAAAGCCCGTGGTCTTCTCATTGTCCTTGGGCCGGGCGAGGTCGATGGGCTCGCAGGCGATGTTGAAGTCCCCGCAGACCACCACGGGCTTGGTTTGGCGGCACTTCTGGGCATAGTCCACGAAGGCCTCGAAAAAGCCCATCTTGTAGCCGAGCCGCTTGAAGCCGCCCGTGGGGCGCCCGTCCGCGTCCAGCTCCTCGGCGCCGCCATTGGGGAAATAGCCGTTGAAATAGTGGAACCACGGAAATTCGAGGTGCAGCAGGCGCCCCTCGCCCTGCCAGGACGGGTCGGGGAGCTCGTATTCCACCTTGAGCGGCTGGATGCGGCTGAAGACCGCCACGCCCGAATAGCCCTTGCGCACGGTGCACGGGTCCCACCAGGCCTGCCAGCCCTCAGGGTCGCGCACGGGCTCCGGCACCTGCTCCGGGCTGGCCTTGGTCTCCTGCAGGCCCACCACCTGCGCGTCCGTCTCGCTGAACCAGCGCCAGTCCGGCTTGGCCGAGACCGCGCGCACGCCGTTCACATTCCAGGAAACGAGTTTGACAAGCATGGCGCCTCCCCTGCCAGCATAGCCGCAGGCGGGGCGCGAGTGCAAGCGGCGCCAAGCGGGCCCGCGCCGTTGCGGCGGCCGCGCTTTTGCGCTAATACAACACGGCGCCCCCCGGGCGCACTGGCCCTTCTTTCACGCCGTCATTTATGGAGGGAGCGCATATGGATCTTCTGCGCGTGCGGCGCGCCATCTTGAGCGTCACGGACAAGAGCGGCCTTGCGGCCTTCGCCGCCTTTCTCGCCAGCCGCGGCGTGGAGCTCGTCTCCACGGGCGGCACGCAAAAAATGCTCGAGGCCGAGGGCCTGCCCGTCACGGCCGTGAGCACGGTGACGGGCTTCCCCGAAATCCTCGGCGGCCGCGTCAAGACGCTGCACCCCAAGATCCACGCCGGCATCCTCGCCAACAAGGACGACCCGCTGCACATGGACACGCTGGCCGAAAAGGGCATCCGCCCCTTCGACCTCGTGTGCGTCAACCTCTACGACTTCGCGGGCGCCGTGGAACGCCGCCTTTCGCTCGAGCAGGCCGTGGAGGAGATCGACATCGGCGGCCCCTGCATGCTGCGCGCCGCGGCCAAGAACTTCCACAGCGTGCTCGTGGTGCCCTCGCCGCAGTGGTACGGGCCGGCCATGGAGGAACTGGGCAGCCACGACATGTGCGTGGGCCTGGAGTTCCGGCAGCTCATGGCCTCGCGCGCCTTTGAGGCGACCTCGCGCTATGACGCGCTCATCGCGTCCTATCTGCGGCCGTCGGCCTGAGCGGGGGCTGTCATTCCCAAACCGGAAGGCAATCTCCAGGGGCTCAAGCCGAGCCAGCTCACGGCCCTGAACCGGCTCTTCAACCGCCGCTTCCCGGCCGCGGATGTCTACAGCATCGACCAGGCGCGGGAGCTGGCCCTGCTCTCGCGCTCGCTCGGCCGGCAGATCGGGCTGCTCATCGACCGCAAGGGCCGCGTGCGCATGGTCATCGTGGGCACGACCTCGGGCATCCTCATCCCCGAACTTCCGCGCGGCCGCGGCGCCACCGGCGCCCCCGAGGCCGACAGCGCGCCGCCCCCCGGCGCCCGGCTCCGGCCCCACCGGCCCGGACATCCTTCCGCCCGGGCGGCCGTGCGCAGCGCCCCGGCCTCGCGCCTGCGCGGCCTGAGGCTCCTGCATACCCATCTCTCGCCCGAGGGCCTTACGGAAGAGGATCTCATGGATCTCCTCTTCCTCAGGCTCGACGCCATCATCGCGCTTTCCGTGAACCCTGAGGGCGAGCCCGTGCGCTGGCAGGGGGCCACCCTCGCCCCGGGAAGCACCGCCACGGCCGGCTCGCCGCCCTGCCAGGTGGACGAGCCGCGCCCCTGGGACAGGACTGCCGCGGATTTCGCGGCCCGCGCCGCGGAGATAGAAGCCGCGCTTTCGGCGCTGCCCGCGGCCCCGCCGGCCGGGCTGGATGCCGGGCCGGACGCCGGCGAGGCGGCGCAAAACACATGCGCCGGCCGCGCCCTGCTCGTCTCCGTGGCGCCGGAGCCGCGGCCCGTGCAGGAGCAGCGCCTTTCCGAGCTCGCCGAGCTTGCGCGCACGGCCGGCCTCGCCGTGTGCGGGCGCCTCATCCAGCGGGTGGCCCGGCCGGACCCGCATTCCATCCTCGGCAAGGGCAAGCTCGCCGAGCTGGAGGTCATGGCGCTCAGGGAGAACGCGGACATCCTCGTCTTCGACGGCGAGCTCTCGCCCGCGCAGATCCACAATCTCGCGGACATCACCGAGCGCAAGGTCATCGACCGCACCCAGCTCATCCTTGACATTTTCGCCCAGCACGCGGCCTCGCGCGCCGGGCGCCTCCAGGTGGAGCTCGCGCAGTTGCGCTATGTGCTGCCGCGCCTCGCCGGGCGCAACCGCGCGCTCGACCGGCTCATGGGCGGCGTGGGCGGCCGCGGCCCGGGGGAGAGCCGCCTCGAGACCGACCGCCGCAAGGTGCGCGAGCGCATGACGCGCCTCACCCGGGAGCTGGAAAAGCTCCGCCGCCAGCGCGGGCTCGCCAGGCGCGGCCGGCGCGGCATCCCGCAGGCGGCGCTCGTGGGCTACACCAATGCCGGCAAGTCCACCCTGCTCAACACGCTGACGCGCTCCCGGGTGCTCGCGGAAAACCGGCTCTTCGCCACCCTCGACCCGGCCACGCGGCGCCTGCGCGTGCCCGGCGAGCGCGAGGTGGTCATCGCCGACACCGTGGGCTTTATCCGCAACCTGCCGCGCGAGCTCATGGACGCCTTCCGCGCCACACTGGAGGAGCTGGCGGCCGCGGACTTTCTCGTGCATGTGGCCGACGCCTCGCACCCCGACCTGCTCCAGCAGATCGCCTCGGTGGAGACCATCCTTGAAGAGCTCGGGCTTCACGGGGTGCCGCGCGTGCTCGCGCTCAACAAGTGGGACAGGCTGCCGGAACCCGCGCGGGAGGAGCTCAGGGGGGCCTTCCCCGGCGCCATCCCGCTTTCCGCGCGTAACGGCGAGGGGCTTGACGCGCTCCTGCGCTGGCTCGAGCGGGAGCTGGCCCTCAAGCGGGCCATGCCGGCCCCGGCGGACGCCCTCGCCCGGGAGGAGGCGGAGGGTGGGGGGGTGAGCCTGCCCGGCCCGGAACCTCTCTTCCCTCTCCAATAGCGGCCGCCCCGGCGAAGGCGCCGCGGCTTGCCATTCGGCGGCCGCCGGCATATGGTGCGGCTTCCACCATCGCGCCGCCCAGGGTGAATGGCACGCAGGGCGGCCAGAAAAGGAGTCGCCATGCGTCCCGCAACCTCAGGCATCGCGCCGGAAGGCTGGCCCTTCATCGGGCTTGCCGCGTTCACGAGCCTGCTTCTCGCGGTCATCGGCTGCTGGCCGGGCGCCCTGCTCTGCTGGCTCATCACCCTCTTTTGCCTCTACTTCTTCCGCGACCCGGAGCGCGTGGGCCCCACCTCGCCCGATGTCGCCGTGAGCCCGGCCGACGGCCGCGTCATCCGCATGGAAAAGCGCGCCGACCCCTTCAGCGGCAAGGAGATGCTGTGCGTCAGCATCTTCATGAACCTCTTCAGCGTTCATGTGAACCGCGTCCCCGTGGCGTGCACGGTGGACGAGGTGCGCTACTGGCCGGGCAAGTTCTTCAACGCCTCGCTGGACAAGGCCTCCACGGACAACGAGCGCTGCGGCTGGCGCCTTGCGGACGAGAACGGCCAGGCATGGACCATGGTGCAGATCGCGGGCCTCGTGGCCCGGCGCATCGTCTGCCGCGCCGAGCGCGGCGACCGCCTCGGCCGCGGCGAGCGCGTGGGCCTGATCCGCTTCGGCTCGAGAGTTGACCTTTACCTGCCCGAAGGCTATGTTCCGGCGGTACAACCGGGCGACAAGGTCTTTGCCGGCGAAAGCGCCATCGCCCGCAGGGACGGGCAGTGACAGCTCCTGCCGCCCCACCGAGTCAACGCATGGACAACGCCCAACGCAAAAAGCCCGTCCGCGGGGCCTACCTTTTGCCCAACATGCTCACCACCCTGAGCATGTTCCTGGGCTTTCTGTCCATGGTCTGGGCCGGGCAGGGCCGCTTCGAGCAGGCGGGCATGGCCATCCTCGCCTCGGCGCTCATGGACGGCCTCGACGGCAAGGTGGCGCGGCTCACCAACACGGCGAGCGAGTTCGGCGTGCAGTACGACTCCCTCGCCGACCTCGTGGCCTTCGGTCTCGCGCCGGCCATCCTGCTCTGGCACTGGCAGCTCTGCAATTTCGGGCGCGTGGGCGTGGCCGCGGCCTTCATCTTCGCGGCCTGCGGGGCGCTTAGGCTCGCGCGCTTCAACGTGAGCACGGCCGTCACGGGCAAGCGCTTCTTCATGGGCCTGCCCATCCCGGCGGGCGGCTGCACGGTGGTGACGTTCATCTTTTTCGCGGCGCTCTTCCCCGAGGCGCTGAACACGGTCACGCCCTATGCGGCCCTCGCGCTCGCCGTGGCCGTGGGCGTGCTCATGGTGAGCCGGGTGCGCTATTTCTCCTTCAAGGAATACGACATCCTCACCGCGCACCCGGTCAGGAGCATGCTGGCCTTCCTCTTCCTCCTGGCGCTGGTGGTCTCCGTGCCGCGCGTCTTCGGCTTTGTCTACTGCGCCCTCTACATCGCGGGCGGCCTCATCTATACCTTCTACATCCTGCCGCGCCGCGACCGCAAGCTCATGCGCTCGCTGGCCACGCAGGACGAGTGACCGGCCGGCACAGCGCACGGGAGCGGGAGCGCACGGCTCCCCCGGCCGGGGCCAGGACACCGCGCCCCATCCTACCGTTTTGGAGGCATCCCATGTCTGATCGCGTCTATTTCTTCGACACCACCCTGCGCGATGGCGAACAGTCGCCCGGCGCGACCATGAACTTTCAGGAAAAGCTGCGCCTCGCCCACCAGCTCGAGGTGCTGGGCGTGGACATCATCGAGGCCGGCTTCCCGGCGTCCAGCCCGGGCGATTTCGAGGCTGTGCGCGCCATCGCGGCCCAGGCCGGCCCGGACGTGCAGATCGCGGGCCTTGCCCGCTGCGCCGAGAAGGATATCGACCGCTGCTGGGAGGCCGTGAAAGTGGCCGTGCGCCCGCGCATCCATACTTTCATCGCCACCTCGCCCCTGCACATGGAGTTCAAGCTGCGCAAGACGCCCGAGGAGGTGCTGGAGCTGGCCAAAGCCTCGGTGGCGCGCTGCGCCGGCTACACGCCCAATGTGGAATTTTCCTGCGAGGATTTTTCCCGCTCGGATCTCGACTTTGTGTGCCGCGTGGTGGAGGCGGCCATTGACGCCGGCGCCACCACCATCAACCTGCCGGACACCGTGGGCTATGCCCAGCCCGAGGAATTCGCCGCCAAGGTGCGCTATGTGATGGAAAACACGCCCAATAGCGGCAAGGCCGTGTTCAGCGTGCACTGCCATGACGACCTCGGCCTCGGCGTGGCCAACACGCTGGCCGCGCTGCACGCCGGCGCGCGCCAGGCCGAGGTGGCGCTCAACGGCATCGGCGAACGCGCGGGCAACGCGGCCCTCGAGGAAGTCGCCATGGCGCTCCATGTGCGCCGCGACTACTACGGCCTTGAGGACAACATCAAGACCGAGCAGCTGTATCCCACCTGCCGGCTGCTCTCCATCATCATCGGCCAGCCCATCCCCAACAACAAGGCCATCACCGGCGCCAACGCCTTCGCGCACGAGTCGGGCATCCACCAGGACGGCATGCTCAAGCACCGCGAGACCTACGAGATCATGACCCCGCAGGCCGTGGGCCGCAGCGCCACCCACCTTGTCATCGGCAAGCATTCGGGCAGAAACGCGGTGCGCAGCAAGTTCGAGAGCCTCGGGTACAAGCTCGACGACGAGCAGCTGAACCAGGTCTTCGAGGCTGTCAAGGCGCTGGCCGACCGCAAGAAGCAGCTCCACGACGAAGACCTCATGGCCCTCGTCCAGCAGGAGGTCTACCGCATCCCCGACCGCCTCTGCCTCAGGCATGTGAGCGTCCAGAGCTCGGACGCCGGCGGCGTGCCCCCGACCGCCGCGGTGCTCATGGACGTGGCCGGGGAGGAAAAGAGCGGCGCGGGCTTCGGCGCCGGGCCCATCGACGCGCTCTACAATGTCATCGCCGACCTTGCCGGGCGCCAGCCCGAGCTCGAGCAATACTCCATCAACGCCATCACGGGCGGTACGGACGCCCTCGGCGAAGTGACGGTGCGCCTGCGCGAGAACGGCCTTTCGGTGGTGGGCCGGGGCAATCACCCGGACATCCTCGTCGCCAGCGCCCGGGCCTTTGTGGACGCGCTCAACAATCTCGCCAAGCGCGAGGCCGAGGGCGAGCGCGTGCATTCGCAGCATTCGTAAATCTACCGAGACCATGCCTCTTTACGGAGAGGTCATACACAAAAAAAGAGGAGCCGGATTGTACAGCGCGGGCCGCACTTCCACTTTCCGTCTGGAGCGAAGCGGAAGACGGGTGCTGGTGCCGGAAGAATCCTAAAAAATAAGATTTTTTGCTGCTTGCAAGGAAGATAAAAATTTTCGCAGGGAGTGTACTCAAGTACTCGACC
>NZ_JAAVBE010000037.1 GCF_014803725.1 Desulfovibrio sp.
CCGCAAGCGGCTCCTCAGGCCGCTGCCCAGGCAGCTCCCCAGGCTGTGCAGGCCCCGCGGGCTCATGTGCAGCAGTTCGCGGCCCCGCAGCAGCCGGCCCCGGCTGCCGGCATGCACGGCCCGGCCGGCGCGCCCGGCGTGCCCCGCGGCATGCGCCTCCCCGGCGCCTATGCCCGCGGCTGAGGCAGCTTCGGCGATACCTTTCCCCTCGAGCGCCGGTAACCGGGATTTCCCGGCGCCGGCGCTTTACTCATGAGGCGAAACAAGGTAGAAAAAAGTACGAGAAGCGCCAGCAGGCGCTTCCGCCCTCAACCTGCATCCACAGGAGGTCTCCCATGAAATACCTGCGTACCCTCGCCATCCTCGCCGCGCTGGCCGTGCCTTTTGCCCTTGCGCTCCCCGCCCAGGCGGCCTTTGACGGCCCCGGAGCCAAAGCCGCTGCCGGCGGCTTTTCCGGCCCCGTGAGCGGCGCCCAGGCCGATACCGTGGCCAAGGCCGTGACCCTCGGCGATGATGCCCCGGTGGTGCTCACCGGCAACATCGTCTCACAGGTGGCTGGCAGCAAGGACAAGTTCATCTTCAAGGACGCCACGGGCGAAGTGCGCATGGAGATCGACCGCAAGGTCTTCGCCGGCCAGAGCGTCACCCCGCAGGACACCGTGCGCATCGTCGGCAAGGTGGACAAGGACCTTGGCAAGGAAGTGAAGATCGAGGCCAAGTCGCTGGAAATCGTGAAGTAATCAGCCATCACGGCACGGGCGGGGTTGCTGCGGCGCCCCGCCTTTTTCGTCTTTTCTCCGATTTTGCCCGTGGGCGCCACCTTGCGGCCCAGGGCATCCCCTTTCCCCGTCCGGGAATTTTCCAGGAGCTGCTGTGACCCTTTCCTCCGAGCGCCAAAAATTGCGCGCAAAGCGCCCGGGGCGCTTCTGGTGGGGCGTCGGCGCGGCGCTCGTGCTGGCGGCGGCATTCCTGCTCTGGCGCTGCGGCGGAAGCGGGCCGGAGCGGCCCGGCATGGGGGCTGACGCGCCGCCGGTGCGCGTGGCCATCGCCGTGGCGCAGGACGTGCCGCACTTCTTGAACGGCCTCGGCACCGTGCTCCCCTCGAGCGACGTGCTCGTCAAGAGCCGGGTGGACGGCCAGCTCCTTAAGCTGCACTTTCAGGAGGGGCAGCGCGTTGCCGCGGGCGACCTCCTCGCCGAGATCGACCCCCGTCCCTTCCAGGCGGCGCTCACCGAGGCCGAGGGGCATCTTGCACGTGACCGGGCGCAGCTTGAGAACGCCCGGCGCGACCTCGCGCGCTATGCGAAGCTGACCAGGGGCGACTATATTGCCGGCCAGCAGTACGAGACGCAGCGCGCCCTCGTGCGCCAGTACGAAGGCACGGTGGAGGCCGACCAGGCCGCGGTGGACTCGGCGCGTCTGCAACTGGAATACAGCCGCATCACGGCGCCTGTGGGCGGGCGCCTCGGGCTGCGCGCCGTGGACGAGGGCAACCAGGTGAAGAGCTCCGACGCCTCGGGCATCGTGCGCATCACCGAGGTGAGCCCCTGCGACGTGCTCTTCACCCTGCCGGAAAGCCAGGTGGGCCTCATCACGCAGGCCCTCAGGCGGCGGGAGGCCGACCCCGCGCTTCCGCCGCTTCTTGTGCAGGCCTGGGACAGGGAGCAGAAACACCTTCTCGGCGTGGGCGAGCTCATCTCGCTCGACAACCAGATCGACGCGCCCACGGGCACGGTGCGCCTCAAGGCGCGCTTTGCCAATGCGGACGCAAGCCTCTACCCAAACCAGTTCGTCAATGCGCGCCTCCTCGTGCAGACCCTGCACGATGCAGTCACCATCCCGGCCGCTGCCGTGCAGCTTGGTTCGCGCGGCTCCTATGTCTACCTCGTGAAGAAAGAGGAGCGCGACGGGCATGAAGTGGATGTGGCCATCCTGCGCGAGGTGAAGCCCGGCATCGAGGCCGGCCGGATAGCCGTCATCGACAGCGGCGTGGCTCCCGGCGACATGGTGGTGGTGGACGGCGTGGACCGCCTGCGCGACGGCATCCGCGTGCGCGTGGCCGCTACCGTGGAGACCCCGCGGGCCGAAGGTCCCGCCGGGCCGGAGCCCGAACCGGCCAGCGACGGGGCCGTGGCACCGGCCGAAGCGGGCGAGGCGCCCGTCGGCGCGGGCGCGCCATGAATATCTCGCGCCTCTTCATCCTCCGGCCCATCGCCACCTCGCTCCTCATGGTGGCGCTTTTGCTTTCCGGGCTGCTCGCCTACCGCTCCCTTCCCGTGGCGGCGCTGCCGCAGATCGATTACCCGACCATCCAGGTGCAGACGCTCTATCCCGGAGCGTCGCCGGATGTCATGGCCTCGGTGGTCACGGCCCCTCTGGAGCGGCAGTTCGGCGTCATGCCCGGCCTCACGCAGATGAGTTCGCTCTCCTCGGCCGGGGCCTCGGTCATCACGCTCCAGTTCGACCTCTCCGTGCCGCTGGACGTGGCCGAGCAGGAGGTGCAGGCGGCCATTAACGCGGCGGACAACCTGCTGCCGCGCGACCTGCCCAATCCGCCCATTTACAACAAGGTCAACCCGGCCGACCCGCCCATCATCACCCTGGCCGCCACCAGCGACGCCGTGCCGCTCACGCGCCTCGAGGACCTGGTGGACACGCGCCTCGCGCAGAAGATCTCGCAGCTTCCCGGCGTGGGCCTTGTGACGCTCTCGGGCGGGCAGCGGCCGGCCGTGCGCATCCAGGCCAATCCCAAGGCGCTGGCTTCCGCCGGGCTCACCCTCGCGGATGTGCGCTCGGCCATCTCCTCCGCCAATGTCAACGGCGCCAAGGGCAGCTTTGACGGCCCCGAGCGCGCGAGCACCATCGACGCCAATGACCAGTTGGCATCGGCCGCCGAATACGCGCAGACCATCATCGGGTACAAGGACGGCGCGCCGCTCAGGCTTCAGGATGTGGCCGAGGTGGTGGACGGCGCGGAAAACGCGCGCCTCGCGGCCTATGTGGCCGTGCGCGGGCCAGACGCTGCCACGGGGGGCGCGGACGAGTTCCGCCCGGCCATCGTGCTCTCGGTGCAGCGGCAGCCGGGCGCCAATGTCATCAGCGTGGCCGACAGCGTGACGCGGCTTCTGCCCCGCCTGCAGGAGACCCTACCGGGAAATGTGCAGGTGCGCGTGGTCACGGACCGTACCGTCACCATCCGCGCCACCGTGCATGACGTGCAGCTGGAGCTGCTGCTTTCCATCGCGCTGGTCATCGGCGTCATCTGGCTGTTTTTGCGCAATGCCGAGGCCACCTTCATCCCCGCGCTGGCCGTGCCCCTCTCTCTCGTGGGCGCGCTCGGCGTCATGTATCTCGCGGGCTACTCGCTGAACAACCTCACGCTCATGGCGCTGGTCATCGCCACGGGCTTTGTGGTGGACGACGCCATCGTGGTCATCGAGAACATCACCCGCTATCTCGAGGCCGGGGCGCGGCCGCTCGAGGCTGCGCTCACCGGCGCGGGCCAGATCGGCTTCACCATCATCTCCCTGACCATTTCCCTCGTGGCGGTGCTCATCCCGCTGCTCTTCATGGGCGACGTGGCGGGCAGGCTCTTCCGCGAATTTGCGGTCACGCTGGCCGTGACCATCCTCATCTCGGCGGTCATCTCGCTCACGCTCACGCCCATGCTCTGCGCGGTGATGCTCCGGCCGGAGCGGCACGGGGCCGCCAAACGCGAGGAGCCTGGGCGCTTTTTCGGCCGCCTGCTCGCCTGGTACGAGCGCAAGCTCGACATGGTGCTCCGCCACCAGCGCCTGACACTCGCCGTGACCCTCGGCACCATGGCGCTCACCGTGGCGCTCTATGTGCTCGTGCCCAAGGGCTTCTTTCCCGTGCAGGATACAGGTGTCATCCAGGGCATCGCCGAGGCGCCGCAGGACACCTCCTTCGAGGCCATGGCCGGCCGCCAGCAGGAACTGGCCGACCTGCTTCTGCGCGACCCGGCCGTCGCCAGCGTGGTCTTTTTCGTGGGCGTGGACGGCATCAACCAGAGCCTTGCCACCTCGCGCCTCACCATCGCGCTGACGCCCTTGGCCGACCGCGACGCCCGCGCCCCGGTCATCGCGCGCCGGCTCATGGCCGAGGCCGAGCAGGTGCCCGGGCTTTCGCTCTATCTCCAGCCCGTGCAGGACCTCACCATTGAGGACCGCATCTCGCGCACGCAATACCAGTTCAGCGTGGAGGCGCTTGACCGCGAGCAGCTGGACGAATGGATACCGCGCATGACCGCCGCGCTGGCTAATCTCCCCGAGCTCTCGCACGTGACGAGCGACCTGCGGGCCCCGGGGCGCATGGCCTGGCTCGACATCAACCGCGACGCCGCCGCGCGCCTCGGCATCAGCATGACGGACATCGACAACGCCCTCTATGACGCGCTGGGCCAGCGGCTGGTCTCCACCATCTTCACCCAGACCAACCAGTACAAGGTGGTGCTAGAGGTGGCGCCGCGCTTCCGCATAGGGCCCGGCTCCCTCGGGGACATCCATGTGCGGGGTTCCGGCGGCGAGGCCGTGCCGCTCACGAGCGTGGCGACGCTTTCGGAAAAGCCCGTGCCGCTCTCCATCGCCCGGCAGGGGCAGTTCCCGGTGGCGACCATCTCCTTCAACGTGGCGCCCGGCTCCTCCCTGGGAGCGGCTGTGGACGCGGTGCTTGAGGAGGAAAAGCGCCTCGGCCTGCCCGCGGCCCTGCGCACGGAGTTCCAGGGCGCGGCCCGGGCCTTTCTCTCCTCGGCGGATAACCAGGTCTGGCTCATCCTCGCGGCCATCGTGACCATGTATATCGTGCTCGGCGTGCTCTACGAAAGCTATGTCCACCCGCTGACCATCCTTTCGACGCTCCCCTCGGCCGGCGTGGGCGCGCTTTTGGCGCTCATGCTCGCGGACATGGAGCTCGGCGTGGTGGGTATCATCGGCATCATCCTGCTCATCGGCATCGTGAAGAAGAACGCCATCATGATGATCGACTTCGCGCTGGAGGCCGAGCGCGGCGAGGGCCTGGCGCCCGAGGCCGCCATCCGCCAGGCCTGCCTTCTCCGGCTTCGGCCCATCCTCATGACCACCATGGCCGCGCTTCTGGGGGCGCTGCCGCTCATGATCGGCTGGGGCATGGGCGCGGAGCTCCGGCGGCCGCTGGGCGTGACCATGGTGGGCGGCCTCATCGTGAGCCAGGCGCTCACCCTGTTCACCACGCCGGTCATTTATCTGTGGTTCGACCGCCTGAGCCGGGGCTTTGCCGCCCGGCGCGGCAGGGCAGGGGGCCAGGCTTCCCACGGGAAGGCGGAAGCATGAGCGGGGAGGGGAAGCGACGCCGCCGTCTGGGGCCGGAATTCTTGCCGTGGAACATTTCCGCGCCCTTTATCCGCCGGCCCGTGGCGACAACACTGCTCACCATCGCCGTGGCGCTGGCGGGCATGGTGTCCTTCGGGCTCCTCCCCGTGGCGCCGCTCCCTGAGGTGGACTTTCCCGTGGTGGTGGCCCGCGCGCGCATGCCCGGCGCCGGCCCCGAGACCATGGCCGCCACGGTGGCGACCCCGCTGGAGCGTGCCCTGGGCCGTATCGCCGGCGTGACGGAAATGACCTCCACGAGCAGCCTCGGTTCGAGCAACGTGGTCCTCCAATTCGACCTTGACCGAGACATCGACGGCGCCGCGCGCGACGTGCAGGCGGCCATCAACGCGGCCCGCTCCACGCTGCCCACCATGCCGTCCAACCCCTCCTACCGCAAGGTGAACCCGGCCGGCGCGCCCATCATGATCCTCTCCATCACTTCGGATGTGCTCACCCGCGCGCAGCTCTATGACGCGGCCTCCACGGTGCTCGCGCAGAAAATCTCGCAGATTCCCGGGGTGGGCGAGGTGACAGTGGGCGGCGGGGCGCTTCCGGCCGTGCGCGTGGAGGCCATCCCGGACGCGGTCTCGCGCCTCGGCCTCTCCATGGAGGACATCCGAAAGGTCCTCGCTGGCGCCAACGCCTTCCTCCCCAAGGGCATGCTCGAAAACGGCGAGCACTCCTGGCTCGTGGGCGCCAGCGACCAGCTGGGCACGGCCGAGGATTACCGCCCGCTCATCGTGGCGCAGAAGGACGGCGGCACCATCCGCCTCGGCGATGTGGCGAAGGTGGAGGATTCTTCGCAGGATGTGCGGAACATGGCCGTGGCCAACGGGCGCCCGGCCATCCTGCTCATCGTCTTCCGCTCGCCCGGCGCCAATATCATCGAGACCGTGGACCGGGTGAAGGCCATGCTGCCGCAGTTGCGGGCGTGGCTGCCCGAAAGCGCGGACCTCACCCTGCGCATGGACCGCTCCATCACCATCCGCGCCTCCCTGCGCGAGGTGGAAAAGAGCCTCATGCTCGCCATGGGGCTCGTGGTGCTCGTGACCTTTCTCTTTTTGCGCAACGTGCGCGCCACGGCCATCCCGGCGGTGGCGGCGCCCGTCTCGCTCATCGCCACTTTCGGGGTCATGTATCTCTGCGGCTACAGCCTCGACAATCTCTCGCTCATGGCGCTCACCGTCTCCACGGGCTTTGTGGTGGACGACGCCATCGTGGTGCTCGAGAACATCGTGCGCCGCCTCGAACTGGGCGAGAGCCCGCTGCGCGCGGCCCTGCGCGGCGCGCGCGAGGTGGGCTTCACCGTCATTTCCATTTCGCTCTCGCTCGTGGCCGTGTTCGCGCCCATCGTCTTCATGGGCGGCGTGGTGGGGCGGCTCTTCCGCGAATTCGCCGTGGTGCTCACGGCCGCGGTGCTCGTGTCCATGCTCGTCTCACTCACCACCACGCCCATGATGTGCGCACAGATGCTCAGGCCCTTTGACGAGCAGGTAAAACGGCGCAAGGCGCAGCTCAAGGCCCTGCGCGCCGGGGGCCTCGGGCCGCTGGCCCGCTGGATGACGCGGGCGGGCATGTGGTGGGGCGCCGGGCTCGCGCGACTTCAGGGCGCCTATGCCGTGAGCCTCGACGCGGTGCTTCGCCATCCGCGCCTCACGCTGCTCGGGCTTTTGCTCATCATCGCGGGCAATGTGTGGCTCTATGTCATCATCCCCAAGGGCTTCTTCCCGCAGCAGGACACGGGCGTCATCATGGGCGGCATCAGGGCGGACCAGAGCGCGTCCTTCCAGTCCATCCAGGGCAAGCTCGAAAAGCTCGTCAATGTCATCCGGGCCGACCCGGCGGTGGAGCAGGTCTCGGCGCATATTTCCGGCGCGCGCGCGGGCGGGGGCGTGTTCATCGCCCTGAAACCGCTGGAGGAACGCAAGGTGGGTGCCGAGGCCGTCATCGGGCGGCTTCGGGCCCAGCTCTCCGGCGAGCCGGGCCTGCGCATCTTCCTCAGGCCGGCGCAGGACATCATGATGGGCGGCCGAAGCTCGCGCTCGCAATACCAGTACACTCTTCAGGCGGACGACCTTGAGGCCCTGCGCCTGTGGGGGCGCCGCCTTCAGGAAGCGCTCGCCCGCGAGCCGCTTTTCAAGGACGTGGACAGCGACATCGAGGAGCGCGGCCTCCAGACCATGCTCGATGTCAACCGCGACGCCCTCGCCCGCGCGGGCCTGACCATGAGCGACGTGGACACGGCGCTCAACAATGCCTTCGGCCAGCGCCAGGTCTCCACCATTTACCGCGACAAGAACCAGTATCGCGTGGTGCTGGAATACGGGCCCGACTGGCTGGAGGGCGTCGAGGCACTGGACAAGGTGCGCCTGCCCGGCAAGGACGGCCTCGTGCCCCTGCTTTCGGTGGCGAGCGTGGGGCCGGGTTTCGCGCCGCTTTCCGTGGCGCATCAGGGGCAGTTCGCGGCGGTAACGGTGTCATTCAATCTTGCTGAGGGGGCCTCGCTCTCGCAGGCTCAGGCCGCCATCGCCGAAACGCGCGTGCGCATCGGCATGCCCGCGGACATCGTGGGCAGCTTCCAGGGCACGGCCAAGATGTACAGCGACACCATGAAAAATCAGGTGGTCATGATCCTGGCGGCGCTGGCCGCGCTCTATATCGTGCTTGGCGTGCTCTACGAGAGTCTGGTGCATCCGCTGACCATCCTTTCCACGCTGCCGTCAGCCGGCGGTGGGGCGCTTCTGGCGCTCATGGCCTGCGGCATGGAGTTCAGCGTCATCGCGCTCATCGGGGTGCTGCTGCTCGCCGGCATCGTCAAGAAAAACGCCATCATGATGATCGACTTCGCGCTGGAGGCGCAGCGTACGCACCGCCTCCCGCCCGAAACCGCCATCCGCGAGGCCTGCGCCCTGCGCTTCAGGCCCATCATGATGACCACGGCCGCGGCCATCCTCGGCGCGGTGCCGCTGGCCCTCGGCCACGGGGACGGCGCGGAGATACGCCGCCCGCTCGGCGTCGCCATCGTGGGCGGCCTTCTGCTGAGCCAGCTGCTCACGCTCTATACCACGCCGGTGGTGTATCTGTGCCTTGACCATGCCCGCATCCGAGGCCGCAGGCTGTGGCTCAGGCTGCGCTATGGGCGCGAACGCGGCCACAGGCTCGAACTTCTGGGGCGCAAGGCATGACAGCGGAGGGGGTGAAACAGGGGCCGCGGCCGGTGGAGGTCGCCCTCAACCCCCGGCGGGAGGAAATGCCCGACCTTGGGGGGCTCGCGCCCGGGGCGCGGCTTGCGCGGAATTTCCATGCGGGCTTGCCCGGATATGCGCCCACGACGCTGGTAGAACTGCCGGCGCTCGCGCGGCGCCTCGGGCTCTGGGCCGTGTTCGTCAAGGACGAATCCCGCCGTTTCGGGCTGGAGGCTTTCAAGGGCCTTGGCTCCGCTTGGGCGGTGGCGCGGCTGCTTGGGGAGCGGCGGGGCCTGGCGCCCGCCACGCTGGATTTTGCGAGCTTGCGCGCGGCGCGCCCGCGGTTGGGTGAGCTCACCTTCGTCACGGCCACGGACGGCAATCACGGCCGGGGGCTTGCATGGGCGGCGCGTCTTTTGGGGCACCGGGCGCGCGTCTTCATGCCGGCGGGAGCCTCGGCGGCGCGCGTGGCGGCCATCCGCGCCCAGGGCGCGGAATGCACGGTCACGGAACTGGCCTATGACGATGCGGTGCGCCACGCGGCGGCGCATGCACGGGAGACAGACGGCATTCTCGTGCAGGACACGGCCTGGGAGGGCTATGAGAAAATCCCCACGTGGATCATGGAGGGCTACGGCACGCTCGCGCTGGAAGCGGCGGAACAGTTAGCGGGCATGGGGGTGTCAGGGCCGACCCATGTTTTCGTGCAGGCGGGTGTCGGCTCCTTCGCGGCCGCCATGGTGGCCTGCCTCGGGACAGCGTTGAAAACCCAAGGGATGCCGCAGCCCCGCTTCGTGAGCGTGGAGCCGCATGCCGCGGACTGCGTGTTCCGTTCCATCGCCGCCGGGGACGGGCGCCCGCGCATCTGTCCGGGCAGCCTCGAAACGCTCATGGCCGGGCTTTCCTGCGGGGAGGTGAGCTCGCTGGCCTGGCCTGTGCTGTCCGCCGGGCTGCATGCCGCCTGCGCCTGCCCGGATGAGCTGGCGCGGCTCGGGATGCGCCTTTTGGCGCGCCCCTTCGGGGAAGATCCGGCGCTCGTTTCCGGGGAGTCCGGCGCCGTGGGCGCGGGCCTGCTCCACTGGCTCATGCGGCCGGAAGAGAGCCCGGAAACATCCGGGAACGCGGCCCGGGGGCGGGAAGCCTTGGGCCTTGGCCCGGGGGCGCGGGTGCTTATCATCAGCACCGAGGGCGCCACGGACCCGGCCGTCTGGGAAGCCGTCACCGGGCTTTCATAAGCCCCGGCTCCCCCCCCCATCACGCCTGAGCGGGGCTTGATTTCCGCCCTAGGCCTTGTCGGTGAGTTCCACGGTGATGTGGTCGGCCTCGCGGTTGCGCAGCGAGATGGTCACGCCGGAAAGGCGCAGGGCCACCGGGTCTTTGAGGGGCGCGCGGCCCACCACGGAAACCTTGGCGCCGGGGATGAGGCCCATGTCGCGGATGCGGCGATTGACCTCGCCGGCAGCCTCCACCCGGGCGATCTTGCCCTGCTGGCCCACCTTCATCTTGCGCAGACTGATGATCTCGTTCATGGACGCTCCTCTGCTTGCGCGCCGGTTGCCCTCACGCGCGTCCGGCATGGCGCTCACTCACGCCATGTACCGCCAATTGTCATGGGGCAAGAGTTGCGCAAAGCGGCGCGCCTGTCAAGAAAAAAGAAAATCATTTTCATTTTGCCCGGTTATGAGGGGGCGCTGGACGGGCGGCGAAAGCGGCAAAAAGTACGCCGGAGAGGAGGGGCCGTTACGCCGCAGGCCGGATGAGCCCGCGCCCAAGCAACAGCTCCGCCAGTGGCGTGAGCGGCAGCCCGACAACGGTGCTCCACGCGCCGTCAAGCCGCTCGGCGAGGAAGGCTCCGCGGCCCTGCACGGCATAGGCGCCGGCCTTGTCGTCAGGCTCCCCCGTGCGCGCATAGGCCGCGAGCACCGCGCGCGGCCAGTCCGCAAAGGTCACGCGGGCCGTATCGGTGAAGTATTCTTCGTGCGGGGCCGGCCAGCTTTCGGGCACGCGCAGGGCAACGGCGCTCGTCACCGAATGCGTGCGCCCGGCGAGCTCTTCCAGCATGGCCAGCGCCTCGGCGCGGTCACGGGGCTTGCCCAGGATGCGCCCGTCCAGGCAGACAACGGTATCCGCCGCAATGACAAGACTTGCGGAAGCCTCCTCCGGCCCGAGGATAGGATGCACGCGGCGGGCCTTGCTCCTCGCGGCGCGCAGGGCATAGGCCGCGGCGTCTTCACCGGCTGCGGGGCGGGGTTCCTCCTTATCGGGCGCGGTGAGGACGGTAAAAGGAAGCCCCCACGAGGCGAGAAGCTTGCGTCGGCGCGGTGAGGCCGAAGCCAGCACCACGCGCAGGCCCGGGGCGGGCACGAAGAGCGGCGGGGCGGTATCGGGCAGCGTCTGCTGGTCCATGCCGGTTCAGCCGAGCGGCCTGTGGCGGAGAATTTCCCGCCCGTCCATGGCGAGCACGCGGAAGACGCCATCTTCATACAAGCCGTAGCTGCGCGGGAAGCCCTGCTTGGGCAGAGAGAGCGAGCCCGGGTTCCAGAAATGGAGGCCGTCCAGGGTCTCGCCGCGCGGCACATGGGTATGCCCGCGCAGGATGACCGTGCCGGCGCCGAGCCCCGGGATGGGCGGCGCCTCAGGCAGCCGGTGGCCGTGGCAGGCGAAGATGCGCAAGCCATCCACATCCAGCCACGCGCTTTCCGGCATGGGGAAGGGCATGAGGCACACGTCCACCTCGGCGTCGCAATTGCCGCGCACGGCCGTGACGGGCGGCCGCATGGCGGTGAGTCCGGGCATGTCGTGCAACAGCCCCGGCGTGTCATAGCCCGGCGGCAGGGGATTGCGCGGGCCGTGATAGACAAGGTCGCCCAACAGCACCACCATGTCCGGGGCGAGCTCCCCGATGCGGTCTTCCAGAAAGTGCAGGCTCTCGAGCGAGCCGTGCAGGTCGGAGGCGATGAGCAGGCGCATCAGGCTTTGCCCCCGGCGCCGTTATCCCGCTCCCACTTGTCGCGCGGGATGGCCTCTTCCACGAGCATGACGGGGATCTCGTCCCGCACCGGGTAGACCACGCCGCAGGCCTCGCAGGCAAAGCCCGCGGTTTCGCCCCCGCGCTCAAGCGCCGCAAGGTCGCCGAGGCATTTGGGGCAGGCCAGCAGGTGCAAGAGTTCTTCAGTATTCATGATGGCTCCTTGTGCGGCGTTCATCTGCCCCACAGCGCCAGCAGCGGGCCGGCCGGCAGCAGCGCTTCCAGCGGCATTTCCACCTTTTGCACGCCTGCGGCCCACGGGGCCACCTGATAGGGCTGAAAATTGATGCAGACGCCCTCGGGCGTGAGCGTCAGGCTGGAAAAGTTCTCCACCAGGGGCGCGGTGCCCGCTTCCAGCACCGCCGGGCGCGTCGTGGCGCCGAGTCGGGGCGCAAGTTCCTTGCGCGACCAGTCGGACATGAGCGTGAGCGCGGTCTCGGGCTTTTCGAAAAGGTCCATGAAAGCCAGGCGCTGCCCGGTGAGCAGGCTGTAATTGAGCGTGAGGATGTCCAGATTGCCCTGGAGCGCGCCCGTGTAGTTCCAGATCTCGAAGGTGATGCTCACGGCCGCGTCCGACGGCCGGCTGATGCTGTAGGAGCCCCAGAGCTCGAAGGCCGGTCGCTGGTCCGTGGGGCTGTCCGATTCCATCACGTCATGGACGGGCAGCATGTCCGCCTCGGGGAGGCCCGGACGGCTCAGGTCCAGATGAGCCTCAAAGGCGTTGGCGATGCCCGTGACCCAGGCGCGGATGTCCGCGTCCACCGCGGGCGAGCCTACGGATGGGTAGTCGATATGGATGACGGCCCCCTGCGGGTCCGCGGGGCTCCCGGGGAGCGGCTTTTGCAGCAGATGATTGATGACGCCGGGCCACTGCGAGCCGGAGAGCTGCGCCGCCGCGTCCTCGGGAGTGGCGGGGAGGCTGGCCGCAGCGGGCGCCACTTCGGGAGTGGGCGCGTTTGCCGCGGGCTCCGGTGTGGCCGGGCGCGCGGCATCGGTCCCCTGCGGCGACGCAGGGGCGGCGGCCAGCAAACGGGGCGTTGCCGCCAAGGCGCCGCAGGGAAAGCTCGCGGCAAGCGCTGCCATCACCAGCAGCACGGGCGCGCCCGCTGCCCGCAGGCAAGCCCTGACCGCACCGAAGAACGGTATGGAAAACATGGAAGCCAGCCGGGAGGGACGCCGGGCGCCGTTACTTGCGCTCGCCGGCGCCGCCGTCCTTGGCAGGGGGCGTGGCGGCTGCGTTTTCCGCCTTTGCCGCCGTGGCGGCGTCCGGCCACACGGCGGGTTCTGGCCCGGCAGCGGCCAGCGCCGCGAGCGGCATCTCCACCTGCTGCGGCCCGGCGGACCACGGCCCCACCTGATAGGGCTGGAACTGGATGGTGACGCCCGCGGGCGTGAGCGCGAGCTCGCCGAAGTTGGTGAGCTCCGGCGCGGTGCCCTCGCGGATCATCTCCTCGTCCGACTCCTCGCCGAGGCTCTTGGTGAGGCTTTCCCGCGCATAGGCCGACATGAGCTCGAGTGCCTTTTCCGGGTCCTTGAAGAGGTCGGCGAAGTCCAGGCGCTTGCCGCTGGCAAGGTCATAGTTGCGGCAGGTGATGACGAGGTTGCCGTGCGCGCCGCCAGTGTAGCTGTAGACATTAAAGATGACGCTCACCACCTTGGGCGAGGGGCGCTCAAGGCTGTACATGCCCGTCAGGTCCCACACGCCGTAGCTGCCGGGCTTTTCGCCGTCCGGGGCGATGCTGGCGCGAACCTCCTCTTCGTAGGAGCGCATCACGCCTTCGGCCCAGGCACGAATGTCCGCGTCAACGGCCTCAACCCGGAAGGCCGGATAGTTGAGGCTCACCTTGGGGGTGCCGCCACCGCCGCTCTGGAGATGGACATTCATTACGCCGGGGTAGACGGTCTGCTCCGGGGCGGCGTTTTCCGGCTCGGGAGCCGCTGCCGGGCTTTCTTGGGCGATACTTTCGATGCGGGACACGCTCGCCTCCGGGGAAGCGGCCTGGGTCTCCCGCGCGGCTGCCTTTGCGGCGTCTGCGGCGGCTTCAGCGGGAGCGTTCGGGCGCGCCTCGGCGCCTGCCGCCTCAGCGCGCGGAGCAGTAAAAAGGAGGGCCGCCACAAGAATCACGAAAAGCGCGAGAGGAGAAAAAGCTGTACGCTGCATGCCGTTTCCTCATGCTTGGGGCGAGCCGCGGGCCGGCCTCAGGGCCTGAAACCGCGTCGGAGCGCCCATACGCCGCGCCGGTGCCAGACAAGGATCAGCACGGCGAGCACCAGATAGAGCCCCGCATACACATTGTGCAGGCGCAAGGGGTCGTGCGCCAGCCCCAAAAATGCCTCCAGCTGCGCGTCATAGATGGGCGAGAGCAGCTGGGCCGCGAAAAGCGTCAGCAGGGCGATGGCCTCGCGGACACGCAGGTGCAGATCCGCCAGAAGCGCCACTGCGAACAGGGATTGCCCCGCCGTCAGTAGTATTTCCTGAAACTGGTGGCTGTCAAGGTTTATGGGCGGATAAAATCCGCCGGAGGAGGCGGCGTAGACCCCGGGGATCATGCCCACGAGCAGCGTCCACTGGTTGAGCTTGGAGGAGAGCAGGCTCCCGAGCGCCAGCGCCGCATTGCCGCGAAAGGCGAACATGAGCGCCACGATGAATTCCGGCGCTTCCGAGGCGATGGGCGCGAGCCACTGCACGAGCAAGAATTCATTGACGCCCAGGATCTTGCCGCTGGCGACAAGACTCTCGCTGAAGGGCTCCGCATTGCAGAGGATGACGCAGGCCGCGAACACAAAGAGGCAGATGATGGTGGCAAGGCGCGTCCGGCGCGAGAGCTTGGCCAGCGCTGCAGCGGGGCCTTCGGGCTCTTCGTCGGCGCAGGGGCGGTGCGCCACGATCCAGATATACCATATATAGATGCAGAGCAGGACGACGCCGTCCACCCAGGTGAGCGAGCCCTTGACCGGGATGAAGAGCGCGTAGACCGTCGCCATGCCGAGGAAGAGCACGTCCGTGCGCTTGTCGTCGGGGAGCACCACGCCCTTGTGGTAGCGCGCCGCGAAAATGAGCACGATGGCCGACCAGCCCACGCCGATGAGCAGCCGGTTGGCGCCGGTCATGTTGGCGATGGCATAGTGGGAGTAGGGGCCGGCCGGGTTTTGCCCGGCCATCCACGTGAAATACATGTCCACGGCGTATTCGGGGAGCACCGCGATGAAGGCCACCACGGCCACGGCTATGGCCTGGGGGATGTCGAGCTGCGCAACCTCGCAGGTCCAGGTCAGCAGAAATGACGCGCCGAGAATGGCCACGCCCGCGAGGAGCGCCGTGATGAGCGGCGAGATCTCCGGGTGCAGGACGCGGAGCGCGAGCCCGGGAATGGTCAGCAAGATGGCGAGAAGGAATGGCCTGAGTGCGCGGAGGGACATGCGTTCTCCTGGCGGTATGGGGGACGGGTGCCCCAAAAACAAAAAAGACCCCGGCATGCCTGCCAAGGTCTCACTCATCGGCTATGCCGACGACGGCGCCAGACCGTGAGGTCATGCTGTTGACGCCGTCCGGGCCTCAAGAGCCCAGTTACTCCCCTTGTGCGGCGACTATGCGCGCGAGAGGTGGCCCTGTCAAGGGGCGCGGGCGCGAGGAGGGGGGACGTTTTTGGGGCTCGAGCCGCGCACCCGGGAAAAAGCGCAAAAAATGCTTGCCAAGTTCCTCAAACAGGGCTAAGAACATTCCTCACGCCGAGGTGGTGGAACTGGTAGACACGCTATCTTGAGGGGGTAGTGGCAATTGCTGTGCGGGTTCGAGTCCCGCCCTCGGCACCAGGAGACGATAAGGGATTATGGCTAACTAGCTATAATCCCTTTATTTTTTTATGCGAAAATGGAGGGAAAATTTACCGTTTGACCCCAAAAATCCAAAGTAAGCAGAAATGGGGTCAAACATGGGGTCAAACAATCAGTCGAGTAGAGTAGCTCCGAGACGAAAGATCTCATGTGCAACATACATATATAGAAAACGTGGTATTTTTTACTACCGATTCGCCTTCCCGAGAAATTCAGTCTGGAGCGGACACGCACGGGAGTTGCGGGTTAGCCTTAAAACGGGTTATCTGGGACAGGCGCAGAGGCTTGCGTCGAGGCTCCATGAATTGACCGTGTTTTTTATGGAGAGGTTTGCAATGTGCAATGATGATACTCTGGAAGCCCAAAAAGCGCGTTTGGATAGTCTACGGGCTCAGCTCAGGCAGCTAGTGGACGAGATGCTTGATGAGCCAGGCAAGCGTGCCATCTCCATTGATACAGCCAGGAAGAAATTAAACAGATACTTGAAGCGTAAGCTCGATGAAGATGCAACGATGCCTATGCCGCTGCCTACGTCAACGATTACCTATCTTGATAATCAAACTGAGCATGTCTCGATTGATGCAATATATGACAGGAATGCCTCAGAAATTGTAAAAAAGATAAATACCTTCGACGATTTTGAAGATTGGTATCCACAATCAGTGATAGAAATGATTGCTGAAAAGATATTTAAGAGAGAAGAGATTTCAAAAGAAAATTCGATTCAGCTAGCAAAGTTATTTCAGAAAACATTAGCAATATACGACCAGATCAAGGCTGCAAGAATTAGAGGAGATTATTATTTTGAGCAGCCTTTTTATTCGGCTGTAGAGGATTTAAGCGGCTTAGGAAGTGATAAAAATAAAAGATCTCAAAAGAAGATAGCTGATATTGAGGATATTAAACTAAGTAAATTAATACAGAGATATTGTAATACACAGATAGCGGATGGAGCATGGAAGAAGGATTCATTAAGGGATCATCAAGGACGCTTAGAAAATTTAATTGAAATCATTGGAGATAAGGAGATTACTCAAATTAATCGCGAGGATATGCGCCGATTTCGGGATATATTGGAGAAGCTGCCACCTTCACGGAAAAAAAGTCCGAAATATCGTGATAAAACAATAAACGAAATTCTAGCGATGGACTATGAAAATAGGCTAAGCGTAAAATCAATTAATATTATCGTCCAATCCGTTTCAAGCATGTTTGAATGGGCTATTAGAGAAGGGGTTATGCAATCAAACCCAGCACGTGGCCTTAGTAAACGGGATGCAGAGCCTGATATTGAAAAAAGAGAACCTTTTACAAATGAGGAAATCCAACAAATTTTTTATTCTGGAGATTTTACACCAAATAAATTTAATAATCCAGCGGATTATTGGGTTCCATTGATAGGCTTATATACTGGTATGAGATTGGAAGAAATTTGTCAGCTTCACTGTGAAGATATTTATAAAGATGCGGATGGTATTTGGCTTATCAGCATTTGTGAAGAGAGTAGTGATGGACTTAAGGACAAGAGATTAAAAACAAAAAATGCTAAACGTCAGGTACCTATTCATCAAGAACTAATCCAATTAGGATTGATAAAGTATATGGAAAAAATAAAAGTTAATTCTGTACGTCTATTTCCAACGCTAAGCAGGACTGAAAATACGAATAAATATGGGAAGCATGTTGGTAAATATTTCTCAAATCTTCTTAAGAAAAAAGGTATAAAACAAGGAAAAAGTTTTCATTCTTTAAGGCATACTTTTTCTAACTTCTTTAAGGTTATACATTTACATAATGATATTTTTAGACAGGTTTTTGGGCACACAATTCCGGAACTAGCTGGACACCAATATGGAGCGCGGTTTTCTCCAAAGCAGTGCTATAATGAATTGATTAAATTGCTTAATTATAAAAGGAAATGATATTGCTAACTTTTAATAAACTGAAAAATCAATATATGGTATAATTGACAAATAATGAAATATATTATATTTTACATGTAAATCGCGTAGAGCCTCGTTCACGCGCGGATCTTGGGATCAAATTATTTTTTAAGGTTGACCTTGAGTTATTTTTGGGTTATTTCAGATCTCAAGGTTAGGAACTGCGTATACCTTAGAAGAGGAAAATGATTTCCATGTGTGAAAACTCGTTGAAATAAATAATTTTATTTTCCCGCCTTCGATCCTCCAGGTAATTATATTCTCTTGTCGCGCCTACCCAGCTTGCGTGAGCTGGGTCGGGTTTCTTCTTTTTTGTGTCCTTTATCTTGGACCTTTGTAGGACAGGAAAGTGACACAAAGGGGGCGCACCGATGCGACAGGGTGCGTAGTGGGCCAACGCCTTCCCCAAGCAATGGAGGATCGTCATGGATTTTTGCTTCCCTCACCACAATGGCCATCCTGCGTGGCCATATCTTGCTGAAACGATAGAAGATGCAGCCATCGAGGATCTGTTCTGGCGGAAAATGCAGACGGATTCAGTCTTCTTAAAAGAGGTCATAAAGGGTGTGTGGCCGGATGCGAATGAGTGTCAGGATGGGCTTCTCATTACCCCGGATTTGGCTGTGTCACTTTTCCCTGAAAGCCACGGGGCATATGCCGGAAGGTATCCCTACAACCTTAATTACTTGCGGGGTAATGAGCATGACCCTGAGCATATAGTCAGGGGGCTTCAGGATTCATCTTTAGGTGGATATTATACCGGTCCACTTATTGCTCGGAAGAAGGGATGGTTACTACGTAAGGTAGTGTGGAACCTCATGCAGGAAGACTTCTTGCGTGATCTCAAGTCGAATCTGAAAAGTTCAGACCGGTATCATCTTTACCATAAGGGAGGTTGCTACCAGCAAATACTTATGAATGAAGTGCCCACAGACGAAAATGTGGTGTTTGCAATTAATCGGGCATATCCTACCCGGTATGGTTTTTCTCAGGGGAAGGTATATTGGTATCGAACCGAAGATGGTAGGACTGCTTGCGGAATTGTTCGGTTTATCGACTCTGAGGGCAATCAGTATAAGTTGCCTCTCAGTGCTTGGCAGCAGACGTCCAATATTCGGCGTTCAACCATAGTGTACGACACACTCAATGTTGCAATGCCTTATCCACTTTACAACTTGGATAGGGTTGTTGCCTTTTCAGGTTCGCGTCATGCTGTTATATGTGCAACTGAAGCTTATGCTGACTACATGCATAAAGAGCACGGTTGGTTATCTAATTATATACCTGTAACGGCATATAGCACTTTGGTTGGTACTGACTGGTCAAAAATCAACGGTCGTACACCGATCATTTTTGCAGACGCAACAACATCCGGTTGTTACGAAGCATTTCGACTTCACGCAACTTTGGAGAAGCTTGGTTTTCAGCCGAGGTTCATTAAGCGGCAAAATGGGGCCGGGCTAGGAAGTCTCAAGCTGGATCAGGATTTGATGAACGCGATGGCTTTTGACCACGATGGATGCTCCTTTCAAGAGTTCGTGGCTCACTGCCATAAGGAATTTGGTGCCACTCCCCCTGAAGGAGTACTTCCGAACGCCATTCCCCTTTCTGCCCTTCCTGATTCAGACGTGGCTCAGGAGCCTTTGATGGAAGGGCTCTTGGATACTGGCGACCAGATGATGATCCACGCCTGGCGAGGAGTCGGCAAAAGCCTGTTTGCCATGCTGCTTGGTCTGTGCTTTGCGTCGGGGAAAAGCGCACTCAATGGCCGCGTGTGTCCCTCCCGCAAGTATCGTGTTCTGCTTCTGGACGGAGAAATGCGGTCGCGCGCCTTGAAAAAGAGGGGCTACAGTCTCTGCTCCGGCCATGAGGTCCCCCAGGAATCGATGGATGCCTTGATGGTGCGTTCCCTTCTCAGTGAAAAGAAAGATTTGTCACTTGAGACAGATGAAGGTTTTAAGGCATATCTTCCTGACCTGTTGTGGGCTGAAATCATCATTCTTGATTCCGTCTTCAAGTTTTTTCCCATGTCAATGGGCGCTGATTTTGAACGAGCAGGAAAATTGTTGGAATTGCTTCATTGGTGCAAGGAACATGATAAGACCCTCATTCTCATTGACCACGAAGGTAAAAACCGAGGTGCATCCTTTGGCACAATGGGTAAAGAGATTGCGTTGGACGTTGTCCTTCAGCTGTGCAAGGCCGATTCGGGACGCGTCATAAAAGCAAACGTGAAGAAGTCTCGCAACTATGCGGAGCTCTCGGGTGCCTACCTGGAGATGCAAATCGATGCCAGCGAGAGTGGGAGGATCACATTCCGGCTCCCTAATGAAACTAAGTCAACGGTTCCCTACGGGGTCGAGCCATTAGGGCTCGATAGTGGAGTGGAGCTCCCCGATCCCTCCGCCGCGCATACCTCAAGCCTTGATGAGGCGATCATTGAGTATGTTCGTGAGCATCCTGATACTACGCAGGGAGATATGGCAGCAGCTCTCGAAGCAAAGGGACTTTATGGAAAACGCAGTACCATCCAAGCCCGTATCAAGGTCGTGTCAGAGGCCGGCAAGATCCCCTACTGGCTGAAGCGACCCGATTCCCACAAAGTGGCGAAGCAGCCGGTGTCCGAAGGCGGTCAGAACTAGCGTCCAGTCGTCCATCGCATCCATCCATCTGCCCCCCTCCTTAAGGAGGGGGGCAGATGTTCTCTCTGGACGAATCCCCCGCCATATACTGGAGAGCCCCCAGATACCTTCATACCGGACAGGGGCAGAACAGCCACACTTGGCTCCGGTGTCTGAACGGCCACGCTCCTAGGGAGCCTCACAGCCGCATGACGCCGCGATAAGAAAGCCCCGCAGGAACCACTCCGGCGGGGCGCCGCTCGGCTGGGGAAGTTGCTGACAGCAACACCGAGCACGTGGACATGTAAGTCAAAACTGAGCTGCCGACAAGTCAAACAATGGCACGATGGGTTTCATTTGCCATGCCTATCTTAAAGTGCGGCGTGCGCCTGTGCGTATAAACCGCTGCCGGTCGTAACCCCGAATCCCACCTCCTCTCCCCCCCCGCACAGCGCACACGCACAACGGGTTGAGCCTTGGTGTCTTCACCGTTTCACGGCACGTCCCATGTACCACCAGCGCCACGACTAGAGCCTATGAATGACGTGGCTCACGACTCCCCAGATGTGGACGTGCTCCCTCTCGGTGATGTCGAAGTCCGGGTAATCGGTGTTCGCAGATTTAAGAAAAACGCGGCCATCCTTCCTGTACAGTTTTTTGACCAGCAGTTCGCCATCCAAGGCCGCAATGACGACTCGATTATGGGATGCGTCTAGGGATCGATCAACCACGAGCAGGTCTCCATCATGGATGCCCACGCCCAACATCGAGTCGCCGGAGGCTCTCAGAAAAAAGGTCGCCGCTGGATTGCGGACGAGGAGTTCGTGCAGGTTGATCTGGCTGTCGATATAGTCCTCTGCGGCTGATGGGAAGCCAGCGCTAACCGGTGAGAGATAGAGCGGACTCGTGCGCTGGGTATTGGCATCGTCGCAAGGCCGGCCTACAATTTTCAGGGCTCGTGGTGGGGTAGCGTTCATGAGACCTTATAGCCCACGTCGGGCTGATTGAAAACGCCCCAGCGTGAAAATGGTTGACTTGGGAGCCAATCCCCAACAATCGCAGACGGAGTTGACGTTGAAGACTCGGTTCTTGGCACTTTCTCTCATGCTTGTCTTGGCCTTCAGTGTTACGGCCTTCGCACGCTCAGAATTTTCTGGCAAGGTGGTGCGTGTAGCCGATGGCGATACCATCACGGTTCTTGTGCCGGGAAACCAACAGGAGAAAGTGAGGCTCTACGGCATCGATTGCCCTGAGAAGGGCCAAGCATTTGGCCAGAAGGCGAGGCGTTTTACCGCCGACCGGGTGGCTGGCCGGAACGTGACGGTGAGCGTTCTGGACACCGACAGATACGGACGCGCCGTAGGAGTAGTTAAGACTGAAGACGGCAGGATTCTCAACCAGGAGCTTTTGGCCAACGGCTACGCATGGCTCTACACGCGCTACTGCACGGCATCCTTTTGCAGCGAATGGCAGGCGCAGGAGATGCGAGCCAAGAAAGCGAAGGCTGGACTTTGGGCAGATAGGCGGCAATGGAGCCGTGGAATTGGCGGAAGACAAACAGGGGAAGATGATAATCCCCAAGTTTCCCGCGTGTATAGGTGATTATTACTTTTCCAATATTAATTATTCCATTAAATCATAAATCGCTTTATAAAAATAATCGGAAACACATTCCAACCATAATCAAAAAAATATCTTTCTCCCATCAGGGGGAAAGATATTTTTTTGTCGCAAAAATTTGTCGCAATTAGATAATGTATTTTATGATCATAGCATAAAGCATTATTTGCCATAATTAATAACAATATTCAGGTTTTTGGTAGTATCTAATTTAAAGAATATATAACAAAGGAATAATAAAGAGATAACGAAAATAATAACCAGATTATTAATACACAATATTAAAAGAATAAATAAATATACTTACTTTATGAACTCCCTTATGGGAGTTCATTATATTAATTATTAAAAGAAAATATATGCTTTAATAAAAAGATAATTCATTTAAATAATTAAATAATATATCTTCTATTATGGGAATAGAGTAATATTAATCATTAACAATCAATCAACAATAAGGAGAAAGGCTATGGGTAAATCATCAAAAAAAGATGATATTATATTTGATTCATTCTATCGAGGATATGAGATTAATAACCCTTCCTATTCAAAAGGATGTTTCAAGAAAAGTTTAGATACTTGTATAGGGACAATAGAAGAAAAGACAGAAAAACATAATAAGGTTCTAATAACAAGAATTGACATACGAAAACCTAAAGAAATTGAATTTGATAATGGAGAAAGAAAAATGTCAAGGGTAATTGAAGCATTCAAAAGAGAACAAGAAAGGAAGTTTGAGAATTCACCAAATTGTCTAGATATGACAATCATAAGGTCAACGGAAAGAAAATCAAATGAAGGAAATACGCATGACCACTTGCTTATAGCAGCGAATGGAAACTGTATCCAAAATGCATACCCATTATTCCAATCGCTTGAAAGGCATGCAGATAGGATATTTAAGGTGGATAAAAATAGCCCTGAGAATGGGGGGCTAGTAGAACGTTGTAAAAAGATGGGTAACAAAGGATTGATGATTAATAGAAATAGTTTAGACTTTGAAGAAGCGAAAGCGAACGCTGTCTATGCCGCAAGCTATTTGGCAAAGGTACATCAAAAAGAAAATACTCCCAAAGGAACACACAAGATTACTGTCTCTAAAACTAAGAGGTAAAGTCTATGGGGAGAGGTCATAAGCGCCTCTCCCCTCTCTCCTAGAAAATCAATAACGATGATATAGGTTGCCATTAATTGGCACAAAATGACATTATTCGGAGGTCACTACACATGGACACTTCAAACCAACAAATTCACATTTCTATAGACACAATTGTAAATGATGAATGGAAGGTCAACAAGGTTAATATATCCTTTGGTGAAGATAAAATATCCATTGATACAAATAAGCAGCATCAAGACGCTAATGAAAAAGTAGACGATAGCAAACAAAAAGATGATAAACAGGAACAAAAATCTAAACCTGAACAGAAAGTTGAGGAAAATAATGGACAAAATGGATTCTCTACGGTCATAAGAGAAATGTTTGTTTTTGAGGATGAAACAGAGGAAGGGATAAAACGTGGTGCAATACCGAATCCAGAAGTTTATGGCACGTCCTCATCTGAGCAGTCTACGACAACGTCATCTAAGGATAATCTTCAAGGTGGAGGAGAAAAATCCATATCACCAAACCAAGTTAACCTCATCAAGACCATGGCAACTGAGCGTGGTATGAACCCTGAGCAGGTATCAAATTCTATGTACCAAAAGTCTCTAAACGAACTTAAAGGTCATGAGGCAGATTCAATAATAAAATCCATGAAAAATAAGAGGAGACAGTAAAATTGATAATAAATACGCTTAAGAATAAAGATTTCTTTAGGGGGCTAGAGGAGGCTCTTCCTCCAGTATTTACACGCAAGACTGCGAGCAAGATGACGGGAGGATTGTTCACCCCCCGTACCCTCTCCAATCTGGATTCTGCCGGTAAAGGACCAGCATCGAAGGTGAGAGTGGGCAAGAACATCCTCTATGAGAAGCATGACTTCATCGACTGGCTTCAGACATCTATGCGCCCGATGAAGGAAATCTCTCGACCTTCGCACAAGGCTCCGGTTGAGCAAGGGAAGGCAGCAAGAGCATTCTGGGACTCGCTACCGTCTTAAAGCTTCAGGTCAGTAATGCCTTTTGAAACCTGGAGGATGTTGTGTTACTCTCACTGCTTGGCCGCCACATGTTCTCGTCCCACATACTCCCTGACTCCCCTGGAGGAATGATGCGTGTTTACCAAGCTGGCCCTCTCTTCACAGAAGCGGAAATCCTTTGGCATCGTGCGTTTAGGGATAAACTAGCTGCTGCTGACATTCGTGTCATCTGGCCAGGAGAGTTCTTCTCCCAGCGAGAGGTCGAGGAGATGGGGGCCGATGCTCCTAGGCTGATCATGGAGAAGGACAGGTCTGCCATTGACGCTTGTGATGCTGTTGTCGCACTCCTCGATGGGCCGCAGGTCGATGATGGTACGGCTTGGGAGATCGGGTATGCCTTCGCCAAGGGTATCCCTGTCATTGGTATTCGTACTGACTTTCGCAGGTCAGGCGATACTCCTCATTCCCGTGTAAACGCCATGATCGAGGGGAGCTGTGTAGCTATCGTCTCGGATGTCGATGCTGTTCTTGAAAAACTGTAAGCGATTACCTCTTCAAAGAAGACTGAAAAAGCATGAGACTATCTTCTGATTTGGGCATGTGATTTCCATGCTGTTACCTTTCCAGCGTTATCGTGTCCATGACCGCTTGTGTTGAGATTTTGTTTTCGCTATGAAGAGAAAAAATCACCTGGAGGAACTCATGGACGATTATCTTTCTGAAGCACTCAGCATTGCTCGTGCCCAAGCTGGGGTGCGTGTCATGTCGGAGGATGAGGTCATCAGTTTTGCTGGTAAATTGGCCGCAAATCTGCGTAGTATGGCAGAAGGCTGCACTTGTTCAGATGCTGAGACAGATGAGGTCATGGACCCCAAAAAGTCCATTCGGGAAAAATCCATTACCTGCTTGGTTTGTGGTAAGTCATTTAAGATAATTGGCGCGCGTCACTTGGCAGGCCATGGCCTGACCCCCGAAGAGTATCGGGCCAAGTACGGCTTCAAGAAGGGAACCCCCTTAGTGTGCAAGGGATTGAAGCGCGAGCGTCGGAAAAAAATGAAGGATATGGAGCTCTGGAAGCGTCGCCAGCCTGCTGCGAAGAACGCTGAGGCATAGGCCATTAGACGAGTCCATCTTCTATCAGACAAGTCTTTTACAAAACATCTGTGGGATTAGCGGAATATACAGAAACTTTATAGCAAGATCGTATCGAACCTCAACACGAGATAAAAAATTAAATTAAGAGAGGGGCAGCGCTAAGCTACCCTTCTCTTGATTTAAAAGCTTCCTTGCTGAGTCTATAGGCCAAGCCCTATTTCAACTATACCTCCATACTCATCGACAATAGTAAAATCGCCGTTGATACCCTTAATCGTCTTGCACTTCTTGGATTTTGAGAAATCTTTTTGTTCTATGTTATCATCCGCGTTAACATCAACATATTGATAATTTTCCGTTTTTACATTATTTTTTTCCATGATTTGTCTCCTTAATTTTTGTTGCCGATGTTGGATAAAAGATCGCGTAAGCCCTCAGCACTGGATGAGAATTTCTTTTCTTGGCTGACCCCGGAACGCTGAAATTCCGACATGAGCTGATTCAAGCAATCTTGGCAAAGCACCTTGCTCGTGCCCATGAACTCCACGGCCTTGAGCGGGCAGTCGCTATCGTCGGTTGTCCCGATATAGGTGCGCCCGCAGCACTGGCATTTTCCCGTGGTGATGACAATCTCCTTCATGAGCGACTCAGGTTGCTGCTGTCCCATGTTGAACAGCTTGTCCCCGGCTTGCCTAAGCGTTTGACCGTTATCCTTGGGGAGTCCCTCCCGGATTTTGTTGACGATGCCAAGGAACATGGCCTTGAACCCAGAGGTGACAGAGGCGAAGAGGACGCAGAGTACCAGGATTATGGCCACCGCTGCGCCTAGGGCGGTAAAGAAACCCGACATATTTTCCTCCATAAAGTCTTAGAAGCAGGAGACGGATCTGTAGCCTGCTTCCAGTTCACGAGTGAGTTTTGAGATGGAACTCCCATCATCTTTTAGGACGGGGAGATGCCCCAGATAGTCCTCCTCATTTTTGCAAATATCACGAGCGATCTTTTTCTTGAGCGAGAGCTTGTAGGTGTCACGGACCGCATTGACAACGGCAAGGCGCGTGAAGAGGCCCCTATCCGTTTTAAAGGTGGCAAGGATAGAGCGCGTTTCGTGGACAGTAGTGTTAAACCCACTCTCGAATATCCCGGCCCAGAGGAGGGTGAAGATGCCAATGGCCACGGCTGCCCAGGCTGCCTGCCGTTTGTTCATCTGCTTGTAGTGGAGCAGAAGATAGAGGCTTGAAAGCCCAAGATAGCCGACAAACAGGATATAGCCTACGGCTATGCTCACAATGAGACAGAAGATCGCCACCGTATTTGTCAGCGGCAGCAGCAAGCATGTCATGCCAACACACACGCCCAGGAGAGCGGATACCTGTATCGCCATAAACGCTATGCGTTTGGGTGAAATGGTCGTCATTTTTTCTTGATTCCCTTCCTGTGGAATTGCTGCACCCTATGCTACGCTGGATTTGTTGGCATATATCTCTTCATAAAGCTTGCAGCGCTTGAACTTTTGAAGAGAAAATCTTGAAGCCTCGAATATATACGTCCATACTCGTCTGACCACTCTTCTGTTTGGAGATTTTTATCAATATAAAAATAATCTGATAATACTGAACTATCTATACTGTAGCCACTCATTCCATGCTCCTCAAATATTTTATTACACCTTATGAATACAGGTCTATATAGAAAAAACACTCTTGACGCACGCCTTTGTATATCACTAAGAAAATAAACTTCATTATTTCGCACAGAAAGAATATCTTTCCATGCTTTTAAAGTATTTCCATTATCTTCTATGTTATTTTGAAGCATATAAGAAATAGCATTTTCTAATTTATATGTTTTTTCACGTTGCTGCTTAAGATCCATAAGTTCTCTATTTAGTTTCATCATATTTGTAGAATATGTATCCAGATAGTCATATAACTCAGGTGCTGTCATCGTAGGGAAGTATTCCGGATTATGGAGCTTAAACGAAAGCTTACCATTTCCATCATCCGCGAACAGGGCCGTTGCTACTAATGCTGCAATCCCTGAGATGGCTCCACCTAAAAAGGCTGCTGATACGGCCATTATTGGTCTCCTTTCTCTGAGAGAGTTATCTATCTGACGTGTGGTTTTGATCAGATCCCATGCCGATATTCCCATCATTATCAGGCACTGAAGATATGTCTGCTTTTGAAGGGAACAATTTATCAAAGATAAGGCATGCAGTCGCAATCCCAATAATTGCTGTTGCCGCGCCGCCAATGAATGTCATGATTTTTCCCATATGTTCCTCTCGTGATGTTTATGTTGAATGATTAAATATGTAATATATAGCTATAAATTTCTGATATATTTAAAGCAGGAGTTTTTTTATAATCATCATTGTGTATTGGGCTTTTGTGGACTTGATAAGAAATGTTCGAGTGCAAAAGTCATTGAGTGCTTGTTCAATGCAAGGGACATTTGAACTGAAATCCCCCAAGCTGATTTCGCTACCGTCATCAGCAATTTTGACTGATGCACAGGAGATGTAAATCTTCTTATCGTCAAAGCCATTTAGGATGAGACTGGCATTAATTTTCCCATCCTTGAAAAACAGGCTCTTGAGCTTCCCGTATTTGCCAATATGCTGATTGATGAGAGTTTTTCCCGCTGAGTCCGCCATCATTGACGCTACCGTATCGAAAATAGCCATTGATCACCTCACTTACGGAGGAAGTTTTGACTTCCTTGAAGCTGATACTAGGAAGCGATATTTGAGAGTGTATCTACATGGAGACGCTTTGCTTCATACTGGAAGAAATGGAGATGATCCTTATCTGCGGTCATCATCGCATCTCCAATGTCCTGAACTCTGAATTCATACACGACATAATCGTATTCTGTCTCATCTCTATATTTGCTGGTCATGACATGGGCTTCATGCCTGTCCATGGTGATGTGGACGGGTATGAACTTGGCTGGCCTGCCATAAATGATCTTGTAGGTGATGTAGGCCAAACCCTTAGCGGCTGTTCCACATCCACTCGATTTTTGCTTCTGTTCGCTCATTTTCTGCTCGGTATTATTGATCTTTTTCGGGATGTGAGCTCAAGCCTTCCTCCACGTTGTCTTCGTCTGCCATGCTCACTACGGTGGCATTTTTCCCAAACTGGCGAGCCCAGCGCACGACCTCTTGCGGTTCGGCAACCGAGACCGTCAGCAGGAGGCTGCCATCCGGCTGTTCCTCCAAATGTTGGCTCTCATGCCACTGGCATTCGCGGATATAGGGGATAGCCTCGCCGGTGAAGCGGATGGTGATGGGTTTAGGCGTCTCTCCGAGGAAAGCCAGGAATGCGTTCCTCTGGCGTTCGCAGAAGCCGTCCTCGGCGTTGGGAGTGGGCGGCAGGCAAATGCCGGTAGGTTGGATTTCCCGTATGCGGTTCAGGCGGAAGACCTTCCATGCCGGCGGCGTTTCATCCACTGTGCGCGCATAGAGGTAGAGGGCGCGCTGGCGCAGATAAATGCGTCTGGGGTCAACCTCACGCCAGCTTTCCGTCCAGGTGCCGCTGCGGCAATAGAGCATGCGGATGCGCCTGCCTTCCTTTACGGCATCGGTGAGGGCCAGAAAGACTTCCGGCTTCACGCCATAGGTCTTCTCGGTGACTTCACTGTCGAAGCACTGGAGCAACTGCTCCCTGAACGGGCTATCGAGGCCGCCTGCCAGTTTCCTGCCGACCTCTATGGCCTTGGCGGCCAGCAGGCCGTCCCCAGAGGTGCTGAGATACTCCAGGGCGAACAGCAGGATAACCCTGTCAGAAAGGCTGAGGTCGTGGATGGGCGTGAGGCGATCCTCGGTAATACGGAAACCGCTCCCCTTGCGGTACTCAAAGCAGAATCCCAGCGAGGCCAGGGCATCCTTGTCCTTATAGAACTGGGAGCGCGAGATACCGAAAGTTTTCAGGACGGTTTTCAAGCTCTGACTGGGTACATTCCTGATTTCCTGCATGATGTGAAGGAGCCGGAGCGTTCTGGCCAGCTCGGCGGCGTCCTTCCCACTTGCCGCTGTCGATTTTTGATTTATACGCGTCATAATTTGATTTATACTCGTCATGCGGAATAGCATGCAAGAAAAAAGAGGAGAAAAAAATAGCTTCCAGTCCACCCCTCAGTGGACTGGAAGCAAATTTCATATGGCAAAGGAATTTGTTCTGGCTATTCTGAACGTGCTTCCGAGATTTTGGGCCGGAGTATCTCTCAAGCAGATTTTATACCGACGGGGGTAGCGTCGAATGTCGGGCTATGCCCTGTCAATCCTTACGAAAGTTCATGACACGTGCGGCATCGGCCACGAGGTTGACCAAGGCTTCCTGGCCCCCTGGGGGCAATGTGGCCAGAATATCCGCTATGGTGGCTGCCCGTTCCTGGAGTGCCTCAGATTCGCGGCGAAAAAGGAAGGGCACCGTGCATTTAAGATGAGAGGCAATATCCTCAAGGCGTCCCATCTTGGGCGCGATCCGGCCCTTTTCCATTCGGTTCAGGGCGTCTTGGGTAATACCAAGCCGCGTAGCCAGCTCTTTCTGACTGAGGCCAAGAAGCTTGCGGCGGTTTGCGATATTTTGTCCAACAAGTTCAACAAGTTTCATGACAACTCCTTTAATATTTTGTCATGAAACCATTAAAAATTCTTTACGATTTAGAAGATTAAAAGTAGAATTATAAATCTAGAAATCCTAGGGTGACACGTGTCGATGAAACGAGATTGCATGTCCCTATAGTTCGGCGGGAGGAGCAAAATGGCTTTGAATTTTAAATCCATGGATTCTCTTAATCCAATAAAAAAGGTTCTTGATGACGCCGCAAGTGCACTGAATGACCCCTCTCGAACCATAAAGACGAGCGATATTCCGGATGTACTCGGTGCCGCTCTTGGGGCAGGGGCAGGAGGAGCGATAGGTTTTGCAGGACTATGGGGGCTTGGTGTTGCTGGATTAAGCGCTGCAGGAATGACATCTGCGTTGGCTACTGCTGGTGCGCTTGTTGGTGGCGGTATGGCAGCAGGGGTGGGAGTTCTGGCTGCGCCAGCAGTGGTACTTAGTGTCGCAGGGTATGGGGTTCTGGCACACCATAAAAAGAAAAAACTTTTAGCTGCAAAACAGGAACTCTATGCCGCCGCTTTGAAGAAGCAGAATGCAATACTTGAAGAACTAAGGAAAAAGCAAGAATTATCTGAGGATAGGATTAAGTATCTTGAGTCATTGAATATAATGTTGACCTCCGCAATAAAGGATTTAAATGCAGATATATCGGAGGCCGCATAAATTATATTCTCCTAGCCAATTTTGACGTGGGAAATAATAAATATTTTTAAAAATTTGTATAATTTCGAGGGGAAGTCATGTACCATAACGATGATAGAAACAATTTGAAAATATTTAAATATCACCAAAAATTATCTGAACAGATAAATAATAAATCTGATGACTTATCTAATATATTAGAGGAGAGAATCTTGGAATCTGAAGAATTATTAAATAAGTTAGGTTATAATCCTAAATTTGTAAAAAATAATCCCCCAAGTAATATATTAAATGGTCTCAAGCTCAGGAGTTATAATGAGATTCTTTTAGATTCTTCTATAGTTTTAAATGATGATGATATATATTCATTTGAAGATATTCTCTCTCAGCAAGAAATTGAAGATGTAAATAAAAGAATTGATGATATTGATAAGCTATTTATTAATAAAACAAAAATGAATCGTACAGATGTATATATTTTGTTACTTGCAACCGCATTACAAACTCTAAAATGGCTACTCCTTCCAGTAATTGGTGAAACAAATAAAGATAGCAATCGTATGGATCATAATGACCCAGAAATAGAAAGAGAGCATAAGCAAACACTTAACGAAATGAGGGATAAACACTATTCAAGAGATAAGAATCCTCAGGGGACATACTGGGAGCCAAAGAAAGATGATGCACATCCTAAATCTTGGATTGAGATACTCTACACAAAAGCACCTTATGATGTTCTTCCAGGTAGTTCTGCTTTAGGTCTTGGCTTATCTGGTAAAAATCATAGGCTCAAAACTCTTGGGCATGATCCAATTTTAGGGTGGATTTTTGGAACGGCTAATTTTATGACCGATACTGCAACATTAGCTTCATTTGATAGCTATAGAATTAAAAAAGCACATTGGGTGAATGAGCCGGTATCATTAGTACAGCTTTTTTCGGAGGTTATTGACTTAACAAGATTTGATTGGAGATGCCTCTGTGCTGCGTTAGTTGCACAAGGTGCTCATTTAGCATCAGATAAATACACGAAAATGGGGTTACCTATTCCATTTTTATCAACTTTTAATGAGGAATGGGCAAGTAAACTATATACGAAACAATATGACTATCTCTGTTTACAAAGGGATCTAAAAACAGTAGCACTTTCTGCGTCTATTTCAATATTAATAAATATGATTATAAGCTTTATTCACAGTATGTACTATTCACCAGTAAATGATGGAATTGATAAAAATTTGTATGAAGTCCGAACAAGAAAAATATTACTTCTTTCGAATTTCCTCGCGACATCAAGTAATACAATTTTTTGTTGTATTACGAAAAATCCCCATAAGTTAGATATAGGTGGTATTTTAGTAACTTTAAGCCGTCTTTTTTTAGATATAAGATTTATTACAAAAATTAAGGATGAATTTATCCAGATGGAAATTGATAAAGATTTGAATAGAGAACTTGAATATCTTAATAATTTTGGATAAAATATTGTCTATTAATATAAAGATTATTACTTCATTATGATCTATTATCAATTGATTATAACACAAAATGCTCATTATGCACAACCACAAACAATAGGGGGAAGTAATGACATCGGATAAAAACAGGAATGGCGTGGCCTCCAACGTGCGCCTCATTGGACTCCTGACTGAGGTCAGCCATAAAGACTCTCAGAACAAATACCTGCTCGATCTTTATAAGCGCCATGACAAATACAGCCCGGATTCTCTGGTGCAGGAGATTCGGGAAGACGCTTCCAATACCCTCCTCCGGCCCTTCAAGGGATCACCCAACTATGATGAGGTGGTCAGAATGGTCGCTGAAAAGATAGGTATCAAAAAGCAAGAACTGACGGAAGACGAAGCAGAAAATGAGCTGCTCATTCTTCAAAAAATGCTCAAAGATTATGTAAAGAAGCATCCAGAGGCGGAAGAAAAGCTCAATATGCAGGTTAAGGAGATGGGTGAAGGATATACAGATGTTCTTTCCCTGCTAAAAATGAATAGCACACGCAGCTTGCTTGCTGTTGCGTCTGTGCTCACAGGGATAATGCCTGGCATCGTTACCGCAGCCGCTATAGCAGGGCCTGCCTGGCGCAAGATCGTGCCTTCTGTGATCGACATTGCCGCACTCCGTTTGCAGCAAAAGCAGGAAGGAACGCCTTCTTAGGGGGCGGTTTCCAGACTGGACTCCTCCCCGAAGCTTCTGACCCAGGCCATGAGCTCGGGTTCGCTTGAAGTCGTAATTTGCAGGATGACGCTGCCGTCATCCTGCTTTTCTATTTTTTGCGTTTCTGACCAGATGCGCTCCGAAACATAGTCGGCGGCCTTTCCGGCCTTGAAATGGATGCGGAAGGTACGGGGCTCGTGCCAGGGGAAACCGAAATTACCAGAGCCCACTTCGGGGAAATCAATGCTGAAGGTTTTGTCGGTCAGCACCACATCCTGAATGCGGTGAATGGCAAAATTCAGGAAATGCCTCACGGTGCCGTAGTCCTCCGCCATGGTCGCGCCCACGACATAAAGCGCCTGGTTCATGCTTATGAGGCGATGCGGAGCGAAACGATGTTCCTTGGGAGTGTGTGCGCCGGCAGCCTTGTACCGCACGAGGCAGACGCGGCTCTGGTCAATGGCTGTGAGGAGTTTTTCTATGAAGGGGAAGGCTGCCCGGTAGTCGATCCTTCCCTTGCTGAAAAACGTAATCAACGGTTCTTTCTGGCTCGTCGGCCCTTGAGAACCTCTTTCTGCCATCTGGACGGACATGTTGAAGATGGTGTCGTCCACCCGCGAGAGTATCTGCTCCGGCAAGGTCTGGGCGGCGAGGTCACGACACACGGAAAGGTAGCGCAGCTCTTCAAATTCCAGGCCGAGGAGTTTTGGACTGGGTGAGGAAATCCTGTACCACTTGCGTCGGTTGTCCAGCCCGTACTCCAGATTCGCGCCGATGACGGATTCGATGTCCGCCATGATGCGAATGATGGTCTGTGCGGAGCATTGAAACTCGCTGGCAAGGTCGGTCTGGTAATGCCGCTGGCCATTGAGCAGCAGCTTACGGAAGACGCGTAGGAGCTTGACGCTGGGGGAGCTGTCCTGATCCATTTTTTCGGGCATAGTTATTTCCTTTTTAGAAGGCGATAGCAAGCGAACATTCCAGAATCCAGAAATCAAAAAATTTTAGCGAAAGATCAAAACTTTCCGTTTTCTGGAAATATCATGATCTAACTTACATAGCAAGGAATCATGGAACCATAGCAGACGCACAACGTGACAAATTTCTAGTGGCTGGAGGCCGAAAAATGAAGGAGAAAAGGATGGGCCGTACAGAAATAGATAAATATCTAAAATTCACAAATACTCATTGGGTAAAGAAGGAGGGATAATGTGATTATCAAATATCTTTCCCCACTGCTTTTGGCAATTTCTCTGTTAAAGCAAGCTAAAAAAAATAAAAAGGAGAGAGTCATGAACCCCATGGATAATGAAAATCAGTCCGCATCACGACCCCACCCGCCCTATAGGTTTGAGCTCACACGTTTTACAAAATATATGATCAAGAATGTGAGTTTAGATAAGTTTATGCTCTTTAGTTTATATGTTAGGTATGGTTATGTTCCAGGTGTTTTTATTTGTTATTATAATGAAGAACACAATATAATTTTTATAAGAGCGCGTAGATGGACAAATAATCCAGATGATTTTTGTCAAGATCGAGAGTGGAAAGATGGTTCAACATCTTACCTTGACGAAATATTTGTGCCAAATACTTCTGATTATCCGGTAACGCAGATAGAAAACATTGAGCTCTCCTATAAGGATGAAACGCAAGAGCCAAAAGAACAAGATAAGAAGAGTCTATGTGATAAATTAATTAAAAATTTAGAGGAGGATATAAAAAAATATGCAGGTGATGAATTTCATTTCTATTTTTATATAACACCAATACATCAGGAATTACACGGAAACTATCAAAAAGAAGTCTCACAGGCCATTATTGATTCTGATATACTTAGATATGCGTGTCAAAATTGGATTCAATCTACCGTGGGGTATAAAGATCTAAATATCTATTTTGATTATACTAGAGGCTGCTTTTCTCCTGATTTCTTGCCAATCAAACGAAATATTATTGATCAAGCGAAACGAATATTGCTCCACGATGAAACTCCGCAAAATGAAAAATGTGATACCGATAAAAATATTGCTGAATATGCGGAAAAACTAGAAAAAGTTGCGGACTTTTATGAGGAACAATTCGAAATTTTATCAACGAAACTTTCAGATATGGGTAATAAATTGCTTGAGGAGTTACAGTCATCATTTGAAAAAGACGGCATGGATCAAATGCAGGTACTCCTCCATACCTCGCGTGACCTCACGCTCATGTCTTTTGAGCTTATACGTATGAAGGCCAAACGCTTGGAAATTTTACTGAAATAAATCTCCAATTTTTACAAGGCTGCATAGGTTGACTCGTGATTGGACAAAAAATTTTGGAAAAAGTGAGTTTTCCGTTTTCTGGAAATATCCTGTTTTAGATTCCTTGGCAACGCACGACAGCGCAGGGGGAAAATCCCCGCGCTGTCGATGCCGGAAATCATAGCCATACATCATATTCCGAAGAAACCGGCAGGAATATGCCAAGGAGGATTGCCCATGATACTGCCACCGCCTGAACGCCCCACGGTCTTCGATTTCATGGTTGAGATTGCTGAGCTGATTCTCATCGTGAAGGCCGGGAAGTGGTGGAAAGAGCGCAGAGAGAAAAAGAAGGAGCAGAAGTCCCGGAACGGGAAGTAACCCCACGTCCACACCCAAAATAAGGAGGAAAAGCCATGATGCCATTGCCACCTTACAATCGTTTTCCGCTGCCCGGAAAAATTGGCGGCGTTATCAAAATCGCCGGCGCTGCCGCCATTGTGGGCTATGAAGCCTGGAAGAAGTGGAAGGAACGCAAAGCCAGGAAGGAAGCGGAAATGGCCGCAAAAGGGCAAGGGCCGCAAGGAAACGGCACCAACACGACCGCGCAGGGGCCGATATACTCCTCGCCGGGCTCCACACGCCCTTATGGGGGCGCATCCAGGCGTACTTCGCACGGGAGGCCGTCATCGATTTTCGACGAGCCATACCCCTTTGGCCACATGGTGTCCGACAGCGGAGAGAATATCTCCCTCAAGTCGGTGTCCATCTACGGTGAGGTGGAGGGGCTCCTGTTCTCCTCCACCATCCGGCAGGAATATAAAAACGACACCGACAAGGCGCTGGAGATCATCTACACCTTCCCCCTGGGCTGGGGCACGGCGCTCCTCGGCTTGCAGGCGACCATCGGTGAAAAGCACCTCATCGGCGAGGTGGTGAAAAAGTCCGAAGCGGAGGAGAAGTACGAAAAGGCCGTGAAGGACGGCGATTCGGCCATCATGGTGCAGCAGACCTCACGTGGCCTGTACACGGCCAACCTTGGTAATATCAAGGCCGGTGAAACCGTTGTGGTGGAGATCCACTGCGCCCGGCTGCTGCGCTTTGAGCAGGGGCAGGTGCGCCTCTGTATTCCCACCGTCATCGGCGAGCGCTATGGCGACCCGTATTGTGACGGCGGTCTTGCCCCTCATGAATCCGCCAGGGTCGATCCCAAGGCGCACTATCCCTTCACGCTGGAACTGACCATCAAGGGCGACATGGCGAAAAGCTCCGTCTCCTGTCCCAGCCATCCGGCAACGATCAAAACGCTGGAGGATGGCCTGTGCGTGTCCCTGGAAGCCGGGGCCGTACTGGACAGGGATTTTATCCTGCTCATGCAGGATATTTCGGGGACTTCGCATGCGCTTTGTGTGCCGGATGAGGGCACGAGCATGGTCGTTGCCAGCTTTGCGCCAGAAATCCCTCAGAAAACAGCTTCGCCCTTGGGGCTGAAGATCCTTGTGGATTGTTCCGGCTCCATGAGCGGCTCAAGCATAGAGGAAGCGCAAAAAGGACTTGGCAAGGTGCTGAACCTGCTTGCGGCTCACGATCAGATCGCCTACAGCCGGTTTGGCTCTAATGTGGAGCATCTGACGCGAACCCTCCTACCTTGCACCCCGGAAAACCTCGAAAAGCTGTCAAAAGCCATCGATGCCACATCCGCTGACATGGGCGGCACGGAAATGGAAGGCGCGCTCCGTTCCACCTTTCATGATATAGCGGGAGACGCCCAGAATGAAGTGCCGCCGGTTGTCCTGCTGATTACGGACGGCGATGTCTGGGATGTGAAGAATATCATCGCCACGGCCAAGGACTCCGGGCACCGTATCTTCACCATAGGCGTTGGCCATGCTCCGGCGGAAAGCCTGCTGCGTGACATGGCCGAGCAGACCGGCGGTGCATGCGAGTTTGTCAGCCCGGATGAAAACATGGCTGAAGCTATCGTGCGCATGTTCCACCGGATGCGTGGAGCCATTGCCAGGAATATGCGTATCGAGTGGGGCCAGGAGCCGGTCTGGCAATCCCGTCTTCCCAAGTACATCTATGATGGCGAGACGGTACATGCCTTTGCCTTGCTCAAGGGGCAATCATCTTCCGCACCCGTCCTGAGCTGGGAGAGCGACGGCAGTACGCATCGCGCAGTCTGCCAGCGGTTTGAAACCACCGACAACGAAGACTTGCTCCGCTTGGGCCGTATGCGTCAGATGGAGGAAGTCAGCCCCGAGGAAGAAAAGCTGAGCCTTGCACTCAAGTACCAGCTCGTGAGCGACCTGACATCCCTCATCCTGGTATATGAGCGACCGGAGGATGACAAACTCGAAGGGTTGCCCACAATCCAGCAGGTACCCCAGATGCCTGCCTATGGCCATGGGGGCGGAAGAAGCTCTATGCTAGATGGTGAGTTTGATTCCCTCTTAGGACCTTCAAGTGCGTGCTTTGCCATGCGCCCCAAGGGGATGTTCAGGGGGGATAGGGTTATGGATGTCATGAAGGATCCAGCCGGGCCTGAAGAAGTGTCCTCGCTGGACTACTTCACCAACATGATGAGCCTGGATGAACTGGGACCCGGCATATTCTCCACTAAGCAGGAACTGCTGGAATATGTCCTCCTCCTCTGGCATAGGAACGTCCTCTCTCTCTCGTCGATGAAGGAGTTCATGGACAAACTCTTCGCCTCGGAAAAGGGAAAAGCGTTGAGTTTCTTCTTCGAGCGTCTGGATGATAATTCCATCCTTGAGCCCGAGCAGAACATGGCCGTCTTCCTTCAATGGGCCTTTGCCAAGCTGAATCCGGGGCAGACGCTCGACCGCCATTCCATGCGCTTCATCACGGACACCATGAAAAATGGTGACGAGACCATGGCGGAAATGGTGCCTGATTTCCTGGATGCGTGGTACACCAATTCTTAATTTGCAACGCCATAAGGGGGTGCCATGACAGGCACCCCCTTATACAATTTATGTAGAAATATGGTTACTTACGGCTTTAACGAATCTTGAAGCCAATGTGTAATTTAATATATTTGATTACTAGTATTAAATTTAAATGTGTCATCAATAGTTGGAAAGGCAGATGTTATTTATATGTTAGAAATAATGTACAAAGATGTTCTCAATAGAAGATTTATATATGAATAATTTGTTGGAAAAGATTGCGATAAAGAGTTAGCACAACGTATAAAAAGTATAAAAAATAGTTAAATATTAAAAATATAGAGAGTATGCCATAATGCCATACTCTCTATATTTTAATACATCACATGAATACCAATGTTTGAAAGCTGTTGATCCAATTGCTCTCTAAAAGGAGGCAACTTTCCAGATGCTGTATCTACAAAGTTTTTCCAACTATTACGAATGCCATCACGAGTTAGTTCGTTCAAGTCGCGTTCACTTATAGTCGACTTTGCAAACAATTCAAGTTGTTCTTCAGAATAATACTGAAGTATGAGATCAAGATTTGTAGTTTCATTTTCAATAGCCACCAGTCCCAAACCAAATTCTGCTATCACTGAAAGTTCCTTTTGACTCATGACTCCCTCCCTTATATGTTAAACGGATGCTCCTTTCTATGATTGTAATATATACAGAAATATAAATATATACAAATTTTTCTATGAAAATTAGTGCGTTTTTATATTATTTTTATAAATCCCATCAGGATAAATGTAAACTTTCAAATTTTTGCAAAGAGTGCTAATATATGTCATTACCGTGAGTTATGGCTATAAGGCTCATTTTTTATGCACCTGAGAGGATGATGAGAAAGGGTGAACTATAAATGACACGGCGATATTTTGTACTTGGTGCCCTCGCAACCGTTGTCGCTGGGGGCGTGTATTCGTGGAACCTCTGGCGGAAATTCGGGGCACTTCCTGAGCCCACCCCGATTTCTCCCAACTGGGAGGACGGTGCTTTCCACAATCTGCCGAATACGTATGTATATGCCGGGTTGGATAAGGAGCCTCTTGAAACCGGCGGCTGGCTGAAATTTTTCCTTGCCTGCGATGGGGATCGTTATCCGCCCGCGCCTGTTCCCTCTGCTCCAGCCGATTTTCATTCTCTCAAAGATGGCGAATTTGTCTGGCTTGGCCATTCCTCTTTTCTGCTTAAGCTGAATGGAAAAATCATCTGCATTGATCCTGTCCTGTCATCCCGCGCGTCCCCGGTTCCCTTCACCATACCTGCGTGGCCAGGTGCCAATCCCTACCAGGCGGCGGATTTCCCGTTTATCGATTATCTCTGCGTCAGCCATGACCATTGGGATCACCTTGACTATAAGGCCGTGAAAAACCTTGACTACGGGCACGTCCTCTGTGGCAAAGGCGTTGGGGCGCATTTTGGCGCATGGGGCAGAAAGAATTTTACCGAATTGGATTGGTGGGAAGAGTGGCGAGAGGGGCCGCTGCGTATTGTCTTCACCCCTTCTCAGCATTTTTCAGGGAGGGGACTGACCAGAAATCAAAGCCTTTGGGGCGGTTTTGTCGTCGATGCCGGGAGTGGCGGCAAGGTCTATTTCACCGGCGATGGCGGCTATGGGCATCACTTTGCGGAAATCGGCCGCAGGTATGGGCCATTCGAGAGCATTTTCCCTGATACCGGCCAATATAATCGCGCGTGGAGTACTGTGCATATGTTTCCTGAGCAGGCTGTCAGGGCGGCCCAAGATACACGGAGTCTTCTTGCCTGCCCGGCGCATATTGGCAAGTTCACACTCGCGTGGCACGCATGGGATGAGCCAACGCGCCGTTTTAGTAAAAAGGCGGAGGAAGTTGGTCAGAAGTATATCTTACCTATCATTGGCGAAAAGTTCCGTATTGACGATGATAAATAATATTTATTTGTAAAAATTAAACTAACTGAGGATAGTCTCCAGCTTGGCCAGGACTTCCTCCATCACTGATGCCGGAACCTGTTCTAAACATCTTCCGGCGCGTGCCTGTATGTCTAGCGCGCGAGGTTGATCACAACGTACCACTCCGGTTGTGCGGGTGCCGCATCCGCTCAATGAAACAGCAAAACCCGCTGTGCGAGCAAAGTTGCCTCCGCTCGTGATGGGCAAGACCACAGGCACTCGTGTTACCTTGTTGAACGCATCAGGTGATACGACCAGCACCGGGCGTGTGCCCTGCTGTTCGTGACCTGCTGTTGGGTCAAGGCTGACCAAATAAATGTCTCCTCGACGCATCAGATCAACTCCCGACCCTTGGCAGGTGATGACGTCCATGCGGCATCTTCTTCGGAAAGAGGCGCGGAAGTGTCGCACTGGGCCAATAATTCTTGCAGGCTGTATTTTTTGCGGACTCCTGGCTCAATGACCAAACGACCAGATTCCACGACCATGCTCACCGCTGAACCCGATTCCATTTGCAGCATTTCCAGAATGGCGGGAGGCACAGCCAGCATCACTGACCCTCCCACTTTTCTCAGATTGCACGTGTACATGATGCGCCTCCATAAGTTATATTTTTATATAACATGGAATCTAAACGGCTGCAAGCGGTGGCGTTTTGGACGTACCTCTTCCAATTTTTAAGGAATAGTTAGTGGCTCATCATGGATGAGGATTGATGGGGTGCTCAGCAAGTCTCCAAGCGTTATCACCCAAAGCGCCGTGATACTGGCGAAAAAAAGTCTAAGCCGCGTTGCTTGCCACGTGCCTATAACCAAGACCACACTAACTTGAAACGCATGTGATAAGCCTACGATACGTATCAGCACTAAGGCGGATGATATTGGTGAAAAGCATATTCTTCACCATCGTAAAGGAATAATTGCGTTTTATTGGAGCATAATTCATCATTTTTAAATTTTTATGCTCCCCATCTATTAAAAATTTATATATTACTCGAATAAACAAGACATTTATCCCTATATTGTCTGAAAAGCAAGAAAGCAGGGTTCGGGATTCCTGGATCCTGCTTTCTCTTTTTAACCAGAGGAGGAATCTATGCAGTCGGATTGTTCCCAGGAAATCAAGGAATTGGCCAAGGCGCTGCTCAATGTGCAGCGTCAGCTCCAACCCGCGTCCAAGGATGCTACAAACCCGTTTACCAAGAGCAAGTACGCCACGCTCAATTCGGTGATGGCTGCTAGCCGTGATGTGCTTCTGGAAAATGGCATCTGGCTCTGTCAGTACCCCGTGCCCGTGGAGACGGAAGGGTGTATCGGCCTGGCGACCAAGCTGACCCATGTGGAATCCGGGCAATGGCAGAGCTCTCTGGCTGTCGTCCCTCTGCCCAAAGCTGACCCGCAGGGCATGGGCTCAGCCCTGACCTATGCGAGACGGTATGCCCTGACCGCTATGCTGGGGATGGTCACGGAAGATGATGATGGCGAAGCAGCCAGCGGTAGGAAAGGGAGTTCAAGCAGACAGCCAAGTCCACGGCGTCAGGCGGGCAATCGTCAGGAACCAGCGTCTGCCCATCGCCATGAGACTGACGATTTGCCTGCGCTTGATGGCGTCACCTATCAGAGAATGGCATCGCAGGATGGCAGGGAGTGTATCGTAGCTAGTGGCAATACCCAGCCGAAGAAGGAGATTCTGTCCGGCCTTGGCTTTCGGTGGAATGCCCAGCGCAAGTGCTGGTGGAAATACGCAGATGCCGTATAGGAGGTCTTCATGTGTCAAATAGAACGCGCCAAGGCCCTGCTGGAGGTATTCCGGCAGGGCCTTCAGCATTATGGGGAACGGCAGACGCGCACCCAGTTGGGCGACCGATCTGCTTATCTGGGTATGAGCGAACTTGCCCGGTATGGGGAATGCCCACGAGCGGCAGTCGCAGCCAAACTCAGCCAGCAGCATACCTCCCTTGAAACTCTGCTTACGCTTCAGCGTGGGCATTGGTTTGAGGATGGCATTGCTGGCTGCTTTGGGGAACTGGGTTTGCGCCTCATGCGGCAGGTCGAGATCAGCTGACCCTACCCCATTCACGATACCAAGGATAAGTTAGTGGTTCCTGTCGTGGTTGAGGGTTGATGGATTGCCCGGAAAGCTTCGGGGCTTTGCCACCCAAGTGCGCTGTGGGGACGGTTGCAATTATAATCCTGGCGCCATTGCTCGATGAGACGCCGGGCTTCTGCCAGGGAAACGAAAATATTCTGGTTCAGGCATTCATCGCGGAGCCTTCCGTTGAAACTTTCCACAAAACCGTTATCTGTGGGGTTTCCGGGCCGACTATGCGCCAGGCCAACGCCATGTTTTTGCGCCCATTCATTCAAGGCGTGGCCTGTGAACTCCGGTCCATTGTCCGTTAGGAGCCTGCGTGGCAGGCGTCCTTGCAGCCGAAGGCGTTCGAGCACCTGCACCACCCGTTGGCCAGAAAGCGATATACCCACTTCCAGGGCTGGGGTTGACCGGTCCCAGAGGTCAAGGATGGTCAGGATACGGATACGCCGCCCTGACTCCAGACTATCGCTGACAAAATCCATCCCCCATTGCTCGTCGGGACCGATAGGCGCTGGTTGGCACGACCGCAGGACACAAGGACGCTTCTTCATGGGGCGCAAGCGCAAGGACAGGCTCTCCTCGCGGTACAGTCGCTCCGTCCGCTTATGATTCACCACGAGCCCCTCACGCCGCAACAAGACATGCAGTCGCTGAACGCCGAAACGCCGCCGCTCCTCTGCCAGTTCCCGCAGACGCCGCCGCAGCTCCGCATCCCGGTCCTATGGAGGAGGACGCCGTAC
>NZ_JAAVBE010000038.1 GCF_014803725.1 Desulfovibrio sp.
ATTGCCACCCCGTGCTCCTGCAGCGTGCGGGTGAACCTTGATATGGCTTGCGTCAATCATAAGCCATTCAAAATCTGGGTCGGATACAAGAATTTCGAGTAGCCTTTCCCAAACCCCACTATCTCTCCATCGGCAAAAACGGCGATGGGTATTTTTCCAGTCCTCATAGTCAGTCGGCAAATCTCGCCATGGAGCACCTGTTCGCAGGATCCAAAAAAAACGCATTGAGAAAATTTCGATTATCACGGGCAGTAACGCCTCGGGTTCCTTCTCGACCTGGAAGGTGCGGTTCCAAAAGCTCCCAAGCCTTGTCAGATATATCGTGGCGACGATGTGCAGCTTGCATATCTGCCTCCTTTTGGTAAAAGGATAGCAGAAAGCTACATAAATTAAAATAGAAATGACGACACTATCTAGGAGGCAACAGTAAACATTTTACACGACACAAATAAATATGTGGTATCAGGCTGGATAAAATTGTGGTGAGGTATTTCTGACTCCTCAAGTTGACAGAAGAGCTTGCTCACAGATAACGTGCATGCATGGGGTTACGATTCCCGGATATATTGTGTACCGGATGAAATGGACTCAAACTGTAATCGCCACGCCGGCTGGGCCCAAGGGCGCCATCGCGCCCCTTGTCATCTCGGCGAGCCGAGCGACCGACATCCCTGCCTTCCACGCCCGATGGTTCATGGACCGGCTGCGCGCCGGCCACTGCCTGTGGCAAAACCCCTTCAATGCGCGCCAGCGGCAATATGTCTCCTTTGACCAGTGCGCGGCCATCGTTTTCTGGAGCAAGGATCCCTCTCCTCTCCTGCCGTATCTTGCCGAGATTGAAGCCCGCGGCTACGCATTTTATTTTCAGTACACGTTGAATGACTATGAGCGGGAGGGGCTGGAACCGCATGTGCCGTCACTCGACCGGCGCATCGCAACGTTTCAGGAACTTTCCGGGCGTTTCGGCAAGCATCGCGTCATTTGGCGTCATGACCCCATCCTCATTGGCAATCGCCTAAGTGTTGCCGTCATTCTTGAACGCCTGCACCGCGTAGCCGAACTGCTCGCGCCGCATACGGAAAAGCTCGTCTTCAGTTTTCTCGACATGTACAGGAAGATGGCGCTGCGGCTTGCAAAACAGGCCCCGGGATACCGGGCGCCTGATGCGGAGGAGATGAACGAGCTTGCAGAGGGCATCGCGCGGATGAATGTGGGCCTGCAAACGCCACTCCGCCTAGCCACATGTGCGGAAACGGTGGACCTGCTCCATCTCGGAATTGAGCATAACAGGTGTATCGACCCCGCGCTCCTGTTGCGGCTTTGCCCCGAAAACGCTGAACTTGCGCGCATCTGCGGCGCCACGGCGCGCAAGGAGCAGGGCAGCCTTCTGCAAGAGGTGCCGGCGGGGCTTGCGCCCGTGAAGGACCGGGGCCAGAGGGCGGCCTGCGGCTGCGCGCCCAGCAAGGATATCGGCCGCTACAATACCTGTCCGCATCTCTGCGTCTATTGCTATGCCAATGGATCGCAAGCCGAGGTCGAGCGGGGGCTGCGAGCGGCGCGGGGCGAAAGTGAAAGCCGGTAGGGGAGGAGCGCGCCGCATCGGCCGAACGCCATAACTTCCTGCCCCGGCAAAAATAGCGGCCCGGGATTGGTGCGCCAAACTGCGCGCCAGCCCCGGGCCGGAGTGTCTTTGTTGCTTTCCGCGATTAGGCCGGGCGGCGTCCTTCGAGGCGCGCGCGCAGGATGCTCACGGGATGCAGGGCCTTCTTGCCGCTGCCATGCTGGATCTGCACGCGGCAGGTGCCGCATTCGCTGGTGGCGAAGTCCGCGCCGCTTTCACGCACCACGTGGAAGAGCTCGGAACCCACCTCCTGGGCTATGTCGTACTTTTCCTTCTTGAAGCCGTAGCTGCCGGAAATGCCGCAGCAGCCGGCGTCCGCATTGCGGGCGCTCACGCCCTTGAGCCGCTGCAGCAGCTTGAGGCCCGGGAGGCCGTTGCCCTGTGCGCGCAGGTGGCAGGGGGCGTGGTAGATAAGGGAGAGGTCGCCGGGGGCCTTGTCTTCCAGCGCGAGCTCGCCGCGGTCCACGCAATCGAGGAGGAAGTCCTGCGCGTCTTCCAGCACGCCCGGCCCGTGCTTCTCCACGAGGTCGGGGAAGAATTCCGGCAGGTCCTGGCGGAAGGTGAGGGCGCAGCTCGGGCAGCCCGTGACCACCGGGATGCCCTGATCGCGCCAGCGGGCGATCTCGGCCAGGTTGCGCTTCGCCTGCCGGCGGCTGTCCTGCCAGAAGCCGTTGGCGATCATGGGCAGGCCGCAGCAGCCGAACTTCTCGGGCGTGATGACCTCATAGCCCGCGCGGTTGAAGGCCCAGATCATGTCAAGGCCGGTCTGCGGGTCATACACATCCACAAAACAGCCCGGGAAGAAGACCACCTTGCGCGGCAGCGAGGGCTGCTCCACTTTGCGCGCCATCTGGCGGAAGGTCTTGGGGGCGAAAGCGGGCAGCGGGGCGCGCTTGTCGATACCGAACATGTCGAGCACCTTGCGCGTCACCGGGTTGAGCATGCCGAAGTTCTTGAGCGCGGCCGGGATGAGCTGGAGCAGCTTGGCCTGGAGTTCGCCGTGGGCGAGCACCCAGTCGCGCATGCTGGTGCCGTGCTTCTTGCAATGCTCCGCGCGGGCAAGCATGTTGATGCTTGAAACCTGCACCCCTTGCGGGCAGGTGATGTCGCAGTTCTTGCAGTTGGAGCAATAGGTGAGGGATTCGTCCTCCGCGAGGCCCAGCAGGCGGAAACGCTCATAGGCCGGCCCGATCATGCGCGGCCCGAGATACTTGGGCGTCACCCGGGCCACCGGGCAATGCACAACGCAGGTGGTGCAGGCGATGCACTTGTCGGGACTGATGCGAACGCTCATTGCTCCCCTCCAGTGGCGGCTTCCCCGGTGTGGCGGGCCGCGCCCGCAAGTTCCGCGGCGGCGAGGCCGGCCTGCCAGCCGGTGGCAACGGCCACGCCGTAGCCGCTTTTCTCCACGGCGGGGTCATGGGCGGCCAGGGTGCGGCCGGCAAAGAAGACATTTTCCAGCGCGAGCGCGCCGTTGGCATCCAGCGGGCGCAGCTTGTCATCCACGCGCACGCCGACCTTGGAAACGGCCTGGTTGCCGAAGATCTCGGGCTCCGTCCAGTCGGCCACATCCGCGGGCAGCGCAAGGTCGAGCCCGAAAACGCGCTCGATGGCCCGCCCGGGCTCGAGCAGGACGCCGCCGCCCAGGATGCCGCCCGTGGCGAGCACATAGGCCCGCGCCTTGGTGGAATAGCTGCGGCCGGTGCTGGAAATATCGAGACTGAGGCACTTTCCCTCGGCCACACCGGCGCCGATGACATTGGCATTTTCCACCAGTTCCACGCCAAGGGCGGCGAGCTCGCGCATGAGCGCGTCGCGGATGCGCAGGCCGCCCACCCCCGGCGGGATGGAGAGCATCTCGACGACAGGGCAGCCAAGGGCCTCGCGCAGCTCGCGCGTCAGCGGGCTTCCTGCATGGCGGCCGCAAATGGGGGGCATGAGCACAAGGTCGCAGCCTTCGGCCCGCTCTTTTAGCGAGCCGATGAGCCATTCGCTGCCCCCGGGCCGCTCGGCGGCCCGGGCGAGGTCAAGGGCGTTGAGCGCCCGGTGCGCGTCGTCGAAAGGCGTGGGGATGAGGCAGGGGAAGTATTCCTTGCCGGCCCAGTCGGGATAGCGGCGCAACTGGTCGATGACGAGGGCCGGGCGGCAGTCGCGGAAGCCCATCACGCTCGCCACCAGCACGCGTTTCGCCTTCCCAAGGTCATCCGGCTCAAAGGTATCCGGCATGAGGTAGGTGGGCTTGAGCGTGCCCATGATGGTGGGAACGCGCGTATTGCAGGGCTTGCCGTCGCGGCTGGCCGGGCGCAGGACAAGCCCGTGTTTGGCCGTCGTCTCCGTGAGCGCGTCCAGCCCTGCGCGGACTTTCTCCGCCCCGAGCAGGGAATACGGATGCGCGGGCGCAAGCTCAGTCATGGCCGCCCAGGGGTCTTCCACGCTCGCCCCGTCAGGCGCGTAACCGAGCAGGTCCACGCAGCCGGTGCCAATGGCGAGGCAGCCCGTCCCCTCGCTGATGATGCGCACTTCGCGCCCCTGGCGGGCCGCAGCGAGCGCGGCCATGAGGCCCCCGAGCCCGGAGCCCACCACGATAACGTCAGTTGTTCTGCTCATGCATGGCTCCGTCAAGATTGAGGATTCCGGCATAAACGGACCGGCTGAACTCCATTTCGCGGGCCTGCTGGCCCCAGAGCACGGGCCGGAGGCCCTTCCAGCGCTCCTGGAGGAAGCGGCACATGCTGTCCGCCGGGGCGAATTCCAGCGGGATGCCGTGCTCCACGAGCGAGGCCACCGAGCGCAGGGAACAGAAGGTGCCCTGGCAGGTGCCCATGCCGAGCCGGGTGCGCAGGCGGATGTCGGTGAGCGAATGGGTGGAGGGGTCGCGGGCCACGCACTCCACTTCGGCGAGGCACACCATCTCGCACTCGCAGAGCAGCGGATTGCCGCCGCCGAAATCGGTGATATGCGTGTTCTTGGTGTTTTTTGACGCCACGGCCGCCACTTCGGCGATCTGCAGGGTCTTGGTGAGGTCGTCGCCCAGGCGGTCGGCCATGAGGTTCAGGGCGCGCACCGGGAAGAGCTTGGCCGCCCGCGCGAGCACGGCCGGGTCGGGCGCCTCGATGAGCGGTTCTTCGGCCGTGCGGCAGGGGGTCGTCACCTTGAGGCGCCGGCAGACATCGTCCGTGACGCGCTCGGCCATGAGGCGGTAGGTGGTGAGCTTGCCGCCGAAGATGGAGACCATGCCGTCGAGGCCGTCGGCCGCGTGGTCCACCACGTTGAAATTGCGGCTCGCCTTGCGGCCGGAGGCGCCGCCGGGCGTATAGAGGGGCCGCGTGCCCGCGAAGGCGCGCAGGATGCGGTATTCGTGTACCTGCGGGAAGAGTGGCTCGCCGATCTCGAGCAGGCGCGTCACCTCGGGATAGGTGGGGGTGGTGTCGTCGGGGCGGTCCGTGGGCATGGAGGTGGTGCCGAGGATGGTCACGGAGCCGTGCGGCACGAAGATGTCGCCGTCGGAGCTCGGGTGCAGCCGGTTGATGACGCGCGAGGTGAAGCGGTGGTTGAAGACGATGAGGGTGCCGCGATCCGGCGTGATGGCCGCTTCTAGCCCGGCCATGGCCGCCACTTCGCCTGACCACGAGCCCGCGGCGTTGACCACCACGCGGCAGGCGATCTCCATGAGCTCCCCGGTCATGAGGTCACGCGCGGTCACGCCGCAGACGGCGCCATTGCGCTGCTTGATCTCCTCGACCTTGTGATAGAGGTAGGCGCGGCCGCCGTAGCGCTCGGCCGACATGCGGTTGTGGAGCACCAGACGGAAGCCGTCCACGCAGGAGTCCGGCACGCGGAAGACCCGCTGGATGTCGGGCGCGAGGTTGGGCTCGAGCTTGAGGGCCTCGGCGGGCGTGATCTCCTTGACCTTGATGCCCGCGGCATCGCAGCCCTTGAGCCAGGGCTCCACAAAGTTGGGGTCATCCTTGGGGGTGAGGACGAAAAAGCCCTCCGTGACCTCCACGCATCCTTTGCCGATGCGGCGGAGGATCATGTTTTCCTCGATACACTCGTGGGCCGATTCAGGGTCATTGACGACGTAGCGGCACCCGCTGTGGAGCAGGCCGTGAAAGCGGGAGCTCGTGCCGTGGGCGATGCCGCCCTGTTCCAGCAGAATGGCTGGGACGCCGCGCATGCTCAGGTCGCGCAGCGTGCCCATGCCGGTAGCGCCGCCGCCAATGACGACAACCGTGGTCTCCAGCATGGAGCCTCCTGTGAGGTTTCACAAAATGCGCCGCGCCTGCCGCACGCCCCCGCAGGCCGGCGGCAGCCGCACATGATCAGCCATTGTCTTTGAAAAAATGTTTGCGAGTTTTGCCGGCATTCGTCAAGGGGTTTTCGCGTTCGGGCGGGCGGGGCACGCGTTGCACCCGGCGGGGGCGTGCCTTGGGCGGAGCTTGCCTCGGGAATGGCTTTTTCCTAAATTTTGGCATGGCAAAAATCCGAGAGATTTACCGCTGTACGGAATGCGGCGCCCAGAGCCCGCACTGGCGCGGCCAGTGCCCCGGCTGCCAGGCCTGGAACACCCTTGTGGCCGAAGCGCGGCCATCTCCCTCCAAGGGCGGAGCGGCCGCCCGCGGAAGCTCCGGCTCGTCAACGCGCCCGCGCGTCCTGCGCGACGTGGCCGACGGCGATCACCGGCCCTTCCCGAGCGGGCTCGACGCGCTGGACAGGGTGCTCGGCCGGGGCCTCGTGCCGGGGGCTTCCATCCTCGTGGGCGGCGAGCCCGGTATCGGCAAGTCGACCCTGTTGCTTCAGGTGGCCGGGGCCGTGGCGGCGCAGGGGCGGCCGGTGCTCTATGCGAGCGGCGAGGAATCCCTCCCGCAGATCAAGGCCCGGGGCGAGCGCCTGGGCCTGCTCGGCCCGCAGCTCCTCGCCATGGCTACTTCGCGGGTGGAGGACGTGGTGGACGCCCTTGAAAGCGCCCCGGAAGCGGAGCGCCCGGCCCTTGCTGTGGTGGATTCCGTCCAGACCCTCACGAGCCTCGAGGCCGAAGGCCTGCCCGGCAACGTGGGCCAGGTGCGCGCCGTGGCGACGACCCTGCAGGAGGCCTGCCGCCGCCTCGGCGTGGCGCTCATCCTCGTGGGGCACGTGACCAAGGACGGCGTGCTCGCCGGCCCGCGCCTGCTCGAGCATATGGTGGATACGGTCATCTCCCTCGAGGGCGACCGGCGCCAGATGTTCCGCCTTCTGCGGGTGTTCAAGAACCGCTTTGGCCCCAACGAGGAACTTCTGGTCTTCCGCATGGGCGGCGGCGGCATGGAGCTGGTGGACGATCCTTCCACCTTTTTCCTCGGCGCGCGCGACCCGGCACTCTCCGGCACGGCCGTGGTCATGGCCGTGGACGGGCAGCGCCCGCTGGCCGTGGAGGTGCAGGCGCTCGTCGCGCGCACCTTCCTCAGCATCCCGCGGCGTGCGGCGCTCGGTTTTGACGCCAACCGCCTTCACCTTTTGCTCGCCGTGCTGGAAAAGCGGCTCAAGCTCAATTTCGGCCAGGTGGATATTTACGCCAAGGTGGGCGGCGGCATGCGCCTGCAGGAGCCGGGGCTCGATCTCGCCCTCGTGGCGGCCGTGCTGTCCTCGTATTATGATGTGCCGCTGCCCGAGCGCAGCATCTTCTGGGGCGAGGTGGATCTGAATGGCCAGGTCCGGCCGGTGGCCGCGCAGGCCATCCGCGTGGCCCAGGCCAGGAGGCTGGGCTTTTCGCCCATCGTGCGCCCGCCTTCCGGGGACGACGACCGGGAGGACAAGGCGCCCGGCTGCGTGCGCACCATCGCCGAGTTGCAGCGGCGGCTCTTCAACCGTTCCTGAAAGGCGGGCACAATGGCTCTTGAGATCGAACGCAAATATCTTGGCGTGGATTTTGACGAGCTTCGGCGCGCCCTCGCCGAAGCCGGCGCGGAAGACCTGGGCGCGCATTTCGAGGCCAACGTGGTCATGGACACGCCGGACCTGAGCCTCTGGACCTCGCGGCGCCTTTTGCGCGTGCGCAGCCAGGAATGGCCCGGGCGGACGCGCCATGTGCTCACCCTGAAGCTCCCGGTGGCCAATTCCGCCAAAGGCTTCAAGGCCCGCGAGGAGCGCGAGCTCGAGGTGGAGAGCGCCGAGGTCATGCAGGGCGTGCTTGCGGCCCTGGGCTTCACCGAAAGCGCCCGTTATGAAAAAGTGCGCTCCGTCTGGCGGCTGGCAGCGCAAGAGGGGGGCGCCCTCCTCGTGGAGCTGGACGAACTTCCCTTTTGCCGCGTGGTGGAGGTGGAGGGTTCGCCGGAGGCGGTGGATGCCGTTGCGGGCCGCCTCGGCCTTGACAAACACGAAATCAGCACCAAAAGTTATCATGCGCTCCATCAGGAATGGCGGAGCGCGCAGGGCTTGCCGCCGGAACGCTCCTTCGTGTTCGGGCCCGAAGAACGGCGCCGTTTGCGGCGGCAACTGGGCCTCCCCGACGGGGCGGGCGCCTGTTCCTGAAATCCTGCGGCTCTCCGGGAGAAATCGCGCATGCCGTCCTACGCATCAGCAGGGGTGGATACCGAGCGCCCCACACGGCTTGAAAAAGAAGTGCGGGAACCCGCGCGGTACCGCGTCCTCCTGCATAACGACGATTACACGAGCATGGACTTCGTGGTGGGCATCCTGCGCAGCATCTTCCGCAGGACCCTGGAGGACGCCACGGCCATCATGCTCGACGTGCATCAGCATGGCGTCGGCCAATGCGGTGTCTATACGCGCGAAGTGGCGGAAACCAAGGTGAGCCAGGTGCACAAGGCTGCGCGCCAGGCGGGCTTTCCGCTCAGGTGCAGCCTCGAAAAGTTGTGACGGACCGCCGCAGGCGCGGCGGGTAGTGGGGGCGCTTGCCCCCGTGGAGTGTCTATGCTGAGCAAAAGCGTGCAGGAGGTCCTTCGGGACGCCGTCATGGAAGTGCAGCGCCGCGGCCACGACATGCTGACCGTGGAGCACCTTCTTTTCTCGCTGACCAAGAACACCAAGGGCCGGATCATCCTCGAGGGCAGTGGCGCGGGCGTGGGCCTGCTCCGCGAGCAGCTGGAGGGCTTTTTCCGCTCCGAGATGGAATCCGCGCCGCAGGCCGGGGACTACCGCATCGCCCAGACCGAGGGCGTGCAGCGGGTGCTCGAGCGCGCGCTCGGGCATGTGCGTTCCTCCGGGCGCGCCGCCGTGGAAATGGGCGACCTGCTCATCGCCATCATGGACGAGGAGGAGAGCTATGCCCGCTACTTTCTGCGCAAGCAGGGCGTGAACCGCCTCGACGTGCTGACCTTCATCTCGCACGGCATGGAGCGCGAGGGCGGCGAGCGCAAGTGCGAGGAGGGCGCCAAGGGCGAGAAGGACCCGCTCGCCGAGTTCACTGTTGACCTCACGGCCAAGGCCCGCGAAGGCAAGATCGACCCGCTGGTGGGGCGCGCCCAGGAACTTGACCGCGCCATCGAGATCCTTTGCCGGCGCCGCAAGAACAATCCCCTCTTCGTGGGCGAGGCGGGCGTGGGCAAGACGGCCATGGCCGAAGGCCTCGCCCTGCGCATCGCGGAGGGCAAGGTGCCCGAGCTCTTTGCAAAAACGCGCATCTTCGCCCTCAACATGGGCCTCCTCGTGGCCGGCACGCGCTACCGCGGCGATTTCGAGGCCCGCATCAAGGGCATCGTGGAAGCCTTCAAGAACATGCCCGACGCCATCCTGTTCATCGACGAGATCCACACCCTCGTGGGCGCCGGCGAGACCTCGGGCGGCTCGCTGGACGCGGCCAACATGCTGAAGCCCGCGCTCGCCAACGGCGAGATCCGCTGCATCGGCTCCACCACCTACGAGGAATACCGCAAGCATTTCGAGAAGGACCGGGCCCTCGCCCGCCGCTTCCAGCGCATCGACCTGCGCGAACCCAGCGTGGACGAATGCTTCGCCATCCTGCAAGGGCTGGAGGGCCGCTATGCCGAGCATCACGGCGTCCGCTACACGCCGTCCGTGCTCAGGGCCATGGCCGACCTTTCGGCGCGCCATGTGCGTGACCGCCTGCTGCCGGACAAGGCTATCGACGTAATGGACGAATGCGGCGCCGCCGTCCGCCTGCGCCGCGAGGCCGAAGGCGGGGACGAGAAGCGCCCGGCCGTGACCGTCGCCGATGTGGAGCGCATCGTGGCCCGCATGGCCGGCGTTCCGCCGCGCACGGTCTCGGGCAGCGAGCGCGGGCGCCTCGCCCACCTCGAGCGCAACCTCAAGCGCCGCGTCTTCGGGCAGGACGAGGCCATCGAGCTCACGGTGCGCGCCATCCTGCGCGCCCGCGCTGGCCTGAGCCGGGAGCGGCGCCCCTCGGGCTCCTTCCTCTTCTATGGGCCCACGGGCGTGGGCAAGACGGAGGTGGCCCGCAGCCTCGCCGAGATCCTGGGGGTGGAGTTCCTGCGCTTCGACATGAGCGAATACATGGAAAAGCACTCGGTCTCGCGGCTCATCGGCTCGCCTCCGGGCTATGTGGGCTATGACGAGGGCGGCCAGCTCACCGAGGCCGTGCGCAAGGCGCCGTATTCCGTCATCCTGCTGGACGAGGTGGAAAAGGCGCACCCGGACATCTTCAATGTGCTGCTCCAGGTCATGGATTATGGCACGCTCACGGACAATTCCGGCCGCAAGACGGATTTTTCCAATGCCATCATCATCATGACCTCCAATGCCGGGGCCTTCGAGATGTCCGGCTCGCCCATCGGCTTTGGCGAAGCCGCGCCCACGGATGCGGCGCGCAAGGGCCTCAAGGCCGTGGAGCGCCTCTTCGCGCCGGAATTTCGCAACCGGCTCGACGCCATGGTGCCCTTCCACAGCCTGACCCAGCCCATGATGCTCCGCATCGTGGACAAGTTCCTGGACGAGATCCGGGGCACGCTCACCGAGCGCAAAGTGGAGCTGCGCGTTTCCGAGCCGGCGCGCCAGTGGCTGGCGGAACACGGCTTTGACCCGGCCATGGGCGCGCGCCCGCTTCGCCGCCTCTTGCGCAACCAGTTGGAGGACAAGCTGGCGACGGAACTGCTCTTCGGCTTCCTGAAAAAGGGCGGGGTGGTCAAGCTCGGCCTCAAGGACGACGCGCTCACGCTGGCGCCCGGCGCGCCCGCGGGCAAGCGCCGCGAGAAAGCCGCGGCCACGGCCGCTCCGGCTGTCTAGTTCCTGACGGGAGAGGCTGCCATGTTGGCTATGTTTTCCCGGCTGGCAGCCCGCTTTCCCGACCCGGCAAACGCACCGGCCGACGCGCCCCTCTGCATGGGGGGCGACCTCGGGCCGGTGCGTTTGCTTGCGGCCTACAGCCTGGGGATCTTTCCCTGGTATGGCCCGGGGCTGCCGCTGCTCTGGTGGTCGCCCGACCCGCGTTGCGTGCTCCCGCTGGAGGACTTCCACCTGCCGAGGCGCAGCGCCCGCACCATGCGGGCCTCGCCCTTCACGCTCACGCTGGACGCGGCCTTCGGCCGGGTCATGAGCGCCTGCGCCGCCCCCCGTTCAGGCCCGGAGCCGCCGGGCACGTGGATAACGCCCGAGATGCTGACCGCGTATGAGCGGCTGCATTCGTACGGCTATGCCCATTCGGTGGAGGCGTGGCGCGACGGCAGGCTGGTGGGCGGCCTTTACGGCGTTGCCCTGGGGCGCGCCTTTTTCGGCGAGTCCATGTTCCATACGGAGCCGGAGGCCTCGCGTGCGGCGCTGGCCGGCCTCGTGGCGCTGCTCAGGCGCCGCGGCGCCACCCTGCTGGACTGCCAGCAGGCCACGCCGCACATGGAGCGCATGGGCGCGAAGCTCCTGCCGAGGAGCGAATTTTTGCGGCAGCTTTCGGCCGCGCTGGCCCCCGAAAGCGGGTGTGAGGCTCCACCGCCGGACGACGGCGAGCCGCGTTTCTGCCCCTGGGAGCCCTGGCGCGAGCGCTATGTGTTCGTGGGCTCTTGCGTTGACGCCTCGCCCGCCGTCTGGGAAGAGAGGTCATAAAAGGCGCGCGCGGCAAAGGGCAGGTCATAGCCCGGGGCCGCGTCAAAGCGGATGAAGCCGGTCTCGCCCCCCTCGGGTATCTCGCCGAGCGGCCCCACGCCCAGGGGCACGGGCAGGTCCAGCGGGCAGATGACGAGCTTTTCGATCCTGTCGGCGTAGCGCTTTTGCAGCCACGCCGCCAGGGCCTCGCTTTCCTCGGCGGTGAAGGCCTCGAGCAGGCAGGCGAGGGCGCGGTCCTCGGTGGCGCCTTCGAGCAGCGCCGCCGGCATGGCCGGGTCGGGCGGGGCCACGAGGCCCTTGCCGCGCAGGGCGGCGAGCTCCTCTTCCGTGGCGCCGTGGCGGATGATGTGCGTCTCCACATGGCGCTTGCCGCGAAAGGCCTTCAGCGTGGCGCCGAACACATAGATCCTGTCGCAAAGGGGCTTTCCCGGCGCGTCAAGGCGTAAGATTTCCATAGCGTCCCCGCGGGTTGCGGCCTTGCGGCCGAGATTCGGATGAATGGGGCACAGCCGGAGGGCTTACATGCACCTCAATGACGGTAATCTAAATATCCCGGTTTTGGAAGCGGGGGCGCCCGCGCCCTTCAAGCTGCAAACGAATTATGCCCCCATGGGCGACCAGCCGCAGGCCATCGCCGAGCTCGCCGCCAATATCCGCGCCGGCGTGCCGGCACAGGTGCTGCTCGGCGTGACCGGCTCGGGCAAGACCTTCAGCATGGCCAATGTCATTGCCGCCTGCCAGCGGCCCTCGCTGGTGCTCGCGCCCAACAAGACTCTCGCCGCGCAGCTTTACAACGAGTTCCGCGAGCTCTTCCCGCACAATGCGGTGGAATATTTCGTCAGCTATTACGACTATTACCAGCCCGAAGCCTATGTGCCGGCTTCGGACACCTATATCGAGAAAGACTCCTCCATCAACGACAATATCGACAAGCTGCGCCACGCGGCCACGCATGCCCTGCTCACCAGGCGCGATGTCATCATCGTGGCCTCGGTCTCCTGCATCTACGGCCTCGGCTCGCCGGAATATTACGCCAAGATGGTGGTGCCCGTGGAGGTGGGCCAGCACTTCCCCATGGACGAGCTCATCAGCCGCCTCGTTGAGGTGCACTACGAGCGCAACGACGTGGACTTCCACCGCGGCACCTTCCGCGTGCGCGGCGACGCGCTGGAGATCATCCCCGCTTACCACCACGAGCGGGCGCTCAGACTGGAATATTTCGGGGACGAGATCGAATCCCTGCGCGAGATCGACCCGCTCACCGGCGAGACGCTGGCCGAGATCGGCAAGACCGTGCTCTATCCCGCAAGCCACTTCGTTTCCGCGCAGGACAATCTCCACCGCGCGGCCAACGACATCCGCACGGAGCTCGCCGACCGCCTCGCGTGGTTCAAATCCCAGGGCAAGCTCGTGGAGGCGCAGCGCCTCGAGCAGCGCACCCAGCTCGACCTCGAGATGCTGGAGGAGCTTGGCTACTGCAACGGCATCGAAAACTACACGCGCCACCTTGACGGCCGCCGGCCCGGCGAGGCGCCCTCGTGCCTGCTCAACTATTTCCCCAAGGATTTCCTCCTCTTTGTGGACGAGTCGCACATCACCGTCCCCCAGGTGGGGGGCATGTTCAAGGGCGACCGTTCGCGCAAGCAGACCCTCGTGGACTACGGCTTCCGCCTGCCCTCGGCGCTGGACAACCGGCCGCTCCAGTTCAACGAGTTCACCGGGCTTTTGAACCAGGTGGTCTATGTGTCGGCCACGCCGGGCCGCTATGAGCTCGACCAGGCGCAGGGCGTGGTGGCCGAGCAGATCATCCGTCCCACGGGCCTTGTGGACCCGGAGGTGGAGGTGCGCCCGGTCAAGGGCCAGATGGAAGACCTGCTCGCCGAGTGCCGCGCCCGCGTCTCGGCCGGGGAGCGCGTGCTCGTGACCACGCTCACCAAGCGCATGGCCGAAGACCTCACGGAATACTGCTGCAACATGGGCGTCCGCGCGCGCTACCTGCATTCGGATATCGACACGCTGGAGCGCCTGCAGATCATCAAGGCCCTGCGCATGGGCGAATTCGACGTGCTCGTGGGCATCAACCTCCTGCGCGAGGGGTTGGACATCCCCGAAGTTTCGCTGGTTTGCATCCTCGATGCGGACAAGGAGGGCTTTCTGCGATCCACGGGCTCGCTCATCCAGACATTTGGCCGCGCCGCCCGCAACGCCAAGGGCAAGGTGATCCTCTATGCGGATACGGTGACGGCCTCCATGCGCGCCGCCATGGACGAGACGGAGCGCCGCAGGACCAAGCAGATCGCCTTCAACGAGGAGCACGGCATCACCCCGCGCAGCACCACGAAAAGCCTTGAATCGCCGCTGGACTCGCTGTATGTGGAGAACGAGCCCGGCAAGCCCAGAAGCCGCGGGCGCGGCAAGGCCAAGCCCGCCGAGGACGAGGTGCCGCTGACCGCCGAGGCCGTGGCCGCGCTTGTGCAGAAGCTGGAAAAGGAAATGCGCCAGGCCGCCAAGGATCTTGAATTCGAGCAGGCCGCCCAGCTGCGGGACCGCATCCGCGCCCTGCGCACCCGGCTCATCGCCCTCCCCGAGTAAAAAGGTATCCCATGACGGCAGACACCCGGCCCCCTGCGAACGAACCCCGGCAGCCCGAAAAAGCGGACGCACAGCCACCGGAACCCGTGCTCAGGCGCGCGCGCTTTCTCGCCTCCGAGCTCGCGCGGCACAATCATCTGTATCATACGCTGGACGCGCCCGAAATCAGCGATGACGCGTATGACGCGCTCTATAACGAGCTGGCGGAGCTGGAGCGCCGCTGGCCCGGGATTTCCGGCGCAGATTCGCCCACGACGAAGGTGGGCGGCAAATTGCTGGACGGCCTCGCCAAGGAGCGTCACCGCCAGCGCATGTACGGGCTCGACAATGTGTTTTCCGCCGAGGGTTGGCGCGACTTCGCCGAGCGCATGCGCCGCGCCTGGGACGAAGCACTCAACGGCCCGCTGCCGCTGGACTTCTGGTGCGACCCCAAGCTCGACGGCCTCGCCGTGGAGCTCGTCTATGAAAACGGGCGCCTCGTGCGCGCCCTGACCCGGGGCGACGGGGAGACGGGCGAGGTGGTCACCGAGGCTGTCCGCACCATGGCGAGCGTGCCGCAGGCGCTCGCGGGGGAGGGCGCGCCGCCGGCGCTGCTGGAAGTGCGCGGCGAGGCCGTCATGTTCCGCGAGGATTTTGACCGGCTCAATAAAAGGCAGGAAGCGCTCGGCCTCAAGACCTTCGCCAATCCGCGCAATGCCGCGGCGGGCAGCCTGCGCCAGCTCGACCTCTCCGTCACCGAGTCCCGGCCCCTGCGCTTCCTCGCCTACAGCCTCGGCGCGGCGGAGTGGGGCGCCAGCGCCCCGTGCCTGACGCAGAGCGAGCTCATGGCCCGTCTCACGGCCTGGGGCTTTCTCACGCCCCCCGACGGGCGCCTCTGCGCGGGCCTCGATCAGGTGGTGGACTATGCGGAATGGGTGCGCGCCCACCGCACGGATTTCCCCATGGAGATCGACGGCGCCGTGGCCAAGCTCGATTTGCTGGAGGCCCAGCGCGTGCTCGGCTTCACGGCGCGGGCTCCGCGCTTTGCCGTGGCCTTCAAGTTCCCGGCCATCCAGGCAGAGACCAGGTTGCTCGCCATCGAGATCCAGGTGGGCAGGACGGGCGCGCTCACCCCGGTGGCCATTCTGGAGCCCGTGGCCGTGGGCGGCGTGATGGTCTCCCGCGCGACACTGCACAATGAGGACGAGATACACGCCCGTGACGTGCGCGTGGGCGATACGGTCATCGTGCAGCGGGCCGGCGATGTCATCCCCGAAGTGGTGGGGCCCGTGCTCGCCAAGCGGCCGCCCGGCACGGAGCCTTTCCATTTTCCCCATGAGTGCCCCGCGTGTGGCCAGCCCGTGCACCGCGAGCCCGATGAGGCGGCGTGGCGTTGCGACAATCTCGCCTGCCCGGCGCGGCGGCTGCGCGCCATCATGCACTTTGTCTCCAAGGCCGGGCTCGACATCCAGGGCGTGGGCGAAAAATGGGTGGAGCAACTGGTACAGGCCGGCCGCGTGCAATCCCCGGCGGATCTCTTCACTCTGACCGAGGCCGACCTCCTGGGGTTTGACCGTATGGGCGAGACCCTGGCGCGAAAATTCCTCGCCGCGCTGGACACGGCGCGGACAACGGCCAGCCTTGCGCGCCTCATCTGTGCCCTCGGTATCCGCCATGTGGGCGAGCAGACCGCCCGCATGCTCGCAACGCGCTTCCGCGACCTGGACGAACTTGCGGCCGCATCCACCGACACCCTCCTGGAACTCCCCGATGTGGGGCCCGAAGTGGCGGCGTCCATCAGGTATTTTTTTGAGACCCCGGCCAACCGCATCGTGATCGAGCGCCTGCGCGAGCTCGGCCTGTGGCCCGTTTCGGCCGGGGCTTCCCTCGCGGAGGCCGCCGTGAAAAAGGAAACGCCCCTTTCCGGCAAGACCATCCTGTTCACCGGCACCATCTTTCTGCCGCGCGGCCGCGCGCAGGCGCTGGCCGAAGCCGCCGGCGCCACCCCGGTAAGCTCGGTGAGCAAGAAGCTCGACTACCTTGTGGCCGGCGAAAAGCCGGGCAGCAAGCTTGCCAAGGCCGAGTCCCTCGGCATCACCGTGCTCGACGGCGAGGGCTTCCGGCGGCTGTTGGCTGAATCCGGGGTGGAGATCCCCGCCGAAGAACTTGAAGAATAACATGAAAGAGTGAAAATTTTTTACGGAGTCCACAGAGATATGGAAGAAAAGACCCGCATTGTCATTGTCGGCGCCGCCGGCCGCATGGGCAGGACCATCCGCCGCCTTGCGGAGGAAGAAGGGGATTTCGCCATCGCGGGCCTTGTTGACAGGGAAGCAGGCCTCGCCGCCTTGCAGGAGGGTTCCATCCCGGTAGGCGGCAGCCTCGAGGCCCTTGGTGCGCAGGCTGCCGGGGCCGTTGCCATCGACTTCACCGCGCCGGACGCGAGCATGGCGACGGCGGCCATGGCCGCGTCTCTCGGCGTGCCCCTCGTCATCGGCACCACCGGCTTCAGCGAGGCGCAAAAGGCGCGCTTGCGCGAGCTCGCCCAAAAAACACCGCTCTTCTGGTCAGCCAACATGAGCGTGGGCATCAATGTGCTCATGCGGCTCTTGCCCGAGCTCGCGCGCGCCCTCGGGCCGGCCTATGACATGGAAATGGTGGAGATCCACCATGGCCGCAAGAAGGACGCCCCCAGCGGCACGGCGCTGGCACTCGGCGAAAAGCTCGCCGAAGCCCGCGGCTGGGAGCTCCCCGAGGTGCGCTGCTCGGCCCGTGACGGCATCATCGGCGCGCGCCCCCAGAAGGAGATCGGCATCCAGGCTCTCCGCGGCGGGGACGTGGTGGGCGTGCACACCGTGTATTTTCTCGGGCCCGGCGAGCGCATCGAGGTGACGCATCAGGCCCACTCGCGCGAGAATTTCGCCGGCGGCGCCCTGCGCGCGGCCCGCTGGCTCTCGGGCCGCAAGCCGGGAAAGCTCTACTCCATGGAAGATACCTTTGACCTCCCGGGCGATGGGCAGCGCTAAGCCGCGCGCCGGGGCCGGCCCCACCTTCGTGGAGCAGGTGCTGGCCTTCAATGCCGGGCTCTCTTTCGACGCGCCTCTGCCGCCGGGCATCGAGGTGATGAACCCGTTTCAGGGCAGCCCTTGCGCGCTTGCGGCCTCGGCGGCCTTTTACCGCAAGTATTATGCGGACCACCGGGAGCGGCACATCATCCTCGGCATCAATCCCGGCCGCTTTGGCGCAGGCCTCACGGGCGTGCCCTTCACGGACCCCAAGCGGCTTGCCACCGCCTGCGGCATCCATATCGCCGCCTGCGCGCCGGCGCACGAGCCGTCAAGCGTGTTCGTCTATGAGGTCATCGACGCCATGGGCGGCCCTGCGGCCTTTTACCGCGACTGGTATATCAACTCCATCTGCCCCCTGGGCTTCGTGAGCGTGGACGCCAGGGGCCGGAAGAAGAATTACAACTATTATGATGACCGGCGCCTGGAAGAGGCCGCCACGCCCTTCATGGTGGAGTGCCTGCGGCGCCAGCTTGCCTTCGGCATCCGCCGGGATGTGTGCTATTGCCTCGGCACGGGCAAGAACGCGGCCTTCATCGAGCGCCTGAATGCGGAGCACGGCTTCTTCGGGCGCGTGGTGCCGCTGGAGCATCCTCGCTACGTCATGCAGTATAAAAGCAAGGAACTCGGCGCCTATGTGCGCAAATACGTCACCCTGCTGGGCGAAGCCGCCGGAGCGGCCCCGGCGCCCTGAAGAAGGGAGGAGCAAGCAATGGATGAACTGGTCTTTCTTGGCATTTGCGGCAGCCTCAGGCGCGCCTCGCGCAACATGGGGCTTTTGCGCAAGGCGCAGGAGCTGATGCCCGCGGGCAGCCGGCTCGAGATCGCGGATATCCACGACCTGCCTTTCTACAATGAGGACATCGCCAAGCCCGGGAGCGTGCAGCGCCTTGTGGACGAGGCCGAAAAGGCCGACGGCTTTCTCTTCGCCTCGCCCGAGTACAACTATTCGCTCGCGCCGGCCCTCAAGAACGCGCTGGACTGGCTCTCGCGCGAGCCAGGCCTCAAGCCCTTCGCAGGCAAGCCCGCCGCCATCGTGGGGGCCGGCGGCGGCATGGGCACCTGCCGCAGCCAGGCGCACCTGCGCCAGGTCTGCGTCTATCTTGACCTGCACCTCATCAACAAGCCGGAATTCTTCTCCAATGCGTTCTCGCCGGCCTTTGACGCCGCAGGGGACCTCGTGGACGCGGAACTCACGAAAAAGCTGGCCGACCTCCTGCAGGCGCTGGTGGACTGGGCCCGGGTGCTGAAGAAAGGGCGGCCCTAGACCCCAGAGCTCCGCCCAGGGGAAGAGCCCATGGAAGAAGCCCGTTATCCCTCTGTCATCCTCGATGACACCGAGTATGAAGACGAGGCCATCCTCCCGCAGCGCCGGCCGGAGGCCGCGGAGCTGCCGCCGCTGCTCGCCCGCGCGCGGGCGCTCGCGGAAGGGGACTTCCCGGCATCGCGGCAGGAGATCTTCCTCAGGCAGGGGCGCCTGCTCGCCGACTATGCGGACGACTACCCCTATACGGGCGACCCTGTCCGCTACTATCCCACCTACCAGTCGCTCACGGATGAAGAGCTGCGCGGCTATTTCACCTGGCGCGCCAAGGTGCGCGCGCGGCAGGTGGAATACGCGCCCCTGACCTTCATTTTTCTCTACATTTATGAACTCATCAACTGCATTGGCGTTGAAAGCGCGGAAGAAGCCTATGAGCAGCTTCTCTTCGTAAAGCGCAGCTATTCCACCTTCGGTTGGGCCGTCAGCGCGTATCTTGACAGGTGGATCCCGGATTTTGTCGTTTACTATGATCTTGACCCCGCGCTGCTCGCGGATTCCTCCGAAAAAGGGTATAACCAGTGCATCCATGTCCTGGAGAACATGGAGCGGGAGCCGCGCGAGAGAGTGCTCGACGCGGTAAAGCAGATCGCGCCCAAATGGATCGGCCGCTCCCGCTTTTATGCCGCGCATTTTGAAGACATGGACGAGGTGATATATACGGTTTTGAAAGGCATGGCCGCGCATTATGCGGCAGGCTGCAAGCGCGGCCTTGTGGACCAGCTCTTCGGCGCGCGGCTGCCCGGGCATATGCACATCTTCAGCCAGGCCATCTTTTGCAATCCCCTCGGGCGGAAAAATTACCAATATACCGTTGACGGCATGTGCGTCTACAGTTGCGAGAACGGCATCTGGACCTCGAAATGGCGCCCTGTTACGTCCCGTTCCGGCCGCAAGCTGGAGGCCCTGCTCAAGACCATCGACCATGTGATGCGCGAGGAATACGCCTTCGGGCACCCTATCAGGGGCGATATTTCCCTCCGCTGGATACTGAAGCTCATCACCGAGACCACGCGCGCCCTGCTTGCGAAAAAGGCGGAGGCGGAAAAGAACCGCATCCGCATAGATTTCAGCCTGTTGAACAAGATCCGCTCCGACGCGGACATCATCCGCGAAAAACTGGTCACGGAGGATGACCTTGAGCCGGACGCGCCCGCCATGGCTCCCCCGCCGGAAGCCGCGGCCACGGCGTCCCCAGCCGCGGGCCTTGCCCAGCTCAGCGGGCCCGAGGCGCGCTTCCTCGCCTGCCAGCTTCAGGGGGGCGACACCGGCTGGCTCAGGGAGGAGGGCCTGATGCCCTCGGTGCTCGCCGACGCCATCAATGAAAAGCTCTATGACCTTTTTGGCGACACGCTGCTGGACGCGGATGGCCGCCCCGTGGCCGACTATGTTGACGACCTGAAGGAGATGCTTTCCTTATGACCATACCCCGGCGTATCGCCCAGACCCTTGTCAATTCGCTGAAAGGCGGCGTGGTGCCCCGCGTGGGCCTGCCCTATGTGACGGTGGGCCGCAAGGAGGAGATCGAGGCCCTCTTGCGCGATGTGGACATCATCGCCGAGGGCGGCGCCGCCTTCCGCTTCATTTGCGGCAAATACGGTAGCGGCAAGAGCTTTTTGCTCCAGACCATCCGCAACCATGTGCTCGCCAAAAATTTCGTGGTGCTGGACGCCGACCTCTCGCCGGAGCGGCGCCTTCAGGGCACGCGCGGGCAGGGGCTCGCCACCTACAAGGAGCTCATTGCCAACATGTCCACCAGGACGCGGCCCGAGGGCGGCGCGCTCTCGCTGGTGCTCGACCGCTGGATAAATAATGTCCAGCAGGAAGCGGCCATGGAGGCCGGCCTCAGCGTCACCGACCCCGCCGTCGGGCCGCTGGTGGAAAAGAAGATCGCGTCCATCATGGCCTCGCTCAATGAAATGGTGCACGGTTTTGACTTCGCGCGGCTCCTCACCCTCTATTATCAGGCCCATATCAGTGGTGACGAGGTGACCAAGGCCCGGGTGCTGAAGTGGTTTCGCGGCGAATACGCCACCAAGACCGAGGCGCGACAGGACCTTGGCGTGAACATCATCATCACCGATGATGACTGGTACGATTATCTGAAGCTTTTTGCCTCCTTCCTCAGGCAGGCCGGATATGCGGGCATGCTGGTGCTCATCGACGAGCTCGTCAATATCTTCAAGGTGCCCAATGCCATCACGCGCCAATACAACTATGAAAAGGTCCTGACCATGTACAATGACACCATGCAGGGCCGCGCGTCCCATATGGGAATTATTCTGTGCACCACGCCGCAGGCGCTGGAAGACCCCCGCCGGGGCGTCTACAGTTACGAGGCCCTGCGTTCCCGGCTCGCCGAGGGGCGCTTTGGGGGCAGCCACAAGGATCTGCTCTCCCCGGTCATCCGCCTGCAGGCGCTGACGCAGGAAGAAATGCTCGTCCTTGTGGAAAAGCTCGCCGACATCCATGCCGAACTCTACAGCTACACGCGGAGCATCAGCCAGGAAGACCTCGTGACGTTTATCGAGATCGAATACAGCCGCATCGGCGCCGACGAGCACATCACGCCGCGCGAGATCATTCGCGACTTTATAGAGGTGCTGGACATCCTCTACCAGAACCCCAAGACCGACGTGCGGGAACTTTTGGGCAGCGACGCCTTCACCTTTGCCAAAAACGCCGTGGAAGAAGCCCCGACGGCAGAGCAGTTTGCCGAATTTGAGGTGTAGGAGGCCGCGCGATGGGGATTTTTGAGCGCTATGCGCCGTTCGTGCAGGACTACATCTACAGGAACCGCTGGGAGAACCTGCGCGCCATCCAGGTGGCCTCGGCCAATGCCATTTTCAATACTGACGACAATGTGCTGCTTTCGGCCTCCACGGCCTCCGGCAAGACGGAAGCCGCGTTTTTCCCCATCATCACGCTGTTTGCCGAAAATCCGCCCACTTCCGTGGGCTGCCTCTATATCGGCCCGCTCAAGGCGCTGATAAACGACCAGTTCATGCGCCTGACCGACTTGTGCGACCAGGCCGGCATCCCGGTGTGGCACTGGCACGGTGATGTGGCCCAGACGCACAAAAGCCGGCTGATGAAGCGCCCCTCGGGCATCCTCCAGATCACGCCGGAATCCCTTGAAGCGCTCCTCCTGCATAAGCATGCCGCCATCCCGAAACTTTTTGGCGACCTGCGCTTCGTGGTCATCGACGAGATCCATTCCCTGCTGCGGGGCGACCGCGGGGGCCAAACTCTCTGTCTTATCGAAAGGCTGGGACGCCTTGCCGGCGTCAACCCGCGGCGCATCGGCCTTTCCGCCACCATCGGCGAACCGGCGCGAACAGGCGAGCTTTTGTCGTCCGGCACCGGGCGGCGCACCATCATCCCGAAAATCGACGCCAAGGGCGTGAAGTGGCGCCTGAGCATGGAACATTTTTACATGAAGGAGGAGGATTCCGAGAGCGAAGCCGCCGACATCGACGCCCTGCCCGTGCTGGAGGAAAAGACGGACACGGCCCCGGCCAATGCGGACCCGGGCCTGGGCTATATTTTCGAGCATACCGCCGGGAAAAAGTGCCTCGTGTTCTCCAACTCGCGGGAGGAATGCGAGGCCGTCACCTCCACCCTGCGCCAGTATTGCGAGCTTCGGAACGAGCCGGACCGTTTCCTCATCCATCACGGCAATCTTTCGTCATCCTACCGGGAGACCGCCGAAGAGGTGATGAAGGACGACGCCCAGTGCATGACCACTGTCACCACGTCCACGCTGGAGCTCGGTATCGACATCGGGCGCCTGGAACGGGCCTTCCAGATCGACGCCCCGTGGACGGTCTCCTCCTTCCTGCAGCGCATGGGGCGCACCGGGCGGCGCGAGCTGCCGCCGGAAATGTGGTTCGTCATGCGCGAGGACGAGCCGGACGCCCGCGCCCTGTTGCCCGCGACCATCCCCTGGAAATTGCTGCAGGGCATTGCCATCGTCCAGCTCTACATGGAAGAGCGCTGGGTGGAGCCGCCCAGGCTCGACAGGCTCCCCTACAGCCTGCTTTATCACCAGACCATGGCGACGCTGGCCTCCACCGGCGAAATGGCGCCCAGGAACCTGGCGGAAAAGGTGCTTTCGCTGAGTTATTTTCACCGCGTGAGCCAGGACGACTACAAAGTGCTGCTCAAGCACCTGCTGAAACATGAGCACCTGCAAAAAACCGAGCAGGGCGGCCTCATCATCGGCCTCAACGGCGAGAAGATCATCAATTCCTACAAGTTTTACGGGGTATTCAAGGAAAATGAGGAATACACCGTGCGCTGCGAAACGCAGGAGCTGGGCACCATCGTCTCGCCGCCGCCCATCGGCGAAAAGATCGCCATCGCCGGCCATGTGTGGACAGTGCTCGACGTGGACCACAAGCGGCACCTCGTGTATTGCGAGCAGGTGAAGGGCAAGATCCCCGCGTATTTCGGCCTCTGCGCCGGCGACCTCCACACCCGCATCGTGCAGCGCATGCGCGGGGTGCTCCAGGAGGACAGGAGCTATCCCTATTTGATGAAAAACGCGGTGAAACGGCTCGAAACCGCGCGCATCGCGGCCCGCAACGGGGGCATGGACGTGAACCCGCTGGTGAACCTCGGGGGCAACATGTGGTGCCTCACGCCGTGGATCGGCACCTATCCCTTCATCACGCTGGAGCGCATCCTGCGCCTCAAGTGCGCCGAGAGCCTGGGCCTGAGGAATCTGGACACGGCCCGGCCCTTTTATATGCAGTTCAACATGGATGCCGATGAGGAAGGCTTTTTTGAAATCCTGCGGGCGGAACTCGCCAAGGACATCGAACCGCTGGAGCTCATCTATCCCAACGAATTGCCGCTGTTTCACAAATATGATGAATACCTGCCGCCGGAACTGGTGTGCAAGGGCTTCGCCCACGGCGTGCTCGATGTGGAGGAAGTGCGCAACACAGTCGCCCGATGGGGTTGAACCCTTCCCTGAAACGACCGGCGGCATCGGTTTCGGCCAGAAAGCCGCCCTAACCAACATTGGGATAGCATCTGTGCAACTGCCTGCGAAAACGGCCCCTTCCGATGGCTGCATGCGTGTCTTTACTCTCACCTGCCCGGCGGGCAAGCGCGAGGTCGTCCTGGGATTTCTCCGGCAGAACGGGTGCCAGGTGGAAGAGAGGGACAGCATCCCAGCCGAGGAGGTTTTCCCGGCCGTGACTCCCGGCACTGTCATCCGGGGCCTGCGCTCCCGGGATTCGCTGACCCAGGAGGCCCTTGCGAAGCTCACGGGCATCCCGCGGCGCCACATCTCCGAGATGGAAAACGGCAAACGGCCCATCGGCAAACAGAACGCCCGCAAACTTGCCGCGGCCTTCAATACCGACGCACGCATGTTCCTGTCTGCGTAAAGGCGCGAAGGGGAGAGGGGTTGCTGTTAACAATTGAGGGATTTCGCCCTAGGCAAGGGCCTGTGCGCAAGTTTTAGAAGAGACGGGCACGCACACTCCTACGGTGAAAGAGGGGGCGCGTCCCGGTTCAGAAAAGGTGACACGATGGCTAAAAATTCGTTGGAAAACATCCTCTTTGGCAATGCCTGCATCTTGACCGCCACCATTTTCTGGGGCGTGAACTATCCTTTCACCAAGGCCCTGATCCCGGATTTTATGAGTTCCGCCGGCGTGGCCGCCTTCCGGGTCATGGGGGGCTGTCTTCTTTTCTGGCTGAGCTCTTTGTTCATCAAGGGTGATACAATTGAAAAACAGGATTTTTTAAAAATCGTCATTGGCGGCGCACTCGGCCTTTTTGGCTGTATCTATCTGTTCGTTATTGCGCTTGATTATGGAAGTGCCATTGACATCGCCATAATCATGACGCTTCAGCCCGCCTTCGTCATGCTCATAGAAATTATCTTCCTGCATCGCAGACCTGATTTGACAGAATATGCGGGCCTTGCCATTTCCTTCATTGGGGCCGCTCTTATCATTCTGACAGGCCATACGGGCACAAGCCATGCGAATGATCTTTTGCTCGGAGATTTTTTTGCTGTCTGTGCGGGCATATGCTTTGCCATTTATCTCGTGATCCTGCAAAAGCCCACGCAAAAGTACAAGCCCATCTCCCTCCTGCGCTGGGTATTTTTGTTCGCGGCGCTCCCGGGGCTTTTCCTTGTGCCCGATCTGCCTGCAATGGCCATTTGGAAGGCGGACGAGCTCGTTCCCTGGCTGGAGATCGGATTCATCGTTCTGTGCCCCACCTTTTTGGCCTACCTGCTTGTGCAACCGGCGAGCAAGGCGATAGGGTCCGTCCTCGTGGCGCTGTATCAGTACCTCACCCCTGTCGTGGCCGCTTTGGCGGCCATCTGGATGGGGGTAGATCACTTGCGCTGGGCGCAGGTGGTTGCCATGCTCGTCATCATTGCCGGAATGCTCCTGACCAATTGGGGCAAGATCCGCCAAAGGAACTGATACCTATCAGTGGCAATGCGGGCCACGGTATTTGGACAAAGCCGTGGCTCGCGCGTACGGATAAATGTCCCGAAACGGATTGTATCACCACAGGTCATGTCGGCCGGCAGGAATCGGCCCCGCACAACGCTGTGCCTCTGGGCCGCACTTCTCGGCGCAACTCTCCATCCGTCCCCAAAGCCCCACTTCCCCGCCGGCAGCCCCGGCACACTCCTGACAAAGCTCTGTCATCGCGCTTGCAGCCTTTGGGAGACCCTACGTGAAATGTTAAGCAGCGCGGTATATTGACCTGTCTTGCGGCAGGTCCATGCGGCTGCTTTCGCATCAGGAAAGAGTTTTCACAAAAAGACTGACGCCATGGAGCAACACTCGTATCCCAAGCGTTCTGAGGCGCCCAAGGCTTTTTGCCCTTCTTCCACCTAGCCCATGCGGGGCTTGTGGTCTTCATCCACGGCTTGCGGGATTTCGCCGTTCCCGCGTTGCTGCTCGAGAAATGCCCGGCGGTTTTCGAGCCGCCGCAGGACCTCGGCGGCCGGCAGCCCGAGCGCCCGGCAGATCACCAGAAAGGCGTTGAGACTGGGGAGGTTGGTCCGCGTTTCCAGAAAGGAGATGAAGGAACGGGCGCACTTCACCCGGTTCGCCAGCTCCTGCTGGGAGACGCGGGCTTCTTCACGGGCTTCTTGCAGAACTTGGGCAAAAGCTTCGGAAAGCTGGGGGATCTCAATCATCCCGCTAATCTGCTGTGGACTATTTCCATAGGCAATGTTCGCCTTGTATGATAGGTATATTGCCTTATTAACAAGGCGAAGAATAGGGGGCGTTCAGGTGCGCTCCATGTCATGGCGCCGTGCGGGGTCGTGGGAGCCTCATCCGTGCGGCTCTCGCTTCGCAGAGAGATCAGCCGCTTTATCCCGAGTGAGGAAGAAGCAGTGCTGGCCTTTCTGGCATGCTGGGTTCTTTTCAGTTGGGCCTCTCAAAAGGGCTCACGAGCCGGCCGAAATTTGATTCAAGAGCAAGGAGAGGGAAAAATGAGCAACGAGGTCTTTTTGGGGGTAATAATCGTATGTGTGCTCGGTGTGTGCCTCAGGATTTATTTATCAAGGATACCCAAGACCTCTCAATCCGCCATCAATCAATTTAAAGCTTCCATCCCAAAAGCATTTCATAATTATGTTTACTCTCTTGATGATACCGGGGTCGCCTTCGACCTGGAAAATGACCAGCTCCTTCTCCTGCAAGGTGGCCTGTGCAAGACCTATCCCCGTTCGGAAATCAGGGGGGCACTTCCAACGTGGAGGGTGCGAACCAGTGGAAGGCCGCGGGGGGAGTTTCGGTGACAGAGGCTTACCATATGGCGATGGACAACCGCAAAGAGCGGCAGAAGGCCTATAAACAAAGCGGGATCTTTGTAGAGGTGGCGGATATCGACCATCCTGTCTGGCAGATAAAATTTTCCGACGGTGACATGATGCGGAGATATTGGGAAATTTTCCGTCAATATCTGGAAGGGACGCTCAGGCCCCAAAGCACTTCCCAGTCGGGCCAGTAGGATACGTCAGCCCAGCCACGCTTTCTTTGTGGCGTGCGGTGGAGAGTAAGGAAGCGCCGGAACCGGCGCCCCAGCGGGAAAGGCTGGACGAGGACTTCTTTGCGGGAAGTCCCAATCCCCTCCCCATTTGCCGCAAGTGCCTGCACCAGTATGCGCTCGACGGCGCGGCCAGCGCGCAGCGCGGCGGCATGTAGGCGCGGCACGCATCCGCCGGAGGGATGCCCCGTCTGCCCGGGAACCTGTGGCCCGGCAGGCGGGGCCTGCCTGTCCCCATGTGTGAAAGCAAAGTGGGGGGGCGGCGTAAGAGCAGGGAGGCGCCCGGGAAAAATTTTTTATGTGCCGGATACTGTTGACGGAACTTCAATCATTAGTAAAATGCTGCAAGTGAAGCGGTGCGCCGTGCATGGTGAAGCGGGCGGCGCACCTGGTGGACGCATCCGCAGGGGCCTTTGCCAGCCGGCCTTGGCCGCAAGGGAGAAAGCGAAACATGGCTGCCTCATATAAGGATTATTACAAACTTTTGGGCGTGGGGCGCGACGCCAAGGCCGAGGAGATCTCCAAGGCCTATAAAAAACTTGCCCGCAAGTACCACCCGGACCTCAACCCCGGCAACAAGGAATCCGAAGAAAAATTCAAGGAGATCAACGAGGCCTACGAAGTCCTCAAAGATCCCGAGAAGCGCAAGCTCTACGACCAGCTCGGGCCCGACTGGCAGAATGCCCAGCATTTCCAGCAGAACGGCCAGGGCTTCGAGAACATGCACTTCAACTTCAACGGCCAGGACATGGGCGGGGGAGACTTTTCTGACTTCTTCGAAACCCTTTTCGGCGGTGGCGGCGCCCGCGCCAGCCGCGGGGGCAGCTCCTTCGGGCCCGACCCCTTCGGCGGCTTTTCGTCCCGCCCGCGGCGCGGCCGCGACGTGGAGGCGGAGCTGCCGCTCACCCTTGAGGAGGCCATGCGCGGCGGCAAGCGCAGCGTCACCCTCCAGATGCCCAAGGGCCCCAAGACCCTCGAAGTCAATGTGCCCGCCGGCATCCGCGACGGCGCCAAGCTGCGCCTCTCCGGCCAGGGCGACCCCTCGCCTTCCGGCGGCACGCCCGGCGACCTCTTCCTGCGCATCCGCTACGAGCCGCACCCGCGCTTCAAGGTCGATGGCGACAACATCCATTGCGATGTGGCCGTGGCCCCGTGGGAGGCGGTCCTTGGCGCCAGGGTGCCCGTGCCCACGCTTGACGGCGAGGTGGAGCTGAACATCCCCGCCGGGACGAGCTCCGGGCGCAAATTCCGTCTGCGCGGCAAGGGCCTGGGCGCCGCCACGAAGCGCGGCGACCTGCTCGTCAGGGTGATGATCCGGGTGCCCTCGGAGCTCACCAGCGAGCAAAAGGAACTCTGGGAGAAGCTGGCGGCAACCTCGACCTTCAAGGCGCGCGCCTGAGGCATTCGGCGTCAACGGCCGCGCCCCGCGTGAGCCGTATATCCCGAGGATGGAACCATGAGCATGACAAGAAAATCTTCTTCCCTGCCGATGCCGTCCAAGGTGCTCGCCTGGGAGGAGTTTGTCGAAGTGACCGGCGTCACGCCGGAGCATTTGCAGGAACTGCTTGCCCTGGGCTGGATTGAGACGCGCGTCAGCGCTTCCGAAGTCCAGATGTTCGAGGACGCGGACATCTATCGTGTGCGCAAGCTGGAACGCATTTGCGGCGATTTTGAGCTGCCCGTGGTGGGTGGCACCATCATCGTCGACCTGCTCGAGCGCATCGACCGCCTCGAGCGCATGGTGCGCGACCTGCACGGCCTGGAGGACTAGGCCCCTGCGGCGCAGGCTGCATGGGCGTTATACCAGATATGCCTGCCGCCCCGGCGCAGGGAAGCGCCCGCGCGGACAGGGTGGGGAGTTGTGTATGGATATCAACAAGTTTACGGAAAAAGCCCGTGAGGCCATCAGCGCGGCGCAGGCCATCGCCGTGGGCATGGGCCACCAGGAGACCGACTGCGAGCACCTGGCGCTTGCCTTGGTCCAGCAGGAAAAGGGCATCGTCAGCGCGGATCTTGAGCACATGGGCGTCCAGCCGCGCGCACTCGCCGTGGCGCTGGAGACCTCGCTGCGCAAGCGGCCCTCGGTTTCCGGCGGCGGCATGGACCCCAACAAGATCAGCGTCACCCCGCGCCTGATGAAGGTCCTCGGCGAGGCGGAGAAGGACGCCCAGCGCCTGCAGGACGAATTCGTCAGCGTGGATACGCTCTTCTTGGCCCTCACTGACGTGGAGTCCACGTCGCCCCTGGGCGAGGTCTTCAAGGAATACAAGATCACCCGTGCCACCTTCTCCAGGGCCATGGAAGAGGTGCGCGGCGGAGCGCGCGTGACGAGCGCCACCCCCGAAGACACCTTCGAGGCCCTGAGCAAGTACGCCCGCGACCTCGTGGAGGCGGCGCGCCAGGGCAAGATGGACCCGGTCATCGGGCGCGATTCCGAGATCCGCCGGGTCATCCGTATCCTCTCCCGGCGCACCAAGAACAACCCGGTGCTCATCGGCGAGGCCGGCGTCGGCAAGACGGCCATCGTGGAGGGCCTGGCCTTCCGCATCGTCAAGGGCGACGTGCCCGAGGGCCTGCGCGGCCGCAAGATCTACGCCCTCGACATGGGCGCGCTCATCGCCGGCGCCAAGTACCGGGGCGAATTTGAAGAACGCCTCAAGGCCGTGCTCAACGAGGTGGAGAAGAGCGAGGGGCAGATCATCCTCTTCATCGATGAGCTGCACACCATCGTGGGCGCCGGCAAGACCGAGGGCTCCATGGACGCGGGCAACCTGCTCAAGCCCATGCTGGCCCGCGGCGAGCTGCACTGCATCGGCGCCACCACGGTGGACGAATACCGCAAGTATATCGAGAAAGACCCGGCCCTCGAACGCCGCTTCCAGCCCGTGCTCGTGGAAGAGCCCACGGTGGAGGACGCCATCTCCATCCTGCGCGGCCTGAAGGAGCGTTTCGAGGTCCATCACGGCGTGCGCATCAGCGACTCGGCCATCGTCGAGGCCGTGGTGCTCTCCAACCGCTATATCCCCGACCGCCAGCTCCCGGACAAGGCCATTGACCTCATCGACGAGGCCGCGGCCATGATCCGCACCGAGATCGACTCCCTCCCGGCGGACCTCGACGAGGTGAACCGCAAGGTCATGCAGCTCGAGATCGAGCGCGAGGCCCTGCGCCGCGAGACCGACAGCGCCTCGCGCGAGCGCCTCGAAAAGCTCGAGAACGAGCTTGAAGAGCTCCGCAAGGAGCAGGAGGCCATGCGCAAGCAGTGGGAGAGCGAGAAGGGCTCCATCGACAGCGTGCGCGAAATCAAGGAGCAGATCGAGCAGACCAAGCTCGCCATTGAGCAGGCCGAGCGCGCCTATGACCTCAACCGCGCCGCGGAGCTCAAGTATTCCAAGCTGCTCGAGCTCGAGAAGAAGCTCGCCGAAGTTTCCGGCGAAAAGAAGGACGGCGACGGCCCCCGCTTGCTGCGTGAGGAAGTGGGCCCCGACGACGTGGCCGAGATCGTGGCCAAGTGGACGGGCATCCCCGTGACCCGGCTCCTCGAATCCGAGCGCGAGAAGCTGCTCCGGCTCAACGAGCAGCTTCATGAGCGCGTGGTCGGGCAGGACGAGGCCGTCACCGCCGTGGCTGACGCCGTGCTCCGCGCTCGGGCCGGCCTTGCGGACCCGGCGCGGCCCACGGGCTCCTTCATCTTCCTCGGGCCCACGGGCGTGGGCAAGACCGAGCTCTCCAAGGCGCTCGCCGAGGCGCTCTTCGATACCGAAGACAACATGGTGCGCCTCGACATGAGCGAATACATGGAAAAGCATTCGGTGTCGCGCCTCATCGGGGCGCCTCCGGGGTATGTGGGCTATGACGAGGGCGGCCAGCTCACCGAGGCCGTGCGCCGCAAGCCGTATTCCGTCATCCTGTTCGACGAGATTGAAAAGGCCCACCCGGATGTGTTCAACACGCTGCTCCAGCTTTTGGACGACGGGCGCCTCACCGACAGCCAGGGCAGGACGGTGGACTTCCGCAACTGCATCGTCATCATGACCTCCAATATCGGCTCCATGCACCTGCTTGACGGCATCGCCCTCGACGGCACCCTCAAGGAAGGTGCGCGGGAAAAGGTCATGGAAGATCTGCGCAACCACTTCCGGCCTGAATTCCTCAACCGCGTGGACGAGACCGTGGTCTTCCTGCCCTTGCGGCGCGACCAGATCGGCAAGATCGTGGAGTTCCAGCTGCGCCGGCTGCGCAAGCGCATGGAGGAGCGCAAGATCAAGATCCACATGAGCGACGAGGCGCGCGACTACATCGCCAACGCCGGTTACGACCCGGTCTACGGCGCGCGGCCGCTCAAGCGCTACATCCAGCAGGCCGTGGAGACCCCGCTCGCGCGGGAGATCATCAGCGGCAAGATCCACGACGGCGAGGAAGTGCATATCGAGGTCAAGGACGGCGAACTGGCCTTTGAAGCCAAGCCGCACAAGGACTGACGCAGGCGCGGCCCCACGGCCGCACGCCATGAAATGCGAAGGCCCCCGGCACTGCCGGGGGCTTTTGCGTCTGTAACTGGTGTGCGGCCTGGCGGGGGGCGCCCGGGCGCTTCGGGCTTCAGGCTCCGTCTTCCGCATCCCCGCGGGGGCCTTCGCGCCATTTGCGGTATTCTTCGCCCCAGGCGCCCACGGCGTCGAGCACGGGCCGGAGAGACAGGCCGATTTTGCTCAACCGGTATTCGACGCTTATGGAGCTGGCGGGATGCACATCACGGATGATGATGCCGTCCTCGTCCAGGGAGCGCAGGGTCGTGCTCAGCACCTTGTTGCTGATGCCGCCGAGACATGCCTGCAATTCATTGAAGCGCATGGCGCCGCCGGCAAGCTGCTGCAGGATAAGGAGCTTCCACTTGCTCCCGATCACGCTGACAGTCACCCCCACGGGGCATTTGGGCAAGCCGTGCCGTTCGGCCATGGGCTTGTTCCTCTACGAAGGCTGCGCGCGGCAACTTCGTCGCGCAACGAGTTTATCGTGCCCATTTCTGCCGGGCGTGTCAAAACGGTTACTGCGCAGTTACCTGGTGAGCGGCGCGCCATTCATTGCCATTTCTTCCGGGCGGCGGTAGAGCGGGTGAAAAAGGCTTTTTAGCCAGGGAGCAGGATATGGAAAAGCAGGTTGTGCTCATCGGGGCCAGCGGCTATGTGGGGCGCGCGATCTTGAACGAACTCCTCGAGCGCGGCTGGCATGTGAAAGCGCTGGTGCGCCATCCGCAAAACATCACCCTTAAAAATCCCGCGTTGAGCGTTGAAAAAGTGGATGTCAGCGATGAACAGGCACTTGCCGCCGCGCTTCAGGGCTGCCCCCTGGTGATCAGCTCGTATAATCCCGGCTGGACCAACCCCGATATTTATGAACACACGCTCAAAAACTATAAAAAGATCCTTGAGGCGGCCAAGGCCGCGCATGTGCGCCGGCTCCTCATTGTGGGCGGCGCCGGCTCGCTCTTTGTGGCGCCCGGGCTGCGGCTGATGGACACCGGCAAGGTGCCGGAAGCCATCCTGCCCGGCGTGCGCTCGCTGGCCGAGTTTTACCTGGGGGCGCTCACCAAGGAGGACGGCATCGACTGGGTGTTTTTCTCCCCGGCCGGCGTGCTCGGCAATGCGGACAGGACGCCCGGCGTCCGTACCGGCAGGTACCGGCTCGGCAAGGACGACCTCATCGTTGACGCGCAGGGCAACAGCTTTATATCTGTGGAAGACTACGCCAAGGCGATGGTGGATGAACTGGAAGAGGGCGCCCATCACAAGGAGCGCTTCACCATCGGCTACTAGCCGCATAACCGGGGCTTTCCGAGATGGCACTTCTTCAGAAGCCCCGCAAAACTCCCAGCACCATGCCCAAGACTCACGAGGATCAGGCCGCGCGGCTGGACAGGCTCATCGGCCTTTTGGACGGCCGCGTGGCGCCCCCGCCGAATGTGGCCGGCAAGCAAACGCTGCTGCGCGCCCTCATGAACCTGCATCCGGGGGAGGGGCTGCCGGCGGAGTTTTTTGCGTTGCAGGATGAGGAACTGGTCTCCCAGAAACGCTCCCGGGGCATCGTGGAGCTCTCGCAGATCCCGCCCTCGCCCGTGTTTCCCCATCTGCGCCTGTGGCGGGGCGACATCACCCGCCTTGCGGCCGACGCCATCGTCAATGCGGCCAACAGCCAGCTTCTTGGCTGCTTCCATCCCCTGCACGACTGCATCGACAATATCATCCACTCCCGCGCCGGCCTTCAGTTGCGCGCGGAGTGCAGAAAGCTCATGCAGGCGCAGGGGCACGAGGAGCCGGTGGGGAGCGCGAAGATCACTCCGGCCTACAACCTGCCGGCCCGATGGGTCATCCACACGGTCGGCCCCATTGTGGAAGGGGACGCGCCCACGCCGCGACAATGCCGCGAGCTCGCCGCCTGTTATACGGCGTGCCTCGACCTTGCCCGGCATTATGGACTTGAGTCGCTGGCTTTCTGCTGTATCTCGACGGGCGTTTTCCATTTCCCGAACGCGCTTGCTGCCCGCATCGCCGTGGAAACGGTGTGCGAGTCCCTGAGCCTGGCGCCGTTCGCCACCGTGATTTTTGATGTCTTCACCGACGAGGACGAGCAGCTGTACAGAAAATTGCTGGGGTATTGAATGGACGCGCTGCGAAGGGTCTCAGCCGCGCTCGCCAAGGCGCCGGCCGTGCTCATCGGCGGGGGCGCCGGCCTCTCCGCGGCCGCGGGCATCGACTATTCAGGGGAGGGGTTCCGGCGCGCCTTTGCGGACTATATCGCTCGCTACGGCTTCAGCGACCTGTATTCTTCGGGCTTTTACCCCTTCCCTACGGAAGAAGAACGCTGGGCCTACTGGGCGCGGCATATCGAATATACGGTGCTCGCTCGCCCCGCCATGCCGCTCTATCGCCGGCTGCTCCGGCTAGTGGACGACAAGGAGTATTTCGTCATCACCACCAACGTGGACGCCCAGTTCGAGAAGGCCGGCTTTGCCAGGGATTGCCTCTTCGTGGTGCAGGGCGATTATCGGGAGATGCAGTGCGCCCGGGCCTGCCATCAAAAGGTCTACTCCAACATCGAAGCGGCGCAAAAAATCCTGGCGGCCGCGCATGACCTGACCATCCCGTCGGAATACGTGCCGCACTGCCCGGTCTGCGGCGGTAAAATGGAGATGCACCTGCGGGTGGACAGATATTTTATCGAAGACGAGGCCTGGCACCGGGCGGCGCAGCGCTATGCAGCGTTTTTGCACACCTATGGCAGGGGGGAGATCGTCCTTCTGGAAATGGGCGTGGGCTTCAATACGCCGACCATCATCCGCTTCCCTTTTGAAGAACTGACCATGGCCGACCCGCAAGCCCTGCTGGTGCGCATGAACACGGAACCGGCACCCCCGCGATTGCCCATCCAGGCCCGCACCGTCAACATCGAGGCGCCGATACCCGAAGTTGTGGATGCTCTGCTGGCGGCAAAGCAGGAAAACGCCGCCACCTGAGCCGGTGTCGCCAGGCCCGGCTTCACGCGCGGCAGGGGGATTCATTCCAGAAGAGTACCGGGCAAAGGCTGTTCACGCACGAAAAAAGGGTGTTTTGCTGTTTAAGACGGCAAAACACCCTTTGGCGAAGTCTTTCCCCCGATGCGGGGGGCGGCGTTCAGAAGCGGCAGAGCTGGGCGGCCGGGATGATGGCGAACTTGTGGCGGCTCAAAAGCTCCACCGCCTCGTCCACCTTGTCGAAGCGGAAAATCATCACCGCCCGGCCGTGCTCCCGCTGGATGAAGGCATACATGTATTCCACATTGATGCCGTTCTTTGAGACGAGCTGGAGCACGCTGTCGAGGCCGCCGGGCTCGTCCGGCACCTCCACGGCCACAACGCTCGTGCGCCCGAGCGTGAAGCCCTTTTCTTTGAGGACTTGTTTGGCCTTCTCATGGTCGCAGACGATCATCCGCAGGATGCCGAAATCCGAGGTGTCGGCCAGCGACAGCGCACGGATGTTGATGCCGGCCTCGGCCAGGGTGTGGATGACCTCGGCGAGGCGCCCGGCGCGGTTCTCAAGAAAAACAGACAGTTGCTCGGCCTTCATGGCGCGTCCTTTCAGGGCTTGCGGGTTCAGGCCTTGTGACTGTCGTCGTGGCCGGCGGGGCTTTTCTTTTCCTGCGCGGTGATGTCGATCTCATCGGGCTCGGACGAGGCGCGGCGGAAATTCCTGATGGCCCGGCCCAGTCCCCCGCCGATTTCGGGCAGCTTCTTGGCGCCGAAAATCAGGAGCACGATGAGCAGGATGAGCAGGATCTGGTTGGGGCCGATGCTGAACATGCGGAAGCCTCCGGCGGTGTTTGCGGTATGTGGCCAGCCTTCCACAAACCATACGGGGTCAGCGGGCCGAGGTCAAGGTGCCCTTGCGCGGCGCGCGGCTTTTGGCGCGGCCCGCGGGCGCGGCAGAGGCAAGGCGCGTGCCCGCGAGGGCGGCCTGAACTTTTTTCGGGTCACGGGGCGCGCTGAAGCCGGCCTCAAGTATCTGGCGCGCCGCGGCGTCCCGCTGCTCCTTGTTGCCCGCGCCGAGCACCACGGCGAGCAGCCGGGTCTTGCCGCGTTGTGCCGTGACCACGAGATTGTAGCCCGAGGCCACCGTCCAGCCGGTCTTGAGCCCGTTGACCCCGTTCATGGTGCCGAGCAGCGCATTGGTGTTGCGCAGGGGGAGCCCGCGGTGCAGGAAATTGCGCATGCCGTGGAAGCGCATGGCCGAAGGATGCGCCTTGAGGTAGGCCTGGCAGAGCCGCATCATGTCGCGGGCGCTGGTTTTCTGCCCTGCGGCGGGGAGGCCGGTGGGATTTTTGAAGGTGGTGCGGCTGAGCCCGAGGCTGCGCGCCCGGCCATTCATCTGCCGCACGAAGGTGCGCGTATCGCCGCCAACGCGGCCGGCCACGGTCATGGCGGCGTCATTGCCCGAAACCACCGCCATGCCCGCCAGAAGCCGCACGAGCGGCACAGTGTCCCCGGCCTGAAGGTGCATGGAGGAGCCGCCTACCGACGCGGCCGCCGCCGGCACGCGCACCTTGGTGTCCAGCCGCAGCCGGCGCGCCTTCACGGCGTCGAGCGCGAGATACATGGTCATGATCTTGGTGAGCGAGGCCGGAGGTATGGGGCTGTCGGCATTTTTCTCATAGAGCACGCGGCCGGTATCCATGTTGACGAGGATGGCCGAACGCGCGGGCACCGTGGCGGCAAGCCCCGCGGCGGGCAGCAGGAGGCCGAGCAGCGACAGGAGCCAGAAGAGGCAGGTGGCGGAAAGGCGGGCAGGATACCGTCGCATGATCCCTCGGCCTAGGGCCGGTAATAACGGTTGGCTTCTTCCACGGACTGCATGGCAAAGGCCAGGAGCACGGGCCCGGCGATGAGGCCCACGGCCCCGAAGGCGGAGAGCCCGCAGAGGATGGCGAGGATGAGCACGAGGAAGGGCGCGTTGATGCCCTGGCGCAGAAAGAAGGGCCTGAGCACATTGTCCACCCCGGCCACCGCCACGATGCCCCAGAGCGCCAGGCCAACGGCCGCCATGGACTTGCCGCTGAACCACAGTGAAATGCAGAGAGGCCCCCACACCAGCGCCGTGCCCACCATGGGGATGGGCGCCACGAGCGTCGCCAGCATGCCCCAGAACGCGGGCTGGTTGACGCCGGCCACGGCGAAGCCCACGCCGCAGAGGGCGCCCTGCGCCAGCGCCACCAGCACGATGCCCAGCATGATGGCCTTGAGGGCGCGGTAGATGGCCGTTATGAAGCGGCCAAGCAATTCCTGGGGGATGTGGAAAATGCGGCACGTCACCTTGCGGATGCGGCGCGAATAGACGGTGAACAGCACCGTCAGCGTGAGGAAGAGGAAGGCCGTCCACAACACGGTCATGGTGCCCCCGAGAAAGCCGAAACTCCGGCTCACGAGCATGCCCACCGCATCGCTGAACATGGTGTCGAGGTTGTCCACCACGTCATTGAGCGCCTTTTCGATGCTCGGATATTCCGCAAGGCTGCGGCGCACGGCATGGATGTATTCCAGCCAGTTGGGGGGAAGCTGGAAATTGTTGGCCTGAAGCTCCCGCAGGCGCGCGAGCCCGGCCACCGCCTGCGGCGACACGAGCAGCGCGAGCACCGCGATGGGCGCGATGAGCGCGGAGAGGATGACGGCCACATAGCCGCCGAGGGGCACAAAGCTCGAAAGCGCCAGCAGGAACCTGCGCCAGCGCGAATCCGGCATGCCATGCTCAAGGTTCATGCGCCAGGCGCCCGTGCCCTGCCTGAGGCGCCGGTAAAGGGGCACTGTCAGGCACGAGAGGCAGGCCGCCATGAAGATGGTGATGGGGTTGGGCCACAGCAGGAGGTAGAGCGCCAGCGCAGCCAGCAGATAGAGGAGACGCGGCAGCGGAAAGGTCATGGGCATTCCTTGGAAAGCAGAAGGAGCGGCGGTAAAATGCGCCTGGGCCGACGCAAAGGGCGGCGCCCTCGTGAGGGCCGCGGCCCCGGGTCGCAGTTTCCTTCGGGAATGGAACTATCTACCAGCCTTGGCCCGGTCTGCCAAGTCTTTGGTCCCGCAAAAGGGGAGCATGGCGTCAGGAGGCGCAGAGCGGCGCATACGGGCACCAGCGGCAGTGCGCATCCGGGCGTGCATCGAAGCGCGGCGCGTGCTCCATGTGCCTGAGCAGGAGCGCCAGCGCGAGCTTGCAGTCGGCGCGAGCGCTGGCGAGTTCGTCGTCCAGCAGGGGCCCGAAGAGGGGATGTTCCTTGCCCTGAAAGCGCAGCTCCACGAGGGCCGCATCGCCCACGGCGTCGCCCTCGCGGGCCTCCAGCAGGGCCACATAGGCCGGGAGCTGCATGCTCGGCAGCCGTTCGCGCAGGGCTTCAAAAGCGCCGTCGAGTTCGGCCATGGTCTCCGCATCAGGCGCCCCGCCCGCGCTGTCCACCCGCGCGCAAAGCTCGGCCGCCCGGGCGAAGAAGGGGCTGTCCGTCCAGAGGCCGGGGTCGTGGCGCTTGATGCCGCCGGTCTTGTAATCGAGCACATGGAGGAGGCCGTCGCGCCGGTCGAGGCGGTCGATGATGCCGGTAAAGGCGTAGGGGCGCCCGGCGAGGATGAGATCGGCGTCGATGCGCCGCTCCAGGGCAACGATTTGGGTCTCTTCGGGCTGGTGCTCCAAAAATTTTTGCAGGCGCACGGGCACGGAGGCTTCGAGCATGAGGCAGGCATCTGCCGGGAGCAGCCGGCGCAGGCCGGCCTGGGCCATGGCCTCCTGAAAACAGGCGAGGGCCTGCGCCCCGGTGATGTCGCCTTTCCTGACCGTCTTGCCGAGCCACGGGCCATACAGGGCGCGCAGGGCCGCGTGCAGACAGGTGCCCACGGCGGCGGGGTCATCGCCCTCGTTCACCTCCTGCCGGGGCTTGAGGCGGCACAGGGTCTCCCATACGAAGCGCAGGGGGCAGTCGAGATACGCATCGAGCCTGGTGGCCGAGAGCGTCCCCCGCAAAAAGGCTTTCATGGCCGCGTCGAGCCCGGGTGTCCGTGCGAGGGAGACTGGCTCGGCCGGGCTTTGGCGCACCTCGCAGGCTGCCGCGCGCAGGGGCGCCGTGCCGGGCGTGAGCAGCGCGCCGCGCTCCTGCTCCGCCTGCCAGAGAAAACCCTCCACAAAGCGGCTGCGCAGCTTCTTGCCGTCAAAAAGCGCGGAATGGCTCACGCCTTCCTGCCAGTAAAAATGGGCCTCGCGGGCGCTGGCGCACAGGCGGTGCAGGGTATAGGCCGCCACGCGCTCGCGGCGCCGCGCGTCCGGCAGGCCGAGCACGGCGCGCAGCGAATCCGGCAGGAGCGGATCCTGTGCGGGATTGCCGGGCAGCACATCGTCCGTGGCGTCCACCACAAAAACGCGGTCGAAATGCAAGAGGCGCGTTTCCAGCATGCCGAGCACCTGCACGCCCACCAGCGGGTCGGCCTCAAAGGGGATGCGCTCGCGCTCCAGCAATTGCCGGGCAATGCCGTAGAGCAGGGCCGGCGGAAAGACCTCGCCGGCGAGGGCATTGTGCGCGAGCTCGGGCGCCACGTGGCGCATGAGCCGGAACAGCGCCTCGGCATCCAGCGGAAAGCGCCGCCACACATCTCCCCCATAGGCGAGCAAAAAGCCATGGATGCCGCCGAGCCACGCCGCAAGGCCGGCCGTGGTATCGGCCTCATGCAGGGCGCCGACAGTGGTTTCAAGGCATTCGGTCAGGAGCGCGGCCAGCGTTGCGGGCAACTGCTGCCGGCACTCTTCGAGGCAGGCCGGAAGATCCACATAGCGGCTCCCGGTGCGGACGAGGGCCTCCATACGGCGCAGGCCGTCGCGCAGGGCAAAGACCTCGCCGTCAGACGCGCGCGTCTCAAGCATGTTGAGATACGGATGCCTGAGCACATGCAGGAGCGAGCGCCAGTAGCAGCGACCGTCTTCGGCGCGGCCTTCCTCCAGCGTGAAGAGGGCGTCCAGCAGGCGGAAAAGCGGCGAGCGTGCCAGCGGATAGCCCATGGAAACATTGACATCCTTTTCCGGCAGGTGATGGAGCACGGGCAGCAGCAGTGCGCTGTCCGTCAACACCACCGCCGTGGAGCCGCCCCCCGTGTGGCGGAGGTCATGGGCCAGGGCCTCCAGTTGGGAATGAAGGTCATAGCCGGCGAAGAACTCCCGGCGCGGCTCGTGGCCGGCCTCCGCTTCGGTCAGCGGCACAGCGGGCTCGGCCCGCGCATGCCAGCGCCGCAGCCACGCGCCCTGTTCCGCACAGGCCCAATGCGGGGCGCCCTCAAGCACGGTCGGGTCGGTATGCAGGCAGACATGGGCCCCGGCGCGCCACAGGGCGCGGAGCAGGGTCTCTTCCGTGCCGCTGAGTACGGAGAAGCCGGCGATGAACACGGGCCGTTCCGCGGCCGGCTGGAGCAGCGGCGGGATGCGTGCCGCGCCCCGGGCCGCCAAAAATTGCTCAAGGCCCGGGGTGGTCCAGCCGCGTTCTTCGAGTGCCGCGCGCCAGGCCCGGCTGATGCGGCCAAGGGCGCCGAGCAGGGCGGCCGCCGGCGCCGTGACCTCGCCTTCAAGATGGGCGAGGTCGGCTGGCTCCACCCCTTGGATAAAGAGTTCTTCCAGCAGGGATGCGAGGCGCAGCCCCCAAGGGAGAAAGCGGGCCATGTCCATCTTCGCGAAGCGCGCTTCAAGGGCCGCATCCTCCCGCGCGAGGCCGCGCACGCATTGGTGGAGCAATGCCCCCTGATCCAGCGGGTTGGCGGCCATTTTCGCCGCGCCCTGCGCACGCGCCCGCCACAGGGCCACGAGCTCGCTGAAGGCGACGGTCTTGGGCAGCAGCCCGGCGTAGCCGCGCTCCTCAAAGATGCGCACGATATAGCGCCACGGCCGCTGGTGCGGCACCACGATGAGGGCCTTGCCAGGCTGGCCGTGCGTGAGCTTTTCCACCGTGTCCACAAGGTCGGGGAGGAAGGGCCGCTGCCACGGAAAGATGAGAAAGGGCTGCGCGCTCATGGGCGGCCCTCCGGGCTTGTGGATGCGGCGCCGGGCGCCGCCGGGGGCAGGAGGCTCCCGCATTCGGGCACAAGTTCCGAGAGCGTATCGGCCGTCACGAGCTGGAAGCGCTGAAGGTCAAGGTAGACGAGCAGGCCCAGGGTCTCGCCGCTCTCGGGCTCCGCGGCCAGATTTTCCATATAGTTGCGCACCTGGCGCGCATGCTCCGGGGCCGGCTGGCCGCTCTTGTAATCGATGACGAGCGTTCCCCATGGTTCGCGCACGAGAAGGTCCACCCGCAAGAGCCGGCCGTCGGCCGTCATCAGCGGTTGCTCCGGCCGCCCGTGCGCGAGCCAGCCGGCTGCCCGCGGTTCGGCCGCGAACCACGCAAGCGCGTCCACAAGACCGGCTCTGAAGGCGGCCTCCTGCGGCACCGGCGCCTCGCTGGCCGCCAGGGCGGCTGTCACCGCGGCCTCGGCATCCTGCCGGGGGTGGCCGGAGCAGGCGAGCCGTTCAAGGCAGAGGTGGAGCAGGGTGCCCCGGTCTTCGGGCCGGAAGACCACGGAGGAAAGCGGATTGCGAAAGATCTTCAGCCGCGGCAGCCACTGCATGGGGCGCCAGCTTTCGCCGGCTTCGTCTGCCTCGCTCACGGGGGGCGCCGGCGAGGCCAAGGGGGCCTCACAAGCGGCAGGAGGAGCTTCGGCGCTGTCCGCTGCCCGTTCCTCCACCATGGCAAAGCCCGGCTCGCCGAGGTCGAAGGGCGGCTCAAGCCCCGCTCGGGCCCAAAGCTCGTCCAGCGCGCTCCCGAGTTTGGAGATTTTTTCAAGGCCCGGCGTGCTCGTGCGGAAAATATGGAGCTCGTCCCGGGCGCGGGTGAAGGCCACATAGAGCAGGTTCAGGCTTTCGCAGGCCTGCGCCGCAAGGTATTCCTCGTGGTGCGCCCCGCTTGTCTTGCCGCCGGGCACGGCCAGCCTCAGCCCCTCGTACTCGATGACATCGGTATATTCCGAGGGCCGGCCGGCGAAGCTCGTCCACGGCACCATGACGCAGGGCGCCGCGAGCCCCTTGGCCTTGTGGATGGTCATGACGCGCACGGCGTCCATGCCGCCGGGCATGGGGGCTTTCTCCTCGCCGCCGCGGCTGCGCCAGTGCTCGAGAAAGGCACCGAGCGAGGCAAGGCCCTTTTCCTCCGCGTTTTGCAGCACTTCGAGAAAGCGGCGCAAAAAAGTGCGCTCCCCGGGGAAGCGCGCCTCCGCCTCAAGGCGCAGCATCCACTCCCGCGTTGCGTCATAGGGCGTGAGCAGGGCCGATTGCGCATGGAAGGGCGCGAACAGCTGCTCCCAGATGCGGGGCCACGCCCGGCGGAAGCGCTGGAAGAGCGGGCTTGGCTCTTTTTGCGCGCACCAGTCGTGGAGTTCTTCCACCGTTAGGCCGCCGGCCAAAGGGTGCCCCAGCACGAGCGAGCCCGTGAGCACTGTCCAGAAGGCGATGTCGTCCTCGGGGGCATCCAGAAAATCAAGAAAGGCGACCAGTTGGGTGATGAGCGGATGCTCGGCGAGCAAAAGGCTGTTCTCCGTGATGACCGGGATGCCCTCGCGCGCCAGCGCTTCGGCCACGAGACGCCCTTTCTCGTTGCTGCGCACGAGCACGAGGATGTCGGAAAGCGGGCGCCGTGGGAGGATGTCGTCCTTCAGCAGCTTGCACAACCGGGAAAGCACGGCCTCGTCGAGCTCGTCCGAGAGGTCGGCCTCGATGCGCTCCACATGCACAAAGCCACCACCGGCCCCGGCGGGGCATTCCTGTTCCGCCCCGGCAAAGGCTTCAGCCAGGCGTCGGGCACCCGTGTCAAGCTGCTCCTTGGCCAGCTTGGGAAGCAGCAGTTCCAGGATGTCGCGCGCGCAGTCCATCTCCCCCAAGGGGGCAAAAAGGCTGTTGTTGTGGGCGACGATCTGTTCCCGGCTGCGGCGGTTATAGGGCAGGCTCTCTGTGCCGGACGCGGTGAGGCGCGTGAGCTCCGTATCTTCCAGGACGGCGTTGAACAGGGTCGGGTCGCCGCCGCGCCAGCTGTAGATGGATTGCTTGATGTCCCCGACCCACGTCAGCGAGCCCCCGCGGGCGAGGGCGTCGGCCACCAGGGGCCGCAGGGTCTCCCACTGCTCGCGGCTCGTGTCCTGAAATTCATCCACCAGAAAATGCGTGAGCCGGGAGCCGAGCCGGCAGAGCGCGTCAGAAACGCCATGGTCGCCCGAAAGGGATTCGGCGGCCCAGCGGGGGATGAGGATGCCCGGGATGCCGCCTTCCTGTTCCCGGTTGAGGAAGAAGGCAGCCACGAGCGTCTGCGCGAGACGCACGAAGGGCGCGCGCCGAAGCGCCGGCAGCAGGACGGCGCGGGCCTCGCGGCAGCGGAGCGCCGCTTGCGTGAATTGCGAGTGCGGGGCCACGAGCGCAGCGGGGACCTTGCCCTTGAAGAATTTTTCGGGCTCTGTGGCCACGGCCGTCTTGAGCTCGCATTTGCTCAGGTCGCCGTCGGCGATGGCCGAAACGATGCGCAAGGGCTCCTTTTTCCATTCGATGCCAATTTCTTCAGCCACGGCAAGCAGTTGGCGCGCCAAGGAACGGACATTTTTTTCAGAAAGTTCAAGTTTTTCTTTAATTTCATCTTCCCCGGCTACCCCGTCGAGGTGGCCGCGCAACACATCGTCAATGACGAGCCTGAGCTGCTGGCGCAGCTTTTCGCCCACGAGAAAGCCCTTGCTGTCCTCGCGGTTGGCGAGCGCCCGACAGGCGGAGCGCAAAAGCCCGCGCATGGCCGGGTCATCGCGCCAGGCGCGGTCGAGCACGAGGTCATAATACGGCGTGAGCGCTTCCTCGGTGGCGAAGACCGGCTCGAAATCCGGGGCCAGCCCCAGGTCGAGGGCCGAAGAGCGGACGATAAGGTGGAGCAGGCTGTCGATGGTGCGGATATTGAGGGCGCTCATATCGCGCAGAATGGCGTCCACCCAGCGGCGCGCCTCCTCGGGGGCGAAGGGCACGCCCTCGTCGGGAGCGCCGAGCGCCGCCTCCTTGAGGCGCCTGAGCACGCGCTCGCGCATTTCCGCGGCGGCGGCATTGGTGAAAGTGACGGCGATGATGTCGCGCCAGCTGTGGCCCGTTTCGGGCGCAAGCGCACAGGACGCGGAAGCGCGCCCGCCGTCCGGCCCGCAAGCGGCCAGCCGCTCAAGAAAACGCCGCGTCAGCTCCCAGGTCTTCCCGGAGCCGGCGGAGGCCTGTATCCGGCACAGGCCGGGCTCTTGGGCTTTCTTCATGCGGGCGGCAGCATGCCCTTGAGCATCCCCTGGCCGGTGGATTCCAGCACGGCGCGCCAGAGGTCGGAATAGATGTTCAGGCGGCGCCTTGTGCGCGTCACCAGTTGGAGCGGCAGGTGGACATACCGCTCCTGGATCTTGGCCACCACCATGTCCGTGCGGCCGGCCATGGCGGCATGCACGGCATATTGCCCGAGGAAGCCGCAATACACCTTGTCGGCGGCCTGGGCCGGCACCGAGCGGATGATGTAGCTCGGGTCGATATACTTGATGGAATGGGGCAGCTTGTGTTCCTTCAGGTAGCGCGAGATCTCCATTTTCAAAAGGTCGGCCACATTGCCGAGCACGCGGTTGCCGGAGGCGTCGGTTTCGGTGTGGTGTGCGAGCAGGTGCTGGCCCGCGCCCTCGGCGGTGACGATGACACAGTGCCCGCGGTCGCGCAGGCGCTCCTCCACGGCCGGGAGCAGCCCGCCGGGCCCTTCGAGGGAGAAGGGCGCCTCGGGGATAAGCACGAAGTTCACTTCCTTGAGGGCAAGGGTAGCCTGGGCGGCGATGAAGCCGGATTCGCGGCCCATGAGCTTGACAAGGCCGATGCCGTTGGGCGTGCCGCAGGCTTCTGTATGGGCGCACTCGATGGCTTCCGTGGCTTTGCACACCGCTGTCTCGAAGCCGAAGGACTGCGGGATGTAGTTGATGTCGTTGTCAATGGTCTTGGGGATGCCGATGACCGAGATCTTGAGCCCGCGCTGGCGCACTTCGGCGCTGATGGCCATGGCGGCCTTCATGGTGCCGTCGCCGCCGATGACGAAAAGGGCGTTGACATTGCTGCGCTCAAGGGTGTCCACGATCTGGTCCGCGGGCTGCGGCCCGCGCGAGGAGCCGAGGATGGTGCCCCCGAAGAGGTGGATGTCGGCCACCCGCGACGGCGTGAGCTCCATGGGCGCGTGGCCGTACTTGGGTATGAAGCCCTCCAGCCCGTAGCGGATGCCGAGGATGGACGGCACATGGTAGGCGTGGTGCGCCTCCATGACGATGGCGCGGATGACATCGTTGATGCCAGGGCAGAGTCCGCCGCAGGTGACGATGGCGCACTTGGCGCGCGACGAGTCAAAATAGAGCTTCTGCCTCGGGCCCGCCGCCTCGAAGGAGGCGCGGCAGGGCTCGGTGGAGCCGTCGCCCAGTTCGCCGTCGATGACCACCTGGATCTTTTTATTGTCGGCCCAGGTGCGGTAGGGAAGATGCGATTCCAGCTTGCAGGGGCCCAGGGTGGAAATGGCCGTGTCCAGCGCGCATTTTTCCATGGTGTTCCTCGCACATCCTGACGCTGAGTTTTTGTTTTTTTGAAGTAAAACCTTAAGATTTTGGGCCTGCGCCGGCAGGCGCCCAGCCCTTGTGTATTGGGCAAAAATCGGGAGCCAGACTTCTTGGGCGCTGCGCCGGAAATCTCTCCTAGTCCGTCGCCCCCTCGGCCGCCTGTGCGGCCATGGCGGCGATGGCGAGCGCCAAAAAGGCGTCCAGCTCAAGGCCGGCATCGGCGCACTGGCGGATATTGTCGCGGTTGACCGAGGCCGCGAAGGCCTTGTCCTTCATCTTTTTCTTGATGCTTTTGGGCTCCATGCCGTCAAGGCCTGTGGGCCGCATCCGCGCCGCCGCGCTGATGAGGCCGGTGACGGTCTCGCCGCAGCGCAGGGCATAGTCGAGGCGGCTTTTGGGCGCGCAGCCCGTCATTTCGCCATTGTGGGCGCGGATGGCGGCAAGGCAGGGCTCGGGGAGCTTGCCGGCCAGAAGCTCCGCCCCGTCAAGGCCGTGCCGCTCCGGCTGTTCGGCCGTTGCGGGATAATCCACATCGTGGAGCAGCCCGGTCAGCGCCCACAGTTCTTCGTCCTCGCCGAAATGGCGCGCCAGCGCGCGGAGCACCGCTTCCGAGGCGAGCGAATGTTGGAGCAGCGCCGGGCTGAGCCCCTGCTGCGCCAAAAGTTCCAGAGCTTCACTTCTTTTGATCATGATGCCCTCGCTTGAATAGGGTAGTTTACGGCACCGCCCGGCCGTTGACAAGTGCGGCGCAGCCCCCCGGTGTTGACAGGCGCCGCGATATGGCCGAAACATAGCCGACAAGACCCGGCGCCCCATGGGCTGCCGGCACCCGCAACTGCTCTAGCCACATCGGAAAATGTCCATATTCGGTATTCGCTACCACGCGCTCGGCCAGACGGAGTACTATTCCGCGCCGGATGGCTGCAAGCCCGGCGACCAGGTGCTCGTCGAAGCCGACCAGGGCTCGGCCCTCGGGGAGGTCGTTTCCGGCCCCATCGCGTCCCTGCCCGGCTCCTCCGAGGCGGATCTGCCCGTCATCCTGCGTATGGCCAACGCCGAGGACAAGGAAACCGGGCGCCGCAACGAGGCGCTTGCCCGCGAGGCCATGCGCTTTTGCAAGGAGCGCATCCGCGAGCGACGGCTGGACATGAAGCTCGTGGACGTGGAGATTTTTTTCGACCGCAGCAAGTTCATTTTCTATTTCACCGCGCCGGTGCGCATCGACTTTCGCGAGCTCGTCAAGGACCTCGTGCGCGAATACCGGGCGCGCATCGAGCTTCGGCAGATCGGCGTGCGCCATGAAACGCAGATGCTCGGCGCCGTGGGCAATTGCGGCATGGTCTGCTGCTGCCGGCGCTATCTGCGCAAGTTCGCCCCCGTGACCATCCGCATGGCCAAGGAGCAGAACCTGTTTCTCAATCCCGCCAAAATCTCCGGCATCTGCGGGCGCCTTCTTTGCTGCCTCTCCTACGAGCAGGAGAATTATGAGCGCTTCCATCGCAATTCCCCGCGCCCCGGCAAGAAGTACCTCACCTCGCGGGGCCCGCTCAAGGTTTTGCGGGCCAATATGTTCCGCAATTCGCTCTCTGTGCTCACCGAAGAGAACGAAGAAGTTGAACTGACACTTGAAGAATGGCAGGAGCTCGACCCACGGCGCCCGGACGCCGCGCCGGCGCCGGCCCCCGAACCCAGGCATCCCGGCGAAAAGGGGCGGCGGGAGCCGGCGCCCCCGCATTCGCGCGAGACCGGGCGCGACAGCGAGCCCGCTTCAGCGGCGCCCGAAGCGGACGACGCTGACCTCAGCCTGGATGCAGAAACGGAGGAACCGGGCGTCAATCCCGCCTTGGAGCGCGCCCCGCAACGGCGAGGCCGCAGACACCACCCTGCGCATGCCGCCGCTGGCGCACGCCCCGGCGGCCGGCCGCATGGTGCCGGACGGGGCGCCGCCGCCCCCAAAGATGCACGCCACCCGGGCGGCAAAGCATGATGGAGCCCATGTGAAGACCTTCTATATCACCACGCCCATTTATTACGTCAACGCCAATCCCCACTTGGGGCATGCGTATACGACCATCGTGGCGGACGCCATGGCGCGTTTCCACCGTTGTCTCGGCGAGGATACGCTCTTTCTCACCGGCACGGACGAGCATGGCGACAAGATTGTGCAGGCCGCGGAAAAGCGTGGCCTGACCCCGCGGCAGTTCGTGGACGAGATCAGCGGCCGCTTCCGCGCGCTCTGGCCGCGCCTTGGCATCGCCAATGACCGCTTTGTGCGCACCACGGACGAGCAGCACAAGGCCGCGGTGCAGGACTTTTTGCAAAAGGTCTACGACGCGGGCGACATCTATTTCGGCGAGTTCGGGGGGCATTACTGCTACGGCTGCGAGCGCTTCTATACGGAAAAGGAGCTGGAAAACGGCCTCTGCCCGCAGCACCTCACCAAGCCGGAATTCATCAGCGAGAAGAACTACTTTTTCCGCATGTCCAAGTATCTGCCCTGGCTGCGGGAATATATCCTCGCCAACCCGGACTTCATCCGGCCCGAGCGCTACCGCGGCGAAGTACTCGCCATGCTGGAGTCCGGCGCGCTGGAAGACCTCTGCATCTCGCGCCCAAAGACGCGCCTCACTTGGGGCATCGAACTGCCCTTTGACCGCAACTATGTCTGCTATGTGTGGTTCGACGCGCTCATCAACTATATCAGCGCTCTTGGCTGGCCAGGTGGGGCGGACTATGCCCGCTACTGGCCCGGAGAGCACCTTGTCGCCAAGGACATCCTGAAGCCGCATGCCGTTTTCTGGCCCACCATGCTCAAGGCAGCCGGGCTGCCCCTTTACCGTCACCTCAACGTGCATGGCTATTGGCTCGTGCGCGACACCAAGATGTCGAAATCGCTGGGCAATGTGGTGGACCCGCTCGACCTGGGCCAGCGCTACGGGCTCGACGCCTTCCGCTATTTCCTCCTGCGCGAGATGCACTTCGGCTCTGACGCCAGCTTCAGCGAAGAGGCGCTGGTGGGGCGCATCAATGCTGATCTCGCCAATGACCTCGGCAATCTCTTCAGCCGCGTTCTTTCCATGACCGCCAAGTACTGTGACAGCCAGATACCCGCAGGCACCGTGCACACTGACGCGGATCGCGCCATTGAAGAACTCTGCGCCTCGGTCATGGAAAATTATCTCCAGCTCTTCCGCAACGTGCGCTTCGCGCAAGCCCTGGAAGCCCTGTGGGAGCTGGTGCGCGCGCTCAACAAGTATGTGGACAGCCAGGCGCCCTGGACCCTCGCCAAAGAAGGCCAGCAGGAGCGGCTTTCAAGCGTGCTCCACATCCTGCTCGCCTGCATGCGCAAGATCGCCCTCTGCCTCTGGCCCGTCATGCCCAAGGCCGCGGGCGCCATGCTCGCCCAGCTCGGCGAGGAGGTTCCGGCCGACGGCACGCCCCCCACGCGCGACCTCGCGGCGGAAACGGCCAGCCTCTCCGGGCTCAGGGTAGGCGCCAAGGCCGCGCCGGCGTCCAATCTTTTCCCGCGGATAGATATTGCCGCCCTCGCGGAGGAACAGGCCGTCAAGAAGTCAGGGTGCCAGGAGAAAACGAAAAAAGTTCAAGCAAAGGATGAAAAAAAGAAGGCGGATGCGGCCGCGACGAGCCCATTGCCCGAAATCAGTTTTGACAGCTTCAAGAGCCTTGACCTGCGCGTGGGGACGGTGGTCAGCGCCGAGCGCCATCCCCAGGCCGACCGCCTCCTGCGCCTGCTCATTGATTTTGGCGAAGGCGAGCCGCGGCAGATACTTTCCGGCATTGCGGAATATTATGCGCCGGAAGCGCTTGCCGGGCGCCAGGTGTGCGCGGTCCTCAACCTTGCGCCGCGCAAGATCCGCGGGCTCATGTCGTGCGGCATGGTGCTGACCGCGGGCGAGGGCGATTGCTGCCGCCTCCTGACACCTGATGAGGTCGTTCCGGCCGGGAGCCCCATCTCCTAGCGTGGCGCGGCGTCACGGGGCCAGCCCGGGGCGCGGCCCTACGAGGGGGATTTTAGGCGCGGTCTTCCGGCTTGGCACCGCAGGATGCCGTGCGGAAGATGCGCGCCAGATCCAGCGCTTCCGCCGGGGAGAGGTTGAAGCGCATGCCCGCTTCATCCAGCAGGATTTCCACCTGTTTGTCCGGGCAGCGGCTCCGTTCCTCATCGAGATAGACGAGGGCTCGGCGCACCAGTTCACTGTGATGGATGATGGTCGGCATGGCAGCCCCTTTTTGTAAACCATAGGCACGTGCCCCGCCCGTGGCAAGGCCGCGTGCCTGATTCGCTCCTCCGGGCCAGGATCATATGGACGATCTTTTGACATCGCTCATCTTGAGCATTGTGGAAGGCCTCACGGAGTTCCTTCCCGTCTCTTCCTCCGGCCACCTCATCCTCGTGGGCGACCTGCTCCATTTCACCGGGGAAAAGGCGGCGACGTTCGAGGTGGTCATCCAGCTCGGCGCCATCATGGCCGTGGTCGTCCTCTACTGGAAGCGCTTTGTGGGGCTCGTGCGGCCGCAACCCTATGTGCGTTTTGCCGGACCGCGCGGCCTGTGGCTGCTCTTTCTCACGTCCCTGCCCGCCTGCGTGGCCGGGCTCCTGCTCCATTCCTTCATCAAGCATTACCTGTTCCGGCCGTCAACCGTGCTCGCGGCCCTGGTCGTGGGCGCCATCTGCATGATCCTCGTGGAGCGGCGGCACGAGCGTCCAACCTGCGTGAGCCTCGACGAGCTCACACCCCGCATGGCACTCGGCATCGGCTGCTTTCAGTGCCTTGCGCTGTGGCCCGGCTTTTCGCGCTCGGCGGCGACCATCATGGGCGGCATGATCCTGGGCGCCCGGCGCGCCCTGGCGGCGGAATATTCCTTCATCGCGGCTGTGCCCATCATGATGGCGGCGACAGGCTACGACCTGCTCAAGAACTTTTCCCTGTTCACGGCGGCGGATATCCCCTTTTTCGCCGTAGGCATGGTGGGGGCCTTCGTTTCCGCGCTCCTCGCGGTCAAGGCATTCGTGGCCCTGGTGGGCAAGATGACCCTCGTGCCCTTCGCCATCTACCGCCTGGCCTTGGCGCCCTTTGTGTATTATTTCGTGGTCCGCTGACGGTGGGAAGCGCCGCGCTTGGCGGTGCGCGCAAAAATCGCTTGCCAAGCCCGGTCAAGTCGCGTAGAAAGTGCGTTGCGCAGCGAGCGCTCGTGGCAAGGTAGCTCAGTTGGTCAGAGCATGCGGTTCATACCCGCAGTGTCGGGGGTTCAAATCCCTCCCTTGCTACCAACATGATGTCAAGGAAGTCCAAGGTCGTCTCAAAGGCCTTGGACTTCTTTATTTATGGCTTCTCTGGTTGTCCACCTTGTCATTATAGTCATTGGCCGTGAAGGGGGAATAGGGGCAATACTCGGGGTAACGAGCTTAAGCGAACACGAGCTGTTACCCCATGCCGCTTACAGATACAGCCATCAAGGCCCTGAAGCCGAAGGCGCCCCGCTACAAGGTGTTTGACGGTGGCGGGCTCTAACGCGAAGTTCTGCCCACTGGCTCAAAGGTCTGGCGCATCAAATACCGCGAGGAGGGGAAAGACCGCCCCCATACCATCGGCCATTATCCTGACGTCAGTCTGCGTGACGCGCGGCTTGCGCTGCTCAATGCGATGGCGCTCCTCGAGTCGGACGAGCGCTTGGAGCCTGATGCCAAGACCCAAAATCCCACGTTCAGCGCAACGGCATTCGAGTGGATAGAGTGCCAAGGCCGCCGCTGGAGCGAGGCGCACAAGACCACTGTCACCACGCGGCTGCAAAACCTCGTGTTCCTTCACGACATGGAAGGTGCGGTTCCAAAAGCTCTCAAACCTTGTCAGATATATCGGTGACGACGCTGAGCAGCTTGCATTTTCTGCGCCTTTTTGTGGAAAAATAGCAGAAAACTTCAAAAATTAAAAGAAAAATGAGGACACTAGCTGGCATATAAACAGGGTCGGGCATTAAATGCCCCTAAGATTTCTGCCCCTTATACATTGGCTCCCATATCAGCACCTTCCCTAAAGGTAACGATAGGCTTGAACACCTCTATCCTAATGGCAGCGTGTTTTTTGGATATAACCGCTGTCGCGCATCCCCATAGCGGGTGGTTCTTAGTCTCAGCCCCCATCGCTCCTTCGACTGGATTCACGCCTTAATACAAAAAAGGGCGTTCCCATGACGGTGCAACGCCCTTTTTTCACGTCGAGTAGCTGTATCGGGCAGAGCTGGCACCTATTTCTTCCCCGCAGGGGCCGACAAGCCCTCCAGGCTGTTGTCGCAGGCTTCGGCGATGGCGTCCGCGAGCGCGAGGAAGGCCGTCTTGGCCGGGGAGCTCCCTTCGAGGTTCACCACGGGCACGCCCAGGTCGGCGGCCACCACCGTGGCCGGGTCCAGCGGGATGGCGCCCAGGAAGCGGATGCCGCAGCTTTCAGCCAGCTCGCGACCGCCGCCCTTCTTGAACAGGTCGATCTCGGTGCCGCAATTGGGGCAGACGAGCCCGCTCATGTTCTCCACCATGCCGAGGATGGCCGCATCGGCGTACTGGAGGAAGTTGATGGCCTTGCGCACATCGGCGAGCGAGATCTCCTGCGGCGTGGTCACGACCACGCACTGGGCGTCGGGGATGCTCTTCAGCACAGTCATGTGCTCGTCGCCGGTGCCGGGAGGTGAGTCGATGAGCAGGTAATCGAGCACGCCCCATTTGACATCGGCGAGGAACTGCCGGATGGCCGAGGTTTTCTTGGGGCCGCGCCAGAGGATGGCCTGGTCCCTGTCCTCAAGAAAGGAATCCATGGAAATGACCGAGAGGTTATCCGTGCACACGGCCGGCAGCATGAGGCCGGTTTCCGGGTCGACCTCCACCGCGCCCTTGAGCCCGAGCAGGTTGGGCACGCTCGGGCCGTGCATGTCCACATCGAGGATGCCGACCTTGTGCCCGCGTGCGGCGAGCGCGGCCGCCGTATTGACGGTGACGGAGCTCTTGCCCACCCCCCCCTTGCCGCTCATGACGAAGATCTTGTGACGGATACCGGCGAGGGTCTGGGCGATGCGCCTGTCCTGGAGGGCGAACTGGTCATTGCAATGGCCGTCGCCGCCATGCGAGGTGGAATGCGAACAGGATGCGCCCGAGGGGCAGGAAGAGCAGGAGGACATGGCATTTCCTTGCTGGTTGGAAGTTAGAGGCGAGGGGCATTCATGGGCGCCAGCCGTGGTCGCCCACAAGGTCCACAAAGATGACGGGGCCCAGGTCTTCAGTATCGGTGCGCCCGAGGTGCTTGCGTACCCGCAGGAGGCGTTGCGTCCGCGGCCGCGAGCCCACCGGGATGACGAGGATACCCCCCTCGGCGAGCTGGTCAAGCAGGGGCGCGGGCACCTCCGGGCCACCTGCGGTGACGATGATGCGCTCAAAGGGCGCAGCCAGGGGCAGCCCCCTGGTGCCGTCGCGGCAATAGGTGCGCACCGCGGAAATTTGCAGCGAGTGCAGCAGGCTGCGCGTGGCGTTGTGCAGTTCCTGCATGCGCTCAAGTGAAAAGACCGTGCAGCCCATGGCGGCCAGTACCGCCGCCTGGTAGCCCGAGCCCGTGCCGATCTCGAGCACGCGCATGCCCGGCTCTGGCACCAGCATGGCGGTCATGAGCGCGACGATGGACGGCTGCGAGATGGTCTGCCCGAAGCCGATGGGCAGGGGCGTGTCTTCATACGCATGCGCGCGGAGCGCCTCCTCCACAAAGAGGTGCCGCGGCACAGAGCTCATGGCCGCAAGCACGGCCGGCGCCTCCACCCCGCGCTGCGTAAGCTGCCGGGCCAGGCCGTCCACCATGCGCTGCCGCAGCCGCCGGGGGTCGACCTGCGTCGCGCGTGGGGCACGCCTTTCCGCGCCGGCCGCGTGCGGATGTCTGCCACTGTACATATGCGGGAAGTGAGAACAGATTTTCCCACGCAAGTCAATGCGTGGCGCGGTCACGCCCCGGGGCGCCGGGCAACGCCGTCTTGAAAAAAACAGGCCGCTGTGCAACCATTGAGGCCTGCTGCAAGGAGTTGCCGATGCGTACCACAAGCATCCTTTCCACGGCGCTGGCGGTCCTCGTCATTGGCGCGCTGGCCGTTGGCGGTTATGTGTTTTTCAAGGATCTGGACGGCCCCACCATCCAAATAACGCCGGCCACCGGGCGTGTGTCCCCGGCCACCGTCCTTGAGATCACCATGAAGGACCCGGCGGGCATCCGCTCGCTGGTGGTAGGCATCCGCAAGAACAATGTCCTCAATGTCATTTTCAACCGGCATTTTGACGACTATCTGCCCGAACGCACGGTGAGTGTGCCGCTCAAGGACGCCCAGTTGCGCGAAGGCGCCTTCGAGATGGAGATCCGCGCCACGGACGGCTCCCTCGCCGGCTTCGGTCAAGGCAATACCCGCACCGAGCTCGTTCCCATGCGGCTGGACACGCAGGCGCCGCGCATCTCGGTCAGGACGCTGCCGCCCAATGTGCGCCGCGGCGGCTCGGCAGTCATCCGCTATACCATTGATGAAGAGGTCAGCCGCAGCGGCGTGCTCGTGGCCGGCTATTTCGTGCCCGGCTATTTGCAGAAGGACGGCAGCTATCTCTGCTTTTTCCCGTTTCCCTACACCATGACCGCGCGCGACTACAAGAATTCTGTAGAGATCACCGCGACAGACCTCGCGGGCAATACCACCAAGAGCCGCCTGTCAGTCATGGCCTTTGAGCGCACGTTCAAGAGCGACAATATCGACCTCAAGGACAACTTCCTGCAGGCCGTGGAGAACAAGCTCAAGCACCTGGCGCCCGGTGCGTCCGATCCGTTGCAATGCTACCTGTATATCAATAACGAAGTCCGCGCGGCCAATGTGCAGACCCTGCGCGAACTCAGCCGCGACACCGCCGCCGCCATCCTCTGGCGCGGGGCCTTCCTGCGCCTGCCGCGTTCCGCCGCGCGCGCCGGCTATGCCGACCACCGCTTCTTCCGTTACCAGGGGCAGCTCGTGGGCGAGTCCTACCACCTGGGCTTCGACCTCGCCTCGGTACGCAACGCGGAGGTCCCGGCCGCCAACAGCGGCCGCGTCATCTTCACGGCGGAGCTCGGCATCTACGGCAATCTTATTGTCATTGACCACGGCCTCGGAGTGATGTCCCTTTATTCGCACCTGAGCGAGATACTCACCGAGGCGGGCAAAGTGGTGAACAAGGGCCAGGTCATCGGCCGCACCGGGAGCACCGGGCTTGCCTTTGGCGACCACCTGCATTTCGGCATCCTCGTGGGCGGCGTCGAGGTCACACCACTGGAATGGATCGACCCCAAGTGGATCCGCGACAATATCGTTGAGCGGATAGGCGCGGAGTTTTTCGCTGGGAGCCAGCTGTAATGTTTCAACAGGTTATTCACTTTTTTTGAATTCGGTAAAGCGGGAAGTGGCTACCAACAGCAAACTGGATGGGCAGTAAGGTAAACAGCCACGCGAGTGCCAAACTTACGGCACGAGGTCGAGAAGAATTGGTTAGATAGTGCCGTCATTTGATTTTAGCCCAAATGGCAATGCACCTTATATGCACAGCAGCCAGAAAAGAGGCCGTATTTTTCGCATACCGTGTGGCGATACCCCGCCAGCGCTTCAATTCCAAAAAGGCATTTTCAATAAGGTGCCGAAGTCGATAAAGATATTTATCGTAAGGACGTGGACGTTTCCGGCTTTTACGAGGAGGGATGAC
>NZ_JAAVBE010000039.1 GCF_014803725.1 Desulfovibrio sp.
CGCCCCCACAGCGCCCTTGGCTGGCAAAGCCCGGCGGCTTATCGGGCAGCCCATCAACCCCCAAACCGGACAGGAGCCACTAACTTATCCTTGGTATCATGAATGGGGTAGGGTCAATACCAAGAATGGGCCCCCGGCAGATCAAAAAATGAGTAGGGAGTACAAATGGCTCATGTGTATCATGGAGGGGGAAGGCCGCTTGTTGAGCGAGCAAAAGCCAGTCTGGAACCGGCCCCCATTGACGTCAGCACCAAAAAATGACACTAACTCCTTATGGACATCAGCCGAAAACATCACGGCGCCTTACAAGCCATCTTCCGGCGGCCTGTAAGCGGCACTATCCGCTGGAAAGACATTGAAACCCTGTTCCTGGCGCTCGGCGCGGAAATTGAGGAGCGGGAAGGCTCCCGCGTTGCCGTTATCTTTCCGGGCGAGATGCCCGCCGTTTTTCACAGGCCGCATCCATCGCCCATGACGGACAAGGGCGCGATAAATGTCATCCGCCAATGGCTCACAAGCCTGGGCTATACACCAGAGAGGAAATAGCAATGGCAACGATGGAACATAAGGGCTTTATGGCAAAAATTGATTATGATGCGGACATTGACAGCTTTTTCGGCTGCGTCGTCAATGTTTCCAGCCCCATAACCTTTTATGGAAAAACCACTGCGGAACTTCGGGAAGAGTTTGCCCGTTCCGTTGACGCATGGCTTGAAGTCTGCCGTGAGCGGGGCATAGAACCAGAAAAGCCCTATTCCGGCCGTCTTACGGTTCGCATGACCCCGGAAATCCACCGCATGATCGCTTCGGCGGCAGCCGTCTCCGGGAAAAGCCTGAATACGTGGGTTGTTGACGCACTCAAAGACAGCGCGGCCCACGCCTAGCGGGGCGCACCCCCAGCCTCACCTCTGTCGGCCCGGCTTATCCATATAGACGCGGCTGGCCCTCCGCTTCCCCGCACCCCTGGCCCCTCCGCGCTTGCCCTATTGACGCTAACACTATATGGAATAGTATATGGCTCAATGGAGGGCAGGCATGGCAAAAACGGTTTCCCACACCAAGCAAGCAGCTCCTTCATCGGATTCTGACCTGTTTTTCAGCCAGCCCATCCTCAATTCCCCCTACGAGGAACCCACCCGCCATTGGGAGCTGGACGAAAACCGCCAGCCCACCCAAAAAATTCTCCCGTATCGGCGTCCTGCTGACTTCATCACCCCCATCCCCAAGCCGAAAAAAGTCCGCAAAGGCCAGGTTCAGGGCACCTTGCTGACTGACCAAACCGCTGCGGACATCTCCGATGAAAAGCAGGAGTACCAGAAGGTCCTGATCAACGAGATTCGCAACCATGTGTCCGCGTGGCGCAAGCTGCCCAAAGACCAGTGGAAAGTCACGCCCATCACCGCGCGCCTGCTCGAATACTGGCGCACGCACGAGTTCAGCGGCATCCGCCCCTTTTTCTGCCAGCTTGAAGCGGTGGAGACTGCCATCTGGCTCACCGAAGTGGCCCCGCGCTCCAAAAAGTACAAAGAAAGGTATCTGGACTTTTTTGAGGATGCCTCCCATGCGTCCAATCCCGGCCTCCCGCGTCTGGCGCTGAAAATGGCCACTGGCTCCGGCAAGACGACCGTCATGGCCATGCTCATTGCCTGGCAAACGCTCAATGCCCTGCGCACATCCTCCGCCAAGTTCTGCAAGGGCTTCCTGATTGTCGCCCCGGGCATCACCATCCGCGACCGCCTCCAGGTTCTCAAGCCCAATGACCCCAATTCCTATTATGCCTCGCGTGAGCTCGTCCCGCCGGACATGCTGCGCGACTTGAACCAGGCGCGCATCGTCATCACCAATTTTCACGCGCTCAAGCGCCGTGAAAAGATGGATGTCTCCAAGGGCACCCGCGCGGCCCTTGAGGGTTGGCGCGAGCAGCCCCTGCAAACGCTGGAAAGCGAAGGCGAAATGCTCCAGCGCGTCATGCCGGAACTTACGGGCATGAAAAACATCGTTGTCATCAACGACGAGGCCCACCACTGCTACCGCGAAAGGCCCGATACGGACGCCCGGCTGGATGAGGAACTCAAGGAAGTCGCCGCCAGCGACAGGGCCGATGCCAAAAAGGAAGCCAACGAGCGCCGCGAGGCCGCCCGCATCTGGATTTCCGGCCTTGAAGCGGTGCAGCGGCACATGGGCATCAGCCGCGTTTTTGATTTGTCGGCCACGCCGTGCTTTCTCTCAGGCTCCGGTTATGTGGAAGGTACCTTCTTCCCCTGGATGGTGAGCGATTTTTCCCTCATGGATGCCATTGAGTCCGGCATCGTCAAGCTCCCCCGCGTGCCCGTGTCCGACAATATCCCCAACACCACAGTGCCCATGTTCCGCAACCTGTGGGAGACCATCAAAAAGGACATGCCCAAGAAGGGCAAAAATTCCTCCTACGATCCGCTCGCTCTCCCCATGCCCCTGCAAACCGCGCTCGAAGCGCTCTATGGGCACTATAAAACGGTGTTTGAATTGTGGCAGCGGGAGCGCATCTCCGTGCCGCCCTGTTTTATCGTGGTCTGCAACAACACCTCCACCTCAAAACTGGTTTATGAGTATATTTCCGGCTTCAAGCGCCGGCTTGCCGATGGCAGCGAGCATTTCGAGCAGGGCCGCCTCCCGCTGTTCCGCAATTTTGACGACAATGGCGAGCCCCTGGTGCGCCCCCACACCTTGCTCATTGATTCTGTCCAGCTTGAGCGCGGCGATGTGCTGGAGGCCGACTTTGCCGATGCCGCCAGGGATGAAATAGCCCGCTTCAAGCGCGAGATCATGCAGCGCGGCGGCAAACTGGCTGCCGAGTTGCAGGCGGGCAAGCCCTTGTCCGAGGCCGCCATCCTGCGCGAAGTCATGAACACCGTGGGCAAGAAGGACCAGCTTGGCGCGGGCATCCGCTGCGTGGTCTCAGTGGGAATGCTCACCGAAGGCTGGGACGCCAGCACCGTCACCCACGTCCTCGGCGTGCGCGCCTTTGGCTCGCAACTCCTCTGCGAGCAGGTCATCGGCCGCGCCCTGCGCCGCCAGTCCTATGAATTGAATGAAAACCGCCTTTTTGATGTGGAGTATTCAGACATCTTGGGCATTCCCTTTGATTTCACCGCCAAGCCGACCATTGGCAAGCCCGCGCCGCCCAAGGAAATGACGCGCGTCCACGCTGTGCGCCCGGAGCGCGACGCGCAGGAGATCACCTTCCCCCGCGTGTCCAGCTACCGCGCCGAGCTGCCCTCGGACAAATTGCAGGCCAAATTCACCGATGAATCCTACCTCACGCTGACGCAGGAAATGACCGGAGCGACGGACACCCAAAATTCCGGCATCATCGGAGAATCAGTTGACCTCACCATCGAGCATCTGGAGATGGTGCGCCACAATACCATCCTCATGTATCTCACCCGCCATTTGCTGGAAAAATTTCGGGACGGCGAGGGCGTCATCAAATACTACCTCTACGGGCAGTTGAAGCGAATCACGGCCCAATGGCTGGAAAAGTATTTCAAGTGCGAGGGCCATACCTTCCCCGGCCAGTTGCTCTACAAGGCGCTTGCCGACCGAGCCTGCGAAAAAATCTCCGATGCCATCACCAACCATTTTAAGCAGAGCAACCCGGTCCAGGTGGTTCTTGACCCCTACAATCCCGAAGGCTCCACCCGCTACGTCAACTTCACCACCTCCAAGCGTACCTTGTGGACAACGGACAGCCGTAAGTGCCACCTGAATTATATCGTTACCGATAGCGACTGGGAAAATGAACTTTGCCGCGTGGCGGAAAAAAAGGGCAATCACATCCTGGCCTATGTCAAAAACCATAACCTGGGCTTTGAAGTGCCCTACAGGCTGGCCGGCATCCCCAAGACCTATATTCCGGATTTCATCCTCCTGGTGGATGACGGGCATGGCAAGGACGATCCCCTCCACTTGGTGGTGGAAATCAAGGGTTATCGCGGCGAGGATGCTGTGCAGAAAAAAGCTGCCATGGAAAAGTATTGGATCCCCGGCATCAATGCCAATGGCAACTTTGGCCGCTGGGCCTTCATGGAAATTCGGCGCTACAATGCCATTGAGGCAGATTTGACCGACGCCATCGCACAACTGCGCGCAGGCAAGCAACCGCAAACCGATGAGGGCCTCCTCAATGGCTAAGCAAAAGAAATCCACCGCCATCCACCATGTTGAAAACTTCACCCATGAGGAAGCCAAGCGCCCCAATATCCCCACTTCCGAGCTGCAATCCCTGGTGCCGCAGGAGCAGCAGGCCCCGGTGAAGGTGGCCTACCAGAAGCGCAATCCGGACCTGGACCCGCAGCTTGTCTGGCGCGGCAAATACGATGGCGACGAAACCCTCACCGTCAAAGCGCCGCCGCTCTATATTCAGGAAAAAATCCACCCCAAGGCCCTGGTGGAAGACCTGCTCAAACTCAGCCAGTCAAAGATTGACGGCGGCCTTGCGGCGGAAGCGGCCCAATACCAACTCAGCCTCTTTGTCGACTTCAACGGTATTCCCTCGGATGCCGACAAGACGGACTTTTACCAGCATGAGCAAAACTGGACCAACCGAATGATTTTGGGGGATTCCCTTCAAGTCATGGCAAGCCTTGCCGAGCGCGAGGGCCTGCGGGGCCAGGTGCAGGCCATCTACATTGACCCGCCCTATGGCATCAAGTTCAATTCCAATTTTCAGTGGTCCACCGCCAGCCGTGACGGAAAGGACGGCAAGCTGGAAAACTTCACCAGGGAGCCGGAGCAGGTCAAGGCGTTTCGGGATACCTGGGCGGACGGCATCCATTCCTATCTGAGCTATCTGCGCGACCGCTTCATTGTCGCCCGAGATTTGCTGAAGGAAAGTGGCAGTATTTTTGTGCAGATTGGTGATGAGAATGTGCATCATGTGCGGGAATTGCTGGATGAGATTTTTGGAGGAGGTAATTTTGTTAGCCAAATAACTTTTAGAACTACAGGGGGACAAAGTTCAAATCTTTTAGCATCAGCATTTGATATTATTTTATGGTATGCAAAAAATAAAAGTCAAATTAAATATAATAAAATTTATCTAAATAAACCTTTTGGCGATGGTGGTTCATCGCAATATACTCTATTGGAATCTAAAGATAATTCTTTTAAAGTTTATCAAATGTCAAAAGAGGAGAGGGCAGGTATCCTGCCGATAGAAAATTCTGCGAAGATACTTGCGCATGACACCTTATTTTCTTCAGGAGCATCCAAGGAAACTATTGACAATAAATATAAATTTCAAAATTGTGTTGTATCCTGTCCACCAAATACTCATTGGAAAACAGGAAGTGATGGAAGCGGATTAAATAGACTCAATAAAGCTAATAGACTTATGCTAGTGGGAAATACACTCCGATACAAACGCTACTGGAATGATTTTCCCGTTACAGCCATAGATAATTCATGGAATGACACCGGAAGAAGTGGTTTTGCAGAGAAAAAGCAATATGTTGTGGAGACAACGCCGAATGTTATAGCGCGTTGCCTCCTCATGGCAACTGACCCAGGCGACCTTGTGCTTGACCCAACCTGCGGCAGCGGCACAACCGCGTATGTCGCCGAGCAGTGGGGGAGGCGCTGGATAACCATTGATACTTCCCGCGTTGCCTTGGCTCTTGCCCGCGCCCGGCTCATGGGCGCGCGCTATCCCTATTATCTCTTGGCGGATAGCGCGGAAGGCGCGGCCAAGGAAGAAGAACTGTGGGGCTTCCTCGCGTCCCGGCCCTATGGCAACAATCTCAGCTTTGGCTTTGTCTATGAGCGTGTGCCGCACATTACCCTCAAGTCCATTGCCAATAATCCCCGCATAGATGAAATCTGGGAGAAGTGGCAGAAAACGCTTGAGCCCTTGCGCAAAAAACTCAATGAGCTGCGCGGCGAGCTCTGGGAGGAATGGGAAATCCCCCGTGAGGCCGGTGAGGGCTGGAGCAAGGAAGAAGCCGCTACGCTTGCGGCTTGGTGGAAAGCCCGTACCGCCCGGCAAAAGGAAATCGACGAGGCCATCGCGGCGAGCGCCGAATTTGAATCGCTCTACGATAAGCCCTATGAGGATAAAAAGAAGGTTCGCGTTGCCGGACCTTTTACGGTGGAATCCATCTCCCCGCACCGGGTTTTGGGCGTCGGCCCTGATGATGAACTGCTGGACCCGCAGGCCAGCGCAGCAGGGGACGACAGTCGCAATTTTGCGGACATGATTCTGGACAACCTGAAAACCTCAGGCATCCAGCAGGCCCACAAGGAAGGCAAGATCAACTTCACGAGCCTTGCCCCGTGGCCCGGAGAGATGATTTGCGCCGAAGGCCGCTTCCAGGAAGGCGACAACGAAAAACGCGCCGCCATCTTCATCGGCCCGGAATTTGGAACCGTCGCCAGGGTTGACCTCACCCGCGCCGCCGTCGAAGCGGGTGAAGCGGGCTTTGATTTGCTCATTGCCTGCGGCTTCAATTTCGAGGCACAGGCCACCGAGCTCTCCAAACTGGGACGCCTGCCCATCCTCCAGGCCCGGATGAACGCCGACCTCCACATGTCCGAGGCGCTCAAAAATACCGGCAAGGGGAATCTCTTTGTCATCTTCGGCGAGCCCGACATCGAAATCCTCCCCGAAACGAAGGACGGGAAAGAGACCGACCAGATAATGGTCAAAATCAACGGTGTGGACGTGTACTACCCCAACAGCGGCGAAATCCGCTCCGACAACACCGGCGACATCGCCTGCTGGTTCGTGGATACGGACTACAACGGCCAGAGCTTCTTTGTCCGCCAAGCCTACTTCCTCGGCCAGAACGATCCCTACAAGGCCTTGAAAACTACCCTGAAAGCAGAAATCGACCGCGACGCCTGGGAAAGCCTCCATAGCGACATCTCCCGCCCCTTCCCCAAGCCGAAAAATGGACACATTGCCGTGAAAGTGATAAATCACTTAGGCGATGAAGTGATGAAAGTGTTTAATTGTAAATAATTTCGCCAATCAATTATCAATAAAATATTATGCCGGAGTAAATATTATGAGTGGAAATTCTGATAAATTTTTTTCGTGGCTTGGAAAAATTTCTTTGGTTGTTGGGATTGTGGTCGGATTATTTACTCTATACCATTATTCACATCCTAAAGATCCTAAGCTATATGCTCAATGTTTCCCTTTGCGGGTTCCGCTTACCCCCCTTGAAAGTGAATTTTTAAAAAAGAATGATAAAAGAGAAGACATTAAATACTCCCTTAAGTATTTTATGCAGTGTACAATTATGAATAGTGGTGATAGAGAGGCATCTAGTGTAAGGATCGCCATCCCAGCTGATATTATTTCTGCAAAATGTACATCAGACGTCGCAGAAATTGAATATAAGAAAAACTTTGTTGAAATCAAGTCATTACGTCCTGAAACCTCTGTGAAACTAGATATATGGGCCGAGGGTTTTCCATCTGTGACTTGGAAACAATTGCAGCTTAACTCTAAAGAGGTTTCTGGAAAAGTTGATGTTGGTGAGATTTATTATGGAGTTAGTGCGTCAATCGCAAATTTTGTATTATTTAATATAAATAACCCCTGGTTTTTTTGTATGATATTATCCTTACTTATTTTATGTACATTGCTTATTATACAGGGTATTAAGGAGGAAAGGGAGAAAAAAAGAAATTCGGAGACAAAAGCTGCCCCTGACGAAAATAGGGATTGAGTTCTTATATTTTAAATTGAGGTCCCAGCCATCTCATAATCTTTTATCAAAGCTCAATCGATAGCCGTCAGTCTACTGATAACAAAATATGATTTTTAATAAATAGATTTCCATATATTTATCTATGTTTTACAGTAAGAAAAATAAATAACTATTCCTCCTCTTCACCCACTTTGTCCTAAATTTATGTGAATTTTTCTTCTCTGACTGCCACCTTGGTTCCCAAAGAATTTGCAAATCTGTGGGGCAGAGTGTGGGGCAGATTTTCCCCACAAATGAAAAAGGGGTTAGTTTTTACGCTAACCCCTTGATATTTCTTGGCGTCACCAACGGAATAAATTTGCTTTGACATCCATTTGAAATTATAGTATTTATTTTTGTAAATTTATTTTATACCCACAAATATACCTACAAAATCGAAAAATCTTAAAAGCCTCTAGTGGACATTTCTAGACGCTCCGTGGGTGGGGAGGACAAGCCACGGAATCGGCCTTGTAAGACGGGAATGAATATCGGCCAGAGCTACCCATAGAACGCGCTGAAGAACTCGCTCATCAATGCTGGGGGAAACCCCTAAGGCTTCCGACCTATGCCAAGAAATGTGGTCAATGAACAATTTACTTGCGTCAGTTGGCAGGGGGATGTCAACGGAGTGAGAGCTCGCGGAGTCCACGACATCCTTGTTCGCAAGTCGGAAGGCTTGACAAATTCGCTAGCTATCAATATTGATATTGAAAATGGAGTGAAGATATGCAAATGCTTTTTCATATTCCCGATGCGTTGGCCGCCCGATTCCGACAGGCTGTGCCGCCCAGGCAGCGGAGCGCCTTTGTGGCAAAACTGATGGAGGAGGCCCTTCCCGAAGAAGATGATCCGCTCTACCAGGTGGCTCTTGCTGTGGAGGAAGATTCAGCCTTGAATGCTGAAATGCAGGAGTGGCGTGATGGCCTGATAGCTGATGGCATTCGTGGGACCGACTACACGGAGGGGCAGGATGCGGCGCGGTGAAGTCTGGTGGGTCAATTTTGATCCGTCGCAAGGCAAGGAGATCCAGAAATGCCGCCCCGCCGTCATTCTCACGGTCAATGCCCTGAACAGGGCGAGAGGCACGGTTGTGGTGGTACCACTCTCCACATCGGCAACGCCGCGTCCTCCTATTGTCATCCCACTGCCTTCTGCGGGTAAAACTTCAGTGGCTGTCTGCGACCAGCTTTGTGCGGCGGATAAAAAGCGCTTTGGAAAGAAGATTGGCGAGCTTTCCGATGCGGATCTGACACTGCTGGTGGAGTCCATGAAGGTCATCTTGGGGCTGAGGTAACAATTTATACCCCTATACTGGGCAATGATGAATCGTATAGATCCGATCATACTGCTATATCAGGTTTGTAAGATAGTTTATGGCATAACCCCAATGATACCGCTGGCTACTGGGGAAGAGGACGGATAGCAAAGGGCGAAAGAATGGACTGATAAAGAGAATATCATGGATACACTTACCGATAAAGGCTGTCAAGTACGTGTTGAGTATGATCTAGAGAGTGATTATTTTTACGGGGTGATATTGAACATTAAGGGTGTTATCTCCTTCCAGGGCCGTTCCATTGAGGAGCTGAAGCAAGCACTATCAGATTCTGTTGAAGAGTATCTGCTACTTTGCAAGGAGATTGGGGTCACACCTGAAAAATCTTTTTTTGCGCTGTCCTATTTAATGGTAATGCCTTGCTTGTTTAACTCAAGAATTTAGCTTGGTTAATAGCTACAAATGATTGCCGCTATTGAAGCGCTATTTGCCCTCTCCCCGGAACCAGTAAAAGTATTCAGGCTTTATTTCATTGAACATGTGTAGATGCCGCCTTGTCTAGTTTCCCAAAATTGCTAGCCAATTAATATGATTTCCTTGTTTTGTAACCAATCTTGAAGATCGATTTTACGATGGTGGAAATCACTTACATCCAAGGTATTATATGCCTAGAACATATCGGTGTAGTCGGTTCAGTCGGCCTCGACGCGTTTCACTATGAAGCCCATGAGTATTTCAGTTTGGGCATTGGGGAAAAATAGCCGTATAAACTCTCCCATTGGGTTTCAGTAACCTGAAAATCGCTATTTTCTTGGAAAATCCCCCCCGCGCATGCCCTTTCACACCCCGCCAAAGTAGCTTTAATCAGCCTCCACTTCCTACCTGCAATTTCTCCTTAGCTAGGATAGGCCATAATAATTTCTTATTTATCTCCATCGATTATTTCTTTATTATTTTTATTTTTTTGAGGAAGTATGTTATTAAGCGCATTGCTAACTGTAGAAAATGGACCTTCTACTTCATATTTTTTATCTAAAGATTTACTCGGGTTTTCTGCAAAGGAAATAAGTAACGAATGATAAAATTGTGCCTTTGTTTTTATAGCATCCTCACTATCATTTTCATTAATTATTGTCTTCATGCCATCAAATATCCTCATCATCGCCCATTTATGCCTATATTCTTCTGTAAGACGCATATATTGTGAAATTTTAATATTCGCTATCCACGCGAACCAAATAAATGGAAATTCAAAGCAAAGAACTCTAAGCATTTGGATAATTGCACTAGTAAATGTTACATCATCATTAAATTTAATTATCCCATTATCAAACATAAGCCATCCCATATAACTAGAACAAAATATAGAAATTATAAAATATATAATCCATAATTTAGTTGCATTTCGAGCACTCTTTTCTGCTTTACTATATGATTCAGATAATCCTGCTGCTGTTGCACCAGGCAATAAATCTTCTATTTTTTTCAATAAAGAATTAATTTTTTGTTCTGTATCGCGTTCTCGATTATTTACATTCTGTTCATCTGTTTTAATAAATGCTTTATATGCCGAAATGAGTTCTTCTATTTTCTCTTTTACGCCAGGGACATCAGTATATGATACCTTGAAAAATTTACCATCCTTTGTTTCTTTTTCTTCTGGCGCTTCTATTGATGCAAACTGCTGCTGCGTAATCGGAGTTTGAGTCTTTTTTCTATAGCCAAATAATTCTTTGTTGTAATTTATTACTTTATCATAAATAGAAGTAATTTTTTCTTGCGAATCTTTAATATCATTAAGTATAGAAAATTCTTCATCGGATGGATCAACAAATATTTCATCTCGTGTCTTTTTTATTTCATCTAATAGAGCGTTTGTCTGCTCATTAACTTGTGAGATTTTCTTATATAAATCTTGGCAGGTAGCTTCGTATTTTGAAAGTTTAGCAAACTCATTTTCAATAGTGGACAATTTTTCTGTATAGTTTTCTAATAATTCTGTACATCTATCATTAAATGTATTAATTTCATTAAGCGCAGTGCTTTTAATAACCCCCATTTCTTCTTCGAATTTTTCTCTATACGATGCCATTCATTACCCTCTTTGGTGGCAATATCACCCATTACGGCCAATAAATAGTTGCTCAAAAATCTTTGGCCGATATTTTTTAAAATTTTTTTCCGCTACGTAAGCAAAATCATATGTGTTCTCGTTCTGAGACTGGTTTACATCCGCGCACCATTGCCTAAGCCGTTCCATTTTGAGCGGCGTATCCAAGTCAGCATTACCCTTCGTTTCCACTATGACTATCCGATTTTTCGGTAATTTTACAATAAAATCTGGGAAATAGTGAGAAATGTTGCCGTCCCTGTTAACGTAGTCAAGCTTGAAATTAATCGCAAGGTAATTTTTTGTATAGGCAAGCACATCCGGACAGTTTTCCAGAAACCTCGCAAACTCAAGCTCAAAGTGACTATCTCCGATAATACGGTTGAATACGCTCTTTTGGGGGATGAACGATTCCTGCTGCTTAACCATGAAAGGTCGGGTCTTCAGTAGGTTGAGATATTCCCGTATTTCAGCTTTCCCCCTATCTTTTACCGTCAGGGAGTTGATGGCCTTCCTGAAACTTTCAATAAGCGTTCGTGTAGCAGCGAGCTTTGAGAGATTTTGTAAGGTGTTGGCGTTGTTCAAATCAACGGGACGATCAAACAGCTCATCCCTTACAAAAGCTTTCACCTTACCGTAGAGCACGTCATAACCGCTAAACAGGCATAATTCTTTCATGATGGTTTCTGTAAACCAGCCAAGAACATTACGATAATCAGCAAATCCTGATGAATCGAGTGTGGTAACATGCGTGATTTTTTCGTTTGTAATGTCGCGGAATACAATCATGCTCCGCTTTGTTTTGGTGAATTCCTCATATGGTATCTTCTTATGGCCAAAAGATGAAACATCAAGATCTTCAAGATTTTTATATTCCCGATAAATGCGCGGTGTAAGCACAGGTAATTCAATATTCAGGGCATCCAAATCCTTATTTACATTACTCTTATCAATCTCAATAATCAGAGGGGCTTGAGCAGCACTCCCATCGCCCATCGGCTTGCGCTCGAGCGTCACCCCTTCGGCCTGAATGGTCTCCACAAAATCCATAAAGGCGTCCGTGCCTATGACGCTGAGATACTCCTCCATATCTGCCGAATACATCTTACGCAGGCCACGCCCTAGGGTCTGCTCAGGCAAAATATTGCTCTTGGCGGAATAAGCTCGCAAGCCCACAATGGTGGTTACATTGCGAACATCCCAGCCTTCCTTGAGCATAAGAACGGAAACAATGGCTTTATAGGGATTATCGACATCGTCAATTCTATTGGAAAGCTCGCGCAGCCGCTCCAGCTCTTCCTTTTTCTTCCCAGTGCACGCCTCGGATATTTCGCCATTATCCTTGGTATGAATGACCAGTACGGCATCCTTCAAATCCGGATAAGTTTCTTGAAGATATTCAGCTACTTCATCACAGTTCCGTGTGTCATCGGTCATGACAAAAAGAATGGCTTTTTTGCCGACTTTCTCATGCTCGGCATATGTTTTGCGCCATTCGGTCACGCCAAGGTTAAGATAGTCAGCATATTTCTCAGTAAATTTTGCGGACTGCTTTTCCTGTAATTTTTCCCGGCTTGGCTTATCGGGCAACACAGGATGCTTGACGATGTTCTGAGCAATGGCTTCTACCAAGGGGTAGTCAGCCACTGTCTGCACGAAAATCGCGCCATTGTTGTGCTTGGGGGTTGCCGTCACATCCAGCTGCTGGCTTAAAGCCCCACCTTTCTGCAAGAGCTGGTTATGAATGTCCTCTATGGATTTAAACCAGGCTAACTTTGCATCATGGATGTGATGGGCCTCGTCATTGATGACCATAAGCTCATCGATGTCCCGCACGATCAGCCCCAAATCGACTTTGGAATCTGTGGTCGCCCCCACAGGTTTTGCACCCAAGAAATAATCCCGGCTGTCCTCATCACCAGGGGACGGCAGACTTTCATTGCCCGCGTAAACCCTGTGGATATTGGTCAAAAAGATATTGCCGATGGGCCTGGTGATTCGCACCTCGTCCTGCTTGTGCAATGTAAGCTGAAAATCATTGCGCCAGTTCCGCCCGTCATAGCCATTTTCCGGCAAGACGGGGTCCTTGAAGAAGATGCGTAGCCCTTGAAAATCCTTATAAATACGGTCCAGGACAATGATGTTGGGCGTAACGATCAAGAAATTTCTGGCAAGCTGCGAGTCAGGCTCATAGAGCTTATGAAAATAGCTCCAGGCCAAGGCAAGGGCCATGACCTTGGTTTTGCCACTCCCCGTAGCCATCTTGATCACATAGCGCCGCCACGTTTCATCAAACATATTGGCGCTGACCATGCCCGAAGCGTCAAACCGCATCAGGTCAAACTTGTCTTTTGCGCCAATGACTTCATACAAATAAACAATGGTTTCAAGAGCCTCGCGCTGAGCAAAGTAATATTTGAATTCCTTGAGGACATCGTCACTGTTATCAAGAAGATGAGGCTCGTTGAACCACCAATTTAAAAGCGACTTACTGGTTGGGCTCGCACCTGAGTAATCGTTCTCACGGAAAGCCCTTACTGCCTCACGTAGTTTTGGTACGAGGGGAGGCATGAGCCTGGCCATTTCATCTCGTTGGGATTCATCCGCAGGAAACCAACGGACTTTCGGATCAAGAATATCATGCGGTGAGGTGGGGAAGTCGGGATGGAGGGCCATTACTTTTTGCCTCCCACATTAACTTCAACAATCGTCATGGTGTCATTGCCGAAAATGTCCACGACCTTGACCGCCAATTTATGCCTTCCTGATGGCAACTCCTTATAGGCGCTTTTCAGTTCTAACTTGCGGTTTTGCCTGGTTCGGAAGGACTGCCATTCGTTTTCAAAAATATAGTCACCTGTCCACTGTTCCTCAATTTCATCCGTCTCAGGATTTTTTATACGAATAATTTCCCGCTTTGACTCGAAATCATAATCTACCGACCAGTAATCGATCCAGTCCGTCCAGTTTTTAGTGAGCTGCTCGCGGCTGACAATCCCTTTCTTATCCTTTTTGATTTTCACAATCTGCCCGCGCTCCACAATAATTTTACTTTTGCCTTCCTTGAGAGAGACTTCGGCGGTTGAATCTTGCGAATAAAAGACAGAAAAATCCGTCAATTCTACAGCTACTTCATTTTTGCGGTAGTGGGGCTTCACTTCGATATAGGCAACGTCATGGAAAACGACCTGGCCACGTTCCACTGCGCGTTTATCAAACACTTCAGCGGGTATGTATTTGGGTTGAATATCAACGCCCTTTCTTCTGGCTTCATCCAGATAGTTTGGGAAAAGTCCCATTTCAAATTCAAACCCAAGCAGGTCAACCTTGGTGATATGATGTTTGCGGCAGTCCAGGACAATCTCTTCCACGAAACGCCTGCTGACAGGCACATTGATTGGCCCGACCACCACCATGCGCCCCTGTTTTTTCCCCTGAAAGCTCTCAAAGCCATCGACTTTCTCTGCCTTATAGGCTTTGAGAATCAGGTCTAGAAACGCCGCCTCCTTTTCCTCCCGCTGTATGCGCTTTTCCTCCTCGCGCAGATTTTCATTCACGCCAACATAGTGCTGGCGCTCATATTTACCGAGATTGAGGACTTCAAAAGCGCGGTAGGGCCTACCTTCCTTTTTGAGCTGCCGCTGAACTCCAAGAAGTCGCTTGCGTGTGGTGTGGATGGCGAATTTACCCAAGTCGGTGGCTATCCATTTGCGCCCCAATTTCTCCGCAACAGCAGGGAGGGTTCCGGAACCACAGAAAAAGTCTGCGACGAGATCACCTTCGTTGGAGGAAGATTTGATTATGCGGTCTAGTAAAGCTTCCGGTTTTTGTGTTCTATATCCTGTCTTTTCCCCAGACCATCCCCTAATCATACTTATATCATCCCACCATGTTCCTAACTGAACTCCCTTACTCTCATCTAAATACTTTTTCTGCATCGGGACGGTGCCCGGATTGGTTTGGATTACCAAACCCTTCTTAATTAATTCAGCCATTTTTTGAGGAGAATATCGCCAAGGTCGTGTGATGCCCATCACTTCATAAACTGGATTTCCTTTTTTTGCCCCACCAGGGCCTAACATATTCTCAAGCTTATATTTTCTACCATTTTCATCAGTATATTTATAAAAACTATTTATATATGACTCGGATAATGGTATAAATTGTGGGTTCCAAATTTGCATATTTGATTTTCTAAATAATATTATACTATCATTTACTCTTGAATAATGTAGACTTCCTTGCTGTGAGTCTGTTTTTGCATCTGATCTTTTCCAGACAATTTCATTAATATAATTATCTTTACCATATATTTCTTCAAGTATCGTTCTTAAATAACTATTCATTCTCCAATCGCAATGTACATAGATGCTACCATCTTCAGCGAGCAAATCGCGCATGAGCCGCAGCCTTTCATAAATCATACTTATGAAGCTATCGGCTCCTTTTCCCCAAGTATCCCTATATGCTATTTCTTCAAGAATATTGGATTTTTTGTAAAGGTTTCCTCACCTATTTCAATATCCATCGAAAAATCAGCCCCGACATCAAAGGGAGGGTCAATATAGATGAGTTTTAAGCCCCCCTGGCGCTCGATTTCTTCACGCATGGGGCCATTTTTGAGGGACGATAATATCAGCTTGTTGTCGCCCCAGATGAGCTTGTTGGTCCAGCCCTTATCCTGCCGCCCACGGCTATCAAGTGTCAGCAGACTGTGCTTATAATCGCATGTTGTACCCTTGCGGGGCTCGTCAATTTGCTCAATGGTCTGAAATGGCAGTACCACGTTGCAAACTTCGTTGGATTTGCCGTTCCAGACAAGTTCGACTTCGCGCTTATCTTCAAAAAGGAGGAACCGATACTTATCTGAAAGGGGCTTATCCTCTTCCAGATAGCGCAAAATTTCCTGTTTTTCTTGATCGGTAAGCCTTGGCATAGCGCACCCCGCAAGATGGGGTGGCAAGCTTGTCTACTGAACCGCCACCCTATCAGTATGATTGTCAAGACATTTTTTAAACAAGAAAATGCGCTGGGTCAATCTTCGGTGGACAATCATCAATCTCGGGAAATGGCTTGGCGGTTCAG